>CAVPOH010000001.1:0-580457 GCA_963706915.1 uncultured Actinomycetes bacterium
GGGGACCGTCTCGGTCGGGAGGTTTGGCTAGTGCGAGGGCGGGAAGCGGAAGGGTGATGGGCAGTTCGACCCACGAGTCGACCGGAGGATCCCAGGGCAGCGACGGGGTGGAGGTGGCCGTCATCGGGGCCGGCCAGGCGGGGCTGGCGATGGGGTTCTACCTCCGCCGCCAGGGCCGTCGCTTCGTGATCCTCGATCGCGCCGATTCGATCGGGTCCGCCTGGCGGGAGCGCTGGGAGTCGCTCACGCTTTTCACGCCCCGGCGCTACAGCGCGCTGCCGGGGCTCCCGTTTCCGGGCGAGCCCGAAGGCTATCCGACGCGAGACGAGGTGACCGCCTACCTCGAGCGCTACGCCGAGATGTTCGAGTTGCCGATCGAGCTGAACCGCGAGGTCACGAAGCTCGAGCGCGGCGACGATGGGCGGCTCCGCGTCGAGGTGGACGGGCGGACGCTCATCGCCGACCAGCTCGTGGTCGCAACCGGGCCGTTCCAGATGCCGTACGTGCCAAAGCTCGCCGAGAAGCTCGCTGCCGATGTCTTCCAGACGCACGCCGTCGGCTACCGGCGCCCGGACGAGGTGCCGGCGGGCACGGTCCTTGTGGTCGGTGGCGGCAACACCGGCTTTCAGATTGCGAAGGAGCTGTCGGCAACGCACAAGGTCGTGCTCTCGGTCGGTTCTCGCCAGAAGCCGCTGCCCCAACGTGTGCTCGGGCGCGACCTCTTCTGGTGGCTCACGAAGACGCGAATCCTCGACAAAACGGTCGACTCACGCCTCGGCCGCAAGCTGCGCACGCGCGACACGCTGATCGGCTCGAGCCCACGCCGGCTCCAGAAGCGCTACGGAGTCGAGCTCAAGCCTCGCGTCGTCGACGTCGACGGGCGAACGGTTCGCTTCGACGACGGGGGCGAGCTCGTGGTCGACGCCGTGATCTGGGCGACGGGCTATCGCGCCGACTACTCCTGGATCAAGTTGCCGATTCTCGAAGGGGACGGCCGCCCGCGCCACCGCCGTGGCGTCACCGATGTCCCGGGCCTCTTCTTCCTCGGACTTACCTGGCAGCACACGCGTGGCTCGGCGTTGATTGGCTGGGTGAAGGACGACGCCGAGCACATCGCAGGGCGGATCGCCGAGCATCAGGAACCGATCACGCGGCTTTCGGGCGAGGAACCGGTCAGCACCGGGGCAGCCACTAGACGGAACACTGTCTGACAGGAGGTAGCCCGATGCCCGACCCCGGCACTCAACGCCACGGCCCGACAATCGAGTTCACGCGCGAGACCGAAGGCCTCCCGAAAGCCCGCACGACCGAGCTGGTCGAGCTTGCCGATGGGGACGAGTTCGAGCTCCAGATCATCCCGGTGAAGAAGCGGATCGGCGACGCGACCGTGCGGATGCTGGCGTACAACGGTTCGGTGCCGGGGCCGACGCTCCAGATCCCCCAGGGCGCGACGGCGATGGTGCACGTCACCAACCAGGGCGACGTCGAGGCCACCGTCCATTGGCACGGCCTGCGGCTCGAGAACCGCTATGACGGCACCCACGACACGCAGGCTCCGATCCCGGTCGGCAAGACCTTCACGTACGAGGTGCATGTGCCCGACCCCGGCGGCTACTGGTACCACCCACACATACGCGAGGACTACGGCCAGGAGCTGGGCCTGTACGGGAACATCCTCGCCGTGCCTAGCGAGCCTGACTACTGGCCGTCCGCGAACCGCGAGCTCCTGCTCACCCTCGACGACATCCTGATCGAGGACGGAATGATCGCGGCCTTCCGGGAGGAGGAGACGACCCATGTGGCGATGGGCCGGTTCGGCAACGTGATGCTGGTCGCCGGCGAGCCCGAGCTGCAACTCGAAGCGAGGCGCGGCGAGGTGGTGCGCATGTACCTCACGAACACTGCGAACACGCGGGTCTTCAACGTGGCGCTGCCGGGCGCGCAGGTGAAGCTGGTCGGTGCTGACGCCGGCCGCTACGAGCACGAGGAGTTCGTCGACGAGGTCCTGCTCGCCCCGTCCGAGCGCGTCGTCGTGGACGTGCTGTTCCCGGATGCGGGCGAGCTCGAGCTCCAGCACCGAACGCCCGAGCACACCTACCGGCTCGCGTCGATCACCGTTACCGGCCAAGCGGCGGAGCAGTCGTTCGCGGACGAGTTCGCGCGCCTGCGCGCCAACAGCGACATGACCGAGCTCCGCGAGCGCATCGAGCCGTTCTTCAAGGCGCCGCCGGACAAGACGCTCTCGTTCGTCGCCGAGATGGACATGGGCGTGCCCGAGGGCGTGCCGGTCATCTATGTCTGCCCGATGCACCCGGAGGTCGTGAGCGAGGAGCCGGGGAGCTGCCCGAAGTGTGGGATGAAACTGCTCGCCCAGGCGACAGAAGAGACGATCTATGTCTGTCCGATGCATCCAGAGGTGACGAGCGACAAGCCTGACCGCTGTCCGAAGTGCGGCATGAAGCTCCTTGCGGCGAGCCTGGTGGAGGCTGGCGGCGGTGACGGTCACGAGCACCACCACGATCATGGGCATGAGGCGGGCAATGCCGGAGAGGGCCACGCCGCACACGCTCACGACGACCGCGTCCATCACAACGAGCCCAGTCACCACGGCGCGCACCACCAACAGCACGGCGAGCCCGAGCACGCTCACGACACGGCGCAGGGGATCGAGTGGGAAGACGACATGGTCGAGATCAACCGGAAGACGACGCCGGCGAACATGCGCTGGAAGCTCGTCGATCGCGACACCGGCGCCGAGAACGCCCAGATCGACTGGACCTTCCGAGTCGGCGACCAGGTCAAGCTACGGCTCGTGAACGAGATGGACTCGGACCATCCAATGCCGCACCCGTTCCATGTCCACGGAGCAGGACGGTTCTTGATCCTCGCGCGCGACGACGTGGTCGAGCGGAACCTCGTCTGGAAGGACACGGTGCTCGTCCGCACCGGCGAGACCGTCGACATCCTGCTCGACGTCACGAATCCGGGACGCTGGATGGCTCACTGCCACATCGCCGAGCACCACGAGAGCGGCATGATGCTCAGCTTCAAAGTGGACGCGTAGACGCGAACACCGCCGACCCCCGCATGACGCTGCGGCTCGCGGTCGCGTCGGAGACGAAAGCTGGAGTGCGTCTCGCCGGCAACGGCCGTCTTCGGCGCAGACGCCTACGGGTCCGGGTGAACCTAGTCGAACGACCCGGGCCGGACGTACGAATCAGAGCTACGGTTGGCGTGGAGAAAGGCTCGGGGACTGCGCGTTCGGGGACGGGTGTCGCAACCCCCACCACATTGGGAGGAAGACCATCATGGCGGAAGCGCCGAAACAGGTGCGCTGCTCGTTCTGTCAGAGCGAGTTTGACACGGACCTCGAACTGACGCCTCCACAGTCTGCTGCGCATCGTCGGCGCGCGTCGGCCAGCAGTTTTTGCTCAACGTACTGCCGCGACTGCGTCCTGGCACTGGCCGCACTCCACCCTTCGCCACTGGCGTCCGGCGACTTCATCTCAAAGCGTACGCTGCTCATCGATCGACTGCTCGACCTCTGGCGAGAAGGCAAGGGACCAGACCCGGCGCTCGTCCTACAGGCCGCCGAAACCGCCAGTAGCGGCCTTGTGATTGCCGACGCCGTCTGACGGACGGAGATCGAGAGCGTCTCCGCAAACCCCCGCCGCTCGAACGGGGGACGGCTCGGGCAGCAGTCCCAGTTGCGTGAGCAGAGAGACCTGGCCGTAGGCACCCCGGATGGGACGAAGCTTGACCAGCACGCCTGCTGCTCGTAGCGTCGAGGGCGGTGTCGTACAGAGTCGTGTGCATCTCGCACGCAACGGGCGCGCGGGGCGAGGAGGTCGGCCGGCTCGCTGCCGAGAGCCTTGGCTACCGCTACCTCGACGACGAGATCGTGGTCCGGGCCGCCGCCGCAGGAGGCATCAGCCCCGCCGAGGTCGCGGACGAGGAGCGGCGAAAGACGCTCGCCGCCCGTGTGCTCGAGGCGATCGGCCAGAGCGGCGAGGCGTGGTCGCTGGTGAGTGGGCAAACGGCTCCCGCCTGGGAGGGGTTGGGCGACGATGACGTGCGCGCGTTGGTCAGGGAGACGATCTCGCTGACCGCTGCGCAGGGGGACGTCGTCATCGTCGCGCACGGTGCGTCCCATGCGGTATCGCGTGCACACGAGGCCCTCCGAGTCCTGGTGACGGCGTCCGAGGAGACTCGTACTGCGCGCATCGCCGGCACGAAGGATGGCGATGAAGGGCGGGCCGCCCGTGAGGTGAAGGACTCCGACGCCGCTCGACGTGACTACCTGATGCGCTTCTACGACATCGGCCGGGAGTCGCCCGTCCACTACGACCTCGTCATCAACACGGACGCTCTCTCCGTGGAGCAGGCGGCGCAACTGATCTCGCAGCTCGCGGCGACCTAGCCGTACCAGTCTCCCACGCGCATCGCCCGGGAATATGTCGTCAGGAGACGAAGAGCGGCGTCATGCGCGCTCGTTCGACGAGCGCGTCGACGCCATCCTGGTCGGGTGGTCCCGAGAAGCGCTCGGCGGCGTCGAGCACGCGTGGAACGAGCCCCCGGTCCCCAACCGTGTTGAGGAAGACGTTCTCGCGCCCGAGGACGAACGCGACGGCGATGTCGATCTCGCCCTGATCGGTGAGAGGCTCGTACCAGGTTGCCGCTGTCGGACGGGCTGTTCCCCACGCTCCGCGGGTGATCGCCTTGATGGTCTGCAGGGCGACGTTTCGCTCCGCGCAGACTCGAGCGAGCTCTTCGAAGTCGGGCCCGTACACCGGATCGCGGAGCGCGACGGGGTTGTACGGCGCGAGCACGGCGTCGAACGGGAACGCATCGAGCGCACGGCGATGCTGATGCGCCACCGTCAGGCCGTGGCCGGTGACGCCGACGAAGCGAACGAGTCCCTCGTCACGGGCCTCGAGCACGGCCTCGAGCGCCCCGCCGGGGCCGAGCGCCTGCTCCCACTCGCCGGGATGTACGAGGTTGTGCAGCTGGATCAGGTCGACGGAGGTGACGCCCATCCGGTCGAGCGAGCGGTTGATGGATTCGCGTGCCGCCGCGCGCGAGCGGTCGCCGGTCTTGGTGGCGAGGAAGAACGCGTCCCGATGCTCGGCGAGCCAGGGCCGCAGTTGGTCCTCCGAGTCTCCGTAGCTCGCAGCAGTGTCGATGTGGTTGACGCCGTGTTCGAGCAGCAGCTCGAGCACGGCGTTCGACTCGGCCGGGGTCGCCCCGCTGAGTGCCACCGCGCCGAACACGACCCGTGAGCTCGTGTGTCCGGTCCGACCGAATGGAATCCTCGGGATCGTCATCGAGCCGAGCATACGCCGCGCACGGGGCGCTTCGACCGAGCCGCGGGTCCGAGAGAGCCGCGAGCGCTGAACGGGGCGCGCCACGGGAGCTAGGCTCTGCGCCCCGTGCCCGAGATCGCGCCCGACGTGGATGAGCCGCCGCTCCGCGTCTGGGCGCCCGGAAGGGTCAACCTCATCGGCGAGCACACCGACTACAGCGGCGGGCTCGTCCTGCCGTTCGCGATCCAGCGTGGGATCCGGCTCGAGGCCGCTCCCGCGGAGCACCGGATCACGCTCGAGTCCCGGGGATACGGGACAGCAGAGACCGTCGCCGCTGACGGAAGCGGTCCACACGCGCGAGGATGGGCGCGGTACGTGCAGGCCGTGGCCGCCGAGCTCGCCGACGCCGGTCGGCCTGCGATCGGTCTGGCGGGGACGATCTCGTCCGACCTCCCGGCGGGAACAGGCCTCTCGTCGTCGGCCGCCCTCGAAGTCGCGCTCGCGCTCGCTCTCTGCGCGGTCGCCGACTTCGAGCTCGAGCCGCTCGAGCTCGCCCTCCTCTGCCAGCGGGCGGAGCTGCGGGCCGTCGGCGTGCCATGCGGCATCCTCGACCAGGCCGCGTGCCTGCTCGGGTCCGACGAGCGCGCGATCCTGCTCGACTGCGGTTCGCTCGATCACCGGCTCGTCCGCGTCCCACCCGAGGCCGGGCTCTTGATCGTCGATTCCGGTGTTCCCCGGAGCCTCGAGGACACCGCTTACGCCGAGCGGCGTCGCCAGCTCGAGCATGCGTTGCAGGTCGTCGGCGGTGCCCGCTCCAGCGACCTCGACGCAAGCGCGCTCGAGGGCCTGGACGACATCTCAGCGCGCCGGCTGCGGCACGTCGTCACCGAGAACGAGCGAGTACGCAGGTTCGCAGTGGCGCTCGAGGCTGGAGAGCTGGTCACGGCCGGTGGGCTCCTCCGCGAAAGCCATGCGAGCCTCCGCGACGACTACGAGGTCTCGATTCCGGAGCTCGATCTCCTCGTCGAGCTCGCGGTCGACGCCGGCGCGCTCGGTGCGCGCCTCCTCGGCGGCGGGTTCGGCGGCTCGGTGCTCGTCCTCGCCCACGCCGCGCGCGCGGTGGAGGTCGGCGACGCCATCGCGACCCGTTACCGGGAGCGAACGAGGGACGGAGGCGAGGTCCTCCTCGTCCGCGCATCGGCCGGCGCGAGCCGACGCTGGTCCGATTAGCCCGTTCACGCAGGCACAGCCCTTCAGGTCAAACGCTGGAGATCTCGCTCGAGCTTGTGCTCGAGCTCGCGCAGCTCTCGGCCCCGCGGCATCTTCGAGGCTCGACCGGTGTGCAGTGTGTCGAGCGCACAGGCGAGAAAGCACGCTGCGCCCAGCGACGTGTTCCAGTTGGCCGCGGCGAGGTCGAGCATCGAGCCGCTCGAGGGCACGACGTAGCCCGCGACGGCGGAGATGCCGAAGAAGATGCAGCCGAGCAGGTTGACGGCCGGCTGCCACCATCCCTCACCACCACGTGCTGGCAGCCATCCATGCCATCCGCCGCGCGGAGACGCACGGTAGGCGATCGCGCCCGAGACGAGGAAGCAGATCGACCCGCGCCAGTCGGGTCGCCAGACGAGCCGGTCGTAGTCGGAGCTCGTCAACGCGACATGCATCGCCTGATAGGTGGTGACATTGAAGAACAACGTCCCGGCGGACTGGACGATCGCGGACCACCACGCCGCGCGTCCGCCGACGTCGGCCGACCGCCGTCCCTCCCACGCCAGCCACGTCTGCAGCGCCCCACCGGCCGCGAACAGGATCGAGCCGACAAAGAACGTGATCGCGTCGGCTGTGTCGCCGACCAGTTGCACGTACCCAGGGAGAGGGCCGACCAGGAAGCACGTGGATCCAAACGCGAAGAACAGAGCCATCCAGCGCCGACGAGTCACGACCAGATCCTCCCGGACCCGAGTCCGCGGCGGATTGGGCATCCTCGTCGTCGCACTCTCGCGCCGCCGAGCGCGCCTGACCCTGCGCATGGGGTGTGCCACTGCGGGTATGCCTTCCGCCAAGGCGAAGGAGAGAGGAGTCGACAAATGGCAGGCAAGCAGGACTTCACCGAAGAGGAATGGGAGCAGCTCCGGAAGGGAGCGACCGGGGCGGGCTTGCTCGTCTCCGCCAGTGACCGCAGCTTTCTGGACACGTTCAAGGAGGCCTCGTCCCTCGCGAAGTTCCTCAAGGGCTCACGCGACGACGACAGCCAGCTCGTCCGCGAGCTCTCCTCGGGCGGAGGCACTGGCTTCGGCCTGGTGGCGTCGCCCGGCGAGGTCGAGAACGGGACGGTAGAGGCGCTACGCGGTGCGGTCGGGACGCTTCGCGCGAAGGCGCCCGACGAGCTGGAGAGCTACCGCGCGTTCGTGATCGAGCTTGCCGAATCCGTCGGCAGGTCCGCCGGCGGCGGGGACGAGGCGGAGGCCGCGACGGTCGAGAAGATCAGATCCGCCCTCGCCTGACGCGCGTCTGCGGCCCGCTCCACCTGAACGCGGCTAACCGCTCGAGCTCGTGAGTTCGTCGCAGGAGTCGGCTTCGTCGAACGCCGTCTTCAGCTCACCGCTGACATCTGCATCCTCGAGCGTCTGCACGGCGCTGTCGGCAGTCGTGCCCAACGCGGTGAGGGTGGTCGTGACCGTGCCGACCGCTGACGGGATGTCGGCGGCGCTCGAAACCCCTTCCACCGCGGTCTCGATCTCCTTCGCGCTGCTCTCCAGCTCGGTGGCGAGGACATTCACCGCGCTTTCGACCTGCTCTCCGGAACTGGTATCCGGGCGTCCCAGGCCCTTCAGGCTGTCCGCAAGCGTCTCGGTCGCCGTCCTTGCATCGTCAGCAGCCTGTCGAATGCTCTCCTCCGAAAGCGAGGACAGGTCGGTGAGCGGCTGAGCGGCCTGGTCGAGATCGTTCTTCCACGTCGTCACCGCCGAACAGACGCTGCTCGCCCACTCCTCGGTCGCCGTCTGGTCCGAGGACTCGTCGTCTCCGCCGCAACCCGCTGCGACGAGCGCGAGCAACGCGACACACGCGGCGAGGGCGAACATCAGCTGCGGCCTCCTGGAAGGCATGATCAAGCCGTAGCGGTGCGGCGATCGTCGTCCATGCACGGCGAGTCTACAAGCCATCGCGGAACGAGCCGGAAACGCCAAGGCCCTGGACAAGCCGTTCGTCAGCGTCGTCGACCTTCGTCACGGTGTTCCTCTCCCAGGCTCCTGCGGCGCTCGGGGACGGCCGGCGGAAAGCGTGTGAACCGCCTCGCGCACCGTGACGAAGACCCTGCCCTTGCCGATCACGTCGATTGCCCCGGCACGTTCCCAGAGGGCGAGGACCGGGGGATGGACGCGGGCGAGCGCCAGTGCCACCCCCTGCGAGCGCAACTCCTCCTCGACCTGGATCAGCATGTCCGCGCCGTCGGTGTCGGTCAGGTGCACGGCCTCGGCATCGACGACGACGCACGTCGGCGCTTCCTCCTCCAGGACGAGCTCGTGCAGTCGCTCACGGAACCGATCGGCGTCGGCGAAGAAGAGCGGACCGTCGACTCGCGCAATGACGATCCCGGGAATGGGCTCCAGTCCCTCGTGCCGCGAGACGTCGTGGTAGCTACCGGAGGCGGGGTCGCGATAGAGACGCCTGATGTTGGTGCGCGAGGAGCGCGCAATGAGCATCACGAGCGAGAGGACGACCCCGATGAGGATCCCGGCCATGATCCCGAAAACGAGAATCCCGAGCCCCGCACCGATGAAGAACACCCAATCGACCCGGTTGACCCGGTAGTAACGCTGGAGCGGGCCGAGGGTGATGAGGCCGACCATCGCATCGATGACGATCGCGCCGAGCGTCGCAGCCGGAAGGCTTTCGAACAGCGTTGCCAGGAACAGCATCGTGGCCAGGACGAACGCCGCGTTGATCAGTGACGCCACCTCGGTCTTCTGGCCCGCGTCGTCGGCCACCGAGGTCTTCGACAGGCTGCCGTCCACGACGAATCCGCCGATCAGCCCGGCCGCGCCGTTCGCCATGCCCTGCGCGACGAGCTCCTGATTCGTGTCGAGCCCGTAGCGGTACTTGCGCGCGACGTTGCGCGCCGCGGCGAGCGTCTCGGAGTAGCCGACGAAGACGACCGCCAGCGCTCCGATCAGAAGCGCTCCCGTGTCGCTCCAGTCGATCCCGGGGATGCCGATCGCGAACAGGCCCGTCGGGACGTCGCCCGTGATCGCGACGCCGTGATCCGCGAGGTCAAAGGCCTCGACGGCGACGATCGACAGGATCACGACGATCAGCGCCCGCGGCAGCGTCGGAAAGACGTAGCGCATGACGAGAAGCAGCGCGAGCGACACGGCTCCGACCACGAGCGTGATGCCGCTCGTGTCCGGGATCGCCTCGATCGTCCCCCAGAGCTGCTGCATGTACGAGCCGTCCATGCCCGGAACGCCGAGCAGGGAGTGGAGCTGGTTGATGACGATCCCGACGGCGAACCCGAGGATGAAGCCCGACATCACCGCCTTCGAAAGGAACGTCGAGATCCAGCCCATCCGCAGCAACCCGAGCGCGAGGTAGACGAAAGCGGTCGCCAGCGCGAGCGCCGCCGCATAGGTCGCGGCCTCGTCCGTTCCCAGCGCGGCCGTCCCGATCAGTGGTGCGACGACGGCCGCCGAGACCGCACCGACCGTCGCGCTCGGCCCGACGACGAGGTGCCTCGAGGTGCCGAACAGCGGATACACGAGCAGCGCCGCAAATGCCGTGTAGAGGCCGTACTGCACCGGGACGCCGACGATCGTCGCGTACGCCAGGCTCTGCGGGACGAGGAGTGCCCAGACGGACAACCCCGCCACGGCATCGGGCAACAGCGATCGGCGCTCGTACGCGGGCAGCCAACCGGCGATCGGAAGGTACCGCTGCAAGAGGTGCCGTCGGCCCCGGTCGGCGTCGCTCATCGCGCCGGCTGCGTCCGCGCGGCGCGGATGCCATCGGAAAGCCGCGCTCTGTGCAGCATCACGTCGTCACACCCGGAGCCCTCCACGTCGATCTCTTCACGCACGCTGGCGGACATCGTGCCCTCCTCTGCACTTCGAGGTACGAAGGACAGTCTTCGAGGTCTCTGGACAGGTGGCGCGGATGTGGCCCGGCTGCCGGTCGTCCTGAGCTGCATTGCGTCGGCAGCCACTGGGTCGTAGGCTCACTCGATGCGGATTCTCTATCTCTCCACCGCGGGGTCGTCGGACCCGACCCGCGCGTCGATTCCGCTCCACATCGCAGCGAACGGCTCGATCGAAGCGGGACAGGAGTGCGCCGTTGTGCTCGCCGGCGACGCGACGGAGCTCGCATCCCGCGAGGCGGCGGAGCGCGTCGAGGGCGTCGGCGTACCGCCTGTGCGAGACCTGCTCAAGAAGCTCGTCGACAATCAGGTTCCCGTTTACGTCTGAAAGGGCTGCGCGGTCGCCCGTGGGGCGACCGACGAAGACCTCGAGTGGATCGGGGCGAGTTGGCTCACGCCACCTGAGCTCGCGCAGATGATCGTCGATTACGACCGAGTCGTCGGCTCCTAGCCCTCCGACCTGCTCGCCGCGGCCAAACCCATGAGGTCGCAGGCTCCCGTGTCGCGGTTGCCAAAACGGGGTCGGTGCTCAGAATGCGTTCGCGGCCGACTTCCACTCCCGCAGCCGGTCGGCGATGAGGTGGGCGCGGTCCCCTTCGCTCCCGCCGTCCAGCACCTCGAGGTCCGCGGGGTCGGCTCGAAGGTAGACACCGGCGGTTCGGGCGTTCAGCCCGGGGTTGCGCTCCGACCGTGTCGTCCAGTACCCCGTGGCGCGGTCGGCGCTCTCCAACCTGATCTCGCCGGTGCCCTCGAGCTGGGGCGCGTCCGGGTGACGAGGGCGCTCGCCCTTCCAGAAATAGAGGAGGCCGGCCGGATCCCTGCGCTCCTTGGCGGCCTCGCTCCAGTAGCGGGCGGAGAGGGTCCCGTCTTCCTGCCAGGCCCGGCCGTTCACGTTCAGGCCACCATCGCGGTCTCGCGAGATGCGCAGGAGGCTCACCGCCGAGGGCTCGTCCTCGCTCCGCGCGGTGAGCGAGAGCTGCCACCAGAGCCCCTCGACCGCGCCTCGGCGACCTTCGGTCTCGATCGCCTTGCGGAGCTTCTGGTTGATCGCGCGAACCTCCGCCGGGCCGGTGGCCGGGTCGTACCGGACAGAGGTCAGCCCGAGCAGGTCGCTCGGCAGCTTCGAGCCGTTCGCGTGAAGGATGAACGTGCGCCGGATCCCGAGCGCTCCGCCGAAGAGCCCGGCCTCGAACACGACGTTGTCGCGCGGCGACGCCTCGCCGGACTCGGACGCATCCGTCCGGGTCCAGTCGTCCTGGGCGAACACGAACACGGCGAAATCGACCTCCTGGGAGAGCTCGACGAGCCGGTCGAGGGTGGACCGCCCCGGGTTGAACGTGGTCGTCCACGGCTCGACATCGGCGACGTCCTCGAGGCCGCGCGTGATCGCCTTGAGCAGTTTCGCCTGCTTGCCCGACGACCCGAGGAAGATGCGCGGCTTGTTCATGCGCGACTCACGTTCTCGACCACGAGACGAGGGCCAGCGTACTCGACCGACGACGCCAGGGCCGAGCCTACGTCGAGGCGATCGCGCGCCAGAGCCCTTCGTACTCCAGGACGAGCCCTTGCTTATCGACGGTGAGCTCGGCCTCGAACTCGTCCTGGGTGTAGCGGTAACGGTCCTCCGCGAGCCTTGTGTACCGCTGCAGCACGCGCTGGATGCCGAGCTCGGGCCAGACGAGCCAGACGACGTGGATCTCGGCCTCCTCGCCGATGTCGAGACCGAGGCGTCGGATTGGAAGCGTATTCGTTGCCGGTGTGAAGCTGAGATCGACGTCGACGCAGTCGCTGTACTCGGGCGGGCGTTCCGTCCCGGACCACACACCGCTGAGTTCCGCCAGCTCCCGCGGGTCGCCCCCGGCCAATGCGACCAGTACCTCGACGTCGGATGTTGCCCACGCCGAATCGACCGTCACCGCATAGCGCAGCTCGATCGGTTGCGCCGCATCGTGTGTCAGCACGGTCCCGCCGATGCGCCAGCCGCGGTCCACGCGTTCGAGGACGCACAACTCGCTGCCTCCGTCGGAGGCCTGCCAAAGGACCGCGGTAACCGGAGCCGACAAGTGAGACGTGCGGCTACCCGAGGCGGCACAGCGGAAAACGGTCCCGGGGTGTGCTCTCGAGCAGGCTCCGCTCGTCATGGAGATGCCCGAGACGCCGGGCCCTTCTGGAACGGCGCTTCAAGCCCGAGGCCACTCCGTCCGATGAAACAGGAAACGGCACAGGAGAGCCGATGACGAAGAAGACGCGGAGCAACGGAGGCGACCCCGCCAGCGGCGAGCCAGATCCAAAGGCTGTCGGAAGGCGGATCGCCGTCGCCCGCAAGGAGGCGGGGGGAATGACACAGGGGGAGCTCGCGGACGCTCTCCAGGTCAGCAAGCGGTCGGTGGCGGCGTACGAAGCCGGCGCCGTCTTGCCGTTCCGGTACCTCGGCAGGATCGAGACGGCGGTCTCGAAGCCGAAGGCGTGGCTTCTCTACGGGGACGACGCGCTCCCGAGCCCGACCGCCATCCTCGCGAAGCTCGACGGAGTTCTCGACGAGGTCGTGAAGCGGCTGGACGCTTTGGATGACCGCGTCGAGCAGCTTCCAGGTCGACCCGTGGCATCCCCGGAGACGGCGAAGTGCACGCGGACGAAGGCGCCGCAGTGATCGACGATCTCAATCGACTGGTCGAGCTCCGCTATCAGGAGATGATCAGCGAGGCGGAGTTCGTGGCCGCCAAGGCCCTTCTGTTCGGACTGGATCGCAGCGCGGGCTGACGATCGCGCGCCGTGAGCGCGCTAGGGTGGGCGGCGTGATCCCCTGGCTCATCCTTGCCGTCATCGCGGTTCCGCTCGTCGTGATCGGGTTCGCGTCGATGCGCCGCCGCACCGCGGCCGCCGAGCACCCCGCCACCGAGGACGCCGCAGCCCGCGCCCGCACGGAGCGCGAGTTCGCCGAGGCCGAGGCGTACGAGGAGCAGTGGCGCGAGGAGAACAAGGATCACCACCGCGAGCGCATCCCGTAGCCCGCGCGGGCTCCGTGGCATGCGACGACGATCGGGACGCCGCTGCCTTCGCGGCCGCACAGGTCGCCGCCGTCCGGGACGACCCGGCCGGACGGCTCGCCCTGGCCCGCTCGATGTACGAGGAACCGATCGGCAGGCGGGCACCGCGGCTGCGGTTCCAGCGCGCCGCCTTCGCCTTCATGCGCTGGATGGCCGAACGCGGGGTGCTCAATGCGCTCGACGGCAAGCGGCCCGGCAGCCGGTGGTGGCGGGCGATGAACGAGCGGATCCTGCGCGACAGCTGTGAAGCCCTCGCCCGCGCCGCGGGCCGCGGCGGCGCACCGTCGGCCGACACGGTCGACCACTGGACCGCCTTCATCGATCAGCCCACCGCGCCAGCCTGGACCGCGCGCACAACGCGAGCGTCGTCGCCGCGTACCTCGAGCATCGGGATCTCGCCGCAGACGAGAACCGCATCGAGTGCTTCTTCCTCAACGTCGTCCTTGCGCGCGTCCTGTACGCGCACGCGCTCGTCGCCGCGCCTCGGCTCGCGCTCGGCCGCGTCGCCCGCTGCGGCCCCGTCCTCGCCGACCCACGCCGCGGATCGGTCGACATCTTCCTCGCCATGGGGCGCGTCCTCCCCGACGGCTACCCCGCCGACGGTGAGCTCGACGACTACCTCCAACTCGAGCGCAAGCTCGGCCGGGTGCTCGACTACGCGGTGATCCAGCCGCGCCTCCGCCACCTCTACGACTGGTCGGCCCATGAGCTCGACCGACCCGCGCTCTCCGACCTCGTCATCGACGGTACTCCCGTGTATGCATGGCCGGGCGACGACCGCCAGGCGTGGAAGCCGCCACGACTCTCCATCACCGCGCGAGCGCTCAGGACGCTCACGGCGCCCCGCTAGCGCCTCGTCGGCCTGGGGCCGAGGCTCAGGCCTGCTGTGGCTCGACCTGCAGCTCCGACAGGTCGAGCGTGTCGGCGGCGGCGTTCTCGCGTCTCGACAGGACGAGGAACGGCACCGCGAGCGTCGAGATCCCCGCTCCGATGATGTACGACGGCGCGTAGCCCCAGACGTCGGCTGCGCGACCGAGCAGCGGCTGCGTCCACACGCCGCCGGTGGAGTCCATCATCGAGTCGAACGAGAGGATCGTCGCGCGCTGGCGCGACGGGATGAGCCCGTTGAGGTAGGTCTTGCGAATCGGCATCGAGGCCGAGAAGAGCAGCCCCCAGACGACGATCAGGGCGAGGACGGCCCAGAAGCTGTCGGCGAGGCCGATAAGGGCGAGCGTGGCCACGTTGAGCACGGCGATGAGGATCAGGGCCGAGGTGCGGCGGCCGAAGCGCTGCCGGATTCGCGGCGCCGCGATGCCCCCGACGATCTGTGCTCCGGCGACGACGGCCGCAACCAACCCGGCGATCTGATACGCGTCCGGGTCCCCGTACAGCTCCAGCAGGTACGGCTGCAGCGCGTAGAAGGCGTAGATCCCGACGCCGCCCACCGCCAACGACTCGACCATGAGCCACTTCACGGCCGGCACGCGCCAGCCGTAGTCGATCGAAGCGGAGGCGACGTTTCGCACCTCGGTCGCGATGCCGCCGCCCTTCTCCGGCGTGAACCCGATGTCGTGCATGAGCCGGAACGCGACGGCGAACATCACGATGAGGATCAGCCCGCGGAGCACGAACGGCACGGCGAGGCTCCACTGCTCCGCGATGAAGCCGCCCGCCACCGATCCACCGAGCATCGCCGCCCCCGACACGACCTGCCCGCGACCGAACACCGCCTCGACCGAGCCCGTGAAGCCGGTGGCCGTCAGCGCATCGACGAGCCACGCCTCGACCGCGCCCGAGAAGAACGTGAAGCCGAGGCCGATCAGGACCGAGACGACGGCCCACGCCCAGAACGTCGCCTCGAGCTGCCACAACACCACGTAGAGCAGCGTCGAGAGGGCGAGCGTGATCGTGCCGAGCAGGTACGACGTCCGCCGGCCGGCGGTGTCGGCGACGACGCCGGTCGGCACCTCGAAGAGCACCATCCCCGCCGTGAAGAACGCGTTCGCCGCGAATGCCTCGAGGTTCGTGAGCCCCGCATCGAGGAGGAAGATCGTGTTGATGCCCCAGATCAGGGACGCCGCCAGGGTGTTCCCGAACAGAAGCACCAGGTAGCGGGCCTGGATGGAGCGGGGTGTCGGCAGCTCTCGAGCCACTACCCATCCCAACGCGGAACGCGCCGCGCGCACGGTACGGCATACCGAACTCCGACCGGCCAGCCGTCTCTTTCTCCGCGGCTGCGCAGGAGCGGGTCGCCCTACCGATCCGCGACCGGAATCTCTGCCCGCAGCGACGTCCCCGCGCCGGCCGGGCTGACGACGTCGAGTGACCCGCCCAGGGCCTCGACCCGGTCGGCGAGCACACGGATCCCCGAGCCACGGGATGGGTCTGCGCCGCCGACGCCGTCGTCCGCAACCTCGACGACGAGGCGGGTGGCGCTCGCCTCGACCCGGACGCGCACGACCGACGCCCCTGCGTACTTGGCCACGTTCGTGAGCGCCTCCGCGATGAGGTAGTACACAACCGCACCCGGGTGTCGAGCCCGAACTCGACGAGGGCGAGTGGCGAGGAGTCGATCAGGGCCTGCAGCCGGGCCTCCTGCTCCTTCACGACCGAGATGTCGTCGTAGACGACGAGGTGGCTCAGCACCCGACCGTCCTCGTCCCGCACGGGCGCTGCGGCCAACATCACCTCGAAGAGACCCCCGTCCTTGCGCTGACGGACCGTCTGGTGGCCGGCGAACGACTCGCCGGCATGGATCCGCGCGACGAGCTCCTCGTGCTCGGCCAGCTTCGACGACGGCACCATCGGCGTCCCCCGCTGCCCGAGCATCTCGCCGCGCGTCCAGCCGAAGGTGTGCTCCGCCGCTCGGTTCCAGCGGATCACACGCCGCTCGAGGTCGACCTCCATGATCGCGAGCGGCGACGACTCGATCACCGCGCGCAGGCGGTCCTCCGATCGGTGCAGCTCCGCCAGCCAGGGCTCCAACGCGCCCGGAGTCTACGGCCGTGCCGCCGGTCAGTCGCCGGCGGGCGCGAGCGCGACGAGCGAGTGGAGCGTGTCGCCGCGAAGCTGGGGGTCGGACCAGCTGTCTCCGCGGTCATCGCTCGACCAGACCTGCCCGTCGGCGAGGCCGGCGAAGAGCCTTCCGTCGGCGGCAGCCAGCGCGTAGGGCATCGAGGGCAGGGGCTCCGGCAAGCCGCCGCCCAGCGGGTGCCACGTCTCGTTCCCGCGTCGGCGATAGATCAGCGCCTGCGGGTCGCGGCGGCCGTGAGCGGCGAACGGGCCGGTGCTCGCCGACACGTACCAGCAGTCCGGGTCGTCCGGGTCGACGGCAACGGCCCACGTGTAGTTGCGATCCCTGCCCGCGTCCGCGGGCTGCCAGGTCTCGCCTCCATCGACGCTCGATGCGGCGCCGCCGCCTCCTGCTTCGTATGCCCGGCCGGGAACAGCGGGATGCCAGGCCAGGGCGTGGACGTCGCGCTGCGCGCCGGGACGGTGGTCCTGCCAGCTCGTCCCGCCGTCGTCCGAGCGCATGAGCCCACCGAGCTCGATCCCGACCAACAGGAGATCGCCGTCGTGAGGGCTCGGGGCGATCCAGCGCACGTGTGAGGTCCAAGGCCGGGGCGGGAAGCTCCACGACGGCCGCGACGGAAGCGCGAGGAGCGCGTCGAGCTCACGCCAGGCCTCCCCGCCGTCGTCGCTGCGGAACAGGCGACTCGGCTCCGTCCCGGCATAGACGGCACCGTCGGCAACGCTGACCGCGAGTGAGAAGACACCGGGCTCGGGTAGCCCGCAGTCGACCCAGGTCCGCCCGGCGTCGCGCGTCCGCTGGACCCCGCTCTCGCGCAACCCGGCGTACACGGTCTCCGGGTCGCTCGGGTCGACCGCCAGGCACTGCGCACCGCTCCCGGCGAGTGACAGCTCGACGGTCCACGCCTCGGCCGATTCCTCGAGCCGTGCGATCCCGTCGCCGGTGGCGGCGTACAGACGCACGACCCTCAGGCTAGGCGAATCGCCAGTTAGACGCTCGAGACGAAGTGCGTCATCGCGTCGACCGCCTGCGCCCGCGAGAGGCCCTGCCTGCGGACGAGCGAGCGCCACGTCTCGAACTCGAGCGCATGGCCGATCGCCGCCCTGACGCTCTTACGGCGCGGCCAGCCGAGCGAGACAGTGTCAGCCAACGTCGCGAGGTGAGACAGCCTCCGGCCGGTGATCTCCGGCGGGACAACGGAGGCGTCACGAACGAACAGCGCCAGCTCGGCCTCGACGGACTCGTACCACGCGTACATCTCGCCGAGAGCGCGGCGAAGGCGGCGCACCGTGTTCTCGATCTCGGCCAGCGTCGCAATGTCCGGCAGCGGATGCCTCCCGGTCCAGTGCTCGGAACATGCCTGGAAAAGCGCAGGCTCGTCGGGGAAGTGCGCGTAGACGGTGTGCCGCTCCACACCGGCCCGCTCGGCGATCCCGCTGATCGTCGTCCGCGCAGGGCCGACGCTCGTGTGGAGGGCGACGGCGGCCTCGACGATCCGCTGCCGCGTCTCCGCCTGACGCCGTCCCCGCTCTTTCAGCTCGTACTTCCTATTCATTGCACAGAAGTGTACCGCGAATCTTGACAGACGGGAACCTCTTCCCTATATTCGTTGCACGCTACTGTGCAATCAAAGGAGAATCAGACACCATGATCGCCTTCGATCTCGACAACTTCGAGCTCTGACCCCACGGCCCCCGGGCTGCGGGTCAGCTTCCCCGTCCACAGCGCCGCCGGAGCCGCCAGCACCGCAACAGTCCTCTTCGAGCTGGATCCGGGCGCCGAGCTCGCGCTGCACACGGACAGCGCGGAGGAGCTCCTGATCATCGTCCAGGGCACGGCCGAGGCGCGTGTCGGCGACGAGGTGGGCCGGCTCGAGACCCACCAGGTCGGGCTCGTCCCGCCGATGGTCCCACACGGGCTGCGCAACATCGGGGACGACGTGCTCCGCGTCTTCGGGACCTTCTCCGCCTCGACGGTCGTCTCGACCTTCGAGCGGCCCTTCGAGGAGAACGGGCCGGACATCGTCGTCATCGGCTCGCCCGTCCCGGTGGGCGGACGTCTGAACGAGGCCGTGGCCGCGTAGCTCGTCCCCGGGCAGTCCTGCAGCAGCAGCGGGCCCCCCGTGTCTGCCGACGCCTCGCCGAGCACCTGCTCCTGCTCGGCGAGGCGGTCGGTGCCGCTCCGTTCCCTGCGCGTCTCCCGCGCCTCAGGCGTCGTCGAGAACGCGTTCCGCGTCGGCGCGGTCGAGCGACGCGGCCCAGCTCGCGAGGAGCTCGATGGCTTCCGCCGACCGGGAGCCGGCCTCTGCGGTGTACACGAACACCATCAGCGTCGGGTCCGCAGCAAGCGTCATGTTCTCGTAGGTGAGCTCGAGCTCTCCGACCACGGCGTGGTGGAAGCGCTTGGAGCCGGTGTCGTGGAAGCGGACGTTGTGCGCGGCCCACCTCGTGCGGAACATCTCGCTTCGCGTGGACAGCTCCCCGACGAGATCCGACAGGCCGCGGTCGTACGGGTCGCGTCCGGCCTCGGAGCGGAGGACGGCAACGGCGTCGGTCGCGACCTGCTCCCAGTCGACGTAGAAGTCACGTGCCCGCGGGTCGAGGAAGATGAAGCGGGCCGAGTTCGGGGGGCCGTGCGGGCTGTCGAAGTGCTGGGAGTAGAAGGCGCGGCCCAGGGCGTTCGCGGCCAGGAGGTCCATCCGTCCGTTCCGCACGAAGGCCGGCGCGGCGACGATTGCATCGAGCATGCGCTGCACGCTCGGCCGGACGCGCTGCGGCGCGGCGCGGCGGCGACGTCGCGGAGTCGTGCTCGACGCGCGGGCGAGATCGAAGAGATGTGCACGCTCGGCCTCGTCGAGCTGCAGGGCACGGGCGAGCGCCTCGAGGACGGTCTCCGACACTCCGGTGGCGGTGCCGCGTTCGAGGCGGGTGTAGTAATCGACGCTGACGCCCGCGAGGAGCGCAACCTCCTCACGTCGGAGTCCCGGGACGCGTCGATTGCCTCCGAACCAGGGCAGGCCTGCGTGCTCGGGCGTGATCCTGGCCCGCCGAGAGGTCAGGAACTCGCTCATCTCGTTCCTTGCGTCCACAGGACGAGGGTATTCCTCTCTCGACGGCGCTGAGGGGATCCGCCAGTACCTGGATCGGCAGGGTCGGTCACCGGCCGTCCGCCCGTGCTTCAGTGGCCGCCATGTACCCCGCCAGGAGGTCACTCTGATGCAGATGCGCACTCTCGGAAACTCGCTGGAGGTCTCGGCGATCGGACTCGGCTGCATGGGCATGAGCCAGAGCTACCCGCCGTTCCCCGACCGGAGCGAGGCGCTGGCGCTCATCCGCACCGCCGTCGAGCGCGGCGTCACGTTCTTCGACACCGCCCAGGTCTACGGCCCCTTCACGAACGAGGAGCTCGTTGGGGAGGCGCTGGCGGCTGTCCGGGAGCAGGTCGTGATCGCGACCAAGTTCGGCTTCGACCTGGAGGGGAATGGGCACGGCGGGGTCGACAGCCGCCCGGAGACGATCAGGCGGAGCGTCGAGGGATCGCTCACGCGGCTTCGGACAGACACCATCGACCTGCTCTACCAGCATCGGGTCGACCCGGGGGTTCCGATCGAAGAGGTCGCCGGTGCCGTCAAGGAGCTTGATCGAGGAGGGCAAGGTCAAGCACTTCGGCCTCTCCGAGGCCGGCGTCCAGACGATCCGCCGGGCGCATGGGGTGCAGCAGGTCACCGCCCTCCAGAGCGAGTACTCGCTCTGGTGGCGTGAGCCGGAGGATGCGATCCTGCGGACGCTCGAGGAGCTCGGAATCGGCTTCGTCCCCTTCAGCCCTCTCGGCAAGGGCTTCCTCACCGGCACGATCGACCGGAACGCGACGTTCGACGGCGGCGACTTCCGCAACACCGTTCCGCGTTTCGACATCGCGGCGCGGGAGGCAAACCAGGCATTCGTCGAGCTGCTTCGCCTGATCGCCGAGCGCAAGAACGCGACTCCGGCCCAGGTCGCGCTCGCCTGGCTCCTGGCTGGGAAGCCCTGGATCGTGCCGATACCGGGCACGACGAAGCTCCATCGCCTCGAGGAGAACATCGCCGCGGCCGACCTCGAGCTCACCCCCGACGATCTCCATGAGATCGAGGAGGCGCAGCTCGAGGCGCAGGGTGCACGCTATGCCGAGGCGCAGCAGCGGATGATCGACCGCTGAGCGTCGACGAGCGGTGGATCGACATCGAGGAGGAGACCGTGGAGATCACGAGGAACGGCATCGAGACGCGGACGGGACCGGCCGACTGGTTCACGGGCGACGTCTACATCGACGCGGTCGCGGCGCCGTCAGGCGCGTCGCGCCTGAGCGCGAGTCGCGTCCACTTCGCGCCGGGGGCGCGAACGGCGTGGCACACGCA
This sequence comes from uncultured Actinomycetes bacterium, assembly GCA_963706915.1. Taxonomy (GTDB): domain Bacteria; phylum Actinomycetota; class Thermoleophilia; order Gaiellales; family Gaiellaceae; genus Gaiella. The sequence goes on from CAVPOH010000001.1 coordinate 20,906, forward strand.
CCCCAACGGGCAGACGATCTACGTCCTCGAGGGCCTCGGTCGCGCCCAACGCCGCGGCGGACCCGTCGAGGTGATCCGCCCCGGTGACCGTGTCTTCTTCGAGCCCGGCGAGGAGCACTGGCACGGCGCCGCGCCCGATCGATTCATGGCCCACCTCGCGATGCTCGACGTCGACGACGAGGGCAACAGCGCGACCTGGGGCGATCACGTCACCGAGGGGGAGTACGCACCGTCGACGCCGATCGAGGGCTGACCTCGCGCGCGTCGCAGCCCGCTAGGTGCCGAGGACGTTCACTGCCCGAGCGGCGACGAGCAGGATGGTGATAGCCGAGATTGCCGACTCGAAGCCCATCATGGCCTTGGCGCGCAGGGTCAGCGGCATGGTGTCGGTCGGACTGAAGGCGATCGAGTTCGTCAGCGAGACGTACAGGTAGTCCCAGATCTGCGGACTCCAGGCGCTCGGGCCGGGTTGCGAGTCCTCGTCCTGCGGGAAGCGCAGATCCGGGGCCGTGCGCATCGGCGCGCGAAGGCGTGCGACGGGGCCGCCCGCTTCGAGCTCCCAGAACGCGAGCCCGAAGACGATGACATTCGCGCTCCAGATCGCGAACGCGGTCAGGAGGAGCTCGCCGCCCCCGAGATCCGAGGCGGATGTGGTCACGAGCCCGGCGACGAGGACCGTGAGAGCCACGAGGTTGCCCAGCACGAGAACGCCGAGGAGCGTGAGCGCCGCCTCTCGCGAGCGCACCAGACCGGCGCCGCGGTAGGTCATCGTCAGGTCGATCGTCAGGAGGAGGACGGGCACAGCGACGAGGAGCCAGATCCACCACGGCAGGTCGAGCAGCTCCCAACCCTGCCCCCAGCTCACGAGGGCGAGCGCCACGAAGATCAGGAACGCGACGAACGCCACCGGAGCGGCTTCGCGCCGCCCTTCAGCGCGGGCTTCGCCCTCGCCGGCCGCCATCCACGGGTATTCGCGCTGCGCGGCGAACGTTCCTCTCGGGAGACGGCGGGTACAGCGGAGTCCGTCGGTCGCGGCGGTCATGCTGGCGAGGCTCCATGGAGAGTCGCGCGATCCTCCCACCGAAGCGTCGCTTCCTGCTCGTCCGCCTCGGCGAGGTCGTGAAGGACTCGTTCTGGCTCATCCCGACGCTCTTCCTCGTCGGCGCGATCGTGGCCGGCTTCCTCCTCCGCGTCCTCGACGACCACCTCGCGGTCGACGCGTCCGACTCGCCCTGGTGGATCGGGAGCCCCGACGCTGCGAGCAACATCCTCGCGACGATCGCGACGGCGATCCTGACGTTCCTCGGGGTCGTGTTCTCGATCACGCTCGTCGCGCTCCAGCTCGCGAGCCAGCAGTTCTCGCCGCGCGTGACGCGGACGTTCGTTCGCGCGACGTCGACCAAGGTGGCGCTCGGGACGTTCATCGCGACGTTCGTCGTCTCGCTCCTCGCGTTGACGGGGATCGAGACGGGCGGCCGCGGCTCGGCGACGGCGCCCGTGGCGTCGGTGACCGTCGCACAGGTGCTGGTCGGCCTGAGCCTCGTCGTGTTCATCGTGTTCGTGAACTCGACGACGCGGCTCATCCGCATCAACTTCATCATCAGCGCCGTCGCCGGGGAGACCCGGCACGCGATCGACGTGAATCATCCTCCGTCGGGTGCGTACGTGCCGGTCGATGTCCCCGAGCGCGGTGCGCCGGATGCCGTCGTCGGGAGCGCCCTCCCGGCGCGGCTCGCGCGGCGCACGTATCGCGGCGTCCTGCTGGGGATCGACTCGAAGGCGCTCGTCGACATCGCGTCACGGCACGGATGCGTCCTCAGCCTCACGCGCCGCATCGGCGAGTACGTCCCGCGCGGCGCGCCGCTGATCGAGGTGCACGGGGGGAAGACGCCCAGCGAGGACCTGATGCGTGCGGTCGATCTCGGCCGTGAGCGGACGCTCTTCCAGGATCCGCTGTACGGCATCCGACAGCTCGTCGACATCGGGACCCAGGCGCTCTCGCCGGCGATCAACGCGCCGACCTCGGCCGTTCAGGTGCTCGATCGACTGAGCGACCTCCTGCCCCAGATCGCCGAGCGTCCCGACCCGACCGGCCTGTTCGCCGACGAGACCGGCAAGGTGCGGCTGATCGTTCCCGTCATCGGTTGGTCACGCATCGTCGAGCTCGCCTTCACCGAGATCCGCACGTTCGGGGCAGGATCGCCGCAGGTCACGCGAAGGCTCCTCGCCTGCTTCGACAGGCTCCTCTCCGACCTCCCGAGCGAGCGTCATCCACCGCTCGAGCGGCAGCGCGCCCTCCTCATGGCTGCCGTCGAGAGGCTCGTCCCCGACGTCGACGAACGCGAGGACCGCCTGGAACCGGACGCCCTCGGCCTCGGCTGACGATCAGCCGAGACGGTCGAGGAGCGCGACCTCGGCCGGTGTCAGCTCGAAGTCGAAGATCGCGGCGTTCTCGGCGATGCGCTCGGCGTTCGTCGACTTCGGGATCGCGACGATCCGGTGCTCGACGTGCCAGCGGAGCACGATCTGCGCCGGTGTGACTCCGTGCGCCTCGGCGATCTCCCCGAGCCGAGCGTCGCGGAGGTTCATCGTCCTGAGTGGGCTGTAGCCCTCGAGCTGCACGCCGCGGCGGCGATGCCCTTCGAGCACGTTCCGGTCGAACAGCGCCGGGCTCCACTCGATCTGGTTGACGGCGGGGAGCCGGCCCGTCGCCTGCTCGAGCTCGTCGACCTGTCGGAGGCTGTAGTTGCTCACCCCGACGTCACGCGCGAGTCCCTCCGCCTGGAGCTCGAGCAGCCGCTCCCAGACGTCCGGCCGCGCGCGGCCGCCCGGCGGCCAGTGGATCAGCCACAGGTCGACGTACTCGACGTCGAGCGCGGCGAGGCTCTCCGCGAGCGTCTCCCGTTCCCGTCCCGCGTTGCCCTGCGGCAGCTTCGTCGTCAGGAAGATCTCCGCGCGCGGCACGCCGCTCTCCGCGATGGCCTGCCCGACCTCCCGCTCGTTGGCGTACATGGTCGCCGTGTCGACGTGCCGGTAACCGACCTCGAGCGCGGAGCGGACGCCGGTCACGGCGCTCTGATCTCGCGCCTGCCATGTACCGAGCCCGAGGAGCGGCATCCTCGCACCCGAGGCGAGCTCGACGTCCTTTGCTCCCACGAGCCTCTCGTCGCTCATGGGTGCATTCTCGTGTCTCGTCACACCGCGCCGCGTCGCTTGGCCGCTCGGCCGCGATCGCGGGCGGGCTCGTGACACGTCGGCCGCTCAGCAACCGTCGCGGCAGGGCGCTCCCGTGGGGTACGTGAAGAACGTGTCGTTCGGTGTCGTTCCGAGGGGGTCGGTGGTCTCGCGTCGCATGCTCAGCCGAACGTTGACCACCGCAGCCCCACAACCGAACCGGTCGAGCGAAGCGCGGCCGTTGCTCAGCGGTGACGGCTTCCCGACAGCGAACGAGCGTCGATCCACCAGCAGGGTGAGGCTTCGGCAGGAGCCCGCAACCGTCGCCGGACCCGCGATCGGCCGTCGATCTCGGTCGAGCCCGCTCGTGACGCGGCGTGGTCGTCTACGTCTCGACGAGCGGCCGGACGTTCAAGTCGTTCGACGAGCGCGCGGCCGTACTCGACCTCGAGGGCGATGCGAAGCCCGAGCTCGCGTCCCACTCGGCCGGCGCGATCGTGTCGCTAGCCTCTGCGGATGGAGCCGTCGATCGGGGACACCGCCGGCCGCGTGGAGATACCCGAGCTCGACGACTCGCGGCTCGAGCAGGCCGTGCGCCTGTGGGAGAGCGACGCGGAGGACGACGCCGAGTCGCCGTTCTCGCTCGCCGAGGAGCTCGCTGCGATCGCGGCGCGGCAGCCGGCGCTCGTCGCGACGTCGGGCGAGTCCGTCGTCGGCGCGGTCGCGGCCCGGGTGGATGGCGAGCGGGCGTGGGTGCTCCGCTGGGCGGTCGCAGCAGAGTCCCGCCGGCGAGGCGTCGGCGCCGATCTCCTCCGGACGCTCGAGCGCCGTCTGCAGGCGCTCGGCGTGCACGAGATCTCGAGGCTGACCGCATACGGCGAGGCGGCCTCGGCGGTGATCCTCTTCGGGCCGCCCGGGACGGGCAAGACGACGTTCGCCAGGGCGATCGCCGGGCGCCTCGGCTGGGCGTTCGTCGAGGTGTTCCCGAGCCAGCTCGCCGGCGTCGACGCCCACGGGCGCGCGGGCGCGCTGCGCGAGCTCTTCGCACGCATCGAGTACCTCGACCGATTCTTCTCCGCCGCCGAAATCGAGCTCGCCGCCAGGAAGGCCTCCCAGGCGACCTTCGAGCGATCGCTCGCACGCGAGCACATGCCGGCGACGACCGGCGACTTCGTCGCCGCAGTTGCCGAGGTGCGTCCGTCGATCACGGCCGCGATGGCGGGCGAGCTCGACGAGGACATCGACCGCTTCGCGCGGTTCTGATCGAGCTCGTGCCGGTAACGGTCGACGAGGTTCGCGCGTTCGCGGTCACCCTCCCGCGAAGCACCGAGGTGGTCGTTCGCGGACGGCTCAAGTTCCGGATCGGGCGCATCGTCTACCTCGCGTTCTCGCCGGACGGCGAGACGATGGGCTTTGGCTATCCGAAGGACTGGCGCGAGGCGCTCGTCGCGTCGGACCCCGCGAAGTTCGCGCTCCCGAGCGAGTCGGACATGCGGTTCAACTGGGCGCACGTTCGTCTGGCGGCAATCGACGCCGCCGAGATGCGCGAGTTGGTCGAAGGCGCCTGGGCGATGGTGGTGCCGAAGCGCGTGGCGGCCGAGTACCTCGCCTCGCGGCCGTCCTGAGCCGCGTTCCGCCTATTTCTTCCGCCAGCTCGTCAGGTCGTAGACGCGGTTGAGCTCGCGCAGGACCTGGCGCGCGATGATGTCGCCGCCCTCGCGCTCGAAGTGCACGCCGTCACCGGCCCTGACCTTGATCAGCTTGCCGCTGCCGTTCGGCAGGTACTCCGTGTAGCCGCCGTCGTCGCCGGCGAAGAGCGTGTACGTGTCGATGAACGCGGCCCGTCCCTCGCGCTTGCGCGCCTCGCGCTGAACCACGGCGTTCACGACGTCGAAGCGCTGCGTCTGGTCCGGCGAACGCGTCTGCGGGAGGCCGATCCACACGACGAACGCGCCGGCCCGGTTGATCATGTCCATGAGCCCGCCGACCCGTCGCGCGTACTCCCTGCGCCAGACCGAGCCGCCGAAGGCGTCGATCGACACGCCGTCGGGCAGGCCGGTCATGTACGCCTTGTCGTCGTTGCCGCCGAAGCCGAGCACGACCGCGCGCGGCTTCAGCTCCTCGAGCTGGCGGCGGATCTCCTCGAACCAGTTGAAGACGTCCGGCCGGGTGAGCCCGGTCGCGACTCGCCCCTCGACTCCGCCCACCGACTCGATCGCCGGGCTCGCCCCTGACGCGCGCACGACCGCATAGCCCGGCGTGATGACGAGCGAGTCGCCCGCGACCCAGAGTCGCAGCTTCTTCTCGGGCGTGAACGCGACCTTCTTCGACTTCGCCGGTGTGGCATTCGGCGTCGTGGGCTTCTTGGGCTTCGGCCTCGCCGGGGTTCGCGTCGGCATGGACGGCGTCGGCGACGCCGTCCCGGGAAGGGCGATCTCGGTGTCGATCTCGTCGTCGTCCGATCGCCCGACCGCCGCCTGGACCGCCTTGCGGGGCCGGTCGAGGAGAAGCGCGTGGCTCACGTCCGCGAGCGGCCCGGTGAAGGCGAGGGCGACGTCCCGCTGCCAGCCGTCCGGCTTGTTGTACGCCGACTTGTGGATCCCGGGGGCATTCAGCACGAGCCCGATGGCGAGCGCGAGGACGCAGACGATCAGCGCATGACCCGCGCTCCAGAGGCGTCGCGGCGGGCCGTCGGCGTCCGACCGCACCCGCCGACGGGGCGGGCGCGGCGGCTCCGCCGGTGGCTCGGGCGGAACGGCCCGCTCGACGGTCCGGGGCTCGTCGTCGGCCTCGGGCGGGAGCGGCGGGAGGAGAGGTGGCGGTGCGTCGGACATCAGAACTGGAAGTAGATGAAGGGTGCCACGCCCTCCGGGCCGAGGACGCTCGTGAGCATGAGCGCGAGTGCGAGCGCCGTCGCCTGGCCCAGGACCGGGAGCCGGGAGAAGCGCGCCATGACGATGCGCGGGAGTCGCGCGGGCAGGTACTGCGAGCCGATCCCGACGGCGATCGCGAGGAGGACCCCTCCGGTGACGAGCGGCGACGCCTCGCCCCAGCCGGTGAACAGGCCCTCGATCATGTCCCAGGCGGCGCTGAACGAGTCGGAGCGGAAGAAGATCCAGGCGAAGCAGACGAAGTGGAACGTCGCGATTCGCGCGAGCCAGACGTTCCGCGTCGCCGGGGGCGTCGTCGCCGGCCCGCGACGCTCGTGCCACCAGCGCTCCGACGCGAGGGCAAGCCCGTGGAGGCCGCCCCAGACGACGAAGGTCCAGGCCGCGCCGTGCCAGAGCCCGCCGATCAGCATCGTCAGCATCAGGTTGCGATAGGTCATCAGCCGGCCGCGCCTGTTGCCGCCGAGCGGGATGTAGAGGTAGTCGCGGAGCCAGCGCGAGAGCGTCATGTGCCAACGCCGCCAGAAGTCCTGGACGGACGTCGCTGCATAGGGCGAGTCGAAGTTCTGCGGGAAGGTGAAGCCGAGCAGGAGCGCGATCCCGATCGCGATGTCGGTGTACCCGGAGAAGTCGGCGTAGATCTGGACCGCGTAGGCGTAGATCGCGATCAGGATCTCGAGCGACGAGTGCTGGCCCGGCGCGGCGAAGACCTCGTCGACGATCGACGACGCGAGGTAGTTCGCGATCACCACCTTCTTGAAGAGTCCCGTCGCGATGAGGTAGAAGGCGCGGCTCGTGTCGACGCGTCGTGGGTTACGCGGCGTGTCGATCTGGGGGATGAGCTCGGACGGGCGCACGATCGGCCCGGCAACCAGGTGGGGGAAGAACGAGAGGTAGACGGCGAACTTCTCGAGCGTCGTCGGCTCGAACTCGCCCCGGTAGGCGTCGACGACGTAGCTGATCGCCATGAACGTGTAGAAGGAGATGCCGACCGGCAGCACGATCGCCTTGAGGCTGAGCGGCAGTTCGAGCCCGACGATCGCCGCCATGTTGTCGGTCGAGGAGACGAAGAAGTCGTAGTACTTGAAGTACCCGAGCACGCCGAGGTTGCCGGCGAGCGCTAGCCAGAGCAGAGCGCGCCGCTGGGCCTGCGAACGGCTCCGCCAGATGCGGACCGCGAGCACCTGGTTCCAGAGCGTGCAGCCGGCGAGCAGGAAGACGAACCGCCAGTCCCACCAGCCGTAGAAGACGTAGCTCGCGACGATGATGAACGGCCGCCAGCGATGCGGCCACGGCATCGTCAGCCATGAGAGCGGCAGGACGACGAGGAAGAAGAGCGCGAAGGTTGCGGTGGGGAAGAGCAAGCTCGGGGAAGCCTACGGTCCGCCCCCGGCGCCCGAATCGCCGATGCGTCGGGGCCTACGGCCTGCGCTCGGCGGTGGTCTCGATCTCGTCCGGGACCGCCGGCAGCCGCGTCACCTCGGTCACGTTGTCGTCGGCGCCGGCGTCCAGCAGGGTCTGCTCCACCGGTGGGCTGAACCACGCCGGGTCGGCCGCGGGCGGGAGCGGCGTCGGCGGCACGTAGACCGCGGTCTCCGGCCGGCGGTCCGCGCGTGACGCCGCCCACTCGATGAGCGCGACGATGACCCACGCGCCGACCATGACGCCGGCGATGGCGACGGGATCGAGCTCCGCGACGGCGGCGACGGTGGCCGCTGCGGCGAGGAACAGCCCCTCGAGCAGCATGCGGGGCACCTGCGGCCGTCGCCGGACGGGCGGCTCGAGCGCGCCGAGCCAGGCGTAGGCGGCGGGCGTCACGGCCGGCTCCGGCTGCTGCGGGGAGGCGGGCAGCGCGCCGACCGCTCCGAGCCGCCGCACCTCGCCCCGGAGCGCGGTGACCTGCTCCTCGAGGCGCGCGAGCGCCGCCCCGTCGGTGGCGTCGCCCACCGGCTGCTCGCTCACGACGGCGGGTCCTGCATCGCCTGGATCGCCTCCTGGGCCTTGGCGTGGACGCGGGAGCGGCGCTCCTCGATGGTCTCGGCCGGCTCGGCGCGGGCTGCGCGGCCTTGGCCGGCTCGTCGGTCGGCGCGCGCGTCTCGGACAGCTTCCGGCGCAGCTCCTCGGCGGGATCCGCCGCGGGCGGCGGCGCTTCGAGGGCCGGAGCCGGAGCATGGTGGTGGGTCCGTCGCCGCGCGAGCAGCCGGGCGAGCGCCGCGATCCCGACGAGCCCTGCCATCCACGCGAAGAGACTTCGCACCGCGGCAAGTGTATTTCCTGTTCGACGGACGGGGACCGATCGCTGGCGCGCCGGCCGCGAACCCGCCGCCGCGTCGTTGCTACCCTTCCGCTGCTTCCTGCCACGCCGCGCGACGCCGATTCCCGGGCGCCGCAGAACCCCGGTGGGGCCGATTCAGACCGAAGGAAGGAGAGAGGGAAACGCTGTGACCGAATACGAGATCCTGCTGCTGCTCGATCCCGACCTGCCCGAGGAGAAACAGGGCGAGGTCGTCGGACGGGTGCGCACGCTCATCGAGAAGGGCGGAGGCTCCGTCGAGCGCCACGACGCGTGGGGCCGCCGGCGGCTCGCCTACCCGATCGCGAAGAAGGAGGAGGGGGTCTACCACCTCGTCAGCTTCGCGTCAGGCCCGGAGACGCTCGACGAGCTGTCGCGCGTGCTGAAGATCGACGACGACGTTCTCCGTCACATGGCGACGCGTCGCCCCGAGGGAGGTCCTTCCGAGCCAGTAGCGGTCGGCGCCCCGATCGGCGACGATGCCTCGACGCCCGCGGACGCCCCGGAGGAGGAGGAGTAATGGCTTCCATCAATCGTGTCGTGCTCGTCGGAAACCTGACCCGGGACCCGGAGCTCCGTCACACGCAGTCGGGCATGGCCGTCTGCAGCCTCCGACTCGCCGTGAACACGCGGCGCAAGGACGAGACGGGCCAGTGGGTCGACAAGCCGAACTACTTCGACATCACGGTGTGGGGCAATCAGGGCGAGCGCTGCGCGCAGTACCTCTCGAAGGGCCGCCCCGTCGCGATCGACGGCCGCCTCGAGTGGCGCGAGTGGGAGACGCCGGAGGGGAACAAGCGCCAGGCGGTCGACGTGGTCGCCGACACGGTGCAGTTCCTCGGCAGCCGTGGCGAGGGCGATGGGGGCAGCGGCGCCAGCGGCGGCTACATCCCGAGCGAGGTCGCGACGCCCGCGGGGGACTTCCCGTCCTCGCCGACCGACGACGACATCCCGTTCTAGGAGGCCACCCATGGCTGCGAAGACCCAACCGCGCAAGCGGACCGCCGCCGGGGCCACCGGCGGGCGACGCAAGAGCTGCCACTTCTGCAAGGACAAGGTCGCAGAGGTGGACTACAAGAACGTCAACCAGCTGCGGCGCTACATCTCGGAGAAGGGCAAGATCCGCAACCGCCGGATCACCGGCGCGTGCCGCCGCCACCAGCGGCAGGTGGCCGTCGCGGTGAAGCGGGCCCGCGAGATGGCGCTGCTGCCGTACGTGCAGGGGTAGCGATGGAAGTCATCCTGACCACCGACGTCGAGAAGCTCGGCCTGAAGGGCGAGGTCGTCGACGTGAAGCGCGGGTACGCCCGCAACTACCTCCTGCCCCGGCGGCTGGCCGAGGTCGCGACGCCCGGACGCGTCGCCGAGATACGCCGCATCGACGAGGAGCGCGCCCGCCACGAGGCGCGGTCCGCCGACCAGGCCGCGGAGATCGCGGAGACGCTGACGAAGACGGTGCTCCGCTTCGAGGTCAAGGCCGGCCCGACCGGGGCGCTCTTCGGCTCGGTGACGCCGACCGACATCTCGGAGGAGCTCTGGCGGACGCGGAAGATCCGCGTCGACCGGCGCAAGATCGACCTCGACGTGATCAAGCGGATCGGGCGCTACTCGATCCCCGTGCACGTGTTCGAGGGCGTGACGGCCGAGGTGAAGACCCTCGTCGTCCCCGAGGGCGGCGAGCTGCCGCCCGAGGAGGAGCTCGCAGCGCTCGAGGCGGCGGAGCGGGCCGAGGCGGAGGCCGCCGAGGCGGCCCATGCCGAGGCGCTCCGCGAGACCGAGGCGGCGCTCGCGGAGGAGGACGCGCTCCGGGCCGACGGGCTCGGTGACGCCGAGGAGGCTGAGCCGTCCTCGGAGGACGGCGAGCCGGCAGAGGAGCCCGAAGCCGCGCCGGCCCAGCCCGACGCAGAGTGACGACGGGGCCCTTCGGGGCCCTCGTCGTTTGTCCACACCGTCGTTCACAGCGTCCACAACGGTGCCCCCCGGCCTGTGGACGGACACCCGGAAATCTCCGCTGAGAGCGGGCCCGGCGTGTCGCGGAAATGCACAGCACCCTGTGGGCTTGTCCGGCCAACCTGTTAGAACTTCAGCGAACACATGTTCTATTTGGCTGGTCATCGTGCGCTTTTCCGGGCTCACTCGTCCGGACCGGTCGAGTTGGACACGCCTGCTGTCGACGGCTTCAATCCCGCGCCGTGAGCACGACGCATGCTCCCCCCTCGGCGCTCGTGCCGCCGCAGAACCTCGAGGCGGAGGAGTCCGTGCTCGGCGCGATGCTCCTCTCCGAGACGGCAATCGGGGCCGTCACGGAGATCCTCGACGCGTCCGACTTCTACCGCGGGTCGCACGGGACGATCTATCGCGCGATGCTCTTGCTCTGGTCGAAGGGCGAGCCCGTCGACGCGATCACGCTCGCGAACGAACTGGAGGAGCGGGGCGAGCTCGAGCAGATCGGCGGCAGCTCCCGCGTCGCCGAGCTCGCGGCGCTCGTGCCGGCAGCAGCCAACGTCGACCACTACGCGCAGATCGTCAAGGAGTCGGCGACCCTTCGGGCGCTCATCCAGGCCGGGCAGGAGATCACGCGCCTCGGACGTGAGCGCATCGGCGAGACGACGGAGCTCGTCGACCGCGCCGAGCAGATCGTCTTCGACCTCTCGCAGGAGCGTATCCGGGGGGACTTCGCGCATATCGGCCCGCTTCTCACCGAAAGCTTCGAGCGGATCACGAAGCTCTACGAGGCGGGCGTCGACGTCACCGGCGTGCCGAGCGGGTTCCGCGACCTCGACCGGCTCACCTCCGGCCTCCAGCCGGGGAACCTCGTGATCCTCGCGGCGAGGCCGTCGATGGGGAAGTCTGCGCTTGCGCTCTGCATCGCCGCGAACCTCGGCGTGCGCAGCTCGATCCCGTCGCGCTCTTCACGCTCGAGATGTCGAAGGCCGAGGTGACGCAGCGCCTGATGTGCAGCGAGGCGAAGGTCGAGTCGAACCGGGTCCGGTCGGGAAAGCTCACGCAGGAGGACTGGCCGCGGCTCACCGCCGCCTGCGACAAGCTGATGAAGGCGCCGATCTACGTCGACGACACGGGCTCGATCACGATGATGGAGCTCCGCTCGAAGGCGCGTCGTCTCAAGGCCCGCGAGCCAGGGCTCGGGATGATCATCGTCGACTACCTCCAGCTGATGACCTCGGGCGCGACGGCCGAGAACCGCGTGCAGGAGGTGTCGCAGATCTCGCGGAACCTCAAGGTCCTCGCGCGCGACCTCGACGTCCCGATCCTCGCGCTCTCACAGCTCTCCCGCGCGGTCGAGCAGCGACACGACAAGCGGCCGATCCTCTCCGACCTGCGCGAGTCGGGCTCGATCGAGCAGGACGCCGACCTCGTCCTGTTCGTCTACCGGGACGAGTACTACAACGGCGAGGAGTCCGATTCGCAGGGCGTCGCCGAGCTGATCCTCGCGAAGCACCGCAACGGTCCCACGGACGCGGTCAAGCTCAGCTTCCTCAAGCGCTACGCGAAGTTCGCCGACCTCGCCGCCGGCGCCTGACGACACGAGCGCACGTTCGAGGCGCTAGAGGTCGTTGGCGATCGTGAAGACCAGGTGGAGGCCACCGGTGTTGCCGCGGAGGTCGGACGCCTCGACCTCGAGCCGGTAGAGGCCGTCGTGGAGCAGCGTCGTGCTCCAGGTGTGCGCCAGCACGAAGCGGTAGAGGCCCGGCTTGCCTTCGCGGTTCTGCCGCGTGCCGGGGGCATAGATCCGGCGGAACGCCTCTCGCGGCAGCAATGTCTTGCCGAGGTCGATCGGTGTATGCCACGGCCGGACGGTCCGACCGCCGCGTCGCACGCGCCAGCGCAGGCGGGCAGGCGTCACGGGCAAGCCGTTCCACGGGGCGGGCACCGCGAGCGGCGGTGTCTGGTGGGCTTCCGCGATCACGTCGACCGGGCCCGCGACGGCGGCCGGTGGGAGCTGACGGCCGTTGCGCGACAGCACGATTCGGGTCACCTGCGGCTTGGTGGCGTCCGTCCAGGGCGACAGCGCACCGGGGCGGAGGGGGTCGCGGTACGTGCCCGAGCGGCGCTCTGCGAAGTGGACGTGCCGCCAGGGCGCCTCGACATGGCCGACGAGCTGGTGCCGTTCGACCCGCGTTCGATGAGCGACGGCCGGGATGACGTGCCAGTAGCCGAAGTGGACGTCGCCGGCCACGACCGAGAGCGACCGCCGTCCCTCGTGATGGACGACGCCACCTCGCACGGCGTACACGGGCGTGCCGTTCGGAGCGGCGATGTCGATGCCGAAGTGGAACGCCCTCGACGAGCCGGAGATCCGTGGATCGTTGAAATAGCCGCGTACCGGGTGTCGCCGGTCGAACGGCTTCAGTGGCCACGAATACACGCGTCCAGTATCCGCGACCAGGGCTCGTCGGGCGGTCTCGCCGTGGGACGGCTCACCAGACGTCGCCGTCCCGCCAGTCGCAGGCGAGGTCTCCGGCGACGTGGAGCTCGGCGCCGAGCGGCAGCACGTACGTCGACCTGTCGTCGTCCGGCGTGCGCCGGAGCCCGTCGGGTGCGATCACCCACGTCCGGCCCTCCCAGCATCGCCACCCGAGCGAGCGGTAGAGACCGGCGGCATCGACGTCGGCCGCCGACAGCGCGCCCAGCTCGTACGCCGCGCTGATCACGCCGTCGAGGCTGCTCATCACCGCGCGGCCGTAGCCGCGGCGGCGTCGGTCGGCGCGGACGGCAACCCCTTCGACGTAGCCGGTCCGGAGCGCGCGGTCGCCATGGAGGAGCCGGCGTTGCACGACGGCCCCGTGCGCGACGATCGTGTCGTCCTCGGCGACGAGCGCGTGCAGGCCGCCGAGGGTGTGCTCCCAGTCGGTCTCGTCGAAGTGGCCGTCGAATGCGCCCTCGACGAGGCGTCGGATCGCATCGAGGGTCGTAGGTTCGAGTGACGACGTGTGCGCGAGCCGGACGTCGATCACGCGGTCATGCTGCCTCACACTCCGCGCCGCGTGCGAGAATGGCGCACGTGCCTGCGACCGTGATCGTCGGCGCGCAGTGGGGTGACGAGGGGAAGGGGAAGATCGTCGACCTGCTCGCGCAGGAGTCGGACCTCGTCTGCCGCTACCAGGGCGGCCCGAACGCGGGCCACACGATCGTCGTCGACGGCGAGACGTACAAGATCCGCGCTATCCCGTCGGGGATCGTCGGCGGCGTGGCCAGCGCGATCGGCGCCGGCTGCGTCGTCGACCCACAGGTGCTGATCGACGAGCTCGAGGAACTCGAGGGTCGGGGCCACCGGACCGACGGCCTCGTCTTCGTCTCGGGCAACGCGCACCTGATCATGCCCTGGCACGTCGCGCTCGACGGGGCGCGCGAGCGGCGGCTCGGGAAGTTGCAGATCGGCACGACGCGTCGTGGGATCGGGCCTGCGTACGCGGACAAGGCGACGAGGATCGGCATCCGCGTCCAGGATCTCCTCGACCCGAAGATCCTGCGGGAGAAGGTCGAGCTCGCGGCCGGCGAGAAGAACGTCTGGCTCGAGCGCGTCTACGGAATCGAGCCGTTCGACGTCGGCGAGGTCGTCGAGCTCACGCTCGGGCATGCGGAGCGACTCGCGCCGTACGTCGCCGACACGTCGCTGCTCGTCGATCGGGCGCTCCGCGACGGGTCGCAAGGTGCTCTTCGAGGGCGCGCAAGGGACGCTTCTCGACCTCGATCACGGCACGTATCCGTTCGTCACGTCCTCGAGCCCGATCGCGGCCGGCGCCGCGGTCAGCTTCGGCATCGGGCCGCAGCGGATCGACGAGGTCGTGGGCGTCTCGAAGGCGTACGTGACGCGCGTCGGCGAAGGGCCGTTCCCGAGCGAGATCGCCGGGCCCGCCCAGGACGCGCGTCCGCGAGCTCGGCGGCGAGTTCGGCACCGTCACCGGGCGCGAGCGGCGTTGCGGCTGGCTCGACCTCGTGGCGCTGCGGTTCGCCGTGCGCGTGAACGGGATCACGTCGCTCGCGCTGACCAAGCTCGACGTCCTGTCGGAGTTCGACGAGCTTCCGGTCTGCGTCCGGTATCGCCTCCCCGACGGGAGCGAGACAGAGGACTTCCCTGCGCACCAGTCCGACTTCCACCACTGCGAGCCCGTCTTCGACGTGCTCGCGGGGTGGCGCGAGGAGCTCGCCGGACCGATGCTTCCGGTCGCCGCAGGCCGCCTACGTCGACTTCGTCGCGGACGCGCTCGACGTTCCGGTCACGCTCGTCGGCACCGGCGCCTCACGCGACGCGGTGCTCGCCCGCTAGCCCGCCGGACGGGCTCGTAGACTCTCGACGGTGCGCGTCCTCCTCGTCGGCTCGGGCGGTCGGGAGCACGCGCTGGCGTGGAAGCTCGCGTCGTCGCCGTCGCTCGACGAGCTCCACGCGGCGCCGGGAAGTCCCGGGATCGCGGCGCTCGCCACGTGTCATCCGGTCGCGGCGGATGACGGCGACGGGCTGCTCGGGCTCGCGCGCTTCCTGGACGCCGACCTCGTCGTCGTCGGCCCCGAGGCGCCGCTCGTGGCGGGCGTCGCGGATGCGCTCCGCCACTCGGGAATCTCCGGTGTTCGGGCCGTCCGCGGCGGCGGCGCGCATCGAGGGGTCGAAGCGATTCGCGAAGGACGTCATGGCTTCCGCGGGCGTCCCGACGGCGAAGCTCCTCTCGACCCCGCGCGCGCCGTGCGTGCTGAAGGCGGACGGCCTCGCTGCTGGCAAAGGGGTCATCGTGTGTCGCACCGAGGACGAGCTCCGCGTGGGTCTCGACGCGGCGCGAGGGTTCGGCGACGACGTCCTCGTCGAGGAGCTGCTCGACGGGCCGGAGGTGTCCGTGTTCGCCGTGTGCGACGGCGCCGACGTCGTCATGCTCGCCCCGGCGCGGGACTTCAAGCGCGCATACGAGGGCGACACCGGGCCGAACACGGGTGGCATGGGCTCGTTCGCTCCCGTCGCCGAGCTCGACGGCGAGATGCTCGACGCGGTCGTCGACGGGACCGTCCGGCCGATCCTCGCGGAGCTCGCGCGCCGGGGCGCACCGTTCGTCGGGACACTGTTCGCCGGGCTGATGCTCACGGATGACGGGCCGCGCGTGCTCGAGTACAACTGCCGCTTCGGCGACCCGGAGACGCAGTCGGTGCTGCCGCTCGTCGACGGCGACCTCGCTCGCCGCGCTGGCCGGCGCGGCCCAGGGGTCGCTGGCGGGGGTCGCGCTCGGTCGTGTCGACGGGAGCGGCGGTCACCGTCGTGCTGGCCGCGGGCGACTACCCGGCCTCGGGCGATCGCGGGACGCCGATCGAGGGTGTCGGCGACGCCGAGGCGAACGGTGCGCTCGTCTTCCATGCCGGCACGGCGCTCGACGGCGGCCGGCTGGTGACGAACGGCGGGCGGCTGCTCGGCGTCACCGCGACCGGGCCGACGCTCGCCGACGCGCGGGCTGCGGGCGTACGACGCAGCCGACCTGATCCGGATCCCGGGCGCGCGGCGGCGGGAGGACATCGCGCTCGTGGCGGCGGGTGAGGGGTAAGAGGGCGCAAATTGCGCAATTCCTCTGGGGCACCCCATCCCACCACCCACTTTCGATTCTATCGTCCAGACTGACAACAGAACGCACGCGATCCGTGCCGAATTCGTGCCGTCATCGTCACCGGCCGAAGCCGGATGACGGCAGATGCCGCGTCTAGGATGACGTAGTGATCTCGCGCTACTCCCGTCCCGCCATGGCTCGGATCTGGTCGGACGAAGCGAGGCTCGCGCGGATGCTGGACGTCGAGCTCGCGGCGCTCGCAGGCTGGTCGGCCGTTGGCGTCGTGCCGGCCGACGCGGTCGATCGCATCGCCGCCACCGCGAAGGCGCCGACCCCGGAACGCGTCGCCGAGCTCGAACGCGAGACGAACCACGACGTCGCGGCGTTCGTCGACGCAGTCGCGGACGGCCTCGGTGAGGACGGGCGCTGGTTCCACTTCGGTCTCACATCCTCGGACGTCCTCGACACCGCGCTCTCGCTCGCCGTCCAGGAAGCCGGCGCGCTCGTGCTCGAGGGGATCGAGCGCGCGTTCCGCGTCGTCGTCGAGCAGGCGGAGGCGCATCGGGAAACGCTCTGCATGGGCCGCACGCACGGTGTCCATGCGGAGCCGACGACATTCGGGCTGAAGCTCGCCGGCTGGGCGTTCGCGCTCGAGCGGGACCGCGTGAGGATCGAGCATGCGCTCGACGGCCTGCGGGTGGGCAAGCTCTCCGGCGCGGTGGGCCAGTACGCGGCGATCGACCCCGAGGTCGAACGGATCGCGTGCGAGCGTCTGGGCCTCGAGCCGGCGCCGAGCTCGACCCAGATTCTCCAGCGCGACCGCCACGCCGAGCTACTGTCGGCGCTCGCGCTCGTGGGATCGTCGCTCGAGCGATTCGCGGTCGAGATCCGTCATCTCGCCCGGACCGAGGTGCGCGAGGTCGAGGAGCCGTTCGGCCGCGGGCAGAAGGGCTCGTCCGCGATGCCGCACAAGCGAAACCCAATCGTCTCCGAGCGGATCTGCGGGCTGGCGCGCGTCGTCCGGGGGAACGCGCACGTCGGCCTCGAGAACGTCGCACTCTGGCACGAGCGGGACATCTCGCACTCGTCGGCCGAGCGGATCGTGCTGCCGGATTCGTTCCTCGCCGTCGACTACGCCCTCGATCGCTTCGCTTGGCTGGTCAAGGGTCTCGTCGTGCGTCCGGCCCGCATGCGCGCGAATCTCGAGTCGAGCCACGGCCTGTTCTTCAGCCAGCGGCTGCTGCTCGCACTGGTCGAAAGCGGCCTCTCGCGAGACACCGCCTACCGGCTCGTGCAGCGCCACGCGATGCGCGCGTGGGAGGAGGAGCTCGACTTCCGCGAGCTCGTACGCGCCGACGCCGAGGTTTCGTCGCGCATCGAGCTGGACGACGTCTTCGACCTGGGCGCATATACGAGGCACGTCGACACCGTGTTCGACCGGCTGCGAGCGCTCGTCGCGGCGCGAGGCCCTGTTCATGCCTGAGGCCGTTCACCTCGGCAGCGGAAAGGTCCGCGAGATCTACGCGCTCGGCGACGACGAGTTGCTCCTCGTCGCCTCCGATCGCATCTCGACGTTCGACGTCGTGCTTCCGACCGAGATCCCCGACAAGGGGCGCGTCCTGACGGGACTGTCCGTCTTTTGGTTCGAGCGAACGCGCGACATCGTCGGCAACCACCTCGTCGGGACGCGCCAGGACGGCCGATCGATCGAGTGCCGGCGCCTCGAGATGCTGCCGGTCGAGTTCGTCGTCCGCGGTTACCTCGCCGGCTCGGGCTGGGTCGAGTATCGCGACGCAGGCTCGATCTGCGGGCACCGGTTGCCGGCAGGGCTCGTCGAGGCGGACCGATTGCCCGAGCCGATCCTCACGCCCGCGACGAAGGCGGTCGAGGGTCACGACCTCAACATCACCGAGCCGGAGGCGGAGGAGCTGTGCGGCCGGGATGCGTATCGCGCGGCCCGTGATGCCGCGATCGCGCTCTACCGCTTCGGTGCGGCCCATGTCGGGGCGCGAGGTCTCGTCCTCGCGGACACGAAGTTCGAGTTCGGGCTCGACTCCGACGGGCGCGTGACGCTCGGCGACGAGGCGCTGACGCCGGACTCGTCGCGCTACTGGTCCGCGACGGAGTACGCGCCGGGCGGATCGCCGTCGTCGTTCGACAAGCAGTACGTGCGCGACTGGTGTCTCGCGACCGGATGGGACCGCACGCCCCCCGGCCCCGCCCTTCCGGCGGACGTCGTCGCCGGGACCCGGGCGCGGTACGTCGAGGCGTTCGAGCGGGTGAGCGACATTCCGTTCGACCGGTACCTCGAGGACCCGGAGGTCGTGCTCTGCGCCTGACCGTCCTCATCCGGCCCAAGGCCGGGATCCTCGACCCACAGGGCGAGGCCGTCCATGCATCCCTCGCGACGCTCGGGTTCTCGGTCAGCCGCGCCCGCGTGGGCCGGCTCGTCGACCTCGATGTCCCGGCGGACGACCCGGCCGCCGCCCGGGAGGAGGTCGAACGGATGTGCGCCGAGCTCCTCGCCAACCCGCTCATCGAGAGCTTCGAGGTCGTTGTGGAGGACACGTGAGCGAGCGCCGGCCGCGAGTCGCGGTCGTGACGTTTCCCGGCTCCAACGACGACGGCGACGCGCGACTCGCGCTCGAGCTGCTCGGCGCCGAGGCGCTCGCCGTGTGGCATGCCGAGACGGCGCTGCCTGACGGCACGGGAGGCGTCGTGCTCCCAGGCGGCTTCTCGTACGGCGACTACCTCCGTTGCGGCGCGATCGCGCGCTTCGCGCCCGTCATGGACGCCGTTCGACGCTTTGCCGACGACGGCGGTCCCGTCCTCGGGATCTGCAACGGCTTCCAGATCCTGTGCGAGGCAGGGCTGCTGCCGGGCGTGCTTCGCCCCAACCGCCAGCTCGAGTTCCTCTGCGCGGACGTCCGGCTCACCGTCGAGTCGACCGCGACGCCGTTCACAGCCGCCGCAGAGCCCGGCGAAGAGCTCGTCATCCCCGTGAAGCACGGCGAGGGCTGCTGGGTCGCAGACGACGAGCTCTTCAGTCAGGTCGCCGACCGAGGGCAGGTCGTGCTCCGGTATGCGGACGACGTCAACGGTGCGCGCGACCGCGTCGCTGGCGTTGCGAACGAGGAGGGGAACGTCCTCGGCCTGATGCCGCACCCCGAGCATGCGGTCGACCCGCTGCTCGGGCCCACGGGAGGCGTGCCGCTCCTCGAGGGGCTGCTCGCGGCTGCTCGGGAGCGGGTCGCGCTCGGCGCAGCGCGCTGACCCGAAGCACGATCGCCACTCGGCGTAGCGGCGCCAGGCGGCCACCGCCGAAGTGCTCAGGCCGCTGCGTCACCAGGACCTTCCGCCTGGCCGAGAACGAGGCGGCGGAGCGCAGGCGCCCGCTCGAGCGCCACGCGAAGCTTCGCGAGGTCTCGCTCGCGCAGGGTCACCGGCCCTCGTCGGCCCGTCCCGTCCGTCGCGTACGAGAAGCGGACGAGCCGCTCGCCGTCGTCCGTCTCGAGAAGCTCGACACGGGTCGTGAACCTCCTGTCGCCGGATCGCTGTGGCACGGTCACCGCTTCGACGCTCTCCGCCTTGCCCCATGGTGTCGCTACCGTCGCCATGCTGGACAACGTAGCGCCCCGGATGTGGCGTGTGAGTGCCCGGATCGTGCCGACTTCGTGTCACGATGCCAGCGACACACACCGCTCGACGGGCTACCCGTCGGCGCTTGGCCGTCGACGTCCGAGGTGAGACGATCGTCCGGTGGCGATGCGAGAGCTCCCCGCGGGCACGGTGACATTTCTCTTCACCGACGTCGAAGGCTCGACGCGCGTGCTCCGGAATCTGGGTCAGCGCTACGGCGAGGTCCTCCTCCGCCACCGCGAGCTGATCCGGGGCGCAGTCGACGCTTACCGCGGTCACGAGGTCGACACACAGGGCGAGCGCTTCTTCGTCGCCTTCGCGCCGGGCGAAGGACGCAGTCGCCGCAGCGGTCGCCGCTCAGCGCGCACACGAGGGCGAGAGCTGGCCGGAAGGTGGATGCGTCGCGGTACGGATGGGAATGCACACGGCCGAGCCGGAGCTGGGGAACGGCGGCTATTTCGGCATGGGTGTTCATCGCGCGGCGAGGATCTGCGCGGTCGGCCATGGCGGCCAGGTGCTGCTGTCCCGCTCCACGGCTGGACTCGTGGACGAGGACGAGACCCGGGGCTCGAGCTCCGCGATCTCGGGGAGCATGTGCTCAAGGACCTGGACCGACCCGAGCGGATCTACCAGCTCGTCTCGTCAGGGCTGCGTGAGGAGTTTCCCCCGCTGCGGTCGGTGAGCGAGCTCGCTCGGAGCTCGGACCGCCTCCCGACCGGCACCGTGACGTTCTTCGTCACGGACATCGTCGGCTCGGTGGCTCTGCTCCGATCGCTCGGCATGCAGCGCTACAGCATCGTCCTCGAGCGGTACGAGCGCGTCGTGCAGACCGCCGTGAACGGGCAGGGGGCCTCGCGTTCGAGATGGTCGGGGACTCGTTCATCGGCGTTTTCTCGAGCGCGCGCGACGCCGTCCTTGCAGCCGCTTCCGCCATGGCAGAGCTCGGTGCGTGCGAATGGCCAGACGAAGGCCGCCCCCGCGTCCGCATCGGCGTGCATACGGGAGAAGCCGAGCGATGGCGCTCCAGGTACGTCGGCTTCGGCCTCGTGCGCGCTCTCCGTGTCTGCGATGCGGCACTCGGCGGCCAGGTGCTCGTCTCGCCGACGTCGGAGAGCGTCGTCGACGGCCTCGACCTCTTCGGAGTCGCGCTCCGGGCGCTCCCCGAACGCTTGCTCGAGGACTTCGAGCGCCCGGTTGTGCTCTACGAGACGTCCGGCCGTGCCTGACTCTCTCCCCGCCTAGAGCCGCTCGAGGAGGTGGAACCGGTAGCAGACGACGAGCGTGTCGTCGTCGATCGGGACGCGCGGGTCCCCGAGGAGCTCGACCATCTCCGGGCTCGTGAAGAAGCGGACGTGGGCCTCGCGCCAGTCCTCGAGCGTCTCGAAGCCCTCGCCCTCCTCGATCGCGAATGGGAGATCGACGTCACCCATCCGCTTGACCTCGACCTCGGTGGTCTCGATCACGGCGACCCCGCGTCCGTCGGAGTCGACGACGAGCTCGCGGTCGCCGACCGAGCCGACGGGCGCACCCTCGCGGACGAATTCCTCGTGGAGGCCGGTCGTGGAGGTCTTCTCGCCGGCCAGGATCGCGGCGACGAGCGCGTCGCGAACCGGCCCCGGGAACGCGAACTCGGCGAGCGGGAGATCCGTGGGGCTCGTCATTCCCCGGGCGCCTCGTCGTCCGCGAGCGATCGCATCGTGACGCGAACGCGGTCACGGTCGACGCCGTGCTCGGCGAGCACCCGGGCCGCGACGCCCCTCCGCTCGCGCACGAGCGCCAAGAGCAGGTGCTCCGTCCCGATCTGCTGTGCGCGGAGGGTGAGCGCCTCGCGCAGCGAGAGCTCGAGCGCCTTCTTCGCGCCCGGTGAGAAGGGGACGTGGCGACCGGGTGCCTCGCTGCCACGGCCGACGATTGCCGTGACCTCGCACTCGACGCTGTCCCGGTCGAGCCCGCACTCGGTGAGCACGGCCATGCCTTTCGCGTCGGGCTCGGCGGAGAGGACGCCCAGCAGCAGGTGCTCGGTGTCGACGTGGTCGTGGGCCATCGCCCGTGCGGCCGCTTGTGCCTCGACGACGGCGCGCCGGGCGTCGGGCCCGAATCGCGTTACCGGGGACGGGCCGTGGCGTCCGACGAGTGGCACGCGCCGCAAGAGCCCGCCGTACCGCTGCTGCGCGCCCTGGCGGCTGACGCCGAGGACGGACCCGATCTGCGCCCACGAGCATCCCTCACGACGGGCCGCGTCGACGAAGTGGTCGACCACCTGATCGCCGAGCAGGACGATCTCCGCGCAGAGGTCACGGGCCGCGGCGACCCGGGCGAGGGGGTCGTCGCTCGCGGTCTGCCGCTCGGCCTGCGCGATCAGCTCTTGCAGGTCCATGTGTCAACTTGTAGTTGACAGACGCGCTGGTGTCAACGTCGGCTTGACACGGACGCCTCGTATGCTCGGCGACCGTGACCGACCGCCCCGTCGTCTGCTGTCCCGACAAGTTCCGTGGCAGCCTCACCGCGCTCGAGGCTGCGGAGGCACTTGCGACCGGCGTCGAGCGGACGGGACGGCCGGCGATCCGTCTGCCGCTCGCCGACGGCGGCGAAGGGACGCTCGACGCGCTCTGCCCGTCCGCGTCCGACCGTCGACGCGCGCGCGTGACCGGCCCGCTCGGGCAGCCCGTCCATGCGGAGTGGGGGATGCGCGACGACATGGCCGTGGTCGAGATGGCGCGCGCCAGCGGTCTCGCGCTCGTCGCGGGTCGGAACGACCCGGTCGCGGCGACGACCTCCGGCACCGGCCAGCTGATTCGGGCAGCACTCGACGACGGCGCCGCGCGGATCATCGTCGCGGTGGGAGGTTCGGCGACGACCGACGGGGGTCTCGGGGCGCTCGAGGCGCTCGAGTTCGATCTCCGCGGCGCCGACGTCGCGGTCGCCTGCGACGTCACCACGACGTTCGTCGACGCGGCCCGGATCTACGGGCCGCAGAAGGGCGCGGACGACGTCGTCGTCGCGGAGCTCGAGCGACGCCTCGAGGCGCTCGCCGAGCGCTACCGGGCGGAGCTCGGCGCCGACGTGCGCGGGCTCCCCGGCTCGGGCGCGGCGGGCGGGCTGGCCGGCGGGCTCGCTGCCGCCGGCGCACGTCTCGTCCCCGGCGCCGCGCTCGTCGCCGACGTGGTCGGGCTCCGCGAGGCGCTCTCGGGCGCCTCCTTCACGATCACGGGAGAGGGGCGGCTCGACGCGACGTCGTTGGCGGGCAAGGTCGTGGGGCACGTGCTGCAGGAGGCGCGTGAGCTGGAGACGCCGGTGGGAGTCGTCGCGGGCGACGTCGAGCCTGGACGCCTCCCGCCGGACGTGCCCTGGCGGTCGCTGCTCGAGCGCGCGGGCTCGGCCGAGATCGCGCTGCGGGACGCGGCGTCCCTCGCCGCGGACGCCGCGGAGTCGCTCGTCCGCGAGGCCTGAACCGCACTCCAAGATGCCGGTCGACCCCTTGGGCCGGTTCGGAGAACCGCACCGAGATCGACGTGCCGGGCCGGGATGCTGGCCGCAAGAGACCACGCAATCCCAGGGAGCTCAATCGGACATGCCTCAGCTCATCGACACCGGAAACGCACGACGCACCGCAGCCTCGCCCGCCATCCTCAGCTTCCCCGGGGATCCCGGCTGGGACGAGGCGCGGCGTGCCTGGAACCTCGCTGTCGACCAGCGGCCTGCGGCGGTCGCCCTTCCCGAGACCGTCGACGACGTCGTCGCCGCGGTCGACTACGCGCGGACCGTCGGGCTCCGCGTCGCCGTCCAGGGCACCGGTCACGGCGCGCGCCACGACCTGCTCGACGGCACGCTCCTCGTGAACATGGCCCGGATGACCGGCGTCGAGATCGACGCCGAGGCCCGGGTCGCCCGGGTCGCCGCGGGCACGATCTGGATCGACGTCGTCGACGCCGCGATCGAGCACGGCCTGACCGCGCTCCATGGCTCGTCACAGGACGTCGGCGTCGTCGGCTACTCGCTCGGCGGCGGCATCGGCTGGCTCGCGCGGACGCACGGGCTCTCGTCCTCGAGCGTCCTGTCGGCCCAGGTCGTCACCGCCGAGGGCGAGGTCGTCCGCGCCGACCCGGAGACCAACCGGGACCTCTTCTGGGCGCTCCGGGGCGGCGGCGGCAGCTTCGGCGTCGTCACCGAGGTCGAGGTCGCCCTCTACCCCGTCACCGAGGCGTACGCCGGCTGGCTGATCTGGCCGATGGAGCGCGCCGGCGAGGTGCTCGGCGCCTGGGCCGAGTGGACCCGCGACGTCCCGGAGGAGGTCACCTCCGTCGGCCGCATGCTCCAGCTTCCGCCGATCCCCGACATCCCGGAGATTCTCCGAGGGCGCCAGGTCGTGGTCGTCGAGGCCGCGTACCAGGGGGACGAGGCGTCGGGCCGTGAGCTCCTCGCCCCGCTGCTCGCCCTCGAGCCGGAGATCGACACCTTCGCGACCGTCCCGGCGCGCGCGCTCACGGAGCTGCACCAGGATCCGCCCGCACCGGTGCCGGGAGTCTCGAACGGCTGGCTGCTCGACTCGCTCGACGCGCGCGGTGCAGAGGCGATCGCCGAGGCGGCGCGCATGGACGGCACGGCGCCGCTCATCTCCGTGGAGGTCCGCCACCTCGACGGCGCGCTCGGCCGGCCCGACCCGAACGGCGGCGTGCTCTCGCACCTCGAGGCGTCCTACGCGATGTTCTCGGTCGGCGTACCGATGGGGCATGTCACAGGCGCCGCGATCGAGGAGCGGATCGGCGACCTCCGGGCCGCCGCCGAGCCGTGGCTCTCGGGCAGCACCTACTTCAACTTCACCGAGAGCGATGTCGACCCGAACGACTTCTATCCCGGCGGCGCCTACGAGCGGCTTGCGGCGGTCCACGCAGAGCTCGATCCCGACGGACTCTTCCGCTCGAGGCACTCGATCTAGGCCCCCGGCCGTGGCCGGGGGCGAGCGCCTCCCGGCCACGGCCGACTCGTTCTCTGTCGGAGCCCTTCGCCCGCTCTGAACGCCCTCTGAAGCTCGGGGTGCAGTATGGGCGGATGGACGAACATACGAACACCGACGAGCGGGCTGCGGCGCTGACGCGTCGCGGCTCCCTCCTTCGCATCGGCGGCCTCGCCGCCGGAGCGCTCGGGGCGACGGCGTGGAAGCTCGAGTCCGCTGACGACGCGTCAGGGGCCGGCGCCGGTCCCGCGGCGGTCGCCGCCGGCCTCGTCAGCTGCGTCCTCTCACCCGAGCAGACGGAAGGTCCGTACTTCCTCGACGGCGACAAGGTGCGGCGCGACGTCCGCGAGGGCCGGCAAGGCGTCGCCCTCCAGCTCCGGACGACGGTCGTCGACGTCTCCAACTGCAAGCCGATTCGGGGAGCTGCCGTTGACATCTGGCATTGCGACGCTGCCGGCACGTACTCCGGCTTCGCGCAGGAGGGCACCGAGGGCGAGACCTTCATGCGCGGCATCCAGCGCACCGATCGCACGGGCCTGGCGCTGTTCCAGACGATCTACCCCGGCTGGTACGCGGGGCGCACCGTGCACATCCACGTGCAGGTCCACCTCGGCGGGGACGTCCTGCATACGGGACAGCTGTACTTCGCGGACACGCTCACCGATGCGGTCTATCGTCGGGCGCCCTACAACCGCCGGCCCGGTCGAACGACGCGCAACGCGTCGGACGCGATCTTCAGGAACGGCGGCAGCCGCTCGATGCTGAAGCTCGCACGCAACGGGAGCGGCTACGTCGGGCGGATCACGATGGGCGTGCAGACGGGCTGAGGGCGCGCTGCGGGGAGCTGTCGCGGCTCCCCGCACGCCGCCCCGCGCTACGCCTCGGGCTCGTCCTCGGAGAGGATCCGGTACAGGCTGCGCCGCGCATCGCGCAGCACCGTCTGCGCTGCCTCGAGCTGCGCGGCCGTGCCCGCGTGCGCGACCTGCCGTGTCGCCGCGATCACCTGGTGCGCGAGCTCGTGGAGCGCGACGAGCGCATCCTCGCTCTCACCGGCGACGGCGCTCCATGGCGCGGGGCTCTGGGCCGCATGCTCGCGGCCGGCGTCGGTCAGCTCGTAGACCCGCTTGCCCGACTCGGACGCGGTCTCGCGGACGAGGTCCTCGTCCTCGAGTTGCTGGAGCGTCGGGTAGACGGACCCGGGGCTCGGCCGCCAGACGCCTCCGGTTCGCTCGCTGAGCTCCTGGATGATCTGGTAGCCGTGCATGGGCTGCTCGGCGAGCAGCGCGAGGATCGCGGCGCGGATGTCGCCACGCCCTGCGCGCCGGCCGAAGGCGTAGCCCTGGCCGTAGTGGCGGTGGCGCCGCCGGCCGTGGCGGCCGCCGCTCATGTGGCGGATGCCGTCGTGGAGGCGAAACGGGCGACCGCCCATCGCAAATGCCGTCACGTGCATCTCCTTCGTATCGTTTGGCATATCGCGATATATCGTAACACATCGCCTTCGCGTCGCACCCGGGCCCCGGTCCGCGCAAGCGCGGCGCGCCGTCGCGGCCGAGATCGTGGCGATGCCGCACCCGCGCCCGGTCGCGCGCCTACGATGCCGCCATGGCAACTTTCCTCCACACCATGGTTCGCATCACCGATCCGGAGCGCAGCCGCGGCTTCTACGAGGCGCTCGGGTTCCGCTTCTCACGGGACATGGACATCGTCCGCGGCGGCGAGCTCGAGGCGACGAACTACTTCTTCTCGCTGGGCGACGCCGAGAACGTCCTCGAGCTCACCTACAACCACGACGGCCGCACGTACGAGATGGGCACCGGGTACGGGCACATCGCCGTCGGCGTCGACGACCTCGACGGGACGCTCGCGGCCCTGAAGGACGGGTACGGCATCGAGCCGGAGCGGCCGCCGTACCAGGTGACCGAGGGCGGCTCGCGGATCTGCTTCGTGCGCGATCCCGACGACTACCGGATCGAGCTGATCGAGCGCTCGGACTAGGCCCGCCCGGGCTCGTCCACCCCGAACGCCGTCGGTGCGGGTACCCGAACCCGTCGCTGGCGACGCGCATGTAGCCTCGGCCGCGTGAACCCGCGCGACCACGGCGTCAACCCCTGGCTCGTCCTGGTCCTCGTCTGCCTCGCGCAGTTCATGGTCGTGCTCGACGCGACGATCGTGAACGTCGCGCTTCCGTCGATCCAGGCCGATCTCAAGATGTCCGAGTCGGGCCTCCAGTGGGTCGTCAACGCGTACGCGCTGCTGTTCGGCGGGTTCCTCCTGCTCGGCGGTCGCGCAGGCGACCTGATCGGGCGCAAGCGGATCTTCCTCGCCGGGCTCGTGCTGTTCACGGCCGCCTCGCTGCTCTGCGCGCTCGCGAACGGCGAGACGTGGCTGATCCTCTCGCGCGGGCTCCAGGGGCTCGGCGCCGCGCTCGTGTCGCCGGCCGCCCTCTCGATCGTGACGACCACCTTCAGGGAGGGCGCGGAGCGGACGAAGGCGCTCGGCGTCTGGGCGGCGATCGCGGTCGGCGGCGGCGCGGTCGGCCTCGTGCTCGGCGGGCTCCTCGTCGAGACGCTCTCGTGGCCCTGGATCTTCTTCGTCAACGTGCCGGTCGGGATCGCGGCGTTCCTCGTCTCGCTCCGGTACGTGCCCGAGTCGAAGGACGAGCACGTGCACAAGAGCTTCGACGTGGCCGGCGCCGTGGCCGTGACCGGCGGCCTGATCGCGCTCGTCTACGGCATCGTGCGGTCCGCCGAGTCGGGCTGGGGCTCGGGCGAGGTGCTCGGCTTTCTCGCCCTCGCGGCCGTGCTGCTCGTATCGTTCGTGCTGATCGAGCGCCGCTCCGCGGAGCCGCTCGTCCGCCTGTCGATCTTCTCGGTGCGGACCGTCCGCGGCGCGAACGCCGCGATGTTCGTCGTCGCGGCGGGGCTCTTCTCGATGTTCTTCTTCAACACGCTCTACGTGCAGCGTGT
Source organism: uncultured Actinomycetes bacterium (assembly GCA_963706915.1). Taxonomy (GTDB): domain Bacteria; phylum Actinomycetota; class Thermoleophilia; order Gaiellales; family Gaiellaceae; genus Gaiella. The sequence goes on from CAVPOH010000001.1 coordinate 48,361, forward strand.
GCTCGGCTTCTCGCCCCTCGAGGCCGGTTTCGCGTTCGTGCCGTTCACCGCGGGCGTGATCATCGGCGCCGGGCTCTCGCAGAAGCTCGTCCCGGCGCTCGGCGCCCGCGAGGTGCCGCTCATCGGCGCCGCGCTCGGCGCGCTCGGCCTGCTCCTCTTCCTGCGGCTGACGCCGGACTCCTCGTACGTCACCGACCTGCTCCCCGGGATCATGCTGACGTCGGTCGGCATGGGGCTCGTGTTCGTGCCGATCACGCTGATCGCGACGAGCGGCGTCCCCGTCGACGACGCGGGGCTCGCGTCCGGTCTGTTCAACACGGCGCAGCAGATCGGCGGCGCGCTCGGGCTCGCGCTCCTGACGACGCTCGCGACGAACCGGACCGAGGACGAGCTTGCGTCCTACGGGCCGCAGCCGTCCGGGGCGGAGCGGGCGGAGGCGCTCGTCAGCGGGTTCCACGTCACCTGGCTCGCGAGCGCGATCCTCCTCGCCGCCGGCGGACTGCTGCTCATGGTGCTGGTCCGCCGCCGTGACGCGGAGGCCGTCGCCCACGGCGAGGCCGCGGCGGTCGCCGTCTAGGAGGGCGCTCGGCGGAACAGGTACTCGCGTTCAGGGTGCCGCCGCTCGTTGTGAGTCGAGGACGCAGGGAGCGTCCATATCCGTTGATATCGACGCGACCGAGGACGCTGCATCACGACGATCCGGGCGCTGCCTGGGGACACCGTGCCTGTTTCGCCCACCCCTCCTAGGCAGCCCGTCGCTCGACGACGTCGTCGAGCGCGTGGCGCAGCCCGGAGGCGAGCGCGCCGGTCAACACTGCCGCCTCGCCGAGCGCGGAGACCTCGACGCGCGGCGGATACGGGATCCAGCTCTCGAGCCGCGCCCGCACGGGCTCGAGGAGCAGGTCGCCGTTGGCGCCGAGCCCGCCGCCGAGCACGACGAGCGAGACGTCGGTGACCGCGGCGACCGGGACGATGTGCAGCGCGATCCGGCGCGCGACCTCGTCGACGACGTCCCGGGCGAGGTCGTCGCCCGCGCGCGCCGCGGCGAAGATCTCCCGCGCGTCGTACGGCGGCGCGAGCACGGTCACACCGCCGCGCTCCGCGGCGCGCTGTGCGGCGAACGCCGACGCCGCCCCCGCGCAGGGGTCGACGTCCTGCGCGAGCCCGACGAGCGCGAAGTCGACCTCTCCGGCCGCGCCGTTGTGCCCGCGATGGAGCTCGCCGCGCAGCACGAGGCCGGCGCCCATGCCCGTCCCGATCGAGAGGAAGAGAAAGTCGTCGACCCCGCGCGCGACGCCCTGCCAGTGCTCTCCGAGAGCCGCGAGGTTGACGTCGTTCTCGAGCGTGACCGACAGCCCGAGCCGCCGCTCGAGGTCGGCGCCGAACGCGTCGCCCTCGAGCCCCGCGACGCTCGTCGCGAGCGCGATCCCGCGGCGCTCGGCGTCGACGACGCCCGGGACGCCGACGACCGCCCCGTTCAGGAGCGAGCCGTCGAGCGCCGACGCCGCGACGAGGCGCTCACGCAGGCCGGTGATCTGGTCGAGGACGCGCTCCGCGTCGCTCCCGTCGATCTCGACGTCGAGTCGCGCCCGCGTGTCTCCGCGCAGGTCGCAGATCGCGCCGCGGAGGAACCGGCCGCCGACGTCGAGCCCGAGCACGAGCGCGGCCTCGGGCACCGGCTCGAAGAAGACGGCGCCGTAGCGGGGGCCGGCCGGCTCGCTCGTCGCCTCGCGGACGAGGCCCGCCCCGAGGAGCGACTGGAGCGCGAGGGACACCGTCGGCTTGGAGATGCCGGCGCGGCGCGAGATCTCTGCGCGCGAGATGGGCGCGCCCGCGCGAATGGCCTCGAGCACGGTCCGCTCGTTGAGGTGCTTGAGGAGCGGTGGGAGGGCCGGGGCGGAGACGCGGGTCGGTGGATGCATGGCTGCTCTCGGATGGAATCCTAACCATCCGTGCTGACACCATCGAGGTGCTTGACTCCGCCGCCGCGTGAAGTCTAGGGTGCTGATTCGTAAAGTTTCCTAACCTCGACGAATACTCGCCGGGGAAGAGTTCAGAGCGACCGTCCAAGGAGGAGGTCCCGATGAGACGCAAAGCGGCGATCGTCGTCGCTCTCGCAGGTCTCGTGCTCACCGCGGCGATCGGCGCGGCCGGCTCACCCGCCGCGAGCGACCGTGCGACCGCGACGAACCTGACCATCTGGGTCGGCTGGAGCGCACGGGAGCTGAGCGAGTTCAAGAAGGTCGTGGCCGAGTACGACGCAAAGAACCCGGACGTCACCGTGAAGGTCGTCGGCTCGATCAACGACGACAAGATCACCGCCGCCCTCCGCTCCGGGAACGTGCCCGACGTGGTGAGCTCGTTCACGTCGCAGAATGTCGGCGTGTACTGCCCGTCGGGTGGCTGGATCGACCTCGCGCCGCTCCTCAAGCGCGACAGGATCAACATGAGCATCTTCCCGGCGACGACGCGGTACTACACGCAGTACGGCGGGAAGCAGTGCGCCCTGCCGCTGCTCGCGGACGCCTACGGCTTCTACTACAACAAGGCGCTCTTCAAGAAGGCCGGGCTGACGCGGCCCCCGCGGACGCTCGACGAGCTCACCGCCTACGCGAAGAAGCTGACGACGCGGAAGGCCGACGGGTCGCTCGACGTCGTCGGCTACGACCCGTTCATCGGCTTCTACCAGAACTCGATCGGCGCCTACCAGCCGCTCGTCGGGGCCAAGTACTTCGACCCCGCCGGCCGGTCGGCGCTCTCCGAGGACCCGGCCTGGCAGAAGCTTCTCCGCTGGCAGAAGAGCCTCGTCGACTACTACGGGCACGACAAGCTCGTGAAGTGGCAGACGGGCGCGGGTGACGAGTGGTCGGCGCCGCACGCGTTCGGCCGCGGGAAGCTCGCGATGATGATCGACGGCGAGTGGCGCGTCGCCTTCCTCGCCGCAGACCACAAGGGACTCTCTTACGGGACCGCCGCGATGCCCGTCGGCAGCAAGAGCCTCTACGGGTCCGGTTACATCAACGGAACGATCATCGGCATCCCGAAGGGCGGCAAGAACCAGGACGCCGCGTGGAATCTCGTGAAGTACCTGACGACGAACACGCACGCCCTGGCGATGTTCTCGAACGGGATCCGCAACGTGCCGTCGACCGCGGCTGCGGCGAAGTCGCCGGAGCTCAAGCGCGACCCGAACTTCGCGACGTTCGCGAACATCTTCGTCAATCCGCACTCGGCGACGATCCCCGTGACTCCGCTCGGCTCGGCGCACCTCGAGACCTTCACGAGCTTCCTCGCGAAGTGGCAGGCCGGGAAGGTGAAGGACCTGCGGGCCGGCCTCGCCGAGGTCGACAGGCAGATCGACGCCAAGCTCAAGCAGTCCGGCGGCGGGGTGCCCTAGACGTGACGACGGCCGCGACCGAGGCGGTGCCCGCCGCGGTCGCGGCCGACCGCCGACGAGCCAGGCGCGGCGCCACGCGCCGCCGGCGCCTGACCGTGCTCGCCTTCATGGCGCCCTGGCTCGTCGGCTTCTCGGTCTTCTTCGGCTACCCGCTCGTGATGAGCGCCTGGCTCTCGCTCCACCACTACGACCTGCTGACGCCTGCGCGCTGGGTCGGGCTCGCGAACTACCGCTACCTGTTCCACGACGACCCGCAGATCTGGCCGGCGGTCTACAACACCCTCTGGCTGATCGTCATCGCGGTGCCCCTCACCGTCCTCTTCGCGTTCGGCATCGCGATGCTCCTGACGCGTGCCCGGACGGGAGCGGGCGTCTTCCGGACGGTCTTCTACCTCCCGGCGCTCGTCCCCCCCGTGGCGGCGACGCTCGGGTTCGTCTACCTCCTCAACCCGGCGACCGGCCCCGTGAACGTCATCCTGGGCTGGCTCGGGATCGAGGGCCCGCTGTGGTTCAACGACCCGGGCTGGTCGAAGCCGTCCCTCGTGCTGCTCGGCCTGTGGGGCGTCGGCACGACGATGATCATCTTCCTCGCTGCGGTCCTCGACGTGCCGCGGCATCTCTACGAGTCGGCCGAGCTGGACGGGGCGAACGCGCTTCAGCGGATGCGCTGGGTCACGCTGCCGACGATCAGCCCCGTGATCCTCTTCGCCGTCGTGCTCGGCGTGATCGGCGCGCTCCAGTACTTCACCCAGGCGCACGTCGCAGCGAGCGTCGCTGCCGGTTCGGCCGTCCAGGGCGGGTCCACCAGCACGATCGAGATCGGGTACCCGGAGGGCTCGACCCTCTTCTACCCGATCCTCGTCTACAACCACGGGTTCCGCTACTTCAACATGGGCTATGCGTCGGCGATGGCGATGCTGCTGCTCGTCGTCGCCTTCGCGGCGACCGCGGTTCTCATCTGGAGCTCGCGCCGCGTCGTGCACTACCAGGGGTCGGCCCGGTGACGGCCGTCGCCCACGCCGAGGGCGCCCGGACCGCGAGGACCGTTCCGCGGGCCGTCCGTCGCCGCCGGCTGCTCGTGTCGATTGCCGACCACAGCCTCCTGATCGCGGCCGCAATCGCATTCGTCGCGCCCGTGGTCTTCGTCGTCCTCACGTCGCTGATGACGAACCGCCAGGCGCTGTCGGCGGACATCTGGCCACAGCCCTTCCGCTGGGAGAACTTCCTCGACGTGTTCCGCGACGCGCCGCTCTGGCGCTGGGCCCTGAACTCGTTCATCTACGCGACGCTGGCGACGATCGGCCTCTTGCTCTCGAGCATTCCCGTCGCCTACGCGTTCGCGTGCCTGCGCTGGCGCGGCCGCGACGTCGCGTTCATGGTCGTGCTCGTCGCGCTGATGCTGCCGCCGCAGGTGACGGTCGTGCCGCTCTACGTGATGTGGGCGAAGCTCGGCCTCGTCGGCGGACTGTGGCCGCTGATCATCCCGAACTGGTTCGGCGACGCGTTCGCGATCTTCCTGCTCCGCCAGTTCTTCCTCACGATCCCGACCGAGTACCTCGACGCCGCGCGCGTCGACGGCTGCGGCGAGCTCCGGGTGCTCACGCGCGTCGTGCTGCGCCTCGGCAAGCCGGCGATCGCGGCGGTGGCGCTGTTCTCGGTCCTCTACACGTGGAACGACTACTTCCTGCCGCTCCTGTACCTGAGCGAGAACCCGTCGAACTGGGTCACCTCGATCGGGCTCTCGCAGTTCCGCTCGCTGCACCAGGTGCAGTGGAACCTGACGATGGCGGCGACCGTCCTCGTGATGTTGCCGGTCGTCGTCGTATTCTTCCTTGCCCAGAAGGCGTTCGTCGAGGGCGTGACGCTGACGGGAGTGAAGGGATGAAGCTCGCGGTGGTCGGGGGCGGATCGACGTACACGCCGGAGCTCGTGTCCGGGCTCTCGCGCGAGCGCGACCGCGTTCCCGTCGACGAGCTCGTCCTTCACGACATCGACCGCGAGCGACGAACGGTTGTCGGGGAGATGGCGGCCCGGATGCTCGAGCGGCAGGGGTTCGGCGGGACGCTGACCGTCACCGACGACCTGGACGCGGCGGTGACCGACGCCTCGTTCGTCCTCCTCCAGCTCCGGGTCGGCGGCCAGGCGGCGCGGCTGCGCGACGAGACGATCCCGCTCGCCTGCGGCTGCATCGGCCAGGAGACAACCGGCGCGGGCGGGTTCGCGAAGGCGATGCGCACCGTGCCGGTCGTGCTCGAGATCGCCGACCGCGTCCGCGCCCTCGCCGCGCCGGAGGCATGGATCGTCGACTTCACGAACCCCGTCGGGATCGTCACGCGCTCGCTGCTCGACGCCGGGCACCGCGCGATCGGGCTCTGCAACGTCGCGATCACCGTGCAGCGCGAGATCGCCCGGCTGCTCGGAATCGCGCCCGAGCGCGTCCTCGTCGACCACGTCGGGCTCAACCACCTCACGTGGGTCCGGCGCGTCCTCGTCGACGGCGGCGATTCGCTGCCCGACCTGCTCGAGGGGCACGGCAACGAGCTCGCCGCCCATGCAGGGCTTCCGCTCCGGCTCCTCGAGGAGCTCGGCGCGATCCCGTCCTCCTACCTTCGCTACTTCTACGCCCACGACGCTGTCCTCGCGGAGCAGCGCGAGGGCGTCCCGCGGGCCGCGGCGGTGGCCGAGATCGAGGCGCGCCTGCTCGAGATCTACCGCGACGCCGAGGTCGCCGAGAAACCGGTGCTGCTCGAGCAGCGGGGCGGGGCGTTCTACAGCGAGGCGGCGACCGCGCTCATCGCGTCGCTCTCGGCCGGGACCGGCGACGTGCAGGTCGTCGACGTGCGGAACCACGGCGTCGTCCAGGGGCTGCAGGACGACGACATCGTCGAGCTTCCCGCGCGGATCGGGGCGGCCGGCGCCGAGCCGCTCCCGCAGGCGCCGCTCGCGCCCGAGCTTCTCGGGCTCGTCCAGCACGTCGCGGCGTACGAGCGGCTGACAGCCGAGGCGGCGGTGACGCGCGACCGGGTCACGGCACGGAAAGCGCTCCTTACGCACCCGCTGATCGGGCAGGACGAGCTCTCGGGCGAGCTGCTCGGGAGCCTCCTCGCCGAGGAGCCTCGGTCGCTCGCAGGAGCGGCCCGATGAGCGAGCCGGTGGTCCTCGCAGTCGACGGCGGCAACTCGAAGACCGACCTCGCGCTCGTCCGCAGCGACGGCTCGCTGCTCGCGCACGTCCGCGGCCCGCTCTCCTCGCCACACCACCTCGGGCTGGCCGAGTCCGTCGACCTGCTCCAGCGGCTGCGCGACGAGGCGATCGGTGTCGTCGCGAACGGCGGCCCGCCGCCGGCGGTCGCCCAGGTCTTCCTCGCGGGGGTCGACTTCCCGTCCGAGGAGGAGGAGCTGCGCATGGAGCTGGAAGCGCGAGGCTTCGCGGGCCACGTCGTCGTCGGGAACGACACGCTTGCGCTCCTCCGCGCCGGCACCGAGCGCGGCTGGGGCGTGGCCGTCGTCTGCGGCGCCGGGATCAACGGTGTCGGCGTCGCCCCCGACGGCGCCCAGGTGCGCTTCCCCGCGCTCGGCGCGATCACCGGCGACTGGGGCGGCGGCTACGACGTCGGCTCCGAGGCGCTCTTCGCCGCGGCGCGGAGCGAGGACGGCCGCGGTGCGCGGACGAGCCTCGAGCAGGCGGTGCCGCGCCACTTCGGGCTCGGCTCGCCACGGCGCGTCGCGGAGGAGATGCACGGCGGGCGGATCTCGCACCGGCGCCTGATCGAGCTCGCGCCGGTCGTCTTCGCGGAGGCCGCGCACGACCCGGCGGCGGCGGCGATCGTCGAGCGGCTGGCCGACGAGGTCGTCGCGCTCGCGCGCGTCGCGCTCACGCGACTCGGCCTCGACCAGGAGCCCGTCGAGGTCGTCCTCGGCGGAGGCCTGCTCCGGGCGGGCGACCAGCGGCTCCAGGCGGCGATCGTCGCCGGACTGGCCGAGGTGGGCCCGGCGATCACGGTGCACACGACCGACGCGCCGCCCGTCGTCGGCGCCGCGCTTCTCGGGCTCGACTGGCTCGGCGCCGACGACCGCGCCAAGGAGCGTGCGCGGCGCGAGCTGATCGCCGCCGCGGACGCCGACGACGACCTCGAGCCTGCCCGTCCGGTCGGCGTGGAGGCCCGGCGTGGCTGACATCCGCTTCGAGCGCGCGACGCGCATCTACCCGGGCACCGACGCGCCGGCGGTCGACGCGCTCGACCTCCACATCGCGGACGGAGAGCTGATGGTGCTCGTCGGCCCGTCCGGATCCGGCAAATCGACCGCGCTCCGGATGCTCGCGGGGCTCGAGGAGGTCGACGAGGGCGGGATCTGGATCGGGGACCGCGACGTCACGTACGTTCGGCCCCGGGATCGCGACGTCGCGATGGTGTTTCAGAGCTATGCGCTCTACCCCTACCTCACGGTCGCCCAGAACATCGCCTTCCCACTCAAGATGGCACGGCGGCTCAAGCGGAGCGAGCGAGATCTCCGTGTCCGGGAGGTGGCTGATCTGCTCGGCCTCACCGACCTCCTCGAGCGCAAGCCCGGTCAGCTCTCGGGCGGCCAGCGGCAGCGGGTCGCGATGGGCCGCGCGATCGTGCGTTCGCCGACGGCGTACCTCATGGACGAGCCGCTCTCGAACCTCGACGCAAAGCTCCGCGTGCAGATGCGGGCGGACATCGCCGACCTCCAGGCACGGCTCGGCGTGACGACCGTCTACGTGACGCACGACCAGTCCGAGGCGATGACGCTCGGCAGCCGCGTTGCGGTGCTGCGGGACGGCCGCCTGCAGCAGTGCGCGCCGCCACGGGAGCTGTACGAGCGTCCCGGCAACGCGTTCGTCGCGGGCTTCATCGGCTCCCCGGCGATGTGCCTCGTCGAGGTCTCGCTCGGGACGAACGGGTCGATCGACCTCGGCGGCGTCCGCCTCCCGCTCCCGGACGAGACCGCGTCGGCTGCGGCAGCACGCGGCCTCGGGCGGCTGCTCGTCGGGCTCCGCCCCGAGGCGCTGCGCCTCTCGGGCGACGGCATCCCCGCGCGCGTCGAGGCCGTCGAGGTCCTCGGCGCCGACGCGTACGTCTTCTGCTCGGCCGAGGTGGACGGGGCCGAGACCAGGATCACCGCCCGCGCGGACGCCCGCGTCGCGCCGGAGCGCGGCGACCCGGTGCGTCTCGCCGCCGAGAGCAGCGAGGCCCACCTCTTCGATCCCGAGAGCGGTGAGCGGCTCCCGGCCTGATCTCGGGGCCTGGAGCCGTGCCGACGCCGGGCGGCCGGACGCCCTCCTCCGGCCGCCCGGCGCGCCGACGGTCACACTGGCGGCCTGACCCGCCTTCCCGAAAGGAGATCCCATGGCGCGTGATGCCCTGTTCCCGGACGGCCTCGTCCGCCCGAAGGCCCCGTACTCGCCCGTCGTCGTGAGCGGCGACCTCGTCTACACCGCCGGCCAGGTTGCGTTCGACGAGAGCGGCACGCTGGTCGCCGGCGGGATCGCCGAGCAGACGACGCAGGTCCTATCGAACCTGCGCGCATGCCTCCTCGCGGCCGGCTGCACGCTCGACGACGTCCTCAAGGTGAACGTCTTCCTCCTCGACCTCGCCGAGTTCGACGCGTTCAACGAGGTCTACCGCGCCGCGTTCGCAGAGCCGTACCCCGTCCGGACGACCGTCCAGGCCGGTCTCCCGGGTGGGATCCGGGTCGAGATCGAGGTGGTCGCGCGGATCCCGGCGGCCTCGTGACGAGGCGACACACCGGCCGTCGTCGTCGACCTCGACCGCGTCGAGCGGAACCTCGAGCGGTGGCAGCAGCACTGCGACGCCGTCGGGTTCGCGAACAGGCCGCACGTCAGGACGCACAAGTCGGTCGAGATCGCGCGCCGTCAGGTCGCGCTCGGCGCGCGCGGCATCACCTGCCAGAAGCTCGGCGAGGCGGAGATCATGGCCGACGCGGGGATCGACGACATCCTGATCCCGTACAACCTCCTCGGCGAGGCGAAGCTCCGGCGGCTTCGCGCTCGCTCGCGGAGCGCGCCGCGATGGCCGTCAGCGTCGACGACGAGCGCCTGCTGCCGGGCCTGGCCGCGGCGATGCGCGGCGGGCCGGAGCTCCGCGTGCTGGTCGAGTGCGGCATGGTGCTCGGCCGTGTCGGCGTCCCGACACCGGAGGCGGCGGCGGCGCTCGCCTCGGCGATCGCCCGCACGGAGGGGCTGCGCTTCGGCGGCTTTCCTCACCTACCCGTCGCTCAGCCCCCGCGCGCGGCCACCTTCACGGCTTCCGAGATCGTCGGGTGCGTATGCACCGTCGCGAGCAGCGGCGCGAGCGTCCCGCCCGGCGCGTTCATCGCGACCTGCGGGCCGGGGAGGAGGTCGGCGCCGTCGCGGGCGAGGATCCCGACGCCGAGGATCACCCCCGTCCGCGCCTCGAGCACGAACTTCACGCGCCCGCGGCGGTCGCCGATCGCGCGCGCCTTGCCGCGGGTCCCGACGTCCGAGCGCCGGACCTCGACGTCGTAACCAGCGGCGCGCGCCTGGCTCTCTGTCAGCCCGACTGCGGCGAGCACCGGATCCGTGAACGTCGCCCGCGGCATCGTGCGGTAGTCCGGCCCGACGTCCGTCGAGTCGAGCATGTTCGCGATCGCGTACGGCGCCTCGTATGTCGCGACGTGGGTGAACATCCTCCCGCCGTTGGCGTCACCCACCGAATAGACGTGAGGGAGCGAGGTGCGGAGGTGGCGGTCCGTGACGATCCCGCCCGTCCCATGGGCGATGCCGACCTCGTCGAGGCCGAGGCCGTCGACGACGGGGGCGCGGCCGACCGCGAGGAGCACCTGGTCGCCGACGACGCGATTCCCCCCGGCGCCCACGACCGCGGGTCGCCCGCCGACGAGCTCGAGGCGGACGACCGCGGAGTCGGTCAGCACACGGATCCCCTCCTCCTCGAGGTACGCCTTCAGCAGGTCGCCGAGCTCCTCGTCCTCGCCGTGGGCGAGATGCGGGCCGCGCTGCACGATCGTCACGTCGGCGCCGAGCCGCCGGTACGCCTGGGCGAACTCGAGCGAGACGGCGCCCGCGCCGACGCAGACGAGGTGGCCGGGAAGCTCGGTCACGTGCATGAGGTCGTCGCTGTCGACCGTCGGGACGGTGTCCGCGCCCGGGACGTCGAGCGACCGCGGACGCGCGCCCGTCGCGATCAGCGCGTGCCGGAAGCGGATGCGCAGGTCCCCCGCCTCGATCTCGTTCGGCCCGACGAACCGGGCCGGGAGGCGGACGAGGTCGACGCCGCGCTCTGCGAGGAGGCGCTCGTAGTACTCCGTCCCTTCGTCGATGACTCGCCGGACACGCGCCATCACGGCGGCGAAGTCGACCTCGGCGCCGGATATGCGGATCCCGAACTCCTCGGCCCGGTGCGTGACGTCGTGCGCGATCTCGGCGGCCCTGACCAGGGCCTTCGTGGGGATGCACCCCCGCGTGATTCAGGTACCGCCGATCGGGCCTGGGTCGAACAGCACGACCCGGGCGCCGCGCCGTCGCGCCTCGAGCGCGCCCGAGATGCCGGCCATCCCGCCGCCGACGATCGCGACGTCGACGGGTTCGCCCGTCACGCAGGCCTCCGGTGTTCGGTCAGATGCGCCGGTCTGCCGAGGTGACCCACGCCGCGAGGGCGCACGGGAGGCTCGCCAGGGCGATCACGATGCCGAGCCACTCGAGCCCGATGACGTAGAGCACGATGCCGCCGATGAGCGCGGCGAAGAATGCACCAACAGCGATGAGGAACGGCAACGGGCCTCCTTGGGACGAGATCCGAGACCCTATCGTGCGCCACCGCCGTCGTGGTGCCCGCGGACGTCCCCGGAGCTGAGACGATCCCCCCGTGGAGCTGACGCCCTTCCGCATCGAGCGCTGGTACGACCGCTACGAGTTCACGACCGAATTGATGCTCTCGTCGAGCGACTGCGAGTCGGTGACCGTATCCGACCTCCTCGCGCTCGAGCCCGACGCGCGCGAGCGCCTCGAGACGATGCGGCTCGGCTACACCGAGGTGCCCGGCTCGCCCGAGCTCCGCGCCGCCATCGCCGCGGTCTACGAGCGAACACCGCCGGAGGCCGTGGTCGCGCTCGCCGCGGCGGAGGAGGGGATCCTCGCGGTCGAGCACGCCGTCCTCGGCCCGGGCGACCACGCCGTGGTCGAGACCCCCTGCTACGAGTCGGCGCTCGCGCTCGCGCGCTCGACCGGCGCGACCGTCGACGAGTGGCGCCGAACGTACGCCGACGGCTGGGCGCACGATCTCGACGCCTTGCGGAAGCTCGTTCGCGCCGAGACGAAGCTCGTCTACGTGAACACGCCGCACAACCCGACGGGGCTCCAGATGCCCCGGGCGGTGCTCGACGCCGTGGTCGAGCTCTGCGCCGAGGCGGGTGCGGTGCTCTTCTGCGACGAGGTCTACCGCGACTCGAGCACGACCCCGCCGACCGTCTCCCGGCTGCGTGCGACGTCTACGAGCGCGCGGTGTCGCTCGGGAGCGTCTCGAAGACGTACGGGCTCCCGGGCCTCCGCACGGGCTGGATCGCAGGCCGCGACGACGCGCTCCGCGACGCGATCGTGGCGGTCAAGCTCTACACGACGATCTGCTCCAGCGGGCCGAGCGAGCTTCTGTCGGCGATCGGGCTCCGCAATCGGGAGCGCCTCGTCGAGCGGAACCGGCGGCTCGTCCTCGAGAACCTCGAGCTCGCCGACCGGTTCGTCGAGGAGCACGCCGACGTCGTCGACTGGGCCCGGCCGAACGCCTCGCCCATCGGCTTCCCGCGCCTCCGTGTCCCGGACACGCAGGCGTTCTGCGAGCAGCTCGCCGACGCGGCTGGTGTGCTGCTGCTGCCGGGCGAGGTGTACGACGAGCCGGGGCACGTCCGGTTCGGCCTCGGTCGGCTCGGCACGGCCGAGGCGTTCGCACGGCTGTCCGAGTTCGTCGCGCGCTAGCCCCTCGACGACGGCTCGATGTCCTCCTCGACGAGGCCGAACAGCACGCCGTCGACCCACTCACCGTCGCGCCAGTACGCCTTCCGGCGGACGCCCTCACGCACCCAGCCGGCTCGCTCCGCGTGGCGCAGAGAACGTTCGTTGAAGCCGTAGACCTCCATCTGGATCCGGTGGAAGCCGATCTCGCGGATCAGGTGGCGCTGGAGAGCTCTCGCGGCGTCGACACCGACTCCTCGACCCCGGAGGCGGGGGGCGATGGCGAGCCCTCCGACGGACGCGATCCGAGAGCGCTGGTTGACGCGCTCCCACGTCACGGTTCCCGCCGGCTCGCCGTCCACCTCGACGACGAGCACGCCGAAGCGCTCGGGCTCGCGCTCCGAGCGCTCGATCTCAGCGGCGACGGCTTCGGGCGTCGACGCGCGCACCGCGGCGAGGAACGGCGCGACGTCCGCGTCGTTGAGAAGCCCGACGAGGAACGGGACGTCGTCCGCGGTCGCGCGACGGAGCGCGAGGCTCACCGCAGGACCGCCTCGGCTGTCTTGCGCACGGACGCGCGGCGGAGCGCGCCCGAGCCGAGCGCGACGCCGGCGAGGATCAGCGCCAGCCCGGCGAGCGCCGCGGCCGTGATCGGCTCGTCGAGCAGGAGCGCGCCGTAGACGAGCGCGAAGCCGGGCATCAGGTAGGTGACGAGGCTCGCGCTCCGGGCGCCGTAGAGGTTCAGCATCCGGTAGAGGACGAGCTGGGCGAGCGCCGTGCCGAGGAGCGCGAGCGCGAGGAGCGAGAGGATCGCGTCGCCGTCGGGCATCGTCGTCGGCGCCTGGAGGATCGCCGCGGGGAGCAGCGTGATCGCGGCCGCCAGCATCGCAGCCGGTCGCGAGCACCGGGCCCGGCGTCCCCGACACGCTGCGCTGGCCGATCACGTTGCCGCACGCGTAGCGAGCGACGAGAGGACGACGGCGAGCGTGCCGGCCACGCCCACCAGCCGCCCTCGGGGTGCCGCCGGCGAGCACGCCGACGCCGACCAGGCCGAGCGCGAAGCCGAGCAGCCGGCCGCGCGAGAGCGGCTCGTGCGGAAGGAAGCGGAGCCCGATGCAGGATCGTGAAGAGCGGCACCGTCGACTGCGCGATCGCCGCGATCCCGGAGTCGATGTGCTTCTCGCCCCAGGCGACGAGCCAGAACGGGACGCGCGTTGGCGATCGCGCCGATCGCGAGCCACTGGCCGCCACGACCCGCGGAGCTCGCGCGATCGTCCGCCGACGTCCCAGCGTCCGGATGACGTACGCGAACAGGATCGTCGCGGCGATCGCGCGCGCGGGCGCACATCAGCGGCGCCGGCTCGAGCCCGCCCTCGACGGCGACCTTGATGAAGAGGTACGACGCGCCCCAGACGGACGCGAGCAGGAGCAGCAGGGGCCAGTAGCGGCTCACAGGCCCACGCTACCCGCGGGCGCCGTCCGATCCCCGTGGCGAGCGCGGTGCCGCCGAGGATCAGCGCGAGGCCGACGAGCGCCGACGCCGTGACCGGCTCGTCGAGGAGGACGGCGCCGTAGACGAGCGCGAACGCCGGCACGAGGTAGGTGACGAGGATCGCCCGCGACGCGCCGGCGCTCGCGATGAGCGCGAAGTAGAGGAGGTAGGCGATGCCCGAGCCGAGCGCGCCGAGCGCGACGACCGCGGCGATCGCCTTGGCCGGCGGCGGCTCGGACGGCAGCTGCGCGAGGCCGAACGGCGCGATCATGAGCGCGCCGGCGGCGAGCTGGCCGATCGACACCTGGAGCGGCGGCAGCGTGCGCACCGTGCGGCCGGCGATAGAGCACGGAGGCGGCGTAGCAGAGCGCGGTGCCGATCACCGCGAGCGCGCCGACGAGCTCGCCGCCCTCCTGGACGCCGACGAGGAGCGCGACGCCGAGGAAGCCGACGCCGACCCCGACGAGCCGCGTCCCGCGGACGCGCTGCGACCGGTCGATCCGCGCCGCGAGGAGCACGGTGAAGATCGGCGCCGCCGCCTGGATCACCGCCGTCAGCCCGGAGTCGATCTGCGTCTCGGCGAAGCCGAGCAGCCAGAACGGGCAGCGCGTTGTTGAGCGCTCCGAGCAGCGACGAGCGGCCGGAGGTGGCCGCGGAGCGCGCCGAGGCCGCCGCGCCCGACGAGCGAGCGGCAGGAGCACGAGCGCGCCGACGACGGTCCGCCCGAGGACGACGACGACGGCTCGAGCTCGTCGACGCCGAGCTTGATGAAGAGGAACGACGAGCCCCAGATCGCGGAGAGCAGGAGCAGGAGGCCGAGGTCGCGCCGGGACACGTGGCGCCCGACCGTAGACGCCGAGGCCACGGGCGGCCGTCGCAGCCTCCCGGCTAGACTGGTCTCCTGAGCTCCGTCGCGGAACAGCCGCTCCATCGCCAGCTCGGCCTCACGGACGGGGAGCTCGACCGCATCGTCACGCTGCTGGGGCGCGAGCCGAACCACTTCGAGCTGGCCGTCTTCTCGCTGCTCTGGTCGGAGCACTGCGGCTACAAGCACTCGGCGCTGCTGCTGCGGCGGCTCCCGAGCGACGGGCCGCGCGTGCTCCAGGGGCCGGGCGAGAACGCGGGCGTCGCTCGACCTCGGCGACGGGCTCGCCGTCGCGTTCAAGGTGGAGAGCCACAACCACCCGTCGGCGGTCGAGCCGTTCCAGGGCGCCGCGACCGGCGTCGGCGGGATCCTGCGCGACATCTCCGCGATGGGCGCGCGGCCGATCGCGCTGCTCGACGGCCTCCGCTTCGGCGCGCCGGACGACCACTTCTCCCGCGCCGTCGGCGGGATCGGCCAGTACGGCAACTGCGTCGGCGTGCCGAACGTCGGCGGCGAGGTCGTGTTCGACGACGCGTACGCGTCGAACTGCCTCGTCAACGCGATGTGCGTCGGCTGCTTCCCGCCGAGCGGCTCACGCGCGCGAAGGCGACACGCGCGGGCGCGCTCGTCGTCCTCTACGGCGCGACGACCGGGCGCGACGGGATCGGCGGCGCGTCGGTGCTCGCGAGCGCGGAGCTCGGCGAGGACGACGCGGACAAGCGCCCCTCGGTGCAGGTCGGCGACCCGTTCACCGGGAAGCGGCTGATCGAGGTCTCGGTCGAGCTCGTCGAGCGCGGGCTCGTGCTCTCGCTCCAGGACTGCGGCGCCGCCGGTCTCGCCTCGTCGCTCTCGGAGATGGCGGCCGACTACGGCATCGACGTCCACCTCGACCGCGTGCCGCAGCGCGAGGAGGGGATGGAGCCGTGGGAGGTGATGATCTCCGAGTCGCAGGAGCGGATGGTCGCGATCGTCGCCCCCGAGCGGCTCGCCGAGGTCGAGGCGGTGATCGACCGCTGGGAGCTCCACCGCGCCGTGATCGGCGAGGTGACCGAGACCGGGCTGCTGCGCGCGTTCTGGGACGACGACGAGGTCGGGACGATCCCCGCCCGACTCCTCACCGACGAGTGCCCGCGCTACGCGGTCGAGCGCGAGCCGCGCGTCCCGCCGGCCGAGCGTCCGACGCCGGTGCCGGACACGCGTACGGCGCTGCTCGAGCTCCTCTCCTCGCCGCAGCTCCGCTCGCGGGCCTTCGTCACGCGCCGCTACGACCAGCTCGTCCAGTCGCGCACCGTCCGCCGGCCGGGGCTCGACGCGGCCGTCCTCCGTCTGCGGCCGTCGTCTTCGCGGCCTCGCCCTGACGCTCGACGGGCAGGCGCGCATCGGCTCGCTCGACCCACGGGTCGGCGGCCAGCTCGCCGTCCTCGAGGCGGCCCGCAACGTCGCGTGCGTCGGCGGCGAGCCGCTCGGCTTCACCGACTGCCTCAACTTCGGCAACCCGGAGAAGCCGGAGATCGGCTGGGAGCTCGCCGAGACGATCGAGGGCATGGCGCTCGCCTGCGAGGCGCTCGGGCGTGCCGATCGTCTCCGGCAACGTCTCGCTCTACAACGACACGGACGGCCGCTCGATCCCGCCGACGCCGGTCGTCGGCTGCGTCGGCCTCGTCCCGGACGTGCGCCGCGTCCCGGGCGGCTGGCGGGAGGGCGACGCGATCCTGCTCGTTCGGTCGCGCTCGCCGCTCACGCTCGCGGGCTCGGAGGCGCAGGCGCGCTGGGGCTCGCTCGGGGGCTCGCCGCTGCTCGACCTCGACGTCGGAGGTCGCCCTCGTCCGGACGACGACGCGGTTGGCGCAGTCCGCGCTCGCTCGTCCACGACGTCGTCGGAGGGCGGCCTCGCGGTCGCGCTCGCCGAGGCGGCGCTCTGGAGCGGCGTCGGCGCGACGCTCGACCTCGACGAGGATCCGCTCCCGCTCTTCGGCGAGGTCGGCGGCCAGGTCGTCGTGGCCGTCGAGCCGGGGCAGGTGGAGCCCGACCCGACCGGGGCCGACGTCGACGTGCGCCGCATCGGCAACGTCGGCGGCGATCGCATGCTCGGGATCGGCCTCGACGAGCTCGCGCCACGCCTACGAGGGCGACGCCTGATGTGCGGCGTCTTCGGAGTCCGGTCGGTCGAGCGCGACGTCGCGCGGCTCACCTACTTCGGTCTCTTCGCGCTCCAGCACCGCGGCCAGGAGTCGGCCGGGATCGCGGTCTCCGAGGGCGGCCGCATCACGGCCGTCCGCGAGATGGGCCTCGTGCCGCAGGTGTTCGACGAGGAGAAGCTCGCCGCGCTGCCCGGCGAGGTCGCGATCGGCCACACGCGCTACTCGACGACGGGCGGCGCCCACTGGTCGAACGCGCAGCCGCTCGTCTTCCACGGCCCTGCGCGGACGGTCGCGCTCGGGCACAACGGCAACCTCGTCGATCCCGGGCCGCTCCGCGACGAGCTCCTCGCCGCGGGCGTCCGGCTCGCCTCGAGCTCCGACACCGAGGTGATCGCGGCGCTGCTCTCCCGCGAGCCCGGGCCGCTGCCCGAGGCCGTCGCGGCGACGATGCGTCGGCTCGAGGGCGCGTACTCGGTCGTCGCGATCGCCGACGGCGCGCTCGTCGCGTTCCGCGACCCGCTCGGCATCCGCCCGCTCACGCTCGGCCAGGTCGGGGACGACTGGGTCGTCGCCTCCGAGACGTGCGCGCTCGACCTCGTCGGCGCCGACGTCGTCCGGGACGTCGACCCCGGCGAGGTCGTCTGGGTCGACGAGGACGGCTGTCACAGCGCGCAGGCGGTGCCGCAGGGCCGGGCGGCGGCGTGCATCTTCGAGCACGTCTACTTCGCGCGTCCCGACTCGATCCTCGACGGGACGGGGTCCACGCGAGCCGCGTCCGGATGGGCGAGCGGCTCGCCGAGGAGGCGCCGGCCGAGGCCGATCTCGTGATGCCGATCCCCGACTCCGGCACGCCGGCGGCGATCGGGTTCGCGAAGCGCTCCGGGATCCCGTTCGAGGAGGGCCTGATCAAGAACCGCTACGTCGGCCGCACGTTCATCCAGCCCGACCAGGAGCTCCGGCGGCAGGGCATCAGGCTCAAGTTCAACCCGCTCGCGGAGATCGCCGGACGGCGGATCGTGATCGTCGACGACTCGATCGTCCGCGGCAACACGATGCGCGCGCTCGTCGAGATGCTCTTCGCGGCGGGGGCCGCCGAGGTGCACGTCCGGATCTCCTCGCCGCCCGTCGTGTCGCCGTGCTTCTACGGGATCGACATGGCCGACGAGGACGAGCTCGCTGCCGCCCACCGCTCGGTCGACGAGATGCGCGAGCACATCGGCGCCACGAGCCTCCACTACCTCTCGCTCGACGGGATGCAGTGGGCGACCGCGGCTCGCCGAGGGCGCCGGTCTGCCGCGCCTGCTTCACGCGGCGCTACCCGACGAGCGTCCCCGCCGAGCGGCTGGCGGCGAAGCACCGGTTCGAGACGGTCGGCGCGGCGCGCGGCTGAGCGGGCGGCGTGGGCGAGCCGTCGCGCGGGAAGGCGGCGCGGTGGCGTCGAGTCATGCTCCCGCTGCGGCGCGTGCTGCCGAAGGCCGGGCCGTCGAACTCCCGTTGCGCGCGGTGAACGGCGCGTGAACGGTCGGGCCGCGAGATGTGCCGAAACCGACACGAAGGCGGCACACAGCCGTACGACGTTCCGCGATAGCGTGACCGTAGGGACACGGGAGTGCCCCTGGGGTGGTTGCTCGTGGCGTGGGCGTGCGTGCGAGCGCGCCGCCGCGCTCCGCAGATCCGGGCGACCCGCCGGCTTGCGCCCACTCTTCGCCGGAGCTACCCTGCACGGCTCTTGTCCCTTCGTGACACACGAAACGAGGTGAACGACGTGCTCTCTGTGACGCGACAGCAGCATCGCGTCCACGTCCTACCGACGTAGGTCCGCTTCCGCCTGGAACGGACCGAAGGGAAGGAGAGCACGATGGGACTTCCGTATCGCGCCCGGGTCGACGAGCGCTGGTATCTCGACCTCCCTGGCGTCAGCGACAACGAGGCCTACGTGCTCGCGTACGTCGAGGACACGAGCGACCGCGGCCTCCGCTCGGACCCGTCGTGCGACGAGACGTGCAGCTGCTGTCCGGAGAACTTCGAGCCGCGCGTGGTCTTCGAGCTCGGGACCTTCCGGAGTCGCTTCCGGATGCCCCTGTGGGTCGAGGAGCCCTGGCGCGGGCAGTCGCTCCACGCGGTCGACACGCTGATCGCCGCCCTCCAGGCGATGCGGTCCGGGATCGTCGCCGAGTGCGCCGAGTTCGACCGTCGCGAGCGCCTCCTCGAAGAGGAGCGGAACGTCAGCAGCTGAGTAGGCCCGTGGGGCGGCGCGAGAGCGTCGCCCCACGCTCGTCCCGGCCGACGCCGCTCAGCCGAACGAGACGACCAGGCGGCGGATCTGCTCGCCGTCGACGACGAGCCGCATCTCGCCCGAGGGCGCACCACCGTCGCTCGACCACGAGAAGCTTTCGACGACGGTTCCGTCCGCCTCGACCGCGGTGTCGAGGATCGTCATCGTGTCGGTCGGCGGCTGCGCGGCGTACGCGGCCGCGATCGCCTCGCGTCCGTCGAACGGGCCCACGGGGACGCCGACGAACTCGAGGCGCGCGTCCGGCGCGAAAAGAACCACGAGAGGCGCGAAGTTGCCACTCTCGACGGCCGCGTTGAAGGTGCGAACGTGCCGCTCGAGGAACCCCGTGGGCGGATCACCCATCCGAGGCACCCTATCCTCCGGCTGTCCGGGACGGTCGACTACGCTCGCACCGTGCCGTCGGACGAGCAGACGTACGCCGCCGCGGGGGTCTCCCTCGCAACCGCCGACGCGATCGTCGGCCGCCTCCGGGACGCCGTAGAGGCGACTCGAACGAGCGGAGTGGCCGGCGGCTTCGGGGCCTTCGCCGGCCTCTTCGCGATCGACGAGGAGCGCCTGCTCGCCGCGTCGACCGACTCCGTCGGCTCGAAGCTCGTCCTCGGCCGGCAGGCCGGGAAGCTCCGCTGGTGCGGCGCCGACCTCGCCGCGCACGGGATCAACGACATCCTGACGACGGGCGCCGAGCCGCTGTTCTTCCTCGACTACGTCGCCGCCAACACGATCGACCCGGAGCAGGTCGCCGAGCTCGTCGAGGGCGCCGCGGGCGTGTGCCGCTCGGCCGGGTGCGCGATCCTCGGCGGCGAGACGGCGGAGCTGCCCGGGATCTACCGCGAGGACGAGCTCGACTTCTGCGGCACTGTCGTCGGCGTCGTGCGCCGGGACGACCTGATCGACGGGAGCCGCGTCGGGGCCGGCGACGTCGTGGTCGGCTTCCCCTCGGCGGGCATTCACGCGAACGGCTTCTCGCTCGTGCGCCGGATCGTCGGCGACGACCCGTTCGACGCCGAGCTGCTCTTGCCCCCGACGGTGTGCTACCTCGAGGCCGTCCGCGCGCTGCGCGCGCGGGCGGACGTGCGCGCGCTCGCCCACGTGACCGGCGGCGGTATCGCGGGGAACCTCGCGCGCGTGCTCCGCGCCGGCGTCGGGGCCGTGATCGACGCGGGCACGTGGGAGCGACCCGCCGTCTTCGGGTGGCTCGCCGATCACGGCGTCCGCGAGGACGAGCTCCGGCGCGTGTTCAACATCGGCGTCGGCTACTGCGCTGTCGTGCCCGCGGACGACATCGGCGCGACCGATCTCGTCATCGGCCGCATCGAGGCGGGCCGGTCGGGCGTCGAGTGGAGCGACGCGTGATCGGCGTCCTGTGCAGCGGGGAGGGGACGAACCTCCAGGCGCTGATCGACGCGGGCCTGCCGATCGTCGCGGTGGCGTCGAACCGCCCCGGCATCCGTGCACTCGAGCGGGCCGAGGCGGCCGGGATCCCCACGGCCGTGTTCGACGCCGCCGACTTCGCGGGCCGCGAGCAGCGCGACGAGACGATGGCGCGGTGGCTCCGGGAGCGCGAGGTCGAGCTCCTCGTCCTCGCGGGCTACATGCACCTGCTCCGGCCGCGGTTCTTCGACATCTTCGGTCGCCGTGTCGTGAACACCCATTCGGCGCCACTGCCCGCCTTCCCGGGGAGCCGCCCGATCGAGGATGTCCTCGCCTCGGGTGTCCCGGAGACCGCCGCGACGGTCCACTGGGTCGACGAAGGAATCGACACGGGACCCGTGATCCGCGCCGAGCCCGTCGCAGTCGAGCCCGGCGACACGACCGAGACGCTCCGCGCCCGCGTGCAGGCGGTCGAGCACCGCCTCCTCCCGTCGGTCGTCAGGGAGCTGATCGCGTCGTGACGATCCACCGCGCGCTCATCTCGGTGTACGACAAGACCGGCGTCGCCGCGTTCGCTCGCGAGCTCGAGCGGCTGGGCGTCCAGATCCTCGCGAGCGGCGGCACCGCGCGCGCGCTCGCCGACGAGCGGATCCCGGTGACCCCGCTCGAGACGTTGACGGGGTTCGGCGAGCTCCTCGGCCACCGCGTCGTGACGCTCCATCCCGCGGTGCACGCGGGGATCCTCGCGCGTCGCGACGTGCCGGCCGACCTCGCAGAGCTCGACGCCCACGGGCTCCTCCCCATCGACCTCGTCTGCGTGAACCTGTATCCGTTCGAGCAGACCGTGGGGCGTCTCGATGTCGCATGGGAGGACGTCATCGAGCAGATCGACGTCGGCGGGCCGGCAATGCTGCGCGCCGCGGCCAAGAACCACGCGCACGTCGTGCCGATCTGCCGGCCGGTGGACTACCAGGAGGTGCTCGAGGAGTACCGCTCGCGGGCAGAGGTGTCTCCCGAGACGAGGCGCGCGCTCGCGACCCGCGCGTTCGAGACGACCGCCGCCTACGACGCGGCGGTCGCGCGCTGGTTCGGCCGCGAGGACGACTTCCCCGAGACATACGTGCCCGTCTTCGACCGCATCACCGAGCTCGCGTACGGCGAGAACCCGCACCAGCGCGCCGCGTACTACGCCCAGCGTGGGGTGCGCACCCACCTCCTTGCGCGGGTCGACCAGATCCAGGGGAAGCCACTCTCGTTCAACAACCTCGGTGACCTGTCGGCGGCGCGGATGCTCGCCCGCGAGCTCGAGGGGCCGGTGGCCGTGATCGTCAAGCACGCGAACCCCTGCGGCGTCGGGCTCGGCGCCACGATCGAGGAGGCGTTCCAGAAGGCCCTCGCGTCCGACCCGGTGTCCGCCTACGGCGGCGTGGTCGTCCTCAACCGGCCGGTCGCCGGCGAGCTCGGGAAGGCGCTCGCGGCGCAGTTCGTGGAGGTCCTGTTCGCGCCGGGGTACAACGACGCGGCGCTCGAGGCCCTCGAGGGGAAGGGGACGCGCGTCCTCGCCGACGGAGAGCGGCGCAGCTTCGTGACGAGCGAGCGCGACCTGCGGCGCGTCTTCGGCGGCCTGCTCGTCCAGGACCGTGACGCCGACGGCGACCCGCTCGACGGGATGGACGTCGTCTGCGGCGACCCCGACGAGCGCATGTGGGAAGACCTCCTCTTCGCCTGGACGGTCGTCAAGCACGTGACCTCGAACGCGATCGTCATCGCGCGGAACGGCCAGACCCTCGGCGTCGGCGCCGGGCAGATGAGCCGGGTCGACGCCACTCGGATCGCCGTCGAGAAGGCCCGCGAGTTCGGCCACGAGCTCGAAGGCGCCGTGCTCGCGTCCGACGCGTTCTTCCCGTTCGCCGACGGCCCGCAGGTCGCGCTCGACGCGGGGGTTCGCGCGATCATCCAGCCGGGCGGCTCGAAGCGCGACCCGGAGGTGCTCGAGGCCGTCCGCGGGGCCGGAGCCGTGATGGTCGTCACGGGCCGCCGGCACTTCCGGCACTGAGAATCCCTCGCTTCAGGGTTCGGATTCCGTTAGCTCTGAGCCGACACGTGTACGAACGCTGCTACCGTCCCGCGGTCGCTGACACCGACGGCGCGCCCATCCGGGCTCTACTTCGACGCCGTCCCGTGCCGCCTCTCCCGTGCCGATGCCTCTTCGCCTCAGCCTGCTTGCCGTCGTCGGCGCCCTGCTGGTCGGCGGCGCGGCGGCAGACACGCAGGCCGCGCGGCCCGTCAAGTCCGTGGGGCCGGTGGAGGCCCCCGTCCACTTCGTTCTCCCCAAGCGCCCGAAGCCGCTCTCGATCGCGCAGCGGGCCGTCCGCATCGCCCGCACGCAGCTCGGCGTCCCGTACCGGTACGGCGGTGCGTCCCCGTCGGGGTTCGACTGCTCGGGGCTCGTCATGTGGGTCTACGGCCGGCTCGGGATCTCGCTGCCGCACAACGCCGCGGCCCTGTACGGCATCGGTCGCGCCGTCGGCCGCTCTCGCCTCCGCCCGGGCGACCTCCTCTTCTTCCACGGGCTCGGCCACGTCGGCCTGTACATCGGCCACGGCCGGATGATCCACGCGCCGCAGTCCGGGAGGACGGTCGAGATCCAGTCGCTCTCCGTGCGCCGCGGCTCGCTCGTCGGCGCCCGCCGCGTCGCTGCGTAGTCGTCGCCGGGCCGCGCTCGAGCGGCGGACCGGCACGGTTCTTGCCTTTCGCCTGTGCGCATCCCGTCGCGACCGGAGGCCGGGTTTGCCGGCCGGGAGGCCACTTGCGCGGGGCTGTGTCACGCCGATGAGGAGGGGATCGGCGGGGGAACCAGGGGTTCCCCCGCCCTAGATAGGCTTGCGCGCGCATGGGGCGCACGTATCCGACCGTGCTCGACCTCGTCGGCTCGACGCCGATCGTGCGCCTCGTCGACTTCGGCCGTGAGACGGGCGCGACGCTGCTCGCGAAGCTCGAGTTCATGAACCCGGGCGGCTCCAACAAGGACCGGATCGGGATCTCGATGATCGAGGCTGCGGAGCGCGACGGCCGCCTGCGCCCGGGCGGGACGATCGTCGAGCCGACCTCGGGCAACACGGGCGTCGGGCTCGCGATCGCCGCCGCGCACAAGGGCTACCGCTGCATCTTCGTGATGCCCGACAAGATGAGCCAGGAGAAGATCTCGACGCTCCGCGCGTACGGCGCCGAGGTCGTGATCACGCCGACGGCGGTCGACCACGACTCGCCGGAGAGCTACTACTCGGTCTCCGATCGGCTGGCCGAGGAGATCCCGGGCGGGTTCAAGCCCGACCAGTACTCCAACGAGGCCAACCCGCAGGCGCACTACGAGACGACGGGGCCCGAGCTCTGGGAGCAGACAGGCGGCGAGGTCGACGCGATCGTCGTGTCGGTCGGCACCGGCGGCTCGATCTCGGGCATCGGGCGGTACTTCAAGGAGCGCAAGCCCGAGGTGCTGATCATCGGCGCCGACCCGGAGGGGTCGGTGTTCACCGCGGACGAGGCCCACCCCGTGCATCCGTACCTCGTCGAGGGGATCGGGAAGGACACGTGGCCCGAGACGATGGACCCGAACGTCGTCGACGAGTGGGTCCGCGTCTCCGACCGCGACTCGTTCCTCATCGCCCGGCGGCTCGCGCGGGAGGAGGGGCTGCTCGTCGGCGGCTCGTGCGGCTCGACAGCCTGGGCGGGGCTCCAGGTCGCGCGCAAGCTCGGCTCCGGCACGACCGTCCTCATGACCTTCCCCGACGCCGGCCGCTCGTACCTGTCGAAGTTCTACGACGACAACTGGATGATCCAGTACGGGTTCATGGAGCGCCGCGCGCCGTCGCCGACGGTCGACGAGGTGATCCGCTTCAAGATCGGCGAGGACTCGGGCGTCCCGGAGCTCGTCGTCGTCGACGCGCACAAGAAGGTCGGCGCGGCGATCGACCTGATGCAGCGCTACGGCATCTCGCAGCTGCCGGTCGTCCGCACGGAGCCGGTCGACGACCTGACGGACGTCGTCGGGTCGCTGCAGGAGCGAAGCCTTCTCGACCGCGTCTTCCGGAACCCGGATGCCCTGAACGAGGACGTCGCCGTCGCGATGCAGCCGCCGCTCGCGGCGGTCGACTCGGGCGCCTCCGTGGACGAGGTGTTCGCGGAGCTGACCGGAGCCGGCGCGGCCGTCGTCGTCGCGCGCGCGGGGACACCGGTGGCGATCCTCACCCGGTCGGATCTGCTCGAGTTTCTCGCGGCGCAGCGGACGAAGGTCGAGGTGTAGCGGGCTGCTCGGCGCGTCCCTCGCGCCGGGCCGTGACCACCACCGCGCCGACGATCAGCGCCGCCCCGGCAAGTGTCGTCGACCCCGGGCGCTCGTCGAGGAGGAGCGCGCCGAGCGCGACCGCGACGAGCGGGTTGACGTACTGGTGCGTCACGACCTGCGAGATCGGGGCGTTGTCGAGCAGCCAGACGTACGACGTGAACCCGATCACCGAGCCGACGATCGCGAGGTACGCCCAGGCCGCGATCGGGCCGGGCTCGAAGGCGCTCGAGTCGAGGCGGGACGCCTCGCCCGCGACGAGCGCTGCGACGACGAGGACGAGCCCGCCGCCGAGCATCTCGTAGACCGTCGCAACGACGGGGTCGCCCGGCAGCCGGAGCTTTCGCGACTTGAACGAGCCGCTCGACCAGGAGATCGACGCGGTGAGCATGACGAGCAGGCCGACCGCGGTCGAGCCGCCGGCGATCCCCTCCGGCCCGACGACCAGGGCGAGGCCCACGAGGCCGACGAGCGCCGCGACGGCCGTCTGGCGCGGCACCTTCTCGCCCGCCGCGAGCCGCCAGACGACGATCTGCAGCGGGACGGAGCCCGCGATCATCGCCGCAACGCCGGAGTCGATGCGAGTCTCCGCGACGTGCACGAGCCCCACGCCGAGCGCGAGCAGCCAGACGCCGACGCCCATGGCCATGAGCGCCTCGCGCCGCTCGACGCGGAGCGACCGCCGGGCGACGACGACGATCGCCGCGAGGATCGCCGACGCGGCGAGGAACCGTGTCCCGGCGGTGAGGAGCGGCGGCAAGGTCCGCACCGCGACCTTGATCGCGAGATACGTGGAGCCCCACGCGAGGTAGACGATCCAGAGCGCCGTCCAGAGGCGAATCCGGTCGCGCCTCACCACGAGCGCCCGTCCCGGGGCGCCATCTGCGCGCAGCGGCCGCGGATCGCCGTCATGATTGCTCCAACGATGGGGCTGCTCGATTCCATCCGGAGGCTCTTCGGCCGCGCCGAGGACGCGATGAACGAGGTCGACTACGCCGCGCTCGACGCGGTGCATCACGCGGAGGACCGCGTCGACGACGCGACGGGCGGCCGTTACTACGATGCCGTCGAGAAGGCGGACGAGGAGGCGGGGGAGCTCCTGGAGCGGCTCCACCTCGACGGCGAGCCGGGCCAGGAACGAGACACGACCGGGGACGCCACCGACGCCGGGCACGACTCGGGCCCGGCCGCGGCCTAGGAGGGCTTGGCGAAAACAGACGCTGTGTCTCCCGGGGAGCGCCGGTCGACGCGATGCGGCGTCCTCGGTCGCGTCCATATCCACCGATCCGGACGCTCCCTGCGTCCTTGCCCGCGTCGACCGGCGGCACCCGGGCGACGAGGCCCGTTTCCGCCAAGCCCTCCTAGGCCGCGGGACGTTCGACGAACGCAGCGCGGTGGCCGCGCTCGTTCGCCTCGGCGATCTCGGCCTCGTCGAGCGCGCCGATGCGGTGCAGGAGGGCGAACTCGTCGCGCAGGTGCGTCCGCATCATCTCGGGGCCGTCCGTCGCGACCGTGAACGCGACGTCGTTCTCGACGAAGCGCCGGAAGGTCTCGCGCACGGCATCCTCGTCGCGGAGCGCCCGGGTGAGCAGGTTCGACGTGGGACAGATCTCCAGCGTCACGCTCGCGTCGCGGAGGAGCCGCATGAGCTCCGGGTCGCGGGCGGCGAGGATCCCGTGTCCGATCCGCTCGGGGCGGAGGGCCTCGACGACCTCGCCGATCTCCTCGACGCCCGTCGGGCCCTCCTCGCCGACGTGGATCGTCACGCCGAGGCCGGCCTCGCGTGCCGTCTCCACCATCGGTGCCAGCGCGCTGTATTCGTAGCGACGTCCTCCGGGTCGCGGCCCCGCGATGTCGACGCCGACGACGCCGCGGCTCGCCCAGTGAACGGCCTTCTCGACGATGATCTCGTTCTGCCGGCGGTCGAACGTGCGGTCCATCATCAGGATCAGGCCCGCGCTGACCTGCGGGTACTCGAGCTTCGCGAGATCGAGCCCCCGGATCGCGGCGAGGATGATGTGGTCGAGGTCGCGCTCGCCGCCGCGGTTCCGCTTCATCGGGTTGAACCGCAGCTCGAGTGTCGTGATCCGCTGCGAGCGGTACGCGCCGCCAATCGCCGCGTGGACGGAGCGCTCGACCGCGAGCGGCGACGACTGGATCAGCTCGGTCCAGTGGTAGATGGCGTCGAGCGCGTCGAGGTTCTCGACGCCCCGCGGGTCCGACACGGTGACGAGCGCGTCGAACTCCCAGTAGTCCTTCACGGGCAGCGCGATGCCCTGCTCGTGGGCGAGGCTCCACATGATGTCCGAGGCGACCGAGCCGCCGAGATGCGTGTGGAGCTCGGCGAGCCCGACGTCCGCGAGGAGCATTCGCGGAGTATGCCGAGGCAGAACCTCCGGCCTGGCCAAGGCGTAGTCGTGCCGATCGGGGCATCGGCTCCCGCGGTCGAATGGGCGATTGGCGTTGCCGAGGCAGTTGCGGCCACGCATGTGGCCGCTTCAGGGATGTGCCCCGCCGGGGGCGGGGCCAGCGGCGTGATTCCGCTACCGCGGAATCACGCTTCGCGAGACAAGGTCCCGCAGCGTGTCGAGCCACGCGGGGTCGACCATGTGCGGCACCGGCGACTCGAGTCGGACGACGTCGGCCCCGGCCGCGGCGAGCGTCTCCGCCGCCTCCAACCCGAAGCGGGCGGGGATCACCGGGTCGAGGCTCCCGTGCGCGACGGCGACGGGCACGCCGGCGAGCCGCTCCGGCTCGAGCGGGAACCCATCGACGCGCGGGAGGAACCCCGAGAGCGCGAGGACCCCTGCGGGACGCGGCCGGTCGGGGCCGAGGCTCATCGCCCAGCTCATCACCGTGCCCTGGGAGAAGCCGCCCAGGACGAGGCGGTCCGCAGGCACGGGGAGCGCGTCGAGGAATGCCGCGAGCCGTGGCGCCGTCGCAAGGAACGTCTCGGGGTCCGGGGTGGGGATCCCGCCCAGCGCGTACCAGTGGCGCCCGCCGGGCGGCAGCCCGAGCGGTCCCCGCGGGGTCACGCCGAGGAGCCGCCGCTCGGGATCGAGCAGGTCGAGCAGCGGGTAGAGGTCGTGCTCGTCGGCCCCGCGGCCGTGGAGCAGCACGAGAGCGCCGGCGACCCGCTCCGAGCCGGGATCGCCTCCCTGCGACTCGGCCGGTCGCCAGCGCGCCTCGAGGGATGCGACCGAGGTCATCGAGCCCGTGCGGCTCGCGGGTCCGGCAGCGGGGTGAGGACGCGCTCGACCTGCGGGCGGAGATGCTCGAACGCCGGCGGCAGGATGAGCGACTCGCCGAGGTGCTCGGGGTCCTCGTCGATCCCGAAGCCGGGGCCGAGCGTGGCGATCTCGAAGAGCACGCCGCTCGGCTCCCGGAAGTAGATCGACCGGAACCAGAAGCGGTCGATCACCGGCGTCGCGTGTGCGCCCGCCTCGGTGACGAGGCGCTGCCAGTGCTCGTGGTCCTCCATCGTCGACGCCCACGCGACGTGGTGGACGGTCCCGGCGCCGGGCACGCCCGGCCCGGAGGCGGGCGGTTCGTCGTACGCGTAGGAGCCTCCGCGCTCGGCGCCGCGGACGTCCCAGGACGCCTCACCCGTCGGCTCGAAGCGGAGGACGCTCTCGAGGAGCTCACGGCTGCGCTCGGGATCGCTCGCGAAGGCGCGAACGCCGTCGAAGCCCTGGATCGCCACTTCCGCCGGGATCTCCGGATGGACGGCGACGAGCGGTCGGTCCGTCGTGTCCGAGACCACGAGCTCGAGGCCGAGGCCTTCCGGGTCCTCGAACCTGAGCCTGCCAGGCGACCGCTGCGGGAATGCGCCCGCGGCGACGAGCCGCTGCTCCCAGAACGCGAGCCCGTCCTCGGAGGCGACGCGGAAGGCCACCGTGTGCACCATCCCGGCGCCTGCGCGGCCCCGCCGTGCGCCCGGGTACTCGAAGAACGTGATGTCCGAGCCCGCGCTCCCCTGCTCGTCTGCGTAGAAGAGGTGGTAGACGGTCGGGTCGTCCTGATTGACCGTCTTCTTCACGAGACGCAGGCCCAGGACGCCCGCGTAGAACTCGACATTGACCGGCGCGTTGCCGGTGATGCACGTCACGTGGTGGATCCCCTCGAGCCTCATCGTCCCCTCTTCCGCACGTGTTTGCACCCTCCAGCCTGCCTCAGGGATACTGGCATCTGTAACGACTCCTGATAAGCTTGTAGACGCAAGCAATTATATTGAAGATGCAAGTATCTGAGATCAAGCAGCTGAACGACAGAGAGCTCGCCGCGTGGCGGGGCTTTCTCCGTCTCCACGCCGCACTCGTTCGCGAGCTCGACCGAGAGCTCGAAGAGGCGCACGGCCTGCCGCTGACCCACTACGAGGTCCTCGTCCATCTGTACCTCGCGCCCGACAACCGCCTGCGGATGAGCGACCTCGCCTCGTCGGTGCTGCTGAGCCAGAGCGGCGTGACGCGGCTCGTCGACCGGCTCGAGCGGGCCGGCCACGTCGTCCGCCACCAGTGCGCCGACGACCGGCGTGTCCTCTACGCGCAGCTCACGGACCGCGGCATGGCACGCCTCATGGAGGCACGCCCGACCCACCTCGCAGGCGTCCGCGCCCGCTTCCTCGCGCACTTCGACGACGCCGAGCTGGACGAGCTCGCGGCCGCCTGGGAGCGCGTGCAGCCCGGCGTCACCGAATAGCGGCTCCGAGCTGGTGGTGCTACCCGAACGGTCGGGCGGCCCCACGCTCGTTAGGCTCCCGGCGTGAAGATCGGCATCGTCGTGCCGTTCTCGTGGTCGTTCTGGGGTGCGGTGGTCGAGCACGCCGAGCTCCAGGCCGCCTCGCTCGAGGCTCGGGGCCACGAAGTGCGCCTGCTGATGGGCAACGATCCGCCCGGGCAGTTCACGCGGGCGCTCCACCCCCGCGTCGGCCGGCACGGGG
Organism: uncultured Actinomycetes bacterium; assembly: GCA_963706915.1. Taxonomy (GTDB): domain Bacteria; phylum Actinomycetota; class Thermoleophilia; order Gaiellales; family Gaiellaceae; genus Gaiella. The sequence goes on from CAVPOH010000001.1 coordinate 78,171, forward strand.
ATCCGCCGGCGAACGTCATCCCCGTCGGGCGGTCGGTGATCGTCCCCGCGAACGGGTCGCTGCCGAACATCGTCCTGAGCCCGCGCTCGGTCTTCCGGATCCGGCGCGTGCTCGAGCGCGAGCAGTTCGACGTGCTTCATCTCCACGAGCCGATGACCCCGGCGATCTGCGTCGCGGTCCTCGCGCTCTCGACGACGCCCATGGTCGCGACGTTCCACGCCTCGGGCGATCTCGGCTGGATGCGCTTCGGGATGCCCGCCTGGGGGTTCCTCATGGACCGGATCGACGAGCGCATCGCCGTCTCCGAGCGTGCGCGTGCGTCTGCGTCGCGCTGGCTCGGCGGCGACTGGGAGATCGTCCCGAACGGCGTGCTCGTCCCCGAGCAGGCGGACCCGGCCGGACGAGAGCACACGGTCGTCTTCGCGGGGCGGCACGAGCCGCGGAAGGGCCTCCACGTGCTCCTGCGCGCCTGGCCCGAGATCCGCAGGCGCACCGGAGCGCGCCTCGTCGTCGCCGGGGCCGACCCGCTCGCTGTCCGCCTCCTCCTGACCCGGGTCGGCGTATCCGACGAGGGCATCGACGTCGTCGGCTTCCTCAGCCAGAACGAGCTGACCGACCTCCTCCGCTCGACGAAGGCGCTCGTCGCACCGTCGCTCGGCGGGGAGAGTTTCGGGATGGTCCTGACGCGCGCGTTTGCCTGCGCGACGCCCGTCATAGCGTCGGACATCGAGGGGTACCGGGAGGTCGTGACACCCGAGACCGCCGTCCCCGTGTCGCCCGGCGACCCCGCCGCGCTCGTCGACGCCGTCGCGGCCCTCCTCGCGGACGAGCCACGGCGCGTCGCGATGGGCGGGGCGGCGCGTCTCCTCGCCCGCGAGCGGTACGGGTGGCCGGACATCGCCGCACGGCTCGAGGGGATCTACGAGCGCGTCGTCGGGGCCCCGGGCGTGAGGGCGGCCGCGTGAGGAGGCTCGAGGCGCTCGCGCGGAACCCCTGGGCGCGCGGGCTCTTCGTCCTCGCCTCCCTCGTTCTCGCGATCGTCCTCCTCTGGTGGCGCGGCCCCGAGTGGGACACCGTCTACCACGCGTTCGACTTCGTCAGCTGGCGGTGGGTCGTCGTCGGCGTGATCCTCAACCTCCTCTCCGTCCTCGCCCGCGCTCTCTCGTGGAACGTGACGATCCATCAGGCGCTCCCCCCGCCGCGCCCGACCTTCCCGCAGGTGTTCTCCGCCTTCGGCGTCGGTCTGCTGGGGAACGCCGTCCTCCCTGCACGAGCGGGAGAGCTGGCCCGCGTTGCCGTGCTCCGCCGGCACCTGCCCGGACGCCCCGGCACGAGCGCGACCCTCCTCGGGACGGTGTTCTCCCACCGGCTCTTCGACCTGTTCCCGATTGCGTTGCTCGTCGTCTACGTTCTCGCGACGGCGAAGATGCCGCACTGGGCCGTGACCGGCGTCGTGATCGTCGGGATGGTCGGGCTGGCGCTGCTCGCCGTGGCGATGATCATGGCGCGCCGCGCGCACGCCGGCGTCCCGCAGGGCCCGCGGACGCCCAGCCGCGTCCTCGCGATGGCTCGTCAGGGACTCGCCGTGCTCCGCACCCCGGGGGCCGCGTTCGCCGCGATCCTGTTGCAGACGCTCGGGTGGGTGCTTCAGCTTCTCGCCGTCTGGGCCGTGACGGAGGCGTTCGACCTCGACGTCCCCCTTCCGGCCGCCGCGCTCGTCCTCCTGCTGATGAACGTCGCGACGGTGTTCCCGCTCTGGCCGGGCAACGTCGGCCTGCTCCAGGCGGCCGTCGCACTCCCGCTCGTCCAGTACGGCGTCGCGTACGGCACTGGCTTCGCGTACGGACTCGTGCTGCAGGCGATCGAGATGTCCGTCGGAGTCGGGGTCGGCCTCGTCATGCTCGCCCGCGAGGGCCTCTCGTTCGCCGCCCTCAAGCGGATGGAGGAGCAGGAGGAGACCTCTGCGGAGGACGTTCTCGACGAGGTCGACGAGGAGTCGGACGAGAATTACGCGACGGACGACGAGCGCCAGCTCGTCACACGCGGGCAGTCCCGGCGCTGAGCGACCCGAGACGCGCCGCGATCACGGTGTCCGCCGCCGCCGCGCTCGGCGCGTGCCCGGTCACGGCCGCGACGAACGGATCCCGCTCGAGCGCGACGAGCTCCACGTCGGTGACCGCCACGGCGGTGGCCGTCCGCGGGACGTCGCGGAGAAGGGCGATCTCGCCAAACGCCTCGCCCGGGCCGAACGACCGCCCGAGGATGGACACCTGCCCCGACCGGACGACGTAGAAGCGGTCGCCCGGCTCGCCCTCGCGCACGATCGGGATGCCCGCCCGGAACTCGGCCGGGGTCGCTTCGCGCGCGAGCCGCTCGAGCACCGGCTCGGGTAGGGCTGCAAGCAGCGGCACGCCGCGCAGCAGTTCGGTCGCCTCCGGCGCGCTCGACATCCGGTCGATCGCACGCAGCCGCGGGCGCGTGAGGAGCGCGAGGACCGGCAGGACCGCGCCGGTGATCACGAGCGCGCCCTCCGGCCCGACCAGGTCGATCAGGAGGGGCGCGAGGATCGCGCCGAGGCCGAGCGTCCCGATGAGCAGCCCGTCGAGCGCCCCGAGGGCTCGTCCCAGCACCGCGTCGGGGACGGCCCGCTGCATGATCGTCAGCGCGTTCACGTCGACGATCGAGTTGCCTATCCCGAGGACGCCGAGCGCGGCCACGGCGATCACGGAGAAGGGAAGGCCTCCGACGACGAGGAGCGGCAGGCCGAACAGCGCGAGCCCGATCGCGAAGTCCCTCGCGAGCCGTCCCCTTGTCGAGAGCACGAGTGCGACGAACCCGCCGATCAGCCCGCCCACGCCGACCGCGGCGTAGAGCAGCCCGACTCCCGCTGCGTCGAGGTCGAGCAGCTCGAACGCCGTCACCACCACCAGCACGTTGAGCGCGCCGGCGACGAGGGTCTGCGCGGCGTAGAGCCCGACCAGCGTCCGGAGGTTCGGTTCGCGTGCGATCGTTGTGATCCCGGCGAGCACGCCGTCGGAGGCGTCCCCGGCGTCGTGCTCGCGCTCGGGCCGCGCGCGCGGCGTCTCGCGGCCGCGAAGGCCGATGACGAGGAACGCCGACCAGAGGAACGTCGCCCCGTTCGCGGCGAAGACCACCGCCGGCTCGCTGACCGCGAGCAGGAAGCCGCCCAGCGCCGGGCCGAGGAAGGTGCCGACGCTCTCGAGCGTGCTGGAGGCAACGTTCGCGGCCGTGAGCTCGCCCGGCGAGGAGACGAGCGCCGGCAGGAGCGCCGACTGCGCCGGCCGGAAGACGGTGCCGGCGATCGTCGTCAGCGCGACGATGAGGTAGACGACCGGCGCCGGCCCGTCGGCGGCGATCACCACGGCCGCCGCGATCATCAGCGCGAAGCGGACAAGGTCGCTGACGACCATCACGGCGACGCGCGAGAAGCGGTCGACGAGGGTAGCCGCGAACGGCGCCACAATCGCACCGGGAACGAACCGGATCAGCCCGACGAGACCGACCGCGTTCGCGCCGCCCTGGTCGTATGCGTATACGCCGAGCGCGACGAGGTAGGCCCAGCCGCCGAGGATCGAGCCGACCCACGCGAGCTGGAGCCGTCGGAGCGCCGGGCTCGAGAGCACATCGCCGAGAGCGCCGAGGGACGCACGCGCGCGACCCTTCGCCCCCCGCTCGCCCGACGCTACCATCGCCGTTGTGGACCACATCAGAAATGGGGGAAGATTTCATCTCGCTCACTCGTCGTGTGAGTGAGAACCACACCGGCCTGCAGCGCGAAAGGAGAACGAGACCGTGTCGGAAGAGCGCGAAGAGAACAAGTGGGGCGGGGGAGAGTTCGAGGCTCACAAGCTCCAGAGCGACAAGGTCGACGATGAGCCGTCGGAGGTCGAGCGTGTCGGTACCGATCGCGCCGATTCTGATAGTCCCTCGGACGACGACTTCCAAGGGCACAAGCTGACCGAAGGCAAGTACACCGACATCTAGTCGGTCGTGCGCCCGACCCTCCCGCGGGGGGCCGGCGCGGTTCGGAAACGGCGCCAGTGGGCGCCGTTTCCGCGTGCGCTAGCGCCGCCGCGTCGCGAGGACGCGCGCGATCGCCTCGAGCAGCGCGCGGCCCGCATCGTCATCCTCGTCGTCGAGCAGCGCCGCTACGCGCGCGACGACGCTCCCCGTCCCCTCGTCGCCCAGCGCGGAGCGTGCGCGCCGCGCGCTCAGGAGCAGGTCGAGCCCGATCGCCGCCTGGGTCGAGAACCGCGAGAGGAGCTCGAGCTCCGCGACGCCGAAGGGCCGGTCGGGGTCGCGGTCGAGCACGGAGAGAACGCCGAGCGCGCGCTCGTCGTGGAGAAGGGGCGAGGCGACGATGCTCGTCGGCACGAACCCCGTCGCGGCGGCGCGCTCGCGCGAGAAGCGCGGGTCGTTCTGGAGGTCGTCGACGACGAGCGGCTGGCGCGTGACGAGGGCGAACCCGGCAATCCCCGTGCTCGACGGGAAGCGCGCGCCCACGAGCGTGTCGCCGCCCTGGCCCGACACGGCCTCGAACACGAGCTCGTCGGCCTCCTCGTCGTAGAGGAAGATCGACGCCGCCTCCGCGCCGAAGATCGCGCGCGCGACGTCCACGATCGACTGCAGCAGCGACCCGTACGTGGCCTCGTCGCCGCCCAGCATCCCCGCCGCGGCCGCTCCGTGGGCGTCGAGACGACCGTCGGTCACGGTGCCTCCTTCGTGTTCGACGCGGTCAGGTGGAGCACGCTCTTGAGCTGGAACGGCGTCAGCTCCGGGTGCTTCGCGAGCACGAGCGCCGTCACGCCGGCGATGTGCGGCGCCGCGAAGCTGTTCCCCGTGCAGCGGAGCGTGCCGCCGCCCGACCACGCGACGTCGACGTCGATGCCGCGCGCGAAGAGCTCCACGGGCGGGCTCGGGTTCGCGTACCAGGCGAGCGGGTCGCTCTCCTCGTGGCTGCCGACCGAGATGACCGACGAGAAGCGCCACGGGTAGCTGTCGACCGGCATGTTGTGCGCCGAGGCGATGATGACCGTCCGGTTGAAGTAGGCGAGGTCCGCGAGCTCGTGGAGCGCCTCGGCGAAGCGGCGCTTCGTCGTGGAGAGGCTGAGGTTGATGACGCGGTGCCCGGCCTCGATCGCGTGCCGGAGGCCGGCGAGGATGAGGTCTCCCGCTCCCGTCGCCCCGGCCCCGAGCACGCGCACGCTGTGGAGCCGGCAGCCCGGGGCGATCGAGCGGACGATCCCGGCGCACGCGGTCCCGTGCCCGCAGACGTCACCGGCGTCGTCCTCGACGACCGAGATGTCGTCGCCGTCGCGGACGACGGCAACCGAGCTGACGACCGGCCTGACGAGGGGATGGTCCGGCTCGATGCCGGAGTCGACGATGCAGACGTCGACGTCCCCCGTCGACCCCTCCATCGCCCACTCGCGCGTGACGGCCTCGCGCCATGCGTCGGGCACCGCCACCGGCGGCGCCTCGCCGGACGGCAGGCTCCAGGCCGGGAGCGGGCGGGAGCTCATGATTGGGCCAACGCGACGTCCCGCGCGGTCGCCGCCGCCTCCGCCGCAGCGTCCGCCCGCGCGCAGAGCTCGTCGTCCGGGCGCGTGGAGAGGTTCACGTGCACGAGGCGGGCTGCAGCGACGCTCGCCGCCTCCGCCAGCGTGGCGGCGGCCCACGCGTCGCCGCGAACGGTCTCCGCGCCGTCCCGCGCCGCGAGGGCGGCGAGGGCGGCGACGTCGGCCGCCGCCTCGGAGATCCGGAGCGGCACCTCCGCCGCGCGGTAGAGCGCGCGACCCAGGGTCGCGTCGCGGTCGGGCGCGCGCAGCTGCTCGACGGCGTGGGAGTAGGCCAGATGATCCTCGTCCGCGAGCGCGAGCGAGCGATCGCCGAGCGCGGCGGCCTGGGCCGCGATCCCCGGCGCCTCCTCCCAGTCGTACGACACACGGGCGACGAGGCGGACGAGCCCCGCCGCCATCGGTCGTCGCGAGCGCCGCCGCCGACCCGCCGGCCGGGCCGGGGCCCGCCTCAGCCAGGACGTCGTGGAGCCTGCCCGTCGGGAGGCTTGACAGCGCGATGCCGGTCGCGGCGAGGCTCACGTCGCGAGGCGGCGGCGCAGGTGGGCGACGACGACCGGCGTCGGCTCGACGCCTTCGGCGCGGAGCATCGCCTCGAGATCGCTGATCACGGCCTCGCGGAACCGCTCGTCGCGCTCGATTCGCTCGAAGATCGTCTCGAGCTCACGTCGAGCGAGGGGCAGCTCCTTCGCGGCCTCTACCCACCCCTCCGGGGGCGCGGGAAGGGCGCGCAGTGCCTTTGCGATGTGCTCCTCGGGGGTCATCGTCGTTCTCCCACCTTCTCACCCGACGGAGGAGGCGGCTGTTTTCTTCCCGGCTCGATAACGTCGCGCAACCGCGTGAGGCACCGGGCGATCCGGCTCGCGATGGTGCCCGACGGCAGGTCGAGCTCGGCGGAGATCGTGCGGTAGCTCTCGTCCCGGCAGAAGAAGCGGTCGAGGATCTCGTGGCAGTCGGGCGAGAGGGTTTCGAGCGCGGCGTGGACCGTCAGCGCCTCGTCCAGCCGCTCGACGCCCTCGTCGACGTCCTCGGGGACCGTGTCGACCACCGTCTCACGTCCGGAGCGGCGAAGCGAGTCGACTGCACAGTTCCGCGCCGTCTGCGCGATCCACGGCCGGAGCGCGTCGTCGTCGCGCAGCGTGTCGAGCCGCTCGAAGACCCGTGCGAACACCTCCTGGAACACGTCCTCGGCGTCCTCGGCGCCGAGGCGGTACACGCGAGTCGCGATCGCGTAGACGTACCGGGCGTACCGGTCGACGAGCGCGTGCCACGCCCTCTCGTCCCCGGCCCGGCAGCGGGCGACCAGCTCGGCGTCGGACGCGGCGTCCACCGCGTCGCGTTACCGGTGCTCGGCGGCGCGCAGGCGCTCGGCGAGCAGTTCGAGCAGCTTCCAGGTGACGGACGGGCGCGACTCGGCGAAGCTCCGGAAGCTCCATACCGGCAGCGCATACGCCCGTAGAGGCGTGGTCGCCCTCACGGTGGCCGAGCGCGCGGACTTGTCCACGAGCGCGATCTCCCCGAACGAGGCGCCCGGGCCGAGCGTCGCGACGCTCGAGCCGCCGACCGAGACGTCGGCCGTACCGTTCTCGACGACGAAGAAGTTCAGGCCGCCTTCGCCCTCGGTCGCGATGGGCTGGCCCGCGTCGAACTCACGCTCGATGAAGTCGCTCGCGAGCTGCTTGACGGAGGCGTCATCGAGGTCCTCGAAGATCGCGATTCCGCGGATGAGCTCTGCGCTCGGCTGTGCCATCGCGTGCGACCTTACCCTCCCGACGCAGCGCTGTCACCCTCGAGCTGACGCTCGCCGAGCCGAAGCTCCTCGATGCGCAGCTCGGCCCGGTCGAGCCGCTCCGCGCAGGCGTGGTAGAGCTCCTGACCGAGCTCCCAGAGCGCGAGCGCCTCGTCGAGCGGGACGTCGCCGCGCTCGAGGCGCGCGACGAGCTCGTCGAGCTCGCGCTGGAGCTCCTCGAAGGACCGCTCGCTCATGGGCGCACTTCCTCGACACGCGCGCCGAGCCCGCCGGACGCGAGCTCGACGTCGATCGGGCTCCCGACGCCGACGCCGTGCGCATCCCGGACGACGGCGCCTCCGGCGCGCACGATCGCGTAGCCGCGTGCGAGCGTCGCGCGCGGCGAGAGCGCCTGGAGCCTCACGCCGGCGCGGTCGAGCGCGGCGCGGCGACGCTCGACGAGCAGCCCGGGCGCCGCGACGAGACGCTCGCGGCTCCGCGCGAGCCGGGCTCGATCGCGCTCGAGCACCCGGCCCCCGGCGGCGCCGATGCGCTGGCGGGAGCGCTCGAGCCCCGCCCGGAGCTCGTCGAGGTCGGGCACGACGAGGCGCGCGGCCGCCGTCGGCGTCGCCGCGCGGACGTCCGCTGCGAGGTCGCACAGCGGCTCGTCTTGCTCGTGACCGACCGCGGAGACGATCGGCACCGGGCACGATGCGACCGCGCGCACCACGCGCTCGTCGCTGAACGGCAACAGGTCCTCGAAGCTCCCTCCCCCGCGCGCGAGGATGACCACGTCGACCCCCTCGCACGCGGCGAGCGACGTCAGCGTCCGCACGATCGAGACCGCTGCGGTCGGGCCTTGTACGCGGGTCTCGGCGACGACGACGCGGACTGCGGGGAAGCGCGTGGTGATGGCGGCGACGACGTCGCCGCGGGCCGCCGCCTCGACGCCCGTGAGGAGCCCGACGGCGCGCGGGAAGCGCGGCAGGCGGCGCTTGCGCTCGGGCGCGAAGAGCCCCTCCTCGGCGAGCCTGCGCCGCAGGCGCTCGAGCGCCTGCGCGTGGTCGCCCGCGCCGACGCGCTCGACGGCCGTGATGCGGAAGCTGAGCTCGCCCCGCACCTCGTAGAGCTGCAGCCGTCCCATCGCCTGGACCCGCTCGCCCTCGGCGGGAGTGGGGGTCAGGGCGTCGAAGCTACGGCGCGCCATCGTCGCCGGGAGGCTTGCCCCGGTCTCGGGGTCCTTCAGCGTGAGGAAGACGGTCGCCCAGGCGGGGCTCCGCCTGAGCTCGGAGACCTCGCCCTCGACCCAGACGTCGCGCACCCGCGCGAGGTACCCGGCGAGCCTGCGGTTGAAGGCCCCGACGGGGTAGACACGTCGCTCACCGAGCGCGAGCTGCTCCATGGCGCAGAGCGTATGTCAGTCCCGCAAGACTGATTCCGCGAAAGCGGAATCAGTCGCGGTCGATCCCCGCCTTTCGGGCGGGGCAACGCCTGAAGGCGTCCGCTGTCGCGGCCGCACGCCCTCGCCTACCCCATCCGCTTTGCGCTGCTGGTCGACCCGCCCTGCGAAGGACTAAAGGAGTATTTCGGCGGCGACGATCGGGTCGCAGCCCTGGCCGACGAGCTCGACGCAGGTGTGCAGGTCGGCTTCGCTCGCCGCGAGCCGCTCTGCGAGCGGCAGGGGGAAACCGGCCTCGATGAGCACGTGCAGCCGCCAACTCTCGACCTTGGACTGCTCGTCCTCGCGCCACAGTGGGGTTGTCTCGGTCGCCTCGGCCATCGTTGCTCGGGTGATTCGTTCTGGCTTTGACGATCCCTGCCGCGCAAAAGTTTGTCCCGCAAGGCGGGTTCCGCAGGCGCGGAACCCGCCGCAGGGGATCCCCGCCTACGGCGGGGGCACACCTCTGAAGGCGCCCGCTTCCCGGTCCCAACACCGTTGGAGCCGGCGACTAGCCGGCGTCGAGGCGCTGCGCGAGCTCCTCGCGGACGAGGACTTCGACGGCGCGGTCGAACTCGCGCTTGAGGCGCGTCGCCGCGTCCTCCCGAGCCTCGCGGAGCCGCTCGTCGAGCGCGAGCATCGCGAGCTGTACGTGGTGCTCGACCTCGCGCTCCGTCACACGCTCGAGCCGGTCGCTTTGGCGCCGCTCCCACTCGACGAGGGCGACGTCGAGGCGGGCGCGGACGTCCGACTCGGCCTTCTCGATCGAGTCGGCGACGGCCGCCTCCCGCGCGCGGAGCCGCTCGGTGATCTCCTCGATCGCGCGACGCCGATCGACCGTCTGGGCCTCGAGCTCGTCGAGCGCCTCGGTGACAGCCAGGCCGGCGGCGCGCTCGAGCTCCTCTCGCAGCCGGAGGACGGTCTTCTTCTGCTCGTCGGCCGTCGAGCCGAGCTCGGAGGCCTCGGCCTCGAGCCGGGCCTCGACGTCGCCGATCGCCTGCTTGCTTCGCTGCCGGAGCCGTGCGAGCTGTTCCTCGAGATGGCGCTGCGCGCGTTCGAGGTCCTCCGAAAAGCCGCGGAGCCGCTCCTCGAGGCGGCGCTCCGTCCGGGCGAGGTCACCGGAGAGGCGCTCGGCGGTGTCGCGCTCGCGCACCTCGAAGGCGATCCGCCTCTCCTCGGCGAGCCGTCGCTCCTCGGCGGCGAGGAGCGACGCGGTCTCGGCGCGCTCGCGCGCGAGGACGCGTCGGATCTCCTCGTTGTGCGCCGCCGTCTCGGCGGCGACGGCCTCGCGGACGGCGCGCAGGGCGTCGTCGACGAGCTGATCGGATGCGGCAGCAGCCGCCCGTGCCCGCCGGAGGGCGACCCCGAGGGCGACCGCGGCGAGGACGGCGGCGGCGAGACACCCGCCGAGGATCCAGACGGACACTAGCCAGGATGGTAGTTGCCCCGAGCCCGGCAGCTGCTACTAACAGATATACGGTTAGGGCCGTCGTAGTGGAGGGGGAAGCTCTCTTTTGGGGTCGCACATCCGTATCCGGCACGTCGCAGCGCTGATGCTCCCGATCGTGGGGCTCTTCGCCGTGCTCCTGCTCCTACCGGAGGAGGCGTTCGCGGCGGGGTTCCGGAACGGGCTCCGCGACGGCCTCGTCGGGATCGCCGAGGCGGACGCGCGGTGGCTCGCGGTCACCGGGGTGCTGATGGCTGCGTCGATCGCCGGCAGCGCACTCGCGTGGCGCGCCGTGCTCCGGGCATGCGGCGTCTCGTGCAGCCCCGTCGACGCGGTCGCGCGGTACGGGATCGGGTCGCTCGCCAACGCCGTTCTCCCGACGCGGATCGGCGGCGTGCTGCGGATCGCCCTCTTCTCGCGGCTCGTGCACCGCGAGGGCGCGGTCTGGACGACGGGCGGCGCGGCGGCGGTCGCGGGGATCGCGCGGTCGCTCTGGATGGGCGTGCTCGTCGCGATCGCCTCGACGACCGGGGTGCTGCCGGCCTGGCCCGCCTTCGTCCTCGCCGGTGTGGGGTGCATCGGCATCGTCGTCGCCCTGGTCGCGCTGCGAACGCGTCACCGCGCGCGTGCCCTGCACGTGCTCGACGCGTTCCGCGCGCTTTACGCGCAGCCGCGTGCGGCGGGCTCGGTGATGCTCTGTGTCGGCGCCGCGATCGGCGCGCGCGTGGCGGCTGCGTCCGCGCTCGCGATGGCATTCGGTGTCGACCGCCCGCTTGCGGCAGGGCTCCTCGCCGTGGCGGCGATGGAGCTCGCGGCGATCCTCCCGGTGAGCCCGGGGGGCGCCGGGATGGCGGGCGGCGCCGTGGCCTTCGCATTCACGGCGCACGGCGTCGCGGGCGGCGTTGCGGTCTCGGCCGGCATGGCCTTCGCGGCCGCAGAGGCGACGACGGCCGTCGTCGTCGGCGGGCTTGGCGGGGTCGTCCTGGCGCTGCCGGCGCTCGCGCGATGGGCAGGGCGTGTGCCCCAGCCCGCGGTCGTGCCGGCCGTCGCCGAAGACTAGGAGGACTAGAGCCGCACCGCGACGAGCGTCGCCGCGATCGTCACCGTCGCGGCGGCGAGCAGCTTCAGCGCAGCCTCCGGCCCCCCGACGAGGGCGTCCTCGTCGAGCCTCACCGTCCGGCCGTCGGTGAGTGTCAGCTCGCCTGCGGCAACGTCTCGCCGGATCCGCCGCGCCTGGGTGGAGAGTCGCCGCTGAGCGAGGGACATCAGCGTCGCCCACGCGGCGGCGAGCACCGCCTCGACGCGGAGCGTTGCCGTCTGCGCGACGAACGCGGTGACGACCGGGAACGCGCCCCAGGCGAACGCGAACCCGAGGTCGGTGTGGAGGCGCCCGCCGAGGAGCTCGAGGTTGTAGGCCGGGACGAGGAAGGCGCCGACGGCGACGAGCGGCACGATCCAGAGGGTCGTCTCGAGCGCGACGGCGACGCCGATCGCGCAGGCGATTCCGACGGACGTCACGGCCAGGCCGACGAGCACCGAGGGCGGGATCCGCGTGCGGAGCGGTCGGCCGTTGAGCTCGTCGAGCGCGTGCGCGCCGATCCCCATCGCGAGCGTGAACGCGACGACCGTGAGCCCCAGGCGTCCCCAGGCGACACTAGCGGCGAGGCAGCCGCCGACGACGACATATGCGAGGTGCCACGCGGTGTAGGGAAGGTGGAGGAGCGTCACGTAGTCGCGCCAGCCGCCGGGCTCGAGCGCGTAGAAGGCAGGCGCCGAGTCACTACCCCGCGCCACGTCGCCCCCAGACGAGCAGCCCGCCGCCGAGGCTCGGATGGCGGGCCTGGACGTCCTCGATCCCCGCGGCCCGCCAGAGGCCGAGCAGCTCCGGCTCCGGATGCCGCTCGTGGAATCCGCGGATCGACGGACCGAGGAACCGGCCGACGTCGTGCCAGCCGGGGGAGATGAGCCGCCCGGCCAGCGGGAGCCCGGCGTCGACCCACAGGTTCCAGGGCGGCCGCCAGACGCCGCGCGGGAGCCCGAACTCGAGCATCGCGATCGTTCCGCCGGGCCGCACGACGCGTGCGAGCTCGGTGAGCGTTGCGCCGGGGTCGTCGACGTACCGGAGGAGGTACGTGAACGTGAGGTGGTCGAACGACGCGTCGGCGAAGGGCAGCGCGTCCGCGCTCGCCTCGACGAGCTCCACCCGGTTGCCGAAGCGCTCGCGGGCACGGTCGAGCATCTCCGGGCTCTGGTCGAGCCCCGTGACGCGGAAGCCGCGACGGAGCAGCGCGTCTGCGACGAGGCCGGTACCGGTCGCCACGTCGAGGACGTGGCCGCCGTACCGCGGGAGCAGCCCGACGAGGAGCCGCCGCCAGCGCGGGTCCTGGCCGAACGAGAGGACGGCGCCGACCCTGTCGTACGTCGGTCCGAGCGGCGCGAACAACACCCTCGCGTGCGCAGGTCGCTGAGACATGGGGATCTATCCTGGCACGGTGAGCCTGTCGGCCGACCTCGAGCGGATCGCGGCCGCGGCGGGTGCCTACGGCGACGGGCGGAGGCTGAGCGGCGTCCTTGCGACCGAGCCCGTGCCCGGAGCGCGCGTCTACGTCTGCGCGTTCGAGGCCGGTGACGGCGACCGAGCCTGGCTCGCGATCGACGACGCGGCCGAGCCGATCGACGCGCGGCGAGACGTGCGTGACGCGGTCTCGATCGCCGCCCTCTGCGAGGTCGCCGAGGAGGCGGCCTTCCCGGGCGACCTCGATGAGCTGCGCTCGCAGCTCGTGGCCCTTCGCATCGCCGAGGCGCCGGAGGGGATCGAGGAGGCCGAGGAGGCGGCTCGAGGGCTGCAGATGGTGCTAGGCGCACCGCCGCAGGTCGCGTCCCCCGAGCGGCTCGACGCGATCGGCGGCGCCGCCCGTCGGCTCGAGCGCGCGCTCGACCCCACGGCGCCGTCGCCGTTCACGGACGTGCTCCGCGGGGCCGGGGAGGTCGCGGACGCGCTCTGGCGCGACGTGGAGGCCGGATACCTCCGGCCCCTCGACTGAATGGACTACCCTGGACGGGCGATGGAAGGCGGAGGCTTCTTCCCGTTCGGCGGCGACCCCGAGGAGATCATGCGGGGGCTGCGCGAGTTCGCCGAGCAGCAGGCCGAGGGCGTCAAGGAGGCGCAGCGGGAGCAGTTCGCGACGCTGACGCTCTCGACCGCCGTCGACCTGACCCAGGCGGCGCTGGCCCAGGTGCAGCCGACCGGCGCGGTCGACGAGCAGGTGATGCAGCTCCGCGACGCGATGCGCGTCCTGTTCCCCGAGGCCGTCGCGCTCGTCTCCGCCGCCCGTCAGGGCTTCATGCGCGAGTAGCGCGGCCGCTACCGACCCGGGACGAGGCGGCCGAGGACGTCCTTCGCGACGTAACCCGCGACCTTCGGGTTCTCCTGGAGCCGGCGCAGCGAGTACTCGTACCACTGCTCGCCGTAGGGGACGTAGACCCGGAGCGGATGGCCGTCCGCGACGAGCTGCCGCGCGCGGTCGGCCCGCACGCCGAGCAGCATCTGCATCTCGTAGCGCCCCTCCGGAAGCCCTCGAACGCGCGCGAGCGTTTGCTCGACGAGCCACTCGTCGTGGGTCGCCGCCGCGACGCGGGCGCCCGCGGCGAAGAGCGCGTCGAGACACCGGACGAAGCTCGCGCGGATCTCGTCGAAGCCCTGGAAGGCGATCTCCTCGGGCTCGACGTAGATCCCCTTGCAGAGCCGGACGCTCGGCTCGAGCGGGGCGAGCGCGGTCACGTCGTCGAGCGTCCGGCGCAGGGCGGCCTGGAGGACGACGCCGACGCGATCGTGCCCCGCGGCGCGCAGGTCGCGGTAGAGATCGAGCGTCGCGTCGGTCGTGCTCGAGTCCTCCATGTCGAGCCGCACGAAGATGCCGCGCGCGGCGGCGTCTTCGACGAGCCCGAAGACGAGGCTGCGACAGAGGCCCTCGTCGAGCCTGAGCCCGAAGCCGCTCAGCTTGATCGAGATGTTCGCGTCGAGGTCGTCCTCCGAGATCGCTGCCAGGGCGTCGCGATACGCCTGGGCGATCGCCTCCGCCTCGTCGGGCCGCGCGATCTCCTCGCCGAGGACATCGACGGTCGCCCGCATCCCCTCGGCGTTCAGCGACGCGACGACCCGCCGCGCGTCGTCGAGGGTCGATCCGGCGATGTACGGGGCGGCCACGCGTCGCACGACGGAGCGCGGCACCGCGGGCAGGACACGGACGACGGCGCGGTCGAACAGCCTCACGGGGCGAGGATCCTAGACGCCGTCGGCGCCGTGTATCACGGCTCTGTGTGGACGACGACGTCCGCGACACCGGGCAGCGCGGCGCGGATCCTCTCCGAGACGGCCGTCGCCTCGTCGTGGGCGTCCGCCAGCGAGACGCCGCCCATGAGCCCGAGGGTGACGAGGACGACGAGCCCGTCGTCCGTGACGAGCGTCCGAAGCCCGCGGGGACGGCGGCCCGTGACGGACTCGACCGCCCGCTCGATCTCGGCGGCGTCGTGGCTGACGACGCGGCCGGGCGCAGGCTCCCTGAGCGGCTCGAGATGGGTATGGACCGCCCTGACCTCCGGCGCGGCGCCGCGGATCGCCTCCTCGACCTCCTCGGCGATCGCGTGCGCACGGGAGAGCGGGAGGTCGCCGGGGAGCTTGATGTGGAGTGACGCTTCGATGCCGTCGTCCGTGTCGATGAGCGTCAGGTTGTGGAGCTCCCGGACGAGCGAGACGGTCATCGCGGCCGCGCGGACGCGCTCCCGGATCTCCGCCTCCGACGCCGCCGGCTCGACGTGGACGACGACGTCGCTGCCGGGAAGCGCACGCTGGACGGCGTCCTCCACCCTGTCCGCGTCCGCATGGCCCTGCCCGACAGCGGCGCTCGACGAGACGCCGATCACGACGTCCGCGAACGTACGGCCGCCGGCCTGCCGGAGCCGGAGGCGCCGGACGGCGACCGGCGGGTCGAGGCGGGCGATCGCCGCGTGCGCGGCCGCCACTGCGTCCGCGGGCGCGCGGTCCATGAGGACGTCGACGTTGCGGCGGATCAAACGCGCGGCCGCGATGACCACGAGTCCCGCGACGAAGAGCGCGGCGATCGAGTCGCCCTCCGGGAAGCCCGCGCGCGCCGCGAGCAGTCCCCCGATTACGGCGAGCGTCGAAAAGAGGTCGGAGCCGAAGTGCACGGCGTTCGACAGGAGCGCGGCGCTCCCGTGCCGCTGCGCGGTGCGGTACGAGACGACGGTGCGCGAGAGGTCGATCACGACGACGAGTGCGAGCGCGGCGAACGCCCACCACGCCGGCTCGACCTCGACGTCGACCCAGCCGGCCAACCGGGCGACGGCGAGCGCGCCGACGCCGATCGACACGAGCACGAGGAAGCCGGCCTCCGCGAGCGCGGCGAGGTGCTCGGCTTTCCCGTGTCCGTACAGGTGGCCTGCGTCCGCCGGCTTCGTCGCGAGCCCGACCGCGAAGAACGTCAGCAGCGCGGCGACGAGGTCGGTGCCCGAGTGGGCGGCGTCGGCTATGAGCCCGAGGCTGCCCGCCGCCAGGCCCGTGACGAGCTTGATCGCGATGAGGACGGCCGCGGCGACGACCGAGGCGAGTGCTGTCCGACGCTGCGGCGACACGCGCGAAGGCTATTCGCCGGGGGCGGCGGCGGTGCCCCGGCGTCGCGCGACGAGGATCCCCGCGGCGATGAGCGCGCCGCCGACGAGCTCGAGCGGGTCGAGCGACTCTCCGAGCAGGACGACGGCGATCGCCGCGGCGAGGAACGGCTGCAGGTTGGCGGCGAGCGTCGCGCGGGAGGGCCCGATGCGGTCGAGAGACCGGAACCAGAGGATGTTCGTCGTCACGAGCGGCCCCAGGGTCGCGAACACGAGCAGCGCCCAGATCTCCCACCCGAGCGCCCAGTCCTGCGACTGGAGCTGCGCTGCGCCGGTGATCGTGATCGGGATCCAGGCGAGCGCCAGCACGACGCTCGAGATGCGCGACGCCGAGTACGTCCGCATCAGCGGCGTGACCAGCATCGAGTAGGCGGCCCACGTTGCCGCCGTGAGGATCCCGAGGAGCACGCCCCCGAAGTCGCCGGTGAGCTCGCCGCCCGATCCGAGCGCGACGAGCCCGACGCCGCTGAACGACAGGATCGCTCCGGCCCAGAAGCGCGACGGAAGCGTCTCCGTGCCGAGGGCGAGCCCGGCGAGGGCGGCGAAGATCGGGGTCGCGCCGAGGATCAGCGCGAGGACCGACGCCGACGTCGTGTCCAGCGCGTAGACGAAGCCGATCTGGTTGACGTACAGCACGGCCGCCGCGGCGATTACGAGCGGGACGTCGCGTCTTCCGATGCGCAACGACCGCTCCGCGGCGAGCGTGAGCGTCGCGAACACGAGCGCCGCGAGCCCGTAGCGCACGCTGCCGTACGCGAGCGGCTCGAACCCGTGGACGAGGATGTAGCGGCTGACCGTGAGGTT
Organism: uncultured Actinomycetes bacterium; assembly: GCA_963706915.1. GTDB lineage: Bacteria > Actinomycetota > Thermoleophilia > Gaiellales > Gaiellaceae > Gaiella. The sequence continues at coordinate 94,874 of CAVPOH010000001.1, forward strand.
GAGCGCCCAGAGGACGATCGTCGTCAGGAGCATCGCCTCGACGGTCGTCGGCCGGCGCATCCGGGCGACGCTACCGGCGAGGCGGGTGGGATCGGCGTGACATCCGGGGACGCTCCAGACCAAGCCGGGCGGCGCCGAGTCTGGGGCGTCAACCGGTTCGCGCGGATCCCACCTGCCTCGCCTGGGTTAGGCTTCCCGGCCGATGAGCAACCCTCGCCTTCGGCTCGCGTTCGTGGGGGAAACCATGCTTCCCCCACGTGACCCCATCTTCCGGAGAGTGTGGGGAACCTCCCGGTTCCCCACACCCCTCCCGGCTCACGGGCCGACCGAGGTCGACCCATGAGCGAGCCGACCGTCGACGACATCGATGCCCTCGTGGGGCCGGCGACGCCGCAGTTCGCGTTCCAGATCCGGGCGCGGGTGCGGGAGGTGATCGCCGAACTCCCGGAGGACGATCCCGTGCGCCGCTACGGCGAGGAGCAGATGGAGCTCCTCGACCGGCTCGGCTACGCCTCGACGAAGGCGGAGAACTCCGAGCCCGAGTCGCGCGAGCGGATCGGCTGGGAGACGATCCCGTCCTCCGCGACGGCCTCGAATCCCTTGCCTCACCACGCCGACGCGTGACGCGCGGGGGAACCCCTGGTTCCCCCGCGGGCCCCCTCCTCCCGCGGAGCGACGCCACGATGGGTCTCCGGGCCTCCCGGCCGGCAGAGCCGGCCTCCGGCCGCGACGGGATATGCCCGGTGGATGCTGAGAGCATGCGTCGAGACGGAGCGCGCACGTGAAGACCGTCCTCGTCACCGGAGGCTCGCGCGGGATCGGCAAGGCGATCGCGCTGCGACTCGCCCGCGAGGGCGCGTCGCGCGTCGCGATCGGCTACTTCCGCTCCGACGCCGCGGCCGAGGAGACCGCCGATGAGCTTCGCGCGCTGGGAGCGGAGCCGGTGCTCGTCCGCGGGAACGTGACCTCGTCGCGCGTCGCCGAGCAGGTCGAGGCACTCGGCCGGCTCGACGTCCTCGTCCACAACGCGGCGACCGGGGTGATCCGTCCGGCGCTCGAGACGGAGGACAAGCACTGGGACTGGACGCTGAACGCGAACGCCCGGGCGCTCCTCGGGCTCACGCGTGTCGCGGCGCCGAACATGTCGCCGGGCGCGTCCATCGTCGCGATCTCGAGCCTCGGCTCGGTTCGCGTGCTCGAGAACTACTCGCTCGTCGGGACGTCGAAGGCCGCGCTCGAGGCGCTCGTCCGGTACCTCGCCGTCGAGCTCGCCCCGCGCGGAATCCGCGTCAACGCCGTGTCCGCGGGCGTCGTCGAGACCGGCGCACTCGAGCACTTCCCCAACAAGGAGGAGATGCTCGCGTCGGGTGCGCGCAACCCGGTCGGGAGGATCGTCACGCCGGAGGACGTCGCAGGCGTCGTCTCGTTCCTCTGTTCGGCGGACGCCGAGATGATCCGCGGGCAGACGATCGTGATCGACGGCGGCTGGTCGCTGCCGGCCGACTGATGCCGGACGACCGTTCGGGTCCGCAACAGCGAGGTGGTTGCGACCGCGACAGGGGGCGCCTTCAGGGACCTGCCCCGCCGGAGGCGGGGATCGAGCCGCGGGATTCGGCTCCCGCCGGATCCCGCTTGGCGAAACACGCATTGGTCCTCGATTGGGATGGCACTGTGACCGAGCGCGACTCGCTACACATGGTGATCGAGCGGTTCGGCGACCTGGAGGTGTTCGACGCGCTCGAGGAGGAGGTCGGCGGCCGGATGACGCTCGACGAGGTCATCGGGCTCGAGATGGCGACGATCACGGCGCCGTTCCACGAGGTCGTCGACTGGCTGCTCGCCAACGTCCGCATCCGCCCCGGCTTCCGCGAGCTCGTCGAGGCCCACGACCCGCTCATCGTCTCGGCGGGCTTCCACGAGACGATCGAGCCGATCCTGAGGCGAGAGGGCGTCGACGCGCGGGTCGTGGCGAACCACGTGGCCCCGGACCCGGGCGGCTGGCGCTCGACCTTCCCGGAGGAGGCGGCGTGCGCGGTCTGCGGCGAGCGCTGCAAGCGCGGCGCGGTCGACGGGATCGGCCCGTTCGCCTACGCCGGCGACGGCGTCTCCGACCGCTGCGTGTCGCTCGCCGCCGACCGGCGCTTCGCGCGCGACAGTCTCGCGGCGTGGCTCGACGAGCAGGGCGTCGACTACGAGCCGTTCGACGACCTGTTCGACATCGCCAGGGCCTTCTGTCCCGCCTGACTGCGCCTCGTCGTCGGCGAGGGTTCGCGGCGCCGAAGGCGACGCCTTCAGGGATGTGCCCCGCCGCAGGCGGGGATCAAGCCGCGGGATTCGGCTTCTGCCGAATCGCGCTTGGCGAGCAAGTCACGGAGCAGCCGTCGTCCCGCCCACGCGGAGCGTGGGGCGGAAGACGTAACTCGGGAGCGTCTGCCCGGGGCCGTCGACGAGCGCCTGCATCGCCTCGATCGCGGTTCCGGCGATCTCGTCGATCGGCTGCTCGATCGTGGTGAGCGGCGGCTGGGTCCAGGCCGCCGCATCGATCCCGTCGAAGCCGACGATCGAAAGATCGCCCGGGACGCGGAGCCCGAGCGCGGCCGCCTCCTGCATCGCCCCGATCGCCATCAGGTCGTTGGAGCAGATGACGGCGGTCGGCCCGTCGCCGCTCGACCCCTCGATGATCCGGCGGAGCGCGCGCCGCCCGCCCTCGACGGAGAACGCGTCGTAGGCGACGTCGGAGCCGGGGTCGAGACCGTGGGGGGCGAGCGCCTCCTCGCGCCCCCGCGCCTTGTCCCGGGTCGCGAGCGCAAACGACTCGCCCGCGACGAAGCCGATCCGGCGGTGGCCGAGCTCCAGCAGGTGCTCGGTGGCCATGCGGCCCGACGCGCGCTCGTCGACCCCGACCGACGTGACCGGCAGCGACTCCGAGGACCCGTTCACGAAGACGAGCCGGGCGCCCTGATCCAGGAGCTGGGCGTAGTGCGAATGCTCGCCGCGGACGTCCGTGATCTCCGCGCACACGAAGACCATCCCCTCCACCCGGCGCTCGAGGAGCATGTGGACGTAGTCGACCTCCCGCATCGCCGACCCTGCCGTGTTGCAGATGATCGTCGAGAACCCCGCCGCGGTGGCACGCGTCTCCATCGCCTGGGCGAGGGCGGCGAACACCGGGTTGCCGAACTCGGGCATCAGGAGGCCGATCGCGCCGCTCGGCTCGGTGCGGCCGGGAGGGACGTAGAGGAGGTCGCGCATCGCGCGCTCGACCTTCTCCCGGGTCTCGGGACGGACGGCGGCGGAGCCGCTCGCGACGCGCGATGCGGTCGCGACACTAACTCCCGCGCGGTTGGCGACGTCTCTGAGACTGGCGGTTCTGTTGTTGGAGCCGTTCGTTTTCATGTCGATGGAACGCATCCCATACGAATCCGGACGATCTTATCGGACTCTCATACGGACAACCACCGTGTTGACCAACGGTGTGAGGATGGTAATCTCCCGCCCGTGTTTCATCGGAATGAAACATGTTTCGCGCGACGCGGCGCGAATGCGTCAGACGCGTCGGCAACGTTCTCAAGGAGGAAGCACATGCTGAGCACGACAACGGCCGCGCGCGCGCTCGTGGCCCTGGTCGTCGCCTCGCTCGCCGCGATCGCGCTGACCGCGACCGCGTCGGGCGCCGATGCGACGACGACGATCCGGATCTGGACCGACAAGGACCGCCTTGCGGCAGTGACCAAGGTGGCGAACGCCTGGGCCTCGTCCAAGGGCGCGACCGTCGAGGTCGTGCAGAAGGACTTCGGTCAGATCCGCGACAACTTGAAGACGGTGCAGTCGGAGACCGCGCCGGACGTGATCGTCGGGGCTCACGACTGGATCGGCGAGCTGTCGGCCAACGGCTCGATCGTTCCCCTGTTCCCGTCGGCCGCGACGCGGAAGCAGTTCCCCGGCTACGCGCTCGACGCGTTCTCGTACGGGACGGCGATCAAGAAGCTCTACGGCGCGCCGGTGGCGCTCGAGAACATCGCGCTCGTGACGAACACCAAGCTCGCGAAGGTGCCGACCACCTGGGCACAGCTCCAGAGGTCCGCGCTCGCGACGAAGAAGAAGACGAAGGCCGCGGTGGGGATCTCCGTCCAGCAGGGATCGGGCGGTGACGCGTACCACATGTACCCGCTCTTCGCCGGGCTCGGCGGGTACATCTTCGGCAAGAACTCGGCCGGCAACCTCGACCCGTCGAACATCGGTGTCGCGAACCCGAAGTTCCTGAAGAACGCGGCGCTGATCGACCAGTGGAACAAGCTCGGCCTGATCCGCTCGAGCGTCGACTCCTCGATCTCGCAGGACCTGTTCCTGAAGGGGAAGACGGCGTTCTGGTTCACGGGGCCCTGGAACCTCGACACCCTCAAGAAGTCGGGTCTCTCGTACCGGATCTCGGCCTTCCCGCAGATCGTGGCGGGGACCAAGGCCGTCCCGTTCCTCGGCGTCCAGGGCTTCATGGTCACGAAGTTCGCGGCCACGCACAACGTCGAGAGCCTCGCAAAGGATCTCGTCTCCAACTACATGATGCAGACGGGCCCGCAGCTCGAGCTCGCGCTCGCCAACACCCGCTACCCGGCGAACCTCAACGCCGGCAAGCAGGTCAAGGACCTGCAGCTCAAGGCGTTCGGCCTTGCCAGCACCGGTGGCGTGCCGATGCCGAACATCCCGCAGATGAACTCCGTCTGGGGTGACCTCGGCGCGGCGTGGGTGCGCTCCACGAAGGGCGGCGGGTCGGTTCCGGCTCGCCGCTCGTTCCTCGGTGCCTCGAGGAGCATCGCGCAGAAGATCGGCTAGCGGATGTGAGAGGGTGTGCGGGCGCCGTGAGGCGGCCCCGCACACCCTCCCCTCGACCGCCTGCCGACACGGCCGTGAGCACCGGCACAGCGACAGCCCGAACCGCACCCGGGGTCACGGTCCCGAAGCCGTCCCTCCTCGCCCGCGCGCTCCCCGCCTTCTCGGGCACCGTCGGGCTCGTCATCAAGGTCGTCCTGCTCGCGATCTCCAACGCGATCGGGCTGTGGGGGCTCATCGGCCTCCTGAACAACGGGAACACCGTCGCGGGCCTGTGCGTCCTCGCCGCGACCCTCGCGATCGACGCCGTCTACCTGCTTCCGACCCGGAGCCTCGTCCCCGTCAAGTTCCTCGTCCCGGGCACGGTCTTCCTGATCGGCTTCCAGCTGATCCCGATCGTCTACAACGCCTCCGTCGCCTTCTCCAACTGGTCGACGGGCCACAACCTGACGAAGGTGGAGGCGATCCAGACGATCCAGGAGACGTCGCTCGCGCAACCGCCGAACGGTGCCTTCTACACGATGACCCCCGCACGCGAGGACGGCACGCTCGTGCTGCTCCTCGTCGACCAGGCAAGCGGGAAGACGTTCGTCGGCACCGAGGAGGGGCTCACCCCGCTTCCGTCCGCGGACGCGACCGTCGAGAACGGCGCGATCACCGAGGCGGCGGGCTACGAGGTGCTGACGGGCCAGGGGCTCGCGGGGATCGACCAGGAGCTCGCCGGGCTCGTCGTGCCGGCAGGAGGCGACTCGTTCGTCCGTGCGGAGGGGCTCTCGACCGCGCTCGAGCTGACGCCGACGCTCCGCTACGACCCGCAGGCCGACACCTTCACCAACATCGAGAACGGTGCCGTCTTCTCCGACAACGGCAAGGGGGCGTACGCGACCGCCGGCGGGGAGGAGATCGAGCAGGGGTGGCGCACGAACGTCGGCTTCCAGAACTTCAAGGAGATCTTCACCAACCCGCTGATCCGCGACCCGTTCCTCTCGACGTTCGCGTGGACGTTCACGTACGCGCTCCTCTCGGTGATCCTCACGTTCTTCGCGGGGCTGTTCGTCGCGATCGCGTTGAATCACCCCGGGCTCCGCTTTCAGCGCCTCCAGCGGTCGATCCTGATCCTGCCGTACGCGATCCCCGCGTTCCTCTCGCTGCTCGTGTGGCGTGGTCTCCTGAACGACGACTTCGGCGTCGTGAACAGCATCCTGCCCTTCGACGTGCCGTGGCTCTTCGACTCGTTCTGGGCGAGGGTCTCGTGCCTGCTCGTCAACTTCTGGCTCGGGATCCCGTACATGTTCCTCATCTGCACCGGCGCACTCCAGGCGATTCCCGGCGAGATGACCGAGGCGGCGCGCGTCGACGGCGCCTCGGGCCTCCAGGTGTTCCGGAAGATCACGCTGCCGCTCCTGCTGGTCGCGGTCGCGCCGCTCCTGATCGCCTCGTTCGCGTTCAACTTCAACAACTTCAACGCGATCTACTTCCTGACGGAGGGCGGGCCGTACAGCGCGGAGCAGTCGGTCGCCGGCTCGACCGACATCCTCGTGAGCTACACGTACAAGGTCGCCTTCCAGACCGGCCGGGGCGGCGATTACGGCCTCGCGGCGGCGCTCTCGATCGTGATCTTCCTGATCATCGGCACGATCTCGGCGATCACGTTCATCCGCACCAAGGCCCTGGAGAACGTCGCATGACGACCGGCGCAGAGCCGGCACCCGTGAGCGCAGCCGAGCGGGCCGTCGCGGCGGCGCTGGAGACGGCCGCAGGGGTGACGGCGGCCGAGACGCCAACACCGGAGCGGCCGCCGTTCCGGGAGGTCTGGTGGCGCTACCTCGTCGGCCTCGTGGCGATGGCGTTCGCCCTCTTCCCGGTCGTCTACGTCGTCTCGGCCGCGTTCAACCCGGTGCCGTCGCTCTCCACCGCCTCGGTCGTCCCGGAGGGTCTCACGCTCGACAACTTCCGCGCGATCCTGTCCGACCCGAGGGAGCCCTACCCCAACTGGTACCTCAACACGATGATCATCGCGACCGCGACCGCGGTCGTGACCGTCCTCCTGGGCGCGCTGGCCGCGTACGCGTTCTCGCGCTTCCGCTTCGGGGGACGCCGCGTCGGGCTGCTCTCGCTGCTCCTGATCCAGATGTTCCCGCAGTTCCTCGCGGTCGTCGCGATCTACCTGATCATGCTCGACATCTCCGACGTCTTCCCGGGGATCGGGCTCAACACCAGGACGGGCCTCATGCTCGTCTACCTCGGCGGCGCGCTCGGCGTCAACGCCTGGCTCCTCGTCGGCTTCTTCAACTCGATCCCCATCGAGCTCGACGAGTCCGCCCGCGTCGACGGCGCGACACCGGCGCAAATCTTCTGGGGCGTCATCCTGCCGCTCGGCGCGCCCGTCCTCGCCGTGATCGGGCTGCTCTCGTTCGTCTCGACGCTGAACGAGTTCATCATCGCCTCGCAGCTCCTCCAGGCCCCGGAGAAGTACACGCTGTCCGTCGGCCTCTACGGCTTCATCTCGGACCAGTTCGGCCAGGAGTGGGGGCCGTTCTGCGCCGGTGTCGTTCTCGCCGCGCTCCCGGTGGTACTGATCTTCATCGTGCTCCAGCGGTGGATCGTAGGCGGTCTCACCCAGGGCGCGGTGAAGGGATGAGCACCGCTCGCGTTCCGCTCGCGGTCGTGGGGGAAACCATGTTTCCCCCACCGACCCCCTTCTTCTCGAGAGTGTGGGGAACGTCCCGGTTCCCCACACCCCTCCCCGCCGCTCACGTGCCGGTCGGCCCATGAGCGGGACGCTCGAGGCGCCGCACCACGACGGATCGGAGCTGTACGTCGTGGACGCTCCCGCGGAGCCCGGCGAGACGGCCACGGTCCGCCTCCGCGTGCCCAGCGCCTCGGCCGTCGACGCGGTCGCCGTGCGGTACGTCACGGACGGCGAGCCGCACGTCGCCGTCGCCGAGATCGACGAGCAGGGGGACGACGAGACGTGGTGGCGCGCATCGTTCCGCGTCCGAAACCCTGCGACGCCGTATCGCTGGCTTCTCTCCGGAGGGCCCGTGGGCTACGGCTGGGTCACCGGGGAGGGGCTCGTGGGCCACGACGTGCCCGATTCCGACGACTTCGTGTGCGCCGCGGGCGACGACGCCCCGGGCTGGCACGTCGACGGCGTCGTGTACCAGGTGTTTCCCGACCGCTTTGCCCGCTCGGGAGGCGAGCGAACGCCGCCCGACTGGGCGGTGCCGCGCGACTGGGCCCGCACCCCGACCGGGTGGGGGCCCGACACGCCGCACGAGTGGTTCGGCGGCGACCTCGGCGGCGTCGAGGCCCGCCTCGACCACCTCGAGCGTCTCGGCGTCTCGATCCTCTACCTGACCCCGTTCTTCCAGGCCCGCTCGACGCACCGCTACAACGCGACGTCCTTCGACCACGTCGACCCGCTCCTCGGCGGCGACGAGGCGCTCGTGTCGCTCGTACGCGCGGCCCATGCACGCGGGATCCGCGTGATCGGCGACCTCACCATCAACCACATCGGCGACGACCATCCCTGGTTCGAGCGCGCGCGGGACGAAGACGCCCCCGAGCGGCGCTTCTTCTGGTTCGACGACGGCCTCGAGCACGGCTACGAGGCGTGGGCGGGCGTCCGCACGCTGCCGAAGCTCGACCACCGCGACGAGGAGCTCCGCCACCGCCTGCTCGGCGGCGCCGAGGCCGTCGTCCAGCGCTGGCTGCTTCCGCCGTTCGAGCTCGACGGCTGGCGGCTGGACGTGGCCAACATGGCCGGGCGCCGCGGCGACGTCGACGTGGCCCGGGAGCTCGCCCACGCGGTGCGCGGGGCCGCGCTCGACGCACGGGCCGACGCGGTCCTCGTCGCCGAGCATGCCCACGACGCGCGCTCCGACCTCCAGGGCGGCGGGTGGCACGGGACGATGGCCTACATGGGCTTCACGCGGCCGGCCTGGGCCTGGCTCCGCGGCAACGTCCTCCCGGCGGAGCTCCAGCTCGGCTTCCTCGGCCTGCCCGTCGAGGTGCCGCGCCTCGGCGGTGCCGCAGTGACGGCCACCATGCGGCGCTTCCGCGCCGGGATCCCGTGGCGCTCCGTGCTCTCGAGCTGGGTGCTGCTGGACAGCCACGACACCGCGCGCTTCCGGGTCGTGAGCGGCTCGCGCGAGCGCCACGTCGTCGGGATCGGGCTCCAGATGACGACGCCCGGCGTCCCGATGGTGTTCGCGGGCGACGAGGTCGGGCTCGAGGGCGCCTGGGGCGAGGATGCCCGGCGCACAATGCCCTGGGACCGGCCGGAGACGTGGGACGCAGAGCTGCTCGAGGCCTACCGCACCCTGATCGGCCTCCGCCGGTCGTCGAGGGCGCTCGCCCGCGGCGGGATCCGCTTCGCGCACGTGGGGACGGACGCAATCGCGTACCTCCGCGAGACGCGTGACGAGCGGCTGCTCTGCCTCGCCGTCCGCGCGGCGACCGACGACGTCCCCCTTCCGCTCGCCACGCTCGGCTCGACCGCGCTGGAGCCGCTCTACGGCGAGGAGGCCCGCGTCGAGGCGGGACGAGCCGTCCTCCCCGGGGACGGGCCTGCGTTCCATGTCTGGAGACTGCGATGAGAGCCCGAGGAGACGCCCGATGGCCGAGGTGAGGCTGCAGGAGGTCGACAAGGTCTATCCGAACGGCTTCCACGCCGTAAAGGACCTTTCGCTCGACGTCGAGGACGGCGAGTTCCTCGTGCTCGTCGGCCCGTCGGGCTGCGGGAAGACGACTGCCCTCCGGATGGTGGCCGGGCTGGAGACGATCACCGACGGCGAGGTCTCGATCGGCGGACGGGTGGTCAACCAGATGACGCCGAAAGACCGGGACATCGCGATGGTCTTCCAGAGCTACGCCCTGTACCCCCACCTCTCCGTGGCGGACAACATCGCCTTCGGGTTGCGGCTGCGCAGGACGCCGAAGCACGTCGTCGAGGAGCGCACCGCCTGGGCGGCGCGCATGCTCGACCTGACGCCGTACCTCGACCGCAAGCCGAGGCAGCTCTCCGGCGGGCAGCGCCAGCGCGTCGCGATGGGCCGGGCGATCGTCCGCGAGCCGAAGGTGTTCCTCATGGACGAGCCGCTGTCGAACCTCGACGCGAAGCTGCGCGTCCAGATGCGCGGCGAGATCGCGAAGCTCCAGCACGACCTCGGCACGACGACGATCTACGTGACGCACGACCAGGTCGAGGCGATGACGATGGGCCACCGGGTGGCCGTCATGCACCAGGGCGCGCTCCTGCAGATCGACGGGCCCCAGCGGCTGTACGACGAGCCCGCGAACCTCTTCGTCGCGGGGTTCATCGGCACGCCGCCCATGAACATCTTCGCGGCCGATCTCCGGGTCGCCGAGGGCCGGGTCACGGTCTCGCTCGACGGACAGGAGCTCCCCGTGCCCGACGGCGCGCTCGAGCGCTATCGGGCGCTTGCCAGCTACAACGGCCGCTCCGTCGCGATGGGCATCCGCAGCGAGGACCTGCACCCGGCAGACCAGCGGCCCGAGCTGCCTCGGATCACGGCCCGCCTGGAGCTGATCGAGGCGCTCGGCTCGGAGACGATGGCGTTCTTCCGGATCGACGCCCGCACGATTCGCAGCGTCGCGGCCGCCACCGGCGACGCCGTCGAGGAGGTCGTCGGCGACGAGGGCATCGCCGCGGCCCGGCCCAACCTCGTCGCCGCGTTCCCGCCGCGGGTCGCGCTCGCGATCGGGGACGACGTCGCGGTGGGCGTGGACGTCGAGCACGCCCATTTCTTCGACGAGGAGACCGGAGCAGCGCTCCGTTGAGCCCCGCGACGGGCCTCCGCAGAGGCGGAGCCCGATCGTGGGCGCTCGCCGGCGTCGCGCTCGTCGCGGCCGTGGCCCTCGGCACCGCCGTCGGGGCCTCCGCACCCACGCCTGCGCCGCCCTCCGGGGCCGAGCTCGCGAGGCTGTCCGCCCCTCCCGCGCGCGGACCGCTCGCCTCGCAGCGGATCTACTTCGTGATGACCGATCGCTACGCGAACGGCGAACGGTCGAACGACGGGGGACGAACGACGGGCGCTCGCACGGTCACCGGGTTCGACCCGGCGGACGCCGGTTGGTTCCACGGCGGCGACTTCGCCGGCCTCCGCGGCTCGTGCACGGGCTCCGCCGACGGCCTCGCGCGAATCGCGGACCTCGGCTTCACCGCCGTCTGGATCACGCCGCCGTTCGGCCAGAGGACCGTGCAGGGCGACAGCGCGGGCTATCACGGCTACTGGATCACCGACTTCACGGTGCCCGACAGGCACCTCGGGACGGAGCAGGAGTTCGCCGCCCTCGTGACCTGCGCCCACTCGCTCGGGCTGAAGGTGATCCTCGACGTCGTCGTCAACCACACGGGCGACGTCGTCTCGCTCACCGGCGGCAGCGGCGGCTACATCGGGCCCGAGCAGGTTCCGTACCGCGACTGCCGCGGCAGGCCATTCCGGCCCGCGCGGTACATCGGCAAGCCGTTCCCGTGCATGGCCGCGCGGTTCATGCCGCGCGTGCCGCTCGTCGCCGCCGCCGACCGCGCCGCGAAGAAGCCCGCCTGGCTGAACGACCCGACGCGCTACCACGACCGGGGCGACATCGACTTCTCGTCGTGCAACACGACGTGCGTCGAGCAGGGCGACTTCTTCGGGCTCGACGACCTCTTCACGGAGCGCGAGGACGTCGTGCGCGGTCTCGCCGACGTCTACGCGGCGTGGATCGAGCGGTACAGGATCGACGGGGTCCGGATCGACACGGCGCGGCACGTCAACGCCGCGTTCTTCAAGCGGTGGCTGCCGCGGATCCAGGCGGCGGCGCGCCGCGCCGGCGTCCGCGACTTCCTCGTGTTCGGGGAGGTCTTCAACGCGGACACGCTCGAGCTGATCCCGTTCGTCCGGGACCGTGGGCTGCCGACGCTGCTCGACTTCCCGCTCCAGGACCAGCTCGTGGGCTTCGCCGCCGGGGAGCGAGGCGCACGGGGAATCGCCTCGGTGCTCGCCGACGACGACTACTTCCAGGGCGCGAACGGCGTGACGTATGCGCCGCCGACGTTCCTCGGGAACCACGACATGGGGCGCGTCGGGCTCCTCCTCCGCCAGCGCTCGCGCTCCGGCAGCGAAGCGACGCTTCTGCGGCGCGACCTGCTGGCGCACTCGCTGCTCTACCTTCTCCGCGGGGCTCCGGTCGTGTACTACGGCGACGAGGTGGGGATGATCGGCGCCGGGGGCGACAAGCTCGCGCGGCAGGACATGTTCCCGACCCGGGTCGCCGAGTGGCGGACGGAGCCGCGCGTCGGCTCGCCTCCGATCGGGAATGCGTCGTCGTTCGACGTGAGGGACCACCCCGTGGGCATGAGGATCCGGGCGCTTGCGGCGCTCCGCAAGGCCCATCCGGCGCTCGCGGACGGGCCGACGGTCGTGCGCCTCGCGGACGGGCCACGCCTGGTCGTGAGCCGCTTCGACCTCGGTGCACGGCGCGAGTACGTCACCGCCTTCAATGCGGGCACGGCACGTGCCTCGGTGACCGTGCAGACCGCGACGCCCGGAGCGGGGTGGGAGACCCTCCTCGGACCGGCGCAGACGGCGCGGAGCACGGCGGTCGGGCGTCTGACGCTCCCGCTCGCGCCGTTCGAGGCGGTCGTCCTGCGGGCACAGGCAGACCTTCCGGCGCGTGCTTCCGTCCGTCCTTCGCTCGTCGTCCGTGCCGACGAGCTCACGAACCTCGTCCAGGCGCGCGCGACCGTCGCGACGCAGGAGCCCGTGAACGTCGCCTTCGCCGTGAAGCGCGGAGGCGACGCCTGGCGCCGGATCGCTGCCGACCAGTCGCCGCCGTTCCGGGGCTTCCTCGACCCCCCGCGTTACCGCCGCGGGGAGCGAGTGCACGTCGTCGCCCTCGCGCGGTGGACCGGCGGGCGGACGACCGTGTCCTCCGTCGTCGCCGCCGTGCCGCGGCCGCGCTGACGGTCCCGATCTCTAGAGTCCCCGCCGATGGCCGCTCCCGTCGACGACCCGGGCGGGCGGCCCGACGCGACGGGGCGCCGGCTCGAGTACCTCCCGGCGGCCGTGATCGGCAACGGGTCGCTGCTCGTCACGTTCTCGGCCCGCGCAGAGGTGGAGCGGCTTCTCTGGCCGCACGTCGACGGGCCAAACAACGTCGTCGAGCTCCGCCTGGGCGTCCGTGCCGGAGAGGCGGACGCCTGGCTGGACGAGGACGCACGCTCGTGGGCGCAGGAATGGATCGGCGAGTCGTCGGTGCTGCGGACGACGGTGACCACGCAGAGCGGGGCGGTCCTCGTCGAGGACGCGGTCGACCCCGACGAGCCCGTCCTCGTCCGGCGCGTCGACGCCCCGCCGGGCGTGCTCGCCGTCTCCTGTATGCCGCGCCTCGGCGGCGACACGGCGTTCACCGGCGCCTTCGTCGATCCGGCCTCCCGAGCGATCGTCTTTCACCGGCGCGACGTCGCGCCGGCGATCGCCCTCGACAAGGCCGTGACCGAGGCTGGCGTCGAGCCCGCGGACGGTGCCCGGGACGACGTCGCGCACGTCGGGCCGGTTCGAGGACGGCTCGAGGCGGCGCACGGTGGTGCGGGTCACGTCGTCGTGGCCTTCGGATCGTCGCCGTTCGAGGCGCTCTCGCGCGCACGCGCGCATGCCCGAGCGCCCGAGTCGGTCAGAGAGGGCCGGCTCATCTCCGACGCCCGAACCCTCGCGGACGCTCGGGTGAGGACCGTCTCGCCGGATCCGCCGCTCGAGCTGCTCCTCCAACGCTCGGTGCTCGTCCTCGACCAGCTGACCGACCGCGCGACCGGCGGTATCGTCGCCGCGCCCGAGATGGACGAGCGGTTCGCCGAGTCCGGGGGCTACGGCTTCGTCTGGCCCCGAGACCACTCGTACGTCGTCCTCGCGCTGCTCGCGGCCGGCCGCGCAGAGCAGGCTGCGGCTGCGCTTCGCTGGCTCGCGTGCGCTCAGACACGGGAGGGCCTGTGGCTCCACCGCCACTGGACGACCGGTGAGCTCGCGCCCTCGTGGGGGCTCCACCAGCTCGACGAGACAGGCATCGCCCTCTTCGCGATGGAGGCCGCCTGGGAGGAGCTCGGAGACGAGGGGCTCGACGAGGAGCTCCGGGAGCACGTCCTGCGAGGCGCCGACTTCCTCGTCTCGACCGTCGACCGCGCGTCCGGCCTGCCCCGAGCGAGCGTCGACCTCTGGGAGCAGCAGGACGGGCAGCACACGTACACCGCTGCCGCGATCGTCGGGGGACTGCGCGCCGCCGCCCGCTCCGCGGCGCGGCACGGCCAGGACGCGCGCGCGGAGAAGTACGCCGCCGTCGCCGCCGGCATCGCAGTCGCGATCGACGACCTCCTGTGGGACGAGGCTCGCGGCCGGTACCGGCGCGCGGTGAACGTCGCACGCGCCCTCGGCGGCGAGACGCCGCCGGGGACCGCGTTCGAACGGTCACTTCCGTACCCGAACCGGCGCGTCCATGGCGTCGCTCCGGTGGACGACACGCTCGACTGCTCGCTGCTCGGCCTCGTATGGCCGTTCCGGGCGCTCGACCCGGCCTCCGAGCGCGTCCGCGCCACGGTCGACGCCGTCGCGGAGGGCCTCGCCGGCGCCGGCGGCGGGCACCGCCGGCAGGCGGGCGACACGTATGCCGGCGGGCACGAGTGGCTTCTCGCGACACTCTGGCTCGGTCTCGCGCGCCGCGTCCTCGGCGACACCGAGACGCTGAACCGGGCGATCGCGCACGTCGTCGAGCGTCGGACGGAGCTCGACCTCCTCGCGGAGCAGGTCGACGCGGACGGCCGGCCCGCCTGGGTCCTCCCGCTCGGGTGGAGCACACGCGATGCTGCTCCTCGCCTCGCTGCCGGAGCTCCGGCTCGTCGACGCGCTCGCGGCAGGCGAAAGTGCCGGCGACGGTCGAGGGGGATGACCGCCGCCGGGCTCCTTACACAATAGTGCGGTTTCTCACCTCTGGGGAAGTCGCCGTTCGAGGGAAGGAGCCCGGCAACCGTCGTCTAGCATCGACGTGTGGACGTCCGTGTGGCCACTCCCGCCGACGCGGCGGCGCTCGAGGAGCTCTGGCGGGCGTTCGAGCGCGAGGTCCCGCCGCCCCGGCACCACGACGTCGACCACGAGAAGGAGCTCGCCGAGATCCGCGAGATCATCGACTCCGGGCTCGCGTTCCTCGCCGAGAACGGGCACGCCGCGATCGGGTTCGCCCTCGCTCGCCGCATCGGGTCTCGCAGCGGCCGGCTCACCGACCTCTACGTCGTACCCGACGCCCGAAGGGGCGGCGTGGCCTCCGCCCTCGTCGGCGCGGTCGTCGAGGCGCTGGCGCCCGAGGGCGTCGAGCACCTGGAGCTCGAGGTGCTCTCGTCGAATGCCGGCGCACGGACCGTCTACCACCGCTGGGGCTTCACCGAGGATCAGGTGGTCCTCGTCGCGCCCACGTCGGCGCTCCAGGAGCGCCTCACTCCAGGGAGACACGCGGAGTCGTTCGCGTCGGTGCACGTCCAGACGGACGCGGTCGTCGACGTCGAGCGTGCGGCGAGGGAGTTCGCGCCGCGAATCGGCTCGGGCGGGACCCGCGTCGAGGGGCCGCGGAACGGCTGGGTCGCGGTGTACGACGAGGTCGCGGACGTCGAGCCGGCGGCGCTGCTCCGCTTCGCTCGCGAGATCTCGTCTCGCATGGGAGCGGTCGTCATCGCGCTCGCGCTCGAGGTCGACCAGGTCGTGCGTATGGTCGCGCTCGAGCGGGGCGGCATCGTCGACGAGTACCGGTCGGTGCCCGAGTTCTACGGGCCGCTTCCGCCCGGGGACGTGATCGGGCTCGCCGCGAACCCCACCGTGCTCGCCCGCCTGACCGGCGCCGACCCGCAGGCCGTGAGGCAGGTCGCGGTCACGGGGACGTCCCCGTCGGACCTGCCGCCGTCACGCGAGATCCTCGCCTCGCTGGCGGGGGCCCTCGGGCTCGAGGGCGCCGACCACGGCTACGCGCAGGACGGGGGCGAGGGGTGACCGGCTCGTGTCGCTGACGCTCTACGACGCGCCGCGCTGCCCCTACTGCGCGCGCGTGCGCATCGTCCTGGCCGAGAAGGGCATCCCACACGAGACGGTGGCGATCGACCTCTCCGACCGGCCTCGCTGGCTCATCGAGAAGAACCCGCCGAACGGGCGCGTGCCCGTGCTGGAAGAGGAGGGATGGATCCTGCCCGAGTCGGCGGTGATCGACGAGTACCTCGAGGAGCGCTACCCCGAGCCGTCCCTCCTCCCGGTAGACCCCGGAGAGCGCGCCGCGGCACGGCTGATCGTCTCCCGCTTCGACGACTTCGGCGACGCGTACTACGCGTTCCGGCGCGGCGATGCGGACGGCGACGAGGAGCTCGCCGGCGCCCTCGAGGCCCTCGACGCGCTCCTCGCGACGACGCCGTTCCTCACGGGGCGGGCCTTCGGGCTCGCGGACGTCGCCTACCTGCCGTGGCTCCTGCGCCTGCGGGAGCTGATGGGCGTGTCGCTCGAGCCCTACGTCGAGATCGAGCGGTGGGTCGCAGACTGCTCCTGGCGGCCGTCGGTCGCGGCGGAGATCGAGACCGTCGCGTCGCTCACGGTGTGAGCGTCGCTCGCCTGCGGCTCGCGACGGTGGGGGAAACCGTGTTTCCCCCACGAGCCCCCTTCTTCTGGGGAGCGTGGGGAACCTCCCGGTTCCCCACACCCCTCCTCGCACATACGCCAACTCGGGCTGGCGCATGAGCGACATCGAGCTCGTGGAGCTTCGCAACCGCCTCGGCGAGCCCGGGCTCGTGCTCCTCGACGTCCGCCGCCGAGAGGAGTACACGGGCGCCGTCGCCGCCCCGTGCGACCCACGGCCGGGCCGCATCCCGGGCGCCCGGCACGTGGACGTCGCGCTGCTGTTCGAGGCGCCGGATGCGGATTCGGTGCGGGCGCTCGTCGGCGCCGAGGCCGGCAGCGAGGTGATCGCGTACTGCCACTCGGGCAGTCGCTCCGCGATGGCCGTCCACGTTCTCCGTGCCGCGGGGTACGAGGCGAGGAACTACGTCGGGTCGTGGCACGAGTGGTCGCGCGACCCGGAGCTGCCGGCCGAGTCGGGCGACTAGGAGGGCTTGGCAAAACAGGCGCTGTGCCTCCAGGGGAGCGCCGGATCGTCGCGATGCGGCGTCCTCGGTCGCGTCCATATCTGCGGATATGGACGCTCTCTGCGTCCTTGCCTCACGACGACCGGCGGCACCCTGGAGACGAGGCCCGTCTCGCCAAGCCCTCCTAGCCCCGCTCGAGACGGCCCGCGGCGTCGAGGAACGCGCCGCAGAGCGCCCGTCCGTGCGCGTTCCACCTCGCGAGGTGCTCGTCCGTCTGAGCCCGCACGACCTCGACCGGCTCGGGGAGCTCCTCCGCGCCGTCCACGAACCACGCATCGAGCATGTGCCGCTCGACCTCGGGATGGAACTGGACGCCCCACGTGCGGTCGCCGAGCCGGTACGCCTGCCGCGCGGCGGGGCTCGCCGCCAGCTGGACGGCGCCCTCCGGGAGGTCGAAGCCGTAGTAGTGCCACTGGAACGCCTTCACGCGCCGCGGGAGGACGCCGAGGACCGGGTCGGCGGCGCCCGCCTCGTTCACGTCGACGTCGTGCCAACCCACCTCTGCGTCCCGGGCGGGCCCGACATCGGCGCCCGCGGCGCGCGCGAGGAGCTGAGCGCCCAGGCAGACGCCGAGGAGCGGCACGCCGGCGGCGAGGGCCGACTCGATGAAGCCCGTCTCGCCGGCGAGCCAGGCGTGCTCGGCATCGGAGTCCGGGTGCATCGCGCCGCCGAAGACCATGATCGCGTCCCACGCGCCGGGGTCGCCGGGCGGCGCCTCGCCGTTCGCGGTGAACCAGCGGTCGAGCCGGTCGCCGCGCTCGCCGACGATGCGCTCGAACAGGCCGCCGCCGCCGGTCTCGGAGTCCTCGTGGACGACGGAGAGGACGCGCATGCGGCCGACTGTAGCCCCGCGCCGGCTAGAAGAGCGTCAGCTCGGTGGGCGGCGGCTCGACCCCGCCCGCCGCCGGGACGCCCGCCTCGTCGAGCAGCCCGCGGAGGATCTGCGCGCTCCGCGGGGCGAAGTCGTCGCGGTTGTTGTTGAAGAGCGCGTAGACCTCCTGGGCCTCGTCCGCGAGCCGCGCGAGCGGCGCGACCCACTCGGCGAGCTCCTCGGCCGAGTAGAGCCAGTCGAACCGGTCGGCCGCGCTCACCGCGTCGCGGATGTTCCACGTCGCGGCGTTCCGTCCGTGGAACCGCACGTAGGCGACGGGGTGGGTCGTCGCGGCGACGCTCGGGGAGACGTTCGACGCGCGCGTGCGGGGGCTGTCGAGCGACACGTATGCGAGCCCGTGGGCTTCGAGGAACGCGAGCGTGTCGGCGCGCTCGGGCTCATCCATCCACGACCGATGGCGGAACTCGATCAGCGGGACGAGGGGCGCGAGGCGCTCGGGGGCGCGCGCGAGCTCCGCCTTCGCCGCCGCCGACTTCGTGAACCGCGGGTGGTACTGGAGGAGGACGCCGCGGAGCTTCCCCGAGAGCTCGAGCGGCTCGAGTGCCGCGCGGAAGAGCCGGAACGCCTCGTCGGTCGGCTCGTCCTCGTGCCACGTCATCGCCGCCGAGGCCTTGACGTGGAACGTGAACGTGTCAGGTGTGCGGCGCGCCCACCGCTCGGTCACCGCCGGGTCGGGGAGCGCATAGTACGGCGAGTCGACCTCGACGACGTCGAACCGCTCGGCGTAGTAGCGAAGCCGCTTCTCCGCCGTGGAGACGCCGCGCGGGTACCAGGCCTCGAGGAGCCCCTTGTCCGCCCAGGAGCAGGTGCCGATGCGGACGGTCGCGGGCACCACCGTGTTCTAGTGGATGCGGGCACCCGCAGGGGCGCCCGCATCCACGTCGAGGCGCTAGCGAAGAGTGACGTTGCGCGAGTTCGCGGTGAAGCCGCTCACCGTCGGGTTCACGCACGGCAGCCCTATCGCAGCGAACTGGCTGCACACCGCGGGGGCGTTCCGGCCGGCGACGGCGACCCGCGCCTGGAACGTCGTCGCCCTCGAGCGGCGCGGGACGGCGTAGGTGAACGCGCCGTTGGCGTTCGCCGAGACGACCGCGATCCGGCGGAGCGCTGCGCGTCCCGCGGCTCCGAAGATGCCCACGCGCGTCGCGACGCCGGCGCCGCCCTGCGTCACGCGGCCTGCGAGCCGCTTCACGTTGCGGACTTTGCGTCCGGTGAGCGTGAGCCCGCCGGGGGCGATCGCCGCCGGCGAGGTGACGCTGCCGGCCGCGTTGATCTGCCCGTTGCCCGCCTGCCACGGCGTCCAGAAGCCGACCCACGCGCCCTGGACGACCGGCCCGAAGACGCCGTTCAGCGTCAGATCGGCGCTCAGGAACTTCGCGCCGAACGTCGCGCCGCCCGAGGCGACGGGGATGTCCGGCGGGGGGAGGCAGAACACGAGCTGCGCCGAGCCGATCGACTGCTGGGCCGCCGTCGCCGGAATGACGAACGCCGGCAGGTTGATCGTCTGCCCCGCGGCCTGTAGGACGAGGAGCAACGTCACCTGCGGCGTGGCGCCCTGGGTGCACGCCGCCTGCGTGGCCGGGGCGACGGCGCCGGGCGGCGCGACGACGATGTCGCCGGCGAGCGGCAGGAGCGCCCCGCCGAGCAGGAGCGCGCTGACCTGCGCCTGCGCGGTGCCGACCTTCGTGCCGGGCGCGGCGGTCGCGGTGATGCTCGTGCCGGTCGGGATCACGATCGCCGCCCTCGCGGTCGAGTCGTCGTTCACCGACGACGACGCGACGATCCGCGTCACGTTGTTCGGCGCATAGGTCACCTGGAGCTTCGGCGAGGTGTACGCGGCGGTTGCGGCGGCCGCGAGCGCGAGCGCGGCGAGCGCCGCGAGCGCGAGCACGGCCGTGCGTGTGGCTCTCGTCATGTGCGTCCTCTCTTCCTGTCGTTCGAGTGGGGCGTGAACGAGGGCTGCGACGTCCCCCGGTCACGCGGCGTGGCGGTCATCCGGTGGCGAACGGGCCGGCGGTGCGCACCCACTGCCGGTTGTCGTACCGGTACAGGTAGACGGTTTCGAGCGGGAAGGCGTCCGTCGCCGAGGTGCGGAGGCGAGTGCCCGGCAGGAGGAACGGGTTGGCGGTCGTGTTCAGCGTGCGCGCGGCGCGAAGCACGCTCGCGCGGGTCGGGTCTGCGCCCGCCCGGCGCAGCACGTCGACCATCGTCCACGCGACCGTCATGCCGTACCAGTGGTACACGTCCGTCGCGCTCGCGCCCGGCGCGAAGCGCTTCAGGATCGAGCGGTACAGCGCGACCGTCGGGTCCTTCCGCCAGACCGGGTCGTTCGGGTTCTTCACGAAGGCGATCGCGCGGGCGCCGCGCGTGAGGTCGGGTGCGTTCGCTCGGGCGATCGCCATGATCGACGGCTCGATCGAGACCGACGCGAGGTAGAGGCGCGGCTTCCAGCCGAGCTTCTTCGCGGCCACGATCGCCTGGATCAGGTACTTCGGCGTCGCGAACAGCATCAGCGTGTCGGCGCCGGACGCCTTCAGCTTCGAGATCTGCGAGACGACGTCCGTCGCGATGAGCTCGTATGCCTCGGACGCGACGATCCGCGCGGTCTTGCCGGCGACGGTGCGCGAGAGCCCGCGGGTCATGTCCTTCCCGAGCTCGGTGTTCTCGTAGAGGACGCCGATACGCGAGCGCGGCGCAGTGCGGACGACGTCGCGTCCGAGCACGGAGCCCTCGCCCTGGTAGCTCGGGAGGAACCCGACCGTCCACGGGTACCTGCCCGAGGCGCCCCCGAGCGCCTGCGAGCCGTCGCCGGCGAAGAGCTGCGGGACCTTCTGGGCGTTCAGGTAGTCGCGGATCGCGAGGTTGTTCGCGGTGCCCACCGAGTTGAAGATCGCGAAGACGCCGTCCTGCTCGACCAGTCGTCGCGTGACCTGGACGGTCTGCGCGGGGTTGTAGCCGTCGTCGTAGTAGCGGTACTCGATCTTCCGGCCGTTGACGCCGCCCTTCGAGTTCACGTAGTCGAAGTACGCCTTGGCGCCCGGCCCGACGGTGCCGAAGGCGGCTGCCTCGCCGGTGAGTGGGACCGTGCCGCCGATGAGGATCGTCGACGTCGTGACACCAGGCTCGGCGCGCGGGGCGGCCCCGGCTCCCGTGCTCGCGACGAGCGCGGCGGCCGCGATGAGCACGAGCCGCCTCATCCGGAGATCGGCGTCGCGAGCGCGGGCACGCGAACCGTCGCGCCCATCACGTGGAGGCGTGCGGTCGACGGGAACGGGAGATCGAGGTAGAGGAGGTTCGCCGGGCTCTGGGCGAGCGAGGAAGAGCCGATCGTGAGCGTGAGCCGCGAACCGTTTGGGAGAAACGTCGCCTGGTCGGAGAGCGCGATGCGATACGTCCTCGCGCCCGCGCGTGTCGGGACGCCGCCGCCGGCGACGACGATCTCCTTGCCCGCCGGCGTACGCGCGCTGAGCACCGCGACGATTCGCGACCAGCCGCCCGTGGCCGTCGCCTTCACGTCGACGATCGGCGCGCCGAAAACCTCGAGTGGCCCGCGACCGGTTGCGACCGGGATCCGGTAGCGCCCCGACTGCGCGATCGCGGCCGAGGGGCGGACCGCCGAGCGTGGACCGCCGGACGACGACCTTCGGCAGCCCCGCGTATCTGACCGGCTGGCCACGCCAGCGCTCCGGAGCGACGGCAACCGGGCGGGGCAGCGGCCGCGCGGTGTCGCCTCGCAGGAAGCGGTCGAACCAGCGCGCGCCCTCGGCGAGCATCGCCGGTGTGTCGGCGGCGACGCCCGAGGACGGCGCGTGGCCGTGCAGGCCGATCCAGAGCTGTTTCGGGCCGCGGAGCGCGGCGAACGCGCGCTTCGCCTGGTCGAGCCCGAACGCGAAGTCGCGGCGGCCCTGCATGAGGAACACCGGCGTCCGCACGGTCCTCAGGGCCGTGATCGACGAGCGCGCGGCCGCGAACGGGCGGACCGGCGTCATGTCGCCGCGATAGGCGGCGTCGCGGACGGCGAACACGTCGGGGTCGACTCGCCTGGGGTCGAGCGCGCCGATGAACCCGGCGATCACGCCGGTCTTCGCGAGCCCCTGCGGCGCGAGCGCCGTGAGCAGGTCGGTCCACGTGATCGAGACCTCGAGCGCGGCCCACGGGACCCCGGCGGCGAGCGAGTTCCACGCGGCGCCGCCCCCGTACGAGACGCCCCAGCCGCCGATCCGCGCGTCCGACACGTCAGGTCGGTCGCGGAGCCACGTGAAGAGGGTCCGGACGTCGGCGACCTCGCGCGGCCCGTCGATCCCGATCAGGCCTCCCGACTCGCCGTGCCCGCGCGCATCGAAGGCGAGCACGGCGTACCGCTCGCCGATCCCCATCGCCCGCGCCACCTCCAGCCCGACGCTCCGGTTCTGGCCGAGCCCGTGCATGAAGATCACCGCGGGCCAGCCGCCTGCCGGCGCCGGCCCGTCCGGGAGCGTGAGCGTCGCCGCGAGCGCTGTCCCGTCCGTTGACGCGATCTTGACGTCCTGCCGCGTGAACGCGCCGGCCGTTCCCGTCGCCACGAGCGCCGCGACCGTCGCGAGCAGCACGACGAGCAGACGTCTGCCGAGGCCCGTCACGGCGGCGAAGGGTAGCCCACGTCTGTGAGCACTCTCCGGGCGACGCCCAACGCGGTCCGTATCATCCGCGCGATGGACGGGCGGCCGATCGGCGTCTTCGACTCCGGCGTGGGCGGGCTCACCGTCCTCCACGAGCTGCTCGTGACCCTTCCCCACGAGGACGCGGTCTACTTCGGCGACAACGCCCGTCTCCCGTACGGCCCGCGGGCGCTCGCGGAGGTGCGCGGCTTCGCGCTCGCGATCGGACGTCAGCTGGAGGCCGAGGACGTGAAGCTCGTCGTCGTCGCGTGCAACACCGCGACCGCGGCGGCCCTGCCCGACCTGCAGCGTGCGCTCGCCGTGCCCGTCGTCGGCGTCCTCCAGCCCGAGGCGCACGCCGCCGCACGCGCGACGCGGAACCGCCGCGTCGGCCTGCTCGCGACCGAGGCGACCGTGCGCAGCGGCCGGTACGAGAAGCTCGTGCACGCGCACGACGCCGGGGTGGAGGTCGTCGCCGTCCCGTGCCCACGGCTCGTTCCGCTGATCGAAGGCACCGACCCGTTCGGCGAGGAGACGACCGAGGCGGTTCGCGAGGTCGCCGCGCCGCTCAAGGAGGCCGGCGTCGACACGGTGATCCTCGGCTGCACGCACTATCCGATCGTGCGCCCGATCTTCCAGCGGGTGTTCGGCCGGGGCGTGACGCTCGTCTTCTCCGCCGACGAGACCGCCCGCGAGGTCGCGGAGACGCTCGCCCGCAAGGGCATCGAGAACGGCGCAGACCGCGAGGGCGCCTACCGGTTCCTGACCACCGGCGACCCGGCGGCGTTCGCGGAGATGGGCAAGCGGTTCCTCCAGCTGCCGATCCGTGACGTCGAGCACGTCTCGCTCCGCCTGCCCGAGAGCGCCGCGGCATGACCGTCGCTCGCCTTCGGCTCGCTCCCGTGGGGGAAGCCATGCTCCCTCCACGAGCCCCCTTTTTCTCGAGAGCGTGGGGAACCTCCCGGTTCCCTCCACCCCTCCCCGCTCATCGGCCCACCGAGGTCGGCCGATGAGCACCCAGAGGCACGACGGGCGCCGGCCCGACCAGCTGCGCGAGCTCGACCTCCAGCCGGACTTCCTCGAGCAGCCGCACGGCTCGATCCTCTACGCGCAGGGTCGCACCGTCGTCCTCTGCACGGCGACCGTCGAGGAGAACATCCCGCGGTGGCTGCGCGGGAAGGGGCAGGGCTGGATGACCGCCGAGTACTCGATGCTCCCCGCCTCCACGGGCGAGCGCACCCAGCGTGGCGTCGCGCGCGGTCGCCCGGACGGCCGCACCGTCGAGATCCAGCGCCTGATCGGGCGCGCGCTCCGGAGCGTCTGCGACTTCAAGGCGCTCGGCGAGCGGACGCTGTGGCTCGACTGCGACGTGCTGCAGGCCGACGGCGGGACGCGCTGCGCCGCGATCACCGGCGCCTACGTCGCAGCGCACCGCGCCCTCGACCGGTTCGGGCTGACGAAGGCGCTCACGGGAACCGTGGCAGCCGTCTCTGTCGGGGTCGTCGACGGGCGGCCCGTGCTCGACCTCGACTACGTCGAGGACTCGTCTGCGGAGACCGACATGAACGTCGTGATGGCCGGCGACGGCCGGCTCGTCGAGGTGCAGGCGACCGCCGAGCGCGATCCGTTCTCGCGCGAGCTGCTCGACGCGCTGCTCGACCTCGCCGCGGGCGGCATCACGGCGCTCGGCGTCGCCCAGCAGGCGGCGTGCGAGGCCCCGTCGCTCTGAGCGCGTGACCCCGGGGCACACGCTTGCCCTCGCCTCGAGGAACCCGCACAAGCTCGAGGAGCTGCGTCGCGCGCTCCCGGGCTGGGAGATCGGGCTTGTCGACGCGTCCGACCCGCCGCCCGAGGACGGCGCGACGTACGAGGACAACGCGCGGATCAAGGCGCGCTGGGGCGCGGCGCACGCGCCCTTCTCGGCCTGGGCGGTCGGCGAGGACTCCGGGATCGAGGCCGTCGCGCTCGGCGGGCGCCCGGGCGTGCTGACCGCGCGGTGGGCCGCCGGCGATCCGGTCGGCCGCATGCTCGAGGCTCTGGCCGGGGAGGGCGAGCGGCGCGCGCGCTACGTCTGCGTCATCGTCGCCGTCGGCGATGACGGCCGCGAGGTCGTCGCGCGCGGGACGCTCGACGGAGTGATCGCCAACGCGGCCTCGGGGACGGAGGGCTTCGGCTTCGACCCGGTCTTCGTTCCCGTCGGGGAGGACCGCACCGTCGCGGAGCTCGGCGACGGCTGGAAGCGGCGCCATTCCCATCGTGCGCGGGCGGCGGCGGAGCTCGCCCATGCGCTCGGCGGCTAGGGGCCGGCCTCGGTCGACAGCACGCCCGGGCGCTCGGACCGCTTCGGCTGCACCTCGCGGCCGGTCACCCCGTAGGCGAGCACGTAGTTGAAGGCGGCGCCGAACACGATCACGTTCGCCATCACGTAGAGCCAGATCAGGAGGAGGAAGGTCGTTCCGAGCGCCTGCAGCGCGACCACCTCGCCGGTGAAGAACACGAACAGCGGCAGCGCCTGCAGCGTCCCGGCGAGGAGGACGGCGCCGACGAGCGCGCCGGGAAGCACCTCGCGCCTCGTGAGCTTCGCGTTCGGCAGGCGGTAGTACGCCGAGAGGAGGAACACGAACAGGGCGGCGCCCGAGATGAGCAGTGTGAGCGCGAGCGCTACCCACTTGTTGGCGACGACGTCCGTCGCGTAGCGCCGGAGCAGGTCGTATCCGAACGTGCCGACCGTCAGGCCGGCGAAGAGGACGACGAGCGAGACCGACATGTAGCCGACGGCGAGGACCTTGCCCCGCAGGAACGGCCGGTTCGGGCGGCCGTAGATGATGTTGAAGGCCGACTCGAGCGACGAGAACAGCGACAGCGAGCTCCAGAGGAGCGCCACGGCACCGACCACCGAGAGCGTCGTGGCGTTCCGCTGCACGGCCTCGACGACGTTCACGATCGACTCGACCGACTGGTCGGGGAAGACGTCCTCGAGGTACGAGACGAGGGCGCTCGACGAGTTCGCCTGGTCCAGGAACCCGAGCACGGACAGCGCGAGGAAGATGAGCGGCACGAACGACGCGAGGGCGAAGTACGCGACCATCGCCGCGAGGTGGGTCCCCCGTTCGACGAAGAAGCGGTCGAAGGTCGCTCTGACGGCCCGCATGGAGGCAGTTTGCTAGCTTCGGGCGCCGGCATGGACGCTTCCACCGCCCTCTCGGAGCTCGTGGCGCTCTCGACGCAGGTCGTCGAGGCGGTGATCACGGGCCCCCGAGGCGACGTCGAGGCGGCCCGGACGGCGGGCGACGACCGCTCGCGGGCGCTCGCCGACCACGGTGCCGAGCTCCTCGCGGCGGCGGCCGCGATACGGGCCGACGGGCCGGCCGTCGAGCGCGTGCACGTCGACCTCGACCGCGGCTCGCTCGTCGCGGTGTCCGACGGTGCGCACACCGTCGTCGCGACGACCGTCGCCGAGCCGACCGTCGGCCTCGTCGCGTACGACCTCCGCATGGTGCTCGCACGGATGCGGGAGGACGGGCAGTGAGGATCCTCCTCGGGCTCGTGCTCGCCGCCCTGGGCGCCTGGCTCGTCCTGCGCCGTCGGACGCCGGACGGGCTGCGGGTCGTCGTCGGCTGGGAGGACGGCTCCGAGCTCGAGCTCGGAGCGGGCTCCGAGGAGCGCGAGCGGCTCGCCGCGGTCGCACGCGGGGTGCTGCCGTGAGCGCCGTCGACGATCTCGGGCGGCAACTCCTCGAGACGGCGTTCCTCGAGGGCGACTTCACGCTCCGCTCGGGCAAGAAGTCGACGTGGTACCTCGACAAGTACCGCTTCGAGACCGACCCCGAGATCCTGCGGGAGCTCGGCGAGCGTCTCGGGGCGGCCGTGTCGGCCGCGGAGCCCGATGTCGTGCGGTTGGCGGCACCCGCGCTGGGGGCCGTAGCCCTGGCTGCATCAGGGGCCATGGCGTCCGGCCTGCCCTTCATCATTGTCCGCGGTGAAACCAAGGGATACGGCACCGGGAACCGCCTCGAGGGGCCATACGAGCCAGGTGAGCTCGTGTGTCTCGTCGAGGACGTCGTCACGTCGGGCGGTGCGCTCTGCGAGGCGGTGGAGGCCGTTCGCGAGGCCGGGCTCATCGTCCGCCATGCCGTGTGCGTCGTCGACAGGGAGGAAGGTGGAGCCGACGCACTCGCTCGGATCGGCGTGCGGCTCGATGCGCTCTATCGCGCAAGCGAGCTGCTCGCGGCATGGCAGCGGGCTACGAACCCGCATGGTTGAGCCATATCATCGGCCGGAGCGCTAGGCTCGGGTGCCGACAAGAGATCCAACGACCAGGGAGGACTCGCGTGACCAAGCAGGAGTTCGTGGACGCAGTCGCCGACAAGGCAGGCCTGACCAAGCGTGACGCGGGTGCAGCCGTCGACGCCGCCCTCGGCGTCATCGAGAGCACGCTGCAGGACGGCGACGCCATCACGTTCACCGGGTTCGGCAAGTTCCACGTCACCCGGCGCGCCGAGCGCATGGGCGTGAACCCGCGCACGGGCGAGAAGGTGCAGATCCGGGCCGCCAACGTGCCGAAGTTCTCGGCCGGCTCGCAGCTCAAGAAGGCAGTCAACTAGACCTGTCAGCGGGACGGAAATCCGCAGGAGCGGATTTCCGTCCCGCGGCCCGCCTACGGCGGGCACATCCCTGAAGGCGTCGGCTTCGCCGCCGCAACTGCCGGTTCCGTTTCGGCGATGGCGCATGGCTCGCGACGGCGGACGCTCGGGCGGAGCGAAGCCCAGCCGCGAACTTGATAATCGAACACATGTTCGATTATCGTCCGGGTGGATGCAGCTGTCGTTCGACGCCGCGGACCGCCTCGTCGAGCTCGTCGAGGCCCGCCGCGGCCCTGTCCCCGCGGAGGACGCGGCCCGCGTGCTCTTCGCGCTCGCGAGCGCGCCGACGGCGCTCGCCCGGTCGCTCCTCGACGACGTCGTCTCGGGGGACGCTCGCCTCGCCTGGCGCGGCACGTCGGTCGGCCTCGCCGACCCGCCCGGTGCGGACGTCCTCCTCGAGGACGCGCACTTCGTCGTCGTCGACCTCGAGACGACAGGGCTCTCGCCCCGCACCTCGCGCATCTGCGAGATCGGCGCGCAGCGCGTCCGCTCGCTCGAGCTCGACGACGCGTTCGAGACGCTCGTCGACCCGTGCGTCGCACTGCCCCCGGCCGTCGCGGCGCTGACCGGGATCCGGCCCGCGGCGTTGCGTGCCGCGCCGCGCGTCGACCTCGCGATCCGCCGCTTCGTCGCGTTCGCCGGCGACGGCGCGATCGTCGCCCACAACGCGCGCTTCGACCTCGCGTTCCTCGACCGCGAGGTGGAGCGCGCTCACGGGGCGGCGGATCGCCGCGCCCGGTCGTCGACACCGTCTGGCTCGCGCGGCGGCTGCTCGGCGAGCGCACGCGGCGCGTCGGGCTCGCGACGCTCGCGCACTTCTTCGGCGTCTCGACCGAGCCGTGCCACCGCGCGCTCCCGGACGCCCGCGCGACTGCCGAGATCCTCGCTCGTCCTCATCGGCCTCGCCCAGGAGCGAGGAGCGCGCTCGCTCGCCGACCTCGTCGAGCTCGCCGCCCCGCGCGCCCGGAGGCTGCACACGAAGCGCTCGCTCGTCGCCGGAGCGCCGACGAGCCCCGGCGTCTACCTCTTCCGCGGCACAGGAGGGATGACGCTCTACGTCGGCCGCGCGCGCCAGCTCCGAACGCGGCTCCGCTCGTACTTCGCCGGCGAGCGCCAGCGTCCAGCCGTCGAGGCCGCGCTCGCCGCGCCTCGAGCGGGTCGACTGGCGCGAGACCGGGTCGGAGCTCGAGGCGGCGCTCGAGGAGCTCCGGCTGCTCCGGGAGCTGCGGCCTCCGGCGAACGCGCGCGGTACGCGGCCCGACCGCCACGTCTACCTCCGGCGTCGCGGCGCGACGCTGGGGCGTCACGACCGAGCCGACCGCGTTCGGGCCGCTCACGGCGAAGGGCGCCGCCCGGAAGGCCGCGCGCGCCCTCGAGGGCCACGAGTCGGACGACGTCGAGGCCGCGATCGCGCCGCTCCGGGCGCGGCTCCGACGGCTCGCGCGCGAGCAGCGCTTCGAGGACGCCGCGCGCCTCCGCGACCGGCTCGCTGCGCTCGAGGAGACGGTCGAGGCGCTCGCGCGAGCTCGGGCGGCTCCGCCGGCTCCGCGCCTGCGTCGTCGTCCCGGCGGGCGACCGGGCTTCGTCCGCGCGTACGCGATCGCCGGCGGGCGGGTGGCGGCGGTGCGCCTCGTCCCGCGAGGCGCGGCGGCGCTCGCCGAGATCCAGGCGCTGCTCGCAGAGGCGGAGCGCGCGTCGCGGACGCGAGCGGCCCGGAGGACGCCGACGAGCTGCGGCTCGTCGCGTCGTTCCTGCGCCGGCCGCCGCCCGAGCTGCGCGCCACGGCGCTCGAGACGGACGCGATTCGCGCGGCGGTGGAGGGGATACCCTTGGCCGCGTGACGAGCGACGCCGCCGCAGGCGCTCCCACGGCTCGCTTCGCGGACCGACTCGCCGAGGCGGTCGAGCGCAAGCGATCGCAGCTCGTCGTCGGCCTCGACCCGGTCGTCGACCTGCTGCCGGTGGAGCTCCGTGGGGAGGCGCAGGGCGGCAACGCAGCGGCCGCGGGGGCGGTCGAGCGCTTCTGCAAGGGGATCGTCGACGCCGTCGCGCCGTACGTCGTCGCGGTCAAGCCGCAGGCGGCGTTCTTCGAGGCGCTCGGCAGCGACGGATGGCGCGCCTTCGAGACCGTGTGCGCGTACGCGCGCGAGGCGGGCCTGCTCGTGATCGCCGACGGCAAGCGCTGCGACATCGGCTCGACCGCCCGGGCCTACGCCGCCGCGTTCCTCGAGCCGCGCGGGGCCGACGCCGCCGCTCGCGGACGCGCTCACCGTGAGCCCGTACCTCGGCCGCGACTCGCTCGACCCGTTCCTCGCCGCCTGTCGCCGCGACGGCGCCGGGCTCTTCCTCCTCGTCCGCACGTCGAACGCCGGGCGCCGCCGAGCTGCAGGACGCGACGCTCTCGGACGGACGGCCCGTCTGGCGGCACGTCGCCGAGCTCGTCGACACGTGGGGCGAGGACCTCGTCGGCGCGCGCGGGCTCTCGAGCGTCGGCGCGGTCGTCGGCGCGACCGTGCCGCGCATCGTCGGCGACGCCCGCCGCGCGATGCCGCGCGCGATCATCCTTCTGCCCGGGGTCGGCGCCCAGGGTGCGCAGCCGGCCGACGTCGCGCGCGCCTTCACGAGCGGCCCGTCGAGCGCCCTCGTCAACGCCTCGCGCTCGGTGATCTACGCGTACCGCGACGCGCCGGCGGAGGACTGGCGCGCGGTCGCGGGCGCGGAGGCGGCGCGCCTCGCGAAGCGCCGTCTGGGCGGCGGCGGGCTGGTGAACGTCGATCGCGCGACGGTCGCCCGGGTCGCGGCGCCCGTGGCTTTCCTCCTCGCCGTCACCGTCGCCGTGCTCGTCGTTCGCGCCGGCCTCCGGGAGGACGAGCCCGCGTCCCGCCCCGTCGCGACCGCGCCGCGGACCGGCGCCGCGACCGTCGTCGTGCGCGCCGGCGACACGCTCGACGGCATCGCGCGGAGCGACGGGCACGACGGTCGAGGCGATCGTCCGGCTCAACCCCGGCATCGACCCCGAGGCGCTCCGCGTCGGACAGCGGATCCGCGTGAGCCCGTGAGGCGCCACGTCGGGTCGCCCGAGGTCTCGACTACCCTGAGGCGGCGTGAAGCGCTGGGGTCTCCTCGCAGTCGCTGCCGTCGCGGCCGCCGCCCTCGGTCTCTCCGGGACGGCACGCGCGACCGCTCCCGCCGTCCAGGCCCGGGCGTATCGTCGTGCAGAGCACCGTCGACGGGAAGACGCTCGCCGCCCGCGGGGCCCGGACGCCGCGCGCGATGGCGAGCATCACGAAGCTGATGACGGTGCTCGTCGCGCTCCGCCGGCTCTCGCTGGACGACGAGGTCGTCGTCCCGGCCGTCGCCGCGCGCGTCGGCGAGTCGAGCATCGGGCTCCGCGACGGGGCAGCGCATCCCCGTGCGCGACCTCGTCGATCGGCGCGCTCGTTCCGAGCGCGAACGACGCCGCGACGACGCTCGCCGTCGCAGCGGGCGGGACGCTGCCGCGCTTCGTCGCCTCGATGAACCGCACGGCACGCGAGCTCGGCCTCGACCACACGCACTACGCGAACCCGCACGGCCTCGACGCGCCCGGCCACGTCTCGACGGCGGCCGACTCGGCGAAGCTCCTCCGTGCCGCGCTCCGCGTCCCGATCATCGAGCGGTACGTCGGCGAGAGCCGCGCGACGCTGTCGGACGGCCGCGTCGTCGAGTCCACGGACAACCTGCTCGGGACGATCCCCGGGCTCGTCGGCGGCAAGACCGGGCACACGGCGCACGCGGGGTGGTCGCAGGTCGCGTTCGCCCGCTCCGGCGGCGTCGGGATCACCGCTGCGGTGCTCGGCTCGCCGAGCGAGGCGCAGCGCGACGCCGACCTCGCCGCGCTGCTGCGCTTCGGCCTCGCCAGCTACCGGCCCGCGCGCGTCGTCGACCGCGAGCGGACGTACGCGCTCGTCACGGTCGGCTGGGGGAAGGCGCCGCTCGCGCTCGTCGCGCCGCGCAGCATCGTCCGCCCGGCACCGACGGGACGTCCGCTCGTCGAGCGCGTCGTCGCGCCCGCGGTCGCGACGCTGCCGGTCCAGCGCGGGCCAGCGGCTCGGCACCGTCGTCGTCCGCGACGGCAACCGGATCGTCGCGCGGTCGCCGCTCGTCGCGGCGCGCGCACAGCCCGTCGCCGACGCTCGCGCAGAAGGCGCGCTGGGTGGCCGGGCGCACCGTCGACCGGCTGAAGGGGCTCGTCTCGTGATCATCACCGTCACGCTCAACGCCGCGCTCGACCGCTCGGTGACCGTCCCGATCCTCCAGCTCGGCCAGCGCCACCGCGCGAGCGACGTGCTGACGCTCGCCGGCGGAAAGGGCATCAACGTCGCGCGCGCGCTCAAGCGGCTCGACGTCCCCGTCGTCGCCACCGGGCTCGCCGGCGGGAGGACCGGCACGCGGATCGTCGAGGAGCTGACCGCCGAGGCGATCCTCAACGACTTCGTCCGCATCGCCGGCGAGTCGCGGACCTCCACCCTCGTCGTCGACCCGACGTCGGGCACGCAGACGGAGATCAACGAGTGGGGACCGAAGGTGAGCGAGGGCGAGCTCGGGATGCTGATGGACAAGCTGCGCTACCTCTCGCGCGGCGCCGAGCTCGTCGTGTTCGCCGGGTCGCTGCCGCGCGGCGTCGACGAGACGTTCTACGCCGAGGCGGCGCGGGAGCTCGGCCGGCGCGGCGTGCGCGTCGTCCTCGACACCGAGGGCGAGCCCCTTCGCCTCGGGCTCGAGGCGGAGCCGTGGCTCGTGTCGCCGAACCAGCACGAGGCCGAGCAGCTCGTCGGGCAGGAGCTCTTCGACGACGAGGACTTCCTCATGGCGCTCGACGCGATCGCCGAGCTCGGAGCGCGCAACGTCCACATCACGCTCGAGAACGGCTGCTTCGCGCTCGTCCGCGAGGAGCGCCAGGTGCGCCGCTACCGCGCCGTCACGCCCCGGCTCGAGCCCGTCTCGGTCGTCGGCGCGGGCGACGCGCTGCTCGCGCAGTGGCTGACCGCGATCCTCGAGGGCCAGGGAAACGAGGAGGCGCTCCGCCTCGCCGCCGCAGCAGGGGCGGCGTCGGTGCTCGAGGTCGGGGCGGGGCGCTTCGACCCGGCGGAGGCCCGGCGCCTCGCCGCCGCCGTCGAGGTCTACGAGCTGCAGCACGCCTAATCCGCGAGGCAGGATCGCAGAAGCGGATCCCGACCGCGGGATCCCCGCCTGCGGCGGGGCACATCCCTGAAGGCGTCGGCTTTTCGCCGCCGCAACTGCCTCGGACTCGGCATCGCGCCTTGCCGGCTCGGGCAGCCGGGTCGTTGGATAGGATCGTCCTACTTGGGCGATCCGCAGGACAAGTTCGCGAAGGAAGGCCTCACCTTCGACGACGTCCTGCTCGTCCCGGCCGAGTCGGCCGTCCTCCCGAACGACGTCGTCACCGCGAGCCGGCTGACGCGGACGATCGCGCTCGAGATCCCGATCGTCTCGGCGGCGATGGACACGGTCACCGAGGCGCGCATGGCGCATCGCGCTCGCGCGGCTCGGCGGGATCGGCGTCCTCCACCGCAACCTCTCGATCGCCGACCAGGTGGCCGAGGTCGACAAGGTGAAGCGCTCGGAGGCGGGGATGATCGTCGAGCCGGTGACGCTCTCGCCCGGACGCGCTCGTCGGCGACGCGCTCGAGCTGATGGAGCGCTACCGCGTCTCCGGCATCCCGATCACCGACGCCGGCGACCGGCTCGTCGGGATCCTCACGAACCGCGACCTGCGCTTCGGCGTCCCGTCCACGATGCGCGTCGCCGACGCGATGACGGCCGAGGGTCTCGTCACCGCGCCGGTCGGGACGACGCTCGAGGAGGCGCAGGCGATCCTCGGCCGGCACCGGATCGAGAAGCTCCCGATCGTCGACCTCGACGGCCGGCTCCGCGGGCTCATCACCGTCAAGGACATCGCCAAGCGCGAGGCGTACCCGCTCGCGACGAAGGACGAGCGCGGACGCCTGCGCGTCGCCGCCGCGGTCGGCGTCGGCACGGACGCGCTCGAGCGCGCCGCGGCACTGGTCGACGCCGAGGTCGACGCGCTCGTCGTCGACACCGCGCACGGGCACTCCCACGGCGTGCTCGACGTCGTGCGGGCGGTCAAGGACGCGCACGACATCGAGGTCGTCGCCGGGAACATCTCCACCGCCGAGGCGGCGGAGGCGCTGATCGACGCCGGCGCGGACGCGTTGAAGGTCGGGCAGGGGCCGGGGTCGATCTGCACGACGCGCGTCGTCGCCGGCGTCGGCGTCCCGCAGGTGACGGCGGTCTGGGACATCGCCCAGCTCGCGGCGGAGCACGGCGTGCCGGTGATCGCGGACGGCGGCATCACGTCGTCGGGCGACGTCGCGAAGGCGATCGGCGCCGGGGCGGACACGGTGATGCTCGGCTCGATGCTCGCGGGCACGGACGAGGCGCCGGGCGAGGTGATCCTCGTCCAGGGCGAGCGGTTCAAGGAGTACCGCGGGATGGGCTCGCTCGGCGCGATGAAGGCGCGGTCGTTCTCGAAGGACCGGTACTTCCAGGGCGACGTCGAGGACGTCGACGAGCTGATCCCCGAGGGGATCGAGGGGCGCGTCCCGTACAAGGGCCCGGTCGGCGCCGATCGTCCACCAGCTCGTCGGCGGGCTGCGCCAGGCGATGGGCTACTGCGGCGCGCCGACCGTCGAGGCGCTCAAGGAGGCCCGGTTCGTCCGCATCACCGGCGCGGGGCTCCGCGAGAGCCATCCGCACGACGTCACGATCACGAAGGACGCGCCCAATTACCGTCGTGGCTGAGGTCCTGGAGTTCCCCGGCGGCGAGCCCGCTCCGGAGGCGCGCCCGGTGCTCGTCCTCGACTTCGGCGGCCAGTACAGCCAGCTGATCGCGCGGCGCGTGCGCGAGGCGCGCGTCTACTCGGAGCTCGTCTCCCACCGGCTCACCGCGGACGAGATCCGCGCGCGCGACCCGATCGCGCTCGTCCTCTCCGGCGGGCCCGCGTCGGTCTACGCGGAGGGCGCGCCGCTCGCCGATCCTGCGATCTTCGAGCTCGGCGTGCCGACGCTCGGCATCTGCTACGGCATGCAGCTGATGGCGCGCGAGCTCGGCGGCGCCGTCGAGGCGAACGACGTCTCCGAGTACGGCAAGGCCGACGTCGAGCTCGAGGAGGACGCCGCGCTCTTCCACGACCTCCCGCGCCGAGCAGGTCGGTCTGGATGAGCCACCGGGACTCGGTACGGCCGCCGCCGACCGGGGCGCGCGTCACCGCCTCGTCGGAGACGACCCCGATCGCGGCGTTCGAGGACCCCGACCGGAGCCTCTACGGCGTCCAGTTCCACCCGGAGGTGATCCACACGCCGCAGGGCCAGCGAGATCCTCGAGAGCTTCCTCTACGACGTCGCGGGCGCGCCGCCCGCCTGGACGCCGGCCGCGGTGATCGAGGAGCAGGTCGAGCGGATCCGCGCCCAGGTCGGCTCGCGAGCGGGTCATCTGCGGGCTGTCGGGCGGCGTCGACTCCGCCGTCGCCGCGCTGCTCGTCCACAAGGCCGTCGGCGACCAGCTGACCTGCGTCTTCGTCGACCACGGGCTGCTGCGCGAGAACGAGGCCGAGCAGGTCGTCGAGACCTTCGGCGGCCACTTCCAGGTGCCGCTCGTCCACGTCGACGCGCAGCGAGCGGTTCCTCACGCGGCTCGCCGGCGTCACGGAGCCCGGAGGAGAAGCGGAAGATCGTCGGCGAGGAGTTCATCCGCGTCTTCGAGGACGAGGCGCGGAAGCTCGGCGACGTCCGCTTCCTCGTCCAGGGGACGCTCTACTCGGACGTGATCGAGTCGGGCGGCGAGGTCGGCGTGGCCGCGAAGATCAAGTCGCACCACAACGTCGGCGGGCTGCCCGCGGACATGCGGATGGAGCTCGTCGAGCCGCTGCGCTCGCTCTTCAAGGACGAGGTGCGGCGCGTCGGCGAGCAGCTCGGGCTGCCCGAGCGGATGGTCTGGCGGCACCCGTTCCCGGGCCCGGGCCTCGCGATCCGGATCATCGGCGACGTCACCGCCGAGCGGCTCGAGATCCTGCGGCGCGGCCGACGCGGTGCTCCTCGAGGAGGTGCGCAAGGCGGGCCTCTACCGCGAGCTCTGGCAGTGCTTCGCCGTGCTCCCGGCGATCCGCTCCGTCGGCGTCCAGGGCGACGAGCGCACGTACGCGTACCCGATCGTGATCCGCGCGGTCACCTCCGAGGACGCGATGACCGCCGACTGGGCGCGACTGCCGTACGAGCTGCTCGACACGATCTCGAGCCGGATCGTCAACGAGGTCGCCGGGGTCAACCGCGTCGCGCTCGACCTCTCGTCGAAGCCGCCCGCGACGATCGAGTGGGAGTGAGCGCCGCGGCTGGCTGCTAGGTCGTCGAACGGCCGACGCCGCGTCGCTCGTGCGGGCGGCTCGTCGAGTTCCGCGACGGCGAGCTCGAAGCGACGCCGATGGATCGGGCCTCCCAGCCCGGGCCGAGCCCCGCCGGGCACCAGACGCTCGAGCGGATCGCGGCGACCCGTCGTCGACGAGCGCCGAGCGGCGGCTTCGCCCAGGTGGGCAGAGCTCGTCGACGTCACCGTGCCTGCGATGCGTCCCGCTACGGCGCCGTCGGCGGCGGACTGCGACATGATCGGCGATCAGTGCTGGCTGACTCTCATGTCGGCGCGCGGTCGCGCAGGTCGATCGCGTGCGGAGCGAGGCGCAGCTACCACGAGCGCTACAACAAGCCGGACAGGCTCGTCCGACACGTCGGACGGCGATTCGGCGGATACACTAGCCGCTTGCCGTACTGGCGCGTCGTTCGGCCGGCGCCGGACAGGAGGATGCTGGTCCCTCGATGCCCCGCGATCGACGAAGGCGCTCGATCTCGATCAGCCTCCGCGAAGGCGTCCCGACCAGGAGAGCGGCGACGCTCGGGTACTCGACGCGGATCGCGATCGTCGTGCGAGAAGAGCGCGCCGCCGGTCGCCCCGTCGCTCCGAAGCTCGACGGACCACCGGTCTCTCCCGCGAGCGCGAGTCGGGAACAGCAACGGCGGGCCGTAGCACAAGCGGCGTAGCCGATGTCGGAGCGCCTGCCGGTAGACGTCGAGCGCCCGCGGCCGGATCGGCGAGTCGCGGCATGCGTCCAGGGCACGACGACGAGCTCCTCGCCATCGACACCCGCAGCCAGAGCCGTTCGAGGTCGAGTCGGCAGCCCCCAGGTGGCGACCGGCCGCGGCGATCTCGTCGACCGCCTCCGTCTGCGCGTGCCGGTGCGCGACCCGGGCGCGCCGACGTGTCGCAGGGCGTCGTCGAGCCGGCTCGAGGCAGCGGTCGATGTACGAGCCCGGCCACGCAGGGATCATCGGGCGCCGCGTGCCAGGCCGGCACGACGACCACCCCGGCCGGGTCGATCGCACGCCGACGCGCCTCCCGATCGGAGGCAGCGTCGACGCCGACGGCGACCGCCTCGAGCTCGATCGCCGTCGTCGCGGCGCACGCGTAGCCGGCACGACCGGGCCGTCGCGCTCGGCCGCGAGGACGACCCCGCGCCGTCGCCGGCCGACGAGCCGGACCGCCTCCGGTCGCGTCACCGTGGCGCGATCGCCGTCGCGGACGACGTTCCGCATCCCGAGGAAACGGGCGACCCAGTCGTCCGCGGGCCGTGACCAGAGCTCCTCGGGCGTCGCCGACCTGCGCGAGGCGGCCCGTCGCGCAGGACCGCGACACGGTCGCCCAGCGCGAACGCCTCGCCGACGTCGTGGGTCACGTGGACGACCGTGAGGCCGAGCCGCTCGAAGAGCGCGCGCGAGGTCGTCCTGGAGCCGTTCCCGCAGCGGGCCGTCGAGCGCGCCGAGCGGCTCGTCGAGGAGGAGGGCCTCGGGGCGCGGTCGCGAGCGCGCGCGCGAGCGCGACGCGCTGGGCCTCGCCGCCCGAGAGCGTCGCCACGTCGCGACCCTCCGCGTCCGGCCAGCCCGACGAGCTCGAGCGCCTCCGCGACCCGGTGCGACGCTCCGCCTCGGCGAGCGCCGGCGACCCGCGGGCCCGAACGCGACGTTGCCCGCGACGTCCGGTGGGGGAAGAGCGCGGCGTCCTGGAAGACGAGGCCGACGCCGCGCCGGTGTGCGCGGCACGTCCGTGACGTCGCGGCCGTCGAGGAGCACGCGTCCGCTCGTCGGGCGCTGCAGGCCCGCGGCGACGCGGAGGAGCGTCGACTTTCCCGAGCCGCTCGGGCCGAGCACGGCCAGGCGCTCGCCGGCGGGCACCGCGAGCGTGACCCCTCGAGGATCCGGCTTCCCGTCGAGCGTCACCTCGATGCCGTCGAGCGCGAGCGTCATCGCCTGCGGACTCCCACGAGGGACCGCTCGGAGAGGAGCGCGACCGCCGTCACGATCAGCATGAGCACGACGGACAGCGCCATCGCGATGCCGACGTTGTCGGCGCCCGGCCGGCCGAGGAACCGGAAGATCGCGACGGGCACGGTCGGCCAGTCCGCGCGCGCGACGAACACCGTCGCGCCGAACTCGCCGAGCGCGACTGCGAACGCGAGCCCGGCGGCGACCGCGAGCGGTCGCGCGCAGGAGCGGCAGCTCGACCTGCCGCCGAGACCTGCCACGGCGACGCGCCGAGCACCGCGGCGGCCTCGCGAGCCGCGCGTCGAGCGAGCGGAGGGCCGGGACGAGCGAGCGGACGACGAACGGGATCGCGACGAGCGACTGCGCGAGCGGGACGAGCCACGGAGACGAGCGGAGGTCGAGCGGCGGCTCGTCGAACGCGAGCAGGAACCCGAACCCGAGCATCGCGGCGGACGCGCCGAGCGGCAGCATGAGCAACGCGTCCACGACGCGCCGCGGCCGCGCGCGACGGCGACGGCGGCGGGGATCCCGACGGAGAGCGCGATCGCCGTCGCAGCCGCGGCGAAGAGGAGCGAGTTGAGCGACGGCGTGCCACGGCGTGACGAGGAGCGCGGGCGTCTCGTCGAGCAGCGCGCCGTAGTGGTCGAGCCCGTAGCCCGTCGCCGACCCGGAACGACCGGACGACGAGCGCGAGCGAGCGGCGAGCGCGAGCAGCGCAAGCGACCCGCCGACGACGAGCGCCGACCCACAGGCGCTCCCGCCCGACCGGTCGCGGCGGCACGCGCACGCGCGACCGGCCGGCGTCCCAGACCGGCGCTCGAGCCGGCCGGAGACGAGCACGGTCGCGCGCGACGGCGGCCAGCTGGAGGAGCGCGAGCGCCGCTGCGGTGCGCAGGTCGAAGAGCCGCGCCGCCTGGTTGTAGATCTCGACCTCGAGCGTCGCGTAGCGGGTCCCGCCGAGGACGACGATCACGCCGAACGAGGTGAAGCAGAAGAGGAAGACGATCGACGCCGCGGACGCGACGCGCCGGGCGCGAGCAGCGGAGCGGTGACACGCAGCAGTCGCTGCGCCGGGCGCGGCGCCGAGCGTCGCGGCGGCGTCGCCGAGCCGCGGGTCGAGCCCGGCCCAGAACGCGCCGACCACGCGCACGACGACCGCGACGTTGAAGAAGACGTGCGCGAGCAGGATCGCCCACACGTCCGCTCGAGCCCGTCGGGGAGGAGCGCGAGGAACGCGGTCGCGACGACGACCGTCGGCAGCACGAACGGGACGAGCACGAGCGCCTCGGCGAGCGACCGGCCGCGGAACGAGAAGCGGCGCGAGCGCCCACGCGAGCGGGAGCGCCGGCGGCAAGCGTGAGCGCGGTCGAGACGGTCGCCAGCCAGAGCGTGAACCACGCGGTCTCGAGCGTCGCTGCGGCCGCGAGGACGTCGAACGGCAGGTCGAGCCCCCCGTCGACGACGAGGCTCCGCTCGAGGATCGCGAGGAGCGGCCAGAGGAAGAAGACCGCGAGGAACGCGACCGGGACCGCGACCGTGCGCGACCCGGCCGAAGCTCAGCGCACGACGATCTCGGTCCACTCGGGCGACCCAGCGGTCGCGGTTCGCGTCGATCGTCGTCCGGCGGGAGCTGGAGCGGCTCCCGAGGCACGATCGCGTGCTAGGCGAACGCCGCCGGCAGCGGCACGCCGTCCCGGACCGGGATAGACGAACATCGAGCCGGGCACGTCCGCCTGGAACCGCTCGGAGAGCATGAAGTCGATCAGCTGCCGCGCGCCTTCCTCGTTCTTCGCGCCTCGCAGGACGCCCGCGTACTCGACCTGCCGGTAGCAACCGTCCTCGACGGCCGCCGTCGGTGCCTCGTCGAGCGGCTTCGACGCGAAGATCACCTCGGCGGCCGGGCTCGTCGCGTAGGAGACCACGATCGGCCGCTTGCCGGGGCTGCCCGCCGCCCCCGAGAACTGCTGCGTGTACGCCTCCTCCCAGCCGTCGACGGCGAGCACGCCGTTCGCGCGGAGCGCCCGCCAGTACCGCTCCCAGCCCCCCTCGCCGAAGCGGTCGACGGTCGCGAGGAGGAACGAGAGCCCGGGCGAGGACGTGGCGGGGTTCTCGACGACGAGCAGGTTGCGGTACCGAGGCTGCGTGAGGTCCTCGAGCGTCCGCGGTGGCGCGATCCCGCGACCCGCGAACCACGCGCGGTCGACGTTGAGGCAGACCTCGCCGTGGTCGATCGGCGTCACGTGATCGTCGACGTCGGCGAACTCTGGGTCGACGTTCGCGAGCTCGTCCGACGTGTACGCCTCGAGCAGGTCACCGTCCAGCGCCCGCGAGAGGACGCTGTCGTCGATCCCGAAGATGACGTCCCCCTGCGGGTCGCCCGCCGTCAGAAGCGCGCGGTTGAGCATCTCGTTCGCGTCGCCGCCCTGGAGGATCCGGAGCGTCAGCCCGCTCTCGCTCCTCGAACGCCTGCCTTGACCGGCTTCGAGATCGCGAAGGAGTCGTGCGTGACGAGCACGACCTCCGTCGGCGACTCGCCGCCACCGCCGCAGCCCGCGACCGCGACTGCCGCGACGAGCACGGCCGCGACTCCCAGAGCGAGCTTGTGATCGACAGTCACGAGCTCCTCCGGAGCGCCGCCGCGCCCGGGCGGATCGCGAGGAGGACGCCGCTCGCGACGCGTGATGCGCGCCTCGGCTTTCGCGAAGACGTTCGAGACGCCGCGGCTCGAGCCCGGCTCGAGCGTCTCCGCTGCGAGCGGGTACTCGAGGCCCTGCGTCGACGACGCCGGTCGCGGCGCCGCCGAGGGCGAGGAGCGTCAGGAGCTCGCCGGGGTCCCGGCGATCGTCCGCTCGCCCGCGCACGACGTGGACGACCGCGTCGCCGACGAGCGCGTCGAGCGTCAACCCGGCGTAGCGCTCCGCGCCGAGCAGGAGGAGCGACGCGACGAGGTGATCGAGACGGCCGTCGCCGCTCGCGACGACGAGCACGCGCCGCGCGCCGTAACGCGACCGCCTCGTCCAGGGCGAGCTCGAGGTCGGTCGCGTCCTTCGCCTCGGGGTGACGGATCACGCGTGTCCCCGCCGCTTCGGCCGCGCCGAGCGCTTCCGGGTCGACCGAGTCGAGGTCGCCGATCACGACGTCGACCGAGAGCCCGAGCGCTCGAGCGCGGTCGAGGCCGCCGTCCGCGGCGACCACCGGCGCCGGCCTCGGGGACGGCGACCGCCGGCCCTCCTCCGGAGGCGACTACCACGACGTCGGGATCGATCACGCGCGTTCCTCCGCTGGCATTACCCAGGTCAGGTTCTGCGGGTCGGCGGCGCGGTAGCCGCCCTCTCAGCCCGGTTGCCCCGAGCTCCCCGGTTCGCTCGCCCTATCGTAGTCGAGCGGATGGGCCAGTCGAGTCAGCTCACGATCCGCCCCGAGCGGGCCGGGGAGGAGCGAGGTGTCCGCGCCCTAATCGAGCGCGCCTTCGGCGACGCCGTGGTCGGCGAGCTCGTCGACGCCCTTCGCACCTCCTGGGGCTGGACCGACGGGCTCTCGTTGGTTGCCGAGCGCGACGGGCAGCTCGTCGGCCACGTCCTCTTCACCCGCTCGTGGCTCGACGCGCCGACACGG
This sequence comes from uncultured Actinomycetes bacterium, assembly GCA_963706915.1. Taxonomy (GTDB): domain Bacteria; phylum Actinomycetota; class Thermoleophilia; order Gaiellales; family Gaiellaceae; genus Gaiella. The sequence goes on from CAVPOH010000001.1 coordinate 136,044, forward strand.
CTCGTCGAGATCCTCGTCCTGAGCCCGCTCTCGGTCGCGCCGGAGCATCAGCGCGGCGGGATCGGTGAGCGCCTCGTCCGCGAGGGACTCGCGGGTCTCGGCGCCCGCCCCGAGCCGCTCGTCGTCCTCGAGGGATCGCCCGCGTACTACCGGCGGTTCGGCTTCCGTCCGGCCGGCGTCCTCGGCCTGCGCCGGCCCTCGACGCGGATCCCCGCCGACGCCTTCCAGGCGATCGCCCTTCCCGCTCACGAGCCCTGGATGACGGGGACCGTCGTCTACGCCGAGCCGTTCTGGGCGCTCGACTGCGTCGGCCTGCGGCCCTAGACGGGGCGTCGTCAGCCGGCGACGACGAAGCCGGCCGCGCCGACCGGCGTCACCTCGTCCAGCTCGACGCACTCGACCCGCGCGGCGCTCGGGCCGTGCCGGAACCAGTCGACGAGCACCTCGACGTGCTCCGCCGGGCCTTCGAGCTCCGCCTCGACCGCCCCGTCGGGGCGGTTCCGCACCCACCCCGCGACGCCGAGCTCCTCGGCCCGCCGGCGGGCGCTCTCGCGGAACCACACGCCCTGGACGCGGCCGTGGACGACGACCCGACGGCGGACGACGGGCTCCATCGACCGAGTATCGCCCGCTTGTGGCATCGTCGGCGGGTGGACGCGTTCGTGGACGACCTCGCGCGCGCCCGGATCGGTGTGACGTACAACCAGTACGCCACGGGACCGCGCGCGGAGCTCCTTCGCTCCCGCCTCTCGGCCTACCTCGTCTCCCGCGCCGAGGCGCCGATCCTGCTCGTCGGAGAGGCGCCCGGGTACCGGGGCGCGCGCGTGTCGGGCCTCCCGTTCACGTCGGAGCGCCAGCTGACGGGGCAAGGCCCGGCCGAGGCGACGGCGACGATCGTCCATCGCGTCCTCGACGAGCTCGGGCTGGACGAGGACGTGCTGCTCTGGAACGTCGTGCCGACGCATCCCGGCACCGCGACGTCCAACCGCGTGCCTTCGAGCGCCGAGATCCGCCGGGGCGCGGTCTTTGCGGAGCGACTCGCCGCCGGCAGGCGCGTGATCGCCGTCGGCCGCGTCGCGGCGGGTGCCCTCGGCGCTCGGTACGTCCGCCATCCGTCGCACGGCGGCGCGTTCGCGTTCAGGGGCGGCATCGCGCAGCAGGCCGAGCGTCGGCAGGCCTGAGGGCCTCGTCGCTGCTACACTCCGCCGCCGGCGGTCCCATGGATCGCCGCCTTTCCGAGCCATGACCACCTACACCGCCAAGCCGGGCGAGATCAAGCGCGACTGGTACGTCGTCGACGCCGAGGGCAAGACCCTGGGCCGTCTCGCGACGCAGATCGCGGACACGCTGCGCGGCAAGGGCAAGCCGACCTACACGCCACATGTCGACACGGGCGACTTCGTGATCGTCGTCAACGCGGAGAAGATCCACGTGACGGGGAAGAAGCTCGACGAGAAGATGGTGCGCTGGCACTCCGGCTACCCGGGCGGTCTCAAGGAGCGGACGCTGCGCGAGCAGCTCGAGCGGCGCCCGACCGAGGTCATGCGCAAGGCCGTCAAGGGCATGCTCCCGAAGAACAAGCTCGCTTCCGCCCAGATCCGCAAGCTGAAGGTGTACGCCGGGCCGGAGCACCCGCACACCGCACAGTCCCCGAAGACGCTGGAGCTCTAGGCATGGCAGAGACCGCCCAGTACCGCGGCACCGGCAAGCGCAAGACGTCGGTCGCACGCGTCATCCTTCGACCCGGCGACGGCTCGACGTGGGTCAACGGGCGCACGCTCGAGGACTACTTCCCTCGCGCCACCCACCGGACGCTCGCCCTGGCCCCCTTCGCGATCGCAGGGGCGGAGGGCACCTACGACCTCCGCGTGCGCGTGCACGGCGGAGGCGTCAGCGGACAGGCCGGTGCCGTACGGCACGGGATCGCACGCGCGCTCGTCGAGGCCGACCCGGAGCTCCGGGTGCCGCTCAAGCGCGAGGGCTTCCTCACACGCGACGCACGCCAGGTCGAGCGCAAGAAGGCCGGCCTGCACAAGGCCCGCAAGGCGCCGCAGTTCAGCAAGCGCTAGGAGCGCGCTCCCCCTTGCGGGAGGCGCCCTTTCGACCCACGCTGTGTCCGTGGAGGGTGTCCAAGTGCCAGATCGCCGTGCCGTGAATCAGGACGTACTCGTCACCGAGAGCGGTGCGAGGCCGCGGCGGTGGTTCGGGACGGACGGCGTCCGCGGCATCGTCGGCGAGTCGCTGACCGAGGAGCTCGTCGAGCGCCTCGCCCGTGCGGCGACGCTCTGGTCCGGCCGCGGCCGCGTCCTCGTCGGACGCGACACGCGCGGCTCGGGCCCGGCGCTCGAAGCGGCCGTCACCCGAGGGATCGTCGAAGCGGGAGGCACCGCGGTGCTCGCCGGCGTCCTCCCGACGCCCGCCGTCGCGCTTCTGGCCCAGGACCTCGGGCTCGTCGTGTCGGCCTCGCACAACCCGCCCGAGTACAACGGCGTCAAGGTCTTCGACCGCGCCGGGCACAAGCTCACGGACGCCGACGAGCTCGAGATCGAGGCGCTCATGGACACGCCGGGCCCCGGCGGCGGCGCCGTCGAGCACGCGGAGGACGCGACCGGCGGATACGTCGAGCACATCGTCGAGCACTTCGGCTCCGACCTCTCGGGGCTCCGGATCGCGGTCGACTGCGCGAACGGCGCGTACTCGGCGATCGCCCCGGGGGTGTTCGAGCGCCTCGGCGCCGAGGTGACCGCGCTCGCGAACGCGCCGGACGGCTCGAACATCAACGCCGGGTGCGGCGCCACCGACCTCGCGATGCTCCGCTCGGCGGTCGGGGTCGGGGGCTACGACCTCGGGATCGCCTTCGACGGCGACGGCGACCGGATGCTCGCGGTCGACGAGACCGGCGAGGTCGTCGACGGCGACCAGATCATCGCCATCTGCGCCCTCGCGCTCGGCGTCGACTCCGTCGTCGTCACGACGATGACGAACATGGGCTTCCACCGGCTGATGGAGGAGCACGGGATCCGCGTGATCACGACCGACGTCGGCGATCGCTACGTCCTCGAGGCGCTTCGCGCGCGAGGGCGGGTCCTCGGCGGCGAGCAGTCCGGGCACCTCATCGTGCTCGATGGCCACGTCACCGGCGACGGCCTCGCGGCAGCGCTGGCGCTCTGCCGCGCGCTCGGCGGGCGCTCGCTCGTCGGAGGCCGCCGCGACGATGCCGCGATTCGCCCAGGCGAAGGAGAACGTCCCCGTCGCGGACACGGCCGTTCCGGAGCGCGTGATCGCCGAGGTCGAGCGCCTGAACGCCGAGCTCCGAGGATCGGGGCGCGTCCTCGTGCGCCCTCCGGAACGGAGCCGCTGATCCGCGTGCTCGCCGAGGCGGAGCGCGCGGAGGAGGCCGCCGACCTCTGTGCTAGCATCGCCGAACTCGTTCGACGGGAGGCCCGGGAGCGATAAAATCCCTGCAAAAGGGATTCGTCCGGGGAGGGTACTCGGTTCCTTCGGAGCCGACGCGCGAAGGAGACGAGCATGTGCGGGATCATCGGATACGTGGGGCCCCGGGAGTGCAAGCCGCTCCTGCTTCTACGGCCTCGAGCGACTCGAGTATCGCGGGTACGACTCGGCCGGCATCGCGCTGCTCGAGAACGGCGGCCTCACCTACACGCGGGCCGTGGGGAACCTGCAGAACCTCAAGGAGCGCGCGGGCATGAACGGCTCGGCGGCGACGACCGGCCTCGGTCACACGCGCTGGGCGACGCACGGCGGCGTGACCGAGGAGAACGCGCACCCGCTCGCGGCAGAGGACGCCGAGAAGCTCGCGATCGTCCTCAACGGGATCGTCGAGAACTACCGCGAGCTGCGCGAGCGCCTGGCCGAGCTCGGCCACGTCTTCTCGTCGGAGACGGACGCCGAGACGGTCACGCACCTGATCGAGGAGCACTACGACGGCGATCTCGTCGAGGCCGTGCGCCGCGCGTACGGGGAGCTCGAGGGGCATTTCGCCTTCGTCGTGATCCACCGCGACCACCCGGGGATGCTCGTCGGCGCCCGGCTGCAGTGCCCGATGGTCGTCGGCCTCGCCGAGGGCGAGGCGTTCCTCGCCTCGAACGCCGCCGCCTTCCTCAGCGAGACGCGTGCCGTCCAGTTCCCGGGCGACGGCGAGATCGTCGTCATCACCGCGGAGGGCTCCCGCTTCCTGCGGGCCGACGACGGGTCGCCGATCGAGCACGAGGTCGTCCAGCTCGACTGGGACATGGAGGGCGCCGAGAAGGCCGGCTACGAGACCTTCATGCTCAAGGAGATCCACGAGCAGCCGGACGCCGTGGCCGAGACGATCGGCGACCGGCTCCGCAAGGGCCGGCTCGTGCTCGAGGGGCTCGGCATGGACGACGACGAGCTTCGCGACCTTCGACGGATCGTGATCCTGTCCGCCGGCACGAGCTACCACGCCGCCGTCGCGGCGCGGTATGCGATCGAGGAGTGGGCGCGCGTGCCGGTCGAGCACGACATCGCGTCCGAGTGGATCTACCGGAACCCCGTCCTCGACGAGGACACGCTCGTGATCGGCATCTCGCAGTCCGGCGAGACCCGCGACACGATCGAGGCGATGAAGCTCGCGCGCACGATGGGCGCGCACACCGTCGCGATCACGAACATGATGGGGTCGCAGATCACGCGCGAGGTCGACTCGGCGCTCTACACGCGCGCCGGGCTCGAGGTGAGCGTCGCCGCATCGAAGACGTTCACCGCGCAGCTCTCGCTCCTCTTCCTCGTGGCGCTCAAGCTCGCGCAGGTGCGCGAGACGCTGCCCGCCGGGCGAGCTCGAGTACATCGTCAACGCGGTCTACTCGCTGCCCGGGCAAGATCGCCCGCTTCCTCGAGGGCGACCACCCGATCGACGAGATCGCGCGCCGCTTCCACGACCGCCCGTTCTTCCTCTACCTCGGCCGCAACATCGGGCTCCCCGTCGCGCTCGAGGGCGCGCTGAAGCTGAAGGAGCTCTCGTACATCCCGACCGAGGCGTACTCGGCCGGCGAGATGAAGCACGGGCCGATCGCGCTCCTCGACGAGCACACGCCCGTCGTGGTCGTCGCGACGCGCATGGAGCGCGTGTACGACAAGCTCGTCTCGAACATCCAGGAGGTGCGCGCACGCGGCGCGCACGTGATCGCGATCGCATCGGACGGGAACGAGGACATCCAGCACCACGCCGACGACGTGATCTACGTCCCGAAGGCGCCCGCCTTCCTGTCGGCCGCGCTCGCCGTGATCCCGCTCCAGCTCCTCGCGTACCGCATCGCCCGGCTCCGCGGCCTGAACGTCGACCAGCCGCGCAACCTCGCGAAGACCGTGACGGTCGAGTAGATGGGCGAGCAGGACGTCGACCCGTTCGCCGACGGCGTGCTCGAGCCCGAGGAGCTCCAGGGCAGCGCTCGGCCGTACGACCAGCCGTACGAGTGTGCGTCGTGCGGGCTCGGCCTCGCCGACGACACCGAGACGACGTGCCCCGCGTGCGGGGCTGACCTGACGCAGCCGGGCGCGCTCGTACGCACGGACGGCTGACGAGCCGCCCCGTCACCCCGGCTCAGCCGGCGGTCGTCGAGGATCGCGACGATCTCGTCGTAGCCCGCGTTGCGCGCGTGCTCGAGCGCGGTGACCCCCTCGCGGTCCGGGATCCGGACGTCCGCGCCGGCGTCGACGAGGAGGCGGACGATCTCGGTGTGCGCAGGGCCGCCGTCCCCGAGAATCACGGCCTCGAGCAGCGCCGTCCAGCCGAGGTCGTTCACGTGGTCGACGTCGATTTCGGTCTCGAGCAGGCGCCTGACGGTCTCGACATGGCCGCGGTCTGCGGCCGGAATGAGCGCCGTCCCGCCGAAGCGGTTCGTGCGCTCGAGGTCGGGATCGGCGCGGAGGACCTCGTCGAGCACGTCGAGAAACCCCGTCTCGCCGGTCGACAGCAGCGGGTTGGCGCGCGTCGCGTCCTGCCGGTCCACGTCGGCGCCCGCCTCGAGAAGCAGCCGAACCACGTCCGCATGGCCGCCGTAGGCGGCGTGGGTCACGGCTGTTCTCCGGTCGGCGTCCGCCTCGTCGGGCTCGGCCCCCACCCGGAGCAGTCGGCGCACCTCGTCCGCGTCGCCGGCTGCGGCAGCCGCGACGAGTGCTCCCGTGGGCGGCGGCGGGCCCGCAGGCTCGTCGGCGGTGCACGCGGCGAGCAGCAGCACCGCGACGGGCGCCGCGGAACCGCAGCACCTTGTAACCGAGCGTCACGATCTCCTTTCGCCGTCGTAGACGTACCAGCATCGTCGCCGAGGCGCCTGCGATCTACGCTCCGACCATGGAGTCGCCGCCGTACGCGTCCCGTCGGGCATCCGTCAACCGCCTGCCCGGCGGCGCGACCGAGGAGGACCGGCTCGCGGTCGAGGAGCCGCTCGAGATCCGGATCGGCGGACGGCCGATCGCCGTCACGATGCGCACGCCGGGGCACGACGAGGAGCTGGCGCTCGGGTTCTGCCTGACCGAGGGCCTCCACCCGACCGACGCGCGGCCGACCGGCGACCTCGCCGCGAACACCGTCGAGGTCGACGCGCCGGGGGCCGACCTCGGGCGCGTCCAACGGTCGTTCTACACCTCGTCGTCGTGCGGCGTCTGCGGCAAGGGGGCTCTCGAAGCCGTCGCCGTCGAGGCGCCTCGCATCGACGGCGAGCTCACCGTGCCGTTCGCGACGATCGCGTCGCTTCCGGACCGCCTGAGAGACGCCCAGGCGACCTTCGCGCTCACCGGCGGGCTGCACGCCACCGGGCTCTTCGCGCGCGGACGGAGCCGTGCTCTGCGTCCGCGAGGACGTCGGGCGCCACAACGCGATGGACAAGGTGCTCGGCTGGGCGCTCCGCGAGCGGCTCGTGCCGCTCTCGGGCTCGGTCCTCTGCGTCAGCGGGCGCCTCTCGTTCGAGCTCGTGCAGAAGGCGGCCGTCGCCGGGTGCCCGATCCTCGTCGCCGTCGGCGCGCCGTCGTCGCTCGCCGTCGAGCTCGCCGCCGACAGGGGCGTGACGCTGGTCGGCTTCGTGCGCGACGGCCACGCAACCGTCTACACCGAGCCCTCGCGGATCGCTCCCTGAGACCGGGCGGCGGATGCGCATGACCGAGCGCACGCCTCTCACGGGCCTCGTCCTCGTCGGCGGCGCGTCGGAGCGGTTCGGCGCTCCGAAGGCGCTCGCCCGCTATCGCGGCGAGACGCTCGCGACGCGCGCAACGCGACTCCTCGCGGAGGTATGCGACGAGGTGCTCGTCGTCGGGAAGCGGGCGGACGGGCTTCCGTTCGACGTCGTCGACGACGGCACGCGCTCGCGCGCGCCCGTCCACGGCGTGGTCGCGGGACTGCGTCACGCGCGTCACGACGTGGTCGTCCTGCCGGTCGACGTCCCGCTCGATGACACCGGGCGCGCTTCGGGCGCTCGGCGAGGCCGGCGCCGTGCCGTCGGCGCGGATCCCGCTTCCGGGCGCCTACCCGCGGGCGCTCCTTCCCGTGCTGGAGGCGCGGGTCGCCGCGGGCGAGCCGTCGCTTCGCGGGGTCAACCCGAGGACGCTCGAGCTTCCGGACGAGCTGCTCGTCGACGCGGATACGCCGGAAGCGCTGGAGGAGCTCGAGCAGCCTGGCCACGCGCTCGTCGTCGGCGGCGACCGGGATGCTCGCCGAGCTGACGCGCGGCCTCGCCGGGCGCGGGCATCGCGTCACGTCGATCGCGCGCCGTGCGTCGGCTCTCGGGGAGGGTGTGACGCCGGTCGCGCAGGACTACCGCGACACGGATGGCCTGTCCGCCGCGCTCTCTCGCGCGGTCGAGGAGCGCGGTCCGATCGAGCTCGCCGTCTGCTGGATCCACACCGATGCGCCGGCCGCGCCCCGCATCGTCGCGGACGCGCTCGCGCCCGGCGCGAGGCTCGTGCAGGTCTTCGGCACCCGCGTCTGGCCGCTCGACGACGTCCCGCTGCACGTGGCGTACCGGCAGGTGCTGCTCGGCTCGGTCGACGGGCGGTGGCTGACGCACGAGGAGATCTCGGACGGCGTACTGGACGCCGTCGATGCGGACGGGCCCCTCTCCGTGGTCGGCGAACGCAAGGAGCAGGTGTCCGACTGAAAGTCGGACACCTGCTGCGGAGAGCGAGGTTGTTGCGGCGCCGAAGGCGACGCCTTCAGGGATGTGCCTCGCCGTGGGCGGGGATCGAGCCGCAGGATTCGGCCACCGCCGAATCCTGCTTGGCGGGCAAGGCCGGGTAGATTGGACCGTGACCGCGACGAAAGGAGCTCGTGCATGAAGGGACGCCTCACCACGCCGCTCGTCCGCGACGGGGACGCCCTCCGGCCCGCATCCTGGGACGAGGCCCTCGACACGGTGGCGGCGGGGTTCGCGCGTGCCCGCGAGATGGACGCGTCGACGTCGTTCGGGATCTTCTCGTGCTCCAAGGCGACCAACGAGATGAACTTCCTGGCGCAGAAGTTCGCGCGCCAGGTCATGGGCTCGAACAACATCGACTCGTGCAACCGCACCTGACACGCACCTAGCGTCGTCGGTCTGGCGACGGTGTTCGGAGCGGGCGGCGGGACGTCGTCGTACCGCGAAATCGAGGAGACGGACGTGATCCTCCTCTGGGGCTCGAACGCCCGGGAGACGCATCCGATCTTCTTCCACCACCTCCTCAAGGGGGTGCATGCCGGCGCGCGCCTGTTCGTCGTCGACCCGCGCCGCACGACGTCCGCGCAATGGGCCGACCGCTGGCTCGGGCTCGACGTCGGCTCCGACATCGCGCTCTCGAACTCCATGGCCCGCGAGATCATCCACGCGGGGCTCCACAACGCGACGTTCGTCGAGCGGGCGACCGAGGGGTTCGACGAGTACGCGGCCTCGGTCGAGCCTTTCACGCTCGAGGAGGGTGAGCGGCTGACCGGCGTACCGGCGGCCGTGATCCGCGAGTCGGCGCACGCCTTCGCGCGCGCCGATCGGGCGATGATCTGCTGGACGCTCGGGATCACCGAGCACCACAACGCCGTCGACAACGTCCTCGCGCTCATCAACCTCGGCCTGCTCTGCGGCCACGTCGGCCGCTACGGCTCCGGCCTCAACCCGCTGCGAGGGCAGAACAACGTCCAGGGCGGCGGTGACATGGGCGCGATTCCGAACAAGCTGCCCGGCTTCCAGGACCTCGAGCGCGACGACGACGCGCGCGCACGGTTCGAGGAGGCGTGGGGCGCTCCGATCCGCGCGCAGTACGGATGGCACCTGACGCAGATGTTCCACGCGATGGACCGCGGCGAGCTGCGGACGCTCTACGTGATCGGGGAGAACCCGGCGCAGTCGGAGGCCGACGTCAATCACGCCCGCAAGCTGCTGGGCGCGCTCGACCTGCTCGTCGTCCAGGACATCGTGATGACGAGGACGGCGGAGATGGCGGACGTCGTGCTGCCCGGGACCGCCTCGTGGTGCGAGGCGGACGGCACCGTCACGAACAGCGAGCGCCGCGTCCAGCGCGTCCGCAAGGCGCTCGATCCTCCGGGCGAGGCCCGTGACGACACGTGGATCCTCGCGGAGCTCGCACGTCGCCTCGGCCACGACTGGGGCCACCCCACGGCGGAGGAGATCTGGGACGAGTGCCGCTCGCTCTCGCCGATGCACCGCGGCATGCGCTACGACCGGCTCGAGACGATGCGCGGGATCCAGTGGCCGTGCCCCGACGAGGAGCATCCCGGCTCGCAGTTCCTCCACGCACGCCTCTGGGCGGACCCGGTCGAAGGCCCACTCGCGCCGTTCAGCGTCGTCGAGGCGAAGCCGCCGTTCGAGGCGCTCGACGCGGACTACCCGATTCGGCTGACGACCGGGCGGCGGCTCGAGTCGTTCAACACCGGCGCGCAGTCGAACCGCTACCGCTCACCGCTCCACCGCGGCGAGTCCCTCGACATCTCGCCCGAGGACGCGGAGCGCCTCGAGATCGCCGACGGCGAGATCGTGCGGGTCTCGTCACGGCGCGGATCGGTCGAGGCGCCGGCTCGGATCGACCCGTCGCTCCGCGGCGGCCTCGCGTTCATGACGTTCCACTTCCCCGACGAGGTCGACGTGAACCAGCTCACGATCGACGCGACGGACCCCGAAGTCCGGGACGGCCGAGTTCAAGGCCGCCGCCGTCCGCGTCGAGAAGCTGGCCGGGGCACCGCAGGAGGCGTCCGCGGGGGCGCGCGCGCCCGCCGAGGCGACCGCCTGAATGGACCTCAAGCTCGTCCCGCTCGCGGAGCCGACCGCCGGGGAGCGCGCGGCGCTCGACGAGGTCCTGGGGAAGCCCGCGTCCGGCTGGGAGGGCGGGGCGCGCGAGACGGGGGCAGAGGGAAACACCGCGTCGGGCGGGCACGCGGCGCGCGAGCGGCGTCACCTGCTCCTTCCGGCGCTCTGGGCTCTGCAGGAACGGATCGGCTGGATCAGCCCCGGGGGCCTGAACGAGATCTGCCGACGGCTGTCGGTGCCCCCGGCCGACGCATACGGCGTCGCCACGTTCTACGCGCTCTTCGCGCTCGAGCCGCGCCCGCCGCGCGTCGTGCACGTCTGCGACGACATCGCATGCCGCTGCAACGGCTCGGACGAGCTCGTGGCGCAGCTCGAGGAGCGGTTCGGGCCGGAAGGCGAGCTCTCCGACGACGGCTCGGCCACCTGGTACCGGAGCCCGTGCCTCGGCCAGTGCGACCGCGCACCGGCCGCGGTCGTCGCTGTCGCGGGTGACGAGCCGCTCGACCGGGCGCAGGCGCCGACGAGCGCGGCCGCGGTGCTCGAGCTCCTCGCCGGCGCCGAGCCCGGCCCCGCCCCGGCGACCCCGCTCCCGCAGGCGGGCGAACCGTCCCTGCGCCTCCTCCGGCGCGTCGGCGTCGTCGACCCGTGGAGCCTCGACGACTACCGCGCGCACGGGGGCTACGTCGCGCTGCGGCGCGCGATCGAGCTCGGCCCGGAGGGCGTCCTCCGCGAGGTGAAGGACTCGAAGCTCGTCGGGCGCGGCGGCGCGGCCTTCCCGACGGGCGTCAAGTGGGAGGCCGTTGCGCGCCAGCCGGTCCGGCCGCACTACCTCGTCGTCAACGCCGACGAGTCGGAGCCGGGAACGTTCAAGGACCGCGCCCTCATGGAGGGCGATCCGTTCGCCGTCGTCGAGGCGATGACGATCGCCGCCTACGCGACCGGCTGCGAGCGCGCCTACGTGTACCTCCGCGGCGAGTACCCGGAGGCGCTCCACGTGCTCCGGCACGCGCTCGACGCCGCCCGGCAGCGCGGCTTCCTCGGCCTCGACGTGATGGGCGAAGGCTTCGCGTTCGACGTCGAGATCCGGCGCGGCGCGGGCGCCTACATCTGCGGCGAGGAGACGGCGATCTTCGAGTCGATCGAGGGGAAGCGCGGCGAGCCGCGGAACAAGCCGCCGTTCCCCGTCGAGGTCGGCCTGTTCGGCAAGCCGACCGTGGTCAACAACGTCGAGACGCTCGTCAACGTTCTCGACGTCGTCGAGCGCTCCGGCCCGTCATTCGCTGAAATCGGGACGGAGGGCTCGTCGGGCACGAAGCTGCTCTGCCTCTCAGGGCACGTCGCGCGTCCCGGGACGTACGAGGTCACGTTCGGCTCGACCCTTCGTGAGCTGCTCGACCTCGCCGGCGGCGTCCCCGGCGGAAAGCGACTGCAGGCGGTGCTGCTCGGCGGCGCGGCCGGGAGCTTCCTCGGGCCCGACGACCTCGACGTGCCTCTGACGTTCGAGGGTGCCCGCGCCGCGGGCACCACGCTGGGCTCCGGCGTCGTACTCGTTCTCGACGAGACCGTCGACCTCCCGCGCGTGTTGATGGGGATCGCTGCGTTCTTCCGCAACGAGTCGTGCGGGCAGTGCGTGCCGTGCCGCGTCGGCACGGTCCGCCAGCAGGAGGCGCTGGCGCGGCTCATCGCGGGTGAGCCCCGCGGCGGCGTCCAGCGCGAGCTCGCGCTCATCGGCGAGGTCGGCCAGTGCATGCGCGACGCGTCGATCTGCGGGCTCGGTCAGACCGCGTCGAGCGCAGTCGAGTCCGCCATCCACCGGCTCGAGGTGTTCCAGGGGGAGCACAGATGAGCGAGCTCCTCGCGCCGAAGCGCATGGTCGAACTGGAGGTCGACGGGCAGCCGGTCCGCGTCTTCGAGGGATCGACGATCCTCGACGCCTGTACGAAGCTCGGCATCGACACGCCGACGCTCTGCTACGGCGAGACGCTCCGGCCGGCGAACGTGTGCCGCGTCTGCGTGGTCGAAGTCGAGGGCGCTCGCGTGCTCGCGCCAGCGTGCTCGCGGAAGGTCGAGGCGGGGATGAAGGTGCTCACCGACTCGGAGCGCGTCCGGCTCTCGCGAAAGCTCGTGATGGAGCTCCTCTCGTCGTCGGTCGACCTCTCGACGACGCCCGTGGCGCCCGGGTACATCGAGCGCTACGCCGCGGAGCCCGAGCGCTTCGGGCCGCCCGCACCGCCCAGCGAGACGCGGGACCACGCACGGACGGGCCATCACGTCGAGCCCGACGGCCGGACGGCGGCGACGGTGCACCAGCCCGTGAAGGTCGACAACGAGCTCTACGTCCGCGACTACTCGAAGTGCATCCTCTGTTACAAGTGCGTCGACGCCTGCGGCGAGCAGTACCAGAACACGTTCGCCATCCACGTCGCCGGCCGCGGCTTCGACGCGCGCATCTCGACCGAGCTCGACACGCCGCTGCCCGAATCCGCGTGCGTCTACTGCGGCAACTGCATCGCCGTGTGCCCGACCGGCGCGCTGATGTTCCGCTCCGAGCACGAGCTCCGCGAGGCGGGAGACTGGCGCGAGCACGAGCAGTCCGTCACCGAGACGATCTGTCCGTACTGCGGCGTCGGCTGCTCGCTCGAGCTGCACGTCCAGGACAACGAGATCGTCAAGGTGACGAGCCCGGACGACCACGACGTCACGCGCGGGAACCTGTGCATCAAGGGACGCTTCGGCTTCCAGCACGTGCACGCGCGCGACGCCTGACGGGCGCCCGCTCTCGGCGCGGCTCGACGGGGCGGCCGCGATGGAACCCGCGGAGACGAAGACGGTGGGGTTGACGTTGCCGTTCCCCCATGCGAGTTCGGTCGCGACGTCGAGAGCGAGCGTTGCGATCAGGGCATGCAACAGCGTGTTGCGCCACGCAAAACCACGACACAAGGTCACGGAGGCGCCGGGCCACGAGGCCCTCGGCCCGTGACGGTGTGTCGCTCACGGCTCCGCCACCTCGCCGCTCGCGACGAGCCGCTCGGTGCCGTCCGCGCCGACGACGCGAAGGCGCCCGTCCGGCGAGAGCCCTGTGGCCGTGCCGGTGACGTCTCCGACCGTCACGGTGCGCCCGCGCAGCGCGTCGCGACGCTCGAGCTCGGGCAGGAGTGGCGCGAGCCCCGACGCGCGCCACGCGTCGTAGCGCGTCTCGAGCCGTGCGAGGAGCGCGACGAGGAGCTCGCCGCGGTCGTATTCGGCTCCGGTGAGCGAGCGGAGCGAAGCCGGCTCGGTGCGTGCGTCGGCGGGCAGCTCGTCGGCCGCCTGGTTGACGTTGACGCCGATCCCGCAGACGACGGCGTCGCCACGCCCCTCGAGAAGGATCCCCGCGACCTTCCGGCCGTCGACGAGGACGTCGTTCGGCCACTTCAGCCGTGCCCCGAGCGCAGTTCCCGCCTCGACGGCCTCCGCGACCGAGAGCGCGCAGACGAGCGAGAGCTGCGCTACCGCGCCCGGTGGCGGGCGCAGCAGGACGGAGACCAGGAGCGCCGTCCCGGGGGCGTCCACCCACGCGCGTCCGTGCCGGCCGCGCCCCGCGTCCTGGTGGTCCGCCGTCGCGACGGCTCCCTCGGCGGCATCGGACGGGACGAGGAGCTGGGTCGTCTCGACGCGGCTCTCGTGTAGATAGGGACGCCCGAGGCGGCCGCGAAGGAGCGGCTCGATCCGCTCGCGCGCGAGGTCGCTCACTCGTCGGACGGGGTCGCGCGGTTGCGCTTCACGGCGGCGCGGCGGCGCTTCCCCGAGAGCCGACGCTCGCGCGAGGCGGTTGTCGGCCGCGTCGCGATCCGGCGCCGCTCGACGTGAAGGGCGTCACGGAGCTTCGCCACGAGGCGCTCGACCGCGAGCTCGCGGTTCCGCGCCTGACTCCGCTCGTCCTGCGCCACCGCCCGGATGACGGACCCGGCCTTCGCGACGACGCGCTGCTTCTGGCGAGCCGTCAGGGACGGCGAGGCCTCGACGTCGAAGAGCGCCTCGACGCGTGTCTCCGAGGTGTTCGCATGCTGGCCGCCGGGCCCGGACGAGCGCGAGACCCGGAGCTCGATCTCGTGGGGGAGGATCGAGACGGAGCGCGTGACGCGGATGGCGTCCTGCTCGGCCATGCACGCGAGTCTAGGGCGGGCGCTGCCGGGCCGCCCCGGCGAGGGCGGCCGCCCGGCAGCGCTCGCGCAACGGGCTACGCGGTCGCGTGGCCCCCCTGGCGGGCGCGAAGGGCCGCGAGGCCGAGCGCTCCCGCAAGCACGGCGGCCGCGATCCCGCCGATCGCTCCGATCGCGGCGTCCGTCCAGTCGAAGCCTGTCGAGGCGGGCGCGACCACCACGACCGGCGCCGGCGCGGCGGCATCGACGCTCCCGGCGCCACGGACGGCTCTGTCGTCGGGGCGGACCGCGACTGCGCCGTCGCGGTCACTCGTCTCGGCGAGCGCGACGGCGCCGACGCCGATCGGCCCGGCGCGGTCGTCCGGGCGATCCGCGGCGACGGCAGACCCCGCGGCAGACGGGTGAGCTCGACGTCGACCGCGTCGAGGCGCTGCGGGTCGCGTCGCGGAGCCTGCCGCCGGCCGAGCGCTCGGAAACGCTCCGCACGGCGCTCGGCCACTTCCGCGGGCGGCCGCTCGACGAGGCCGGCGACGAGTCCTTCGCAACGGGCGAGCGTCACCGGCTCGAAGAGCTCCGGATCGCGATCCTCGCCGATCGGGTCGACACCGATCTCGCGCTCGGGCGTCATCCGGATCTCGTGCCCGAGCTGGAGCGGGTCGTCGCCGACCATCCGCTCGACGAGCGGCTCCGCGGCCAGCTGATGGTCGCGCTGTACCGGTCGGGCCGGCAGGCCGATGCGCTCGCCGAGTACGCCGAGATCCGCCACGCGCTGACCGACGAGCTCGGGCTCGAGCCCTGCGACGAGCTTCGCTCGCTCCGGCGCCGCGTGCTGGAGCACGACCCCGTCCTCGAAGCGCCGCCGCGGACCGAGCCCCCGCCGGACCGGGCACGGCACGGCGCGCGCTCACGCTCGCGCCTGGTCGCGGCCGGCGGCGGGCTCGCGGTCGCGATCGCCGCCGCAGCCATCGTCGTGCTCGTCGCGATCGCCCGCTCGGGCGAGCCGCAGATCGTCGTCCCGGCGGACTCGCTCGTGGTGATCGACGCCGCGCACAACCGGATCGTCGCCGCCGTCCCCGTCGGCGGGCGACCGAGCTTCGTCGCGGCCGGCGCGGGTGCGGTCTGGGTCGCGAACATCGACGACAGAACGCTGTCGCGGGTCGACCCGGTGACGCTGCGTGAGACGGCGACGATCGGGCTGGGCTTCGAGCCCACGGACATGGCGGCCGACGCCCGGCACGTCTGGGTCGTCGGCGGCTACGACCACGCGCTCTGGCGCCTCGACGCGGACGGCGTCGCTCGGCTCAAGGTGCGCTTCGAGGAGCGCTTTCCTCCGCGTCGGGCCGGCTACGAGCGCGGCGCCGCCGGCATCGCCCTTTCACGGGGGAGCGTTTGGCTGACCCACGGCGACGAGCTCTCGCACCTCGACCCGGCGACGGGCGAGGAACGGTGGTCGATCAAAGCGGGCGGCCGCTGGCAGCAGACGGTCGTCAGCGACGGGGAGACCGTCTGGGTCGGCTTCAACGACACGGCACGCGGGCGTGCCGCGGCGTCGCGTCCCGGCCGCGGCGACACCGGCCGGTTCGGGCCAGAACCGCGCGTCGACATCGTGTCGGTGGACGCCCGAACGGTCGTCGACGGCATCGAGCTGGGCTCGACCCCGAGCGAGATGATCGTCGCCTCGGGCGGGGTCTGGATCGCCCTCCCGATTCCAGGTCTCGTCTCGCAGCTCGTCGGCGACCGGATCCTTCGCACGGTGCCCGCGGGCAACGAGCCGGTCGGGCTTGCGTTCGCGGACGACGCACTGTGGGTCAGCAACCAGCGTGACGGGCTCGTCCGCCGGATGAACATCTGGAGCGGTCAGATCGACGTCGTCCTCGACGTCGGCCGGCCCGTCGAGGGCGCCGACGCGGTGGGCGACCGCGTCTACGTCGCGGCCCGCTAAGCCGCGCCCGCGTGTTCCCCGCTCCGCCGGGTGCCCCTGTCTGGGAGACTCCAGAGCCATGACGTGCATCCTCCTGGACGTCGACGGAGTCCTGCACGTCTCCGGTGAGGCGATCCCGGGCGCACAGGATGCAGTCGCCCGGCTTCGCGCGGCCGGCCACACGCTGCGGTTCGTGACCAACACGTCGACGCGTCCCCGTGCCCAGCTCACCGACGAGCTGCGGGAGCTCGGCTTCGAGCTCTCCGAGGACGAGCTGCAGACGACTGCACGGACGGCAGCGCGCGAGCTCGCCGGCAAGCGCGTCTTCGCGCTCGTCATGTCGGACGTCGTCCCCGACCTCGAAGGGCTCGAGCTCGTCGGCGAGGGCGCCGAGGCGGTGCTCATCGGCGGCTGCGACGAGACGCTCGAGCCGAACCAGGTGTTCAGCTACATGAACCTCGCGCGCGCATTCGCCGAGCTCCAGCTCGGCGCGGACTTCTACTGCCTCCACAAGAACCGCTGGTGGCAGACGAGCCGTGGGCCACTGCTCGACGCCGGAGCGTTCGTCGCGGGGCTCGAGTACGCGACGGGCGTCGAGGCCACCGTCCTCGGCAAGCCCAGCCCGCAGTACTTCGCCGCCGCGCTCGACGCGCTCGGCGCGGAGCCCGAGCTGACGTGGCTCGTCGGCGACGACGCCGAGGCGGACGTCCGCGCCGCGCAGCTCTTCGGCATGCGCACGGCGCTCGTCCGGACCGGGAAGTTCCGCCCCGACACGCTCGAGCGCCTCGACGTCACCCCCGACGTCGTGCTCAGCTCGATCGCGGACCTCCCGGACTGGCTCGAGCGCGCGGGCTGATGCCGATCAGGGTCGGCATCGACCTCATCGAGATCGAGCGGATCCGCATTGCGCTCGAACGGCCCGGCTTCCGCGACCGGTGCTTCACATCGGACGAGCAGGCGTACTGCGAGACGCGGCGGAACCCCGCCGAGTCGTACGCCGCGCGGTTCTGCGGCAAGGAGGCGGTCGGCAAGGCGCTCGGGTGCGGCGTCCTGTTCACGTGGAAGGAGATCGAGATCGTCGGGCCGCCGAAGCCCGGCGTGACCCTCACCGGCAAGACGCTCCGGTTCGCGGAGCGCGTCGGCATGCGCGATATCGACGTCTCGTTGACCCACTCGCACACGATGGCCGGCGCGTCGTGCGTCGCCGACCTCGCCGCACCGCTCCGGCCGAGGCGCGCCGACGGGTAGCGGACGGATGCACGAGCCGCTCTACTCCGCCGACGAGATGCGCGCGGCCGAGGCGAGGTATCCCGGCTACCCCGACACGGCGGACGAGTTGATGGAGCGCGCGGCCGCGGCCGTCGCACGGGAGGCGCTCGGCGCCTTCCCGGACGCCCGGCGCTTCGCGGTCGTCTGCGGCGGAGGGGCGAACGGCGGCGACGGGCGCATCGCCGCCCGTCTCCTGCGCGAGGCGGGACGCGATGCGGTCGAGACCGACGATCTCGCAGGCGCGGACGTCGTGATCGACGCCCTGTTCGGCACCGGCTTCCACGGCGCCCCGCGGCCCGAGGCGGCGACCCTGATCGAGCGCATCGACACGGGCGGCGTCCCCGTCCTGTCCGTCGACCTTCCCTCCGGCGTGAACGCCTCGACCGGCGAGGTGGAGGGCGCCGCGGTCCACGCGGACCTCACGGTGACGTTCCACGGCGCGAAGGTTGGGCTCGCGATCGGCCCCGGGCGATTCCACGCCGGGCGGGTGGTCGTCGCGGACATCGGCCTGGCGCCGGCCTCGACCGCGGTCGTCCGCGCGACGCCGGCGGTCCTGGCGCGGGTTCCGCGCCGCGGCGAGCAGGACTCGAAGTTCACCGCCGGCGCGCTCCTCGTCGTCGGCGGCGCGCCGGGCACGACAAGCGCCGCGGTGCTCTCCGCGATCGCCGCGCTGCGCGCCGACGCGGGCTACGTCACCCTCGCCGTGCCGTCCGACTCCCTCGCTGTCGCGGAGACGCTTGCGCTCGAGCCGGTGAAGCGCGGCTTCGCCCGCGACCGCCCGCTGGACGACCTCGCGGCCGACCTCGAACGCGCCCGCGCCCTCGCGATCGGCCCCGGGCTCGGTCGCGGCGACGACGCTCGCGGCCTCGTCCGGGCGCTCCTGGAGCGATCGTCGCTCCCGGCGGTCGTCGACGCGGACGGGCTCTTCGGGCTCGAGCCGGTCGAGCGGGACGCGCCGACCGTGCTGACGCCGCACGCGGGCGAGCTCGCGCGGCTGCTCGGCACGGACTCCGACTGGGTCACGGCCCACCGCCTCGAGGCGGCCGCGCGCTGCGCCGACCGCTTCGGCGCCGTCGTGCTGCTCAAGGGGCCGGACACGATCGTCCGTGCGCCGGACGGGAGGACGATCGTCTGCGATACCGGGCCTGCGTCGCTCGCGACGGCCGGGACGGGTGACGTGCTGACGGGCGTGCTCGGAGCGTTCCTCGCCAAGGGGCTCGACGCGACGGATGCGGCGGTCGCCGCGGCCGTGGCGCACGGGCTCGCGGCCCGGGCCGTGCCGCACCAGGCGGGCCTGATCGCGTCCGACGTCGTGGCTGCGCTGCCGTCGGTCCTCGCCTGAGCGGTCGACGGCGTCGGCATGGAGAATGGAGGCGTGCGCCGCTCGCACGTGACCATCGACCTCGCCGCGATCCGGCACAACGCCGGCATCCTCACCGGCCTCCTCGAGCGAACGGAGCTCTGGGCGGTCGTCAAGGCCGACGGGTACGGGCACGGCGCCCTCGACGTCGCCCGCACGGTGCTCGACGGCGGTGCGACCGCGCTCTGCGTCGCGACCGTCGGCGAGGCGCTCGCGCTCCGCACGGAGCTTCCCGACGTCCGGCTCATCGTGCTCGGCCCGACGCGGCCGGAGGACGTCCCCGTCGCCAGGGACGCCTCGCTCGAGCTCACGATGCACGACGAGCGGCTGCCGGACGGAGTGCCGATCCACCTCAAGCTCGACACGGGCATGGGGCGGTGGGGGTTGTCCGAGCTGCCCGTCCCGGGGCCGTCCGTCGTCGGCCTGATGACGCACTTCGCCACCGCCGGCACCGACCAGCGCTTCGTCCACGAGCAGCTCGAGCGGTTCCTGCGCGCGACCGAGACGTACGCCGGCGTCTTCGTGCGCCACGTCGCCAACAGCGCCGCGGCCCTCATGCTCGCCGAGTCACGGCTCGACGCGGTGCGCTGCGGCATTGCCCTGTACGGCATCGACCCCTTCGGCGAGGATCCGCGCCGGTTCGGCCTGCGGCCCGCGCTCCGCTGGGAGTCGCATGTCGCGCAGGTGCGCCGGCTGGCGCCGGGTGAGTCGACCGGCTACGGCCGGTTGTTCGTCGCCGCGGAGGAGACCTGGATCGCGATCGTGCCCGTCGGCTACGCGGACGGGTTCCGGCGCGATCTGACCGGGACGGCTCTGCTGGTGGACGGCACGCGCTCGCCGGTGGTCGGCGCCGTCTCGATGGACGCCGTTGCGGTGACGCTCTCCGGCCCGGTCGAGGTCGGCGCGCCCGTGACGCTCGTCGGTGACGGGATCACGCTCGAGGACCACGCCCGGGTCGCGGACACGATCGCCTACGAGCTCGCGTGCGACATCCGCCTCCTCCCGGGGCGCTCCTCGAGGGTCGTGATCGGTGTCTGATCCCGTCGCCCTCCGCCGGGCGCTGCAGGACGAGCGCCGCGATGAGCTCGAAGCCCGGCTTCGGCGGCTCCTCGCGCCGCTCACCGGGAACGAGCGCGCGCTCGACGTCGGCTGCGGGACGGGGGCGCTCGCCTACGTCCTCGCACCGCTCGTCGGCGAGGTCGTGGGGGTCGACTCCTCCGAGGAGTACATCGCCTCTGCACGGGCGCACGCCCCCGAGGGCTGCCGCTTCGTCATCGGGAACGCCGAGTCGCTCGACTTCCCCTACGGCGACTTCGACCTCGTCGGCTGCCTCCGCGTCCTCCATCACGTCCGCCGCCCCGAGCTCGTCGTCTCCGAGCTCGCGCGCGTGACGCGGCCGGGCGGGCGCATCGTGATCGCCGACCAGCTCGGCGACATCGACCCGATCCGCAGCCTCGAGGTCGACCGGTTCGAGCGCGCTCGCGACCCGTCGCACACGCGGCTGCTGCCGGACGCGGACATCCGCGGCTTTCTCGATGCGAACGACCTCGTCGTCACGGCGAACGAGGTCCTGCCCGAGATGCGCGACATGGCCCGCTACCTCGACATCGCCGGCCTCGAGGGGGAGGAGCGCGAACGCGTCGCCCGGATGGCGCCGGCGCACTACGAGGTCGACATCGGGTGGTACGTGGCGCGGAAGCCGTAGCGCGCATGCGTCACGTAGACCACCATCGAGTAGTCTGTGTGACACCTAACTGGTAGTCTGACGGGCGCAGTGATCGAGGACGTCAACCCGTTCGTCTACTCGCGACCCGTGCCGCCCGAGGACGTCGTCGATCGCGACGAGGAGGTGCGGCAGCTTCTCCGGAGCGCCGTCGGCGGCCACTACGTCCGGCTCTACGCCCCGCGCAAGTACGGGAAGACGAGCCTGCTCAAGCGGGCGCTGCGCGACGGCGAGCGCGACGAGGGGCTCGTCCCGGTACTCGTCGACCTGTACCGGGTCTCGTCCGTCGCGGACGTCACGGTCCGGCTCGAGCGCGCGTACGCGAAGCAGCTCAAGGGAGAGCTCCGCAAGCGAGTCGAGGCGTTCCTCCAGCGGACCGGCGTCGGGCTGTCGCTCGGCGCCTTCGGGATCAGCGCACAGCTCCAGCTCGAGCCGATGCAGAACCCGCTGCCGGCGCTCCACGCGCTGCTCGAGCTGCCGTTGCGGCTCGAGGCGTCGGGCGGTTACCGCGCGTACATCGCCTTCGACGAGTTCCAGGACATCGGCCGGATCGACGGCCTCGACGGCCTGCTCCGCAGCCACATCCAGCATCACGGCGAGGTCGCGTCGTACGTGTTCGCCGGCTCGGAGCCGGGGCTCATGCGCCTGCTCTTCGAGAGCAAGGACCGCCCGCTGTACGGGTCCGCCGTCCCCATGCGGCTCGGCCGCCTCGACGACGCCGACATCGCCGCATACGTCGCGGCGCGGTTCGAAGGGACGGGACGAGCGGTCGGCGAGACGCTCAACCCGCTCCTGCGGACTGCGCGGGGCCACCCGCAGCGGGCGATGCTCCTGGCGCACCGGCTGTGGGAGGAGGTCAAGGCGGGGGCGGAGGCGACGCTCGACGACTGGGACCGCGCGCACGCGGCCGCGATGCGCGAGCTCGATGCCGAGTTCGACGCGCAGTGGCGCGGGCTCGACACCTCGGAGCAGAAGACGTTGCGCTCGCTCCTCCTCGGCGACGGCGCGCCGTACCGCACGGCCGCGCTCCGGCGACTGGAGCTGACGAAGGACGTCGTGCGGCGCGCGCTCCCGCGCCTCGCCGCGACGGCCGAGATCGAGGCGCGCGAGGAGGGCGGGTACTCGATCGTCGATCCGCTCTTCGCCGACTGGATCGGCCGCCTGAACGACCGCCCCGGGGTCGGGGACGAGGACTAGACCGAGCCCGGCCGGTAGTCCGACATTCCCGCGAAGCGGGCGATGAGGCCGGGCGAGAGCGCCTGCACGATCGAGATGGGGCGGTACGGGAACCACGGCACGGTGATCTCGCCCTTGCCCTTCTCGACACTGCGGAGCACCGCCTCCGCGACCTGCGGCGGCTGGATCACGAACCGGCCCATCAGCCGGCTCTTGAGCACGTTCTTCTGCGGGAAGCCCTCGGTCTCGACGAAGCCCGGCAGCACCGCGTGGACGGCGATGCCCGAGCCGCGGAGCGCCGACGAGAGCGAGCGGGTGAAGGCGAGCTGGGCGTGCTTCGACGCCGCATATGCCCCGGCCGGCGCGAAGGCGGTCGTTCCCGCGACCGAGACGAGGTTGACGACGTGCGAGCCGGGCGCGGCTTCCCGGAGGCCCGAGAGCAGAGCACGGGTACACCACACGCCGCCGAGGTAGTTCACCTCGATCACGCGGCGGACGAGGTCGAGATCGACCGTGAGATACGAGCCTCGCGCGGGCATCCCCGCGTTGTTGAGGAGAAGGTGGATCGCCGGATGGCGCTCGAGGACCCGCGCGGCCATCGCATCGACCGCGTCCCGGTCGGCGACGTCGCACAGCTCGACCTCGCCGCCGAGCTCGTCGGCGAGCGTGCGGAGTCGGTCTTCCCGGCGCGCGACGAGCACGCACTGCCAGCCCTTCTGCGCGAGGAGTCGCGCCGTCGCCTCGCCGATCCCGGACGACGCGCCCGTGACGACGGCGATCCGTCGGCCGGGAGCCGTCTCGTCAGGTGCGCTCGGCGCCGGCATGGGCGGACACCTTAGTGAACACGGCGAGCGTGTTCAGGTTGATCTCGACCGTGTCGCGGATGTGCTCGGCGTAGCCGCCGGCGAGCGTCACGCAGATCGGTAGCCCGGCCTCGACCATGGTGTCGCGGATGAGCGCGTCACGGGCGACGAGCCCCGACTTCGTAAGCGCAAGGCGGCCGAGCCGGTCGCCCTCGAACGGGTCCGCGCCGGCGAGGACGAAGCAGAGCTCCGGCCGGGCGCGGCGGACCGCGCGGGGGAGCGCCTCGTCGAGCGCGGCGAGGTAGCGGTCGTCGGTCGTGCCGTCCGGAAGGTCGACGTCGAGGTCGCCCGGGACTCGGCGGAACGGGTAGTTGCGGAAGCCGTTGACCGAGAGCGTGAAGGCGTGCGCGTCCGCGGCGAGCAGCGCGTGCGTCCCGTCGCCCTGGTGGACGTCCACGTCGACGACGAGCACCCGGTCGACCCGTCGCTCGGCCCGCATCACGCGCAGGGCGGTGACGACGTCGTTGAAGACGCAGAAGCCGCGGCCGACGTCCGCGAACGCGTGGTGCGTCCCGCCGCCGAGGTTCGCTGCGACGCCGTCCTCGAGTGCCGCGCGTGCCGCGAGGATCGTCGCGCCGGTCGCGCGGCGGGCGCGCTCGACGAGCTCGGGCGACCACGGCAGCCCGAGCCCGAGCTGCTCGCGCCGCTCGAGCCGGCCGTCGCGGACGCGGTCCACCCAGTCCGCCGTGTGCGTCCGGCGGAGGTCGTCCCACCCCGCGGCGTCGGTGTCATGGACGTCGACGTCCGGGAGGCCGACGGCCGCCTCGCGCACCATCCGGTACTTGCCGAGCGGGAATCGGTGGCCGGCCGGCAGCGGGTAGGTGAAGACGTCGTGCGCGAACGCGCGCATCGGCGAGACCGTAATAGGATCGCCGAATGCCGGGGAGACTCGAGGGGAAGCAGGCGCTCGTGCTCGGCGTCGCGAACAAGCGCTCCATCGCGTGGGCGATCGCCGAGCGGCTCGCGTCGGAGGGGGCGCAGCTGGCGTTCACGTACCAGGGCGAGCGCATCGAGAAGTCGGTGCGCGACCTCGCCGAGACGGTCGACACCAAGCTCGTGACCGAATGCGACGTCCGCTCGGACGACGACCTCGACCGCGCGTTCGCGGAGACCGCGGATGCGTTCGGCGGCGGCCTCGACCTGCTCGTTCACTCCGTCGCCTTCGCGGCGGCAGAGGATCTCGAGGGCCGCTTCGCGGACACGCCGCGGGACCGCTTCTGGATGGCGGTCGACATCAGCGCGTACTCGCTCGTCGCCTGCTCGCGCCGGGCGGAGCCACTGATGGAGTCCCGCGGAGGCGGGTCGATCGTGACGATGACCTACCTCGGCGGCGTGCGGGCCGTGCCGCACTACAACGTGATGGGAGTCGCGAAGGCGACGCTCGACGCGTCGATGCGGTACCTCGCGTGGGACCTCGGCCAGAAGCAGATTCGGGTGAACGCGATCTCCGCCGGCCCGGTCCGGACGCTTGCCGCGCGCTCAATCGCGGGCTTCACCACGATGGAGGAGATGTTCGAGCAGCGCGCGCCGCTCCACCGCCACATCGACGCGGGCGACTGCGGCGCCGCGGCCGCCTACCTCCTCTCCGACGACGCGAAGAACGTCTCCGGCACGACGCTCTACGTCGACGCCGGGTACCACGCGATGGGCATGTAGCGACGGCGTCAGGCGCTACACGCTCTCCGCGACGAGCGAGGCGACGCCGACGGCGTACACCTGGACCGGCTGGGTCTTTCCCTTCACCAGCAGCTCTCCCTGAGCCTCGACGGCGATCATGTCGTCGATACCCCGCCGCGTGTGCTCGTCGATCAGGATGGGCCGGTTCACGACCTTCGTATGCGACTCGAGACGAGCAGCGACGTTGACGGTGTCGCCAACGCACGTATAGGTCGCTCGGTGGTGCGTGCCCGTGTAGCCCGCTACAACGGGTCCCGACGCGATGCCGACACCGATCTGGATCTGCAGCTTGTCCCGCGCCGCCTGATCCTCGTTGAACAGGCGGATCAGCTCGACCATCTGGCGCGCTGCGAGCACAGCTCGCTGGCGATGGTCTTCGTGCGGCATCGGCGCGCCGAAGATCGCCATGAGCCCATCGCCGACCATCTGGTTCACGATGCCGCCTTCGCCGCCGATCGCGTCCATCATCAGCGTGTAGTAGTCGTTCAGCAACTCGATCGTCTCGGCGGGCTCCCGCGCTTCCACGATGGTCGTGAACGACCGGATGTCGCAGAACAACGCGGACACGTCGAGATGCTTGCCGCCGAGGGAGAAGCCCGAGGTGAGCAGATCCTCCGCGACTTCCTTCGTCGCGAACTTGCTGATCAGCTCGCGCTGCTGATCGCGCAGGCGCTTCTTCTCGAGGCTCGCGGTGATGCGCGCGTTCAGCAGCACCGGGTTGATCGGCTTGGTCAGGTAGTCCTCGGCGCCCATCTCGATGCACTTGACCACGCCGTCGAGCTCGTCGAGCGCCGACGTCATGATCACCGGGATGTCGCGGAGATGCGGGTCGCCATGGAGCTCCGCGAGGACCTGGTAGCCGTCGAGCTCGGGCATCAACACGTCGAGCAGCATGAGGTCGAAGTGCTGGCGACGCAGCAGGTCGAGCGCCTCGCGGCCGTGTCCTGCGAAGGCGACGGTGTGCCCCTGGTGCTCCAAACCGCGGCTGAGCAGGAGCTGGTTCACCCGGTTGTCATCGACGATGAGGATCGTTCCGGGTGGAGCGGCGGCCGCGCTCACGACGCGGGTGTCGAACTGAGGGCGGTGAGGGTCTTCTCGAGCGCAGCGTACTCTCGCTCGATTCGATCGATGACCTCGGCGGTTCCGTCCAGCCTCCCGCGCCTCGCTCGTTCCTCGAGGTCACGACAGAGCTCCGAGAAGTTTCCCGCCCCGAAGATCTGGCCGTTCGACTTCAGGGTATGCGCCGCCCGCCGCAGCGCCTCCGTGTCGTCCTCCTCGTACGTCGTCCGGAGCGCCGCAATGAGGGCCGGCGCGTCGCTCAGGAACGTGTCGATCACCTCCGCGAGGAAGCCCTCCCCGTCGAGCTCTTTCAGGCTCTCGATCGCGTTCGCGTCGAGGCTCGTGCCGGCGTCCTCCGCGCTCGCCGTGCGGGTGTCCGTGAGCGGTCGGACGGGGCGGAGCGCCTCCGCCAGCTCGGTCGGACGGATCGGTTTGGCAAGGTAGTCGTCCATTCCGGCGGCGAAGCATGCCTGACGGTCCTCGGGCATCGCGTTCGCCGTCATCGCGATGATGCGCGGGCGGGCCTCCGCCGGCCAGCGCTCGCGGATCCGGCGCGACGCATCGAGGCCGTCCAGCTCGGGCATCTGCACGTCCATGAGCACGACGTCGTAGGGCTGCCGCTCGAGCGCCTCCAGCGCCTCGAGGCCGTTCGCCGCCACGTCGGCGCGGAAGCCGAGCTGGTCCAGGAGCCGGAGGGCGACCTTCTGGTTCACGGCGTTGTCCTCGGCCAGCAGGATCCGCAGCGACGACGTGGCCGGCTTGCTCACGTCCGGCTCGTCGACCCCCGGCTCCTGGAACTGCTCGGTGAGCGCCTGCAGGAGAGCGTTGTAGAGCTGGGAGGCCTTGACAGGCTTCGCCAGCTGCACCGAGAACACTCCGGACGACCGAACCTGGGGCAGTCGGCCGAGCGAGGTCAGCATCACCAGCGGAAGCTCGCGTTTGTCTCGGTGCCGCCGGATCTCGCGTGCGAGAGCGAGCCCGTCCATCTCCGGCATCACCATGTCGAGGACGGCGACGTCGAACCTCTCGCCTCCCTCGATTCGAGCGAGCGCCTCGAGGGGCGACGTGAGCGCCACGGCGTCCATGCCCCAGGATCGCGCGTGGCGCGCGACGATCTCGTGGTTCGTGACGTTGTCGTCCACCACGAGAATGCGCTTGCCGGCGAGCTGCGGCGGCGTGCCGTGCGCCCTGGGAGTCGGGGCATCGGTCGCCTCCACGAGGAGGTCGACATGGAAGGTCGATCCCGAGCCCTCCTTGCTCTCCGCCCACATCGTCCCGCCCATCAGCTCCACGAGGCGCTTGGAGATGGCGAGGCCGAGCCCCGTACCGCCGTAGCGCCGGGTGGTCGATGCGTCGACCTGGCTGAACGACGCGAACAGCCTGTCCATGCGGTCCGAGGGGATGCCGATTCCGGTGTCCCGGACGGCGAGCGCGAGCCGATAGGCGCTCGTCCCGGCGGGCTCGGCTCCGACCTGGACGACCACCTCGCCCTTCTCGGTGAACTTGATGGCGTTCGAGAGCAGGTTGAGCAGCACCTGCCGCAGGCGCGCGGCATCCCCGACGATTCCTGCAGGCGCCTCCTCGTCGATGAGGCAGCCCAGCTCGATCCTCTTCTCCCACGCGCGCGGCGCGACGATCTCGAGCGCGCCCTCGACGCACTCCCGGAGATCGACCGCCTCCTTCTCGAGCTCGAGCTTGCCCGCCTCGATCTTCGAGTAGTCGAGGATGTCGTCGATCACGTGGAGCAGGGCGTCTCCGCTCGAACGGACGACCTCGGCGAGCTCGCGCTGCTCGGCCGTCAGCTCGTCGTCGAGGAGGAGGCCCGTCATGCCGATCACGGCGTTCATGGGCGTCCTGATCTCGTGGCTCATCGTCGCGAGGAACGCGCTCTTCGCCTGTGTCGCCGCCTCGGCCTCCTCGCGCGCCCGCTGGAGCTCGGTGACGTACCGGGCCTTGTCGATCGCCGTCGCGGCGAACGCGGCGAAGGCCTTGGCAGTCCGTGCGTGCTCGGCGGTGTAGAAGTCGGGTTCGAACGAGTCGAGCGTCAGCATCCCGATCAGGCGGTCGCCGATCAGCAAGGGGACAGCCATCCATGTCTGGATGCTTCCCTCGCCGTGCACGTCCTCGAACTGGGGGTAGCGCTCCGCCGGGTTCGAGACGATGATGGTCTCGTGCCGCTGGACGAGCCCCCACGCAGGATCGTCGGGTCCCCGGCAGGCGTAGCGATGTCGGAGGAGCTCCTCGATGTCCGGGAAGCCCTGGGCGGCGAGAATCTCGAATTCGTCGCCGTCGAGCTGCTGGATGCTGGCACTTCGATTGGGAACGACCTTGCCCAGCTCCGACAGGATCAGGTCGAAGACTTCGGACAGGCCTAGCATGCTGCCGAGCGTCTCGGCTGCGGCGCGAAGCGTTTCGGCCTGCTGACGGGCGGCGCGCTCGGTCTCCAGCAAGCGGGCGTTCTCGATCGCCATCGCGGCCTGGGCGGCGAATGCCGTCGCGAGGTCCGCCAGCGCATCGTCGTAGAAGTCCGGCTCGAAACTGTCAACGCTGATGACGCCGATCACGCGGTCGCCGACGATCATCGGGACGCAGAGCCATCCGCGAATGCGTCCACCGCCGTGCTCCTCGCTCGCGAAGTGAGGGTGATGGGAGACGTCGGCGAAGACCTGTCGCCGCTTCGATCGCAAGACCTGGATCCCGGGGTTGGTCTCGTCGTCCAGGTCGAAGCCCACTCCGATCATCCCGCCCAGGTCGTCGAGGCCGCGCGCGCTCACGATCGCCAGGCGGTTTCCCTGGATCACCTGGATGGAACAGCTGTCGTAGGGCACGACCTGGTGCAGCTCGTCGAGGATCGTCTCGAACGTGTCTTCGAGGCTCAGGGTCTTTCCCAGGACCTGCGTCACCGCCAGGAGCGTCTCGGCGTGCTCTCGTGAGCGTTGGAGCTCGGTGATGTCGTGGTAGATCCCGTAGAAGCCGACATGCTTGCCGTCGGCCCGGAGCGGCACGAGCATCATCTGCACGTCGACCATCTTCCCGTCTCTTCCGTACGCGACGAGTGATCCGGTCGGAACGACCTTTCTGGAGCGCCTCGTGGGTGACGTGCCGGCCCTCTCCGCGGAGGTCCTCGTTGAGGACGAGGTCGTCGATCAGATGCCCGATCGCCTCCTGCGGTGAGTAGCCGAAGAGCTGCGCCGCCGCCGGGTTCCAGCCGGTCACTCGCTCCTCGGCGTTCATGACGACGATCGCCACCGGGCTGATCTCGACGAGCGACTCCAGCTCGGCCAGTCGGCGGCGCGCCTCCGCGAGCTCGGACGGGTGATCGCTCTCAGGCGTCATCGATCGACTTCCCGGCAGTCCAAGGCCGAGGCGTCACGCGGGCGCCTCGGCATTCGCTCCGTCGGGAAGCCGTCACGGCGCCAGTATCGTGCGCGAGGGCGGAGCCGTCCAGGCAGACACACCGGGGGACGACAGGCGGAACACGCTCTCACGGTGTCGCCCCGGTGTCGACCATGAGCGGTCGACGACAGGAATTACCTGCTCAGAGCCGACTCGTCACTCACACGATGGGCATGCAGGCCTCGCGCCGGAGCTCGTCCTCGGGTGACTCCGGATCGGGTTGCGGCGACGGGCTGGGGTCCGGTGAGGGCGCGGGGTCGGGAAGGTCCGGCGTCGGCGGTGGCTGCGGCATCTCCCTGTCCATGGCGTGGTGATGCCCGTCGCCGCACACCGGAAAACCCTCTCCGTGACGACGCGCGTCGACGTCGCGACGAGGCCCCGCGCGCAACTCGGTGCCGACCTCGTCGTGGCCCACACGCCCTCCAGGGCCGGGGTTCGAAAGCCGCAAGCGTGGGTAGCCGGGGCGTACTCGAACGAGGAGGCGTGATGGACGACAAGCTGGAAGGGAAGAAGAAGCAGGCGGAAGGGAAGCTCCAGGAGGAGTGGGGCGAGGCGAAGGACAAGGTCGGCGACGCGTGGGAGGACGCGAAGGATGCGCTCGACGATCTGCGCGATCGCGACGAGGACGAGGAGCGCGAGCCGACCTCCGGCCGCGCCACGTAGTCGACCCTCCGCTTCACGAACGTCTGCGGGGGCCGTCTCGACGGCCCCCGCTGCGTCTACGCCGCGTGCGCGCCGAGCGCTTCCTCGCGCGTCTCGCAGAGCCACGCGATCGACTGCAGCTCCAGGATCTCGAGCAGGCGGCGGACGCGTCCGCCGTGGGGCGCGACGACGAACGCGCGCTTTCCCTGGCCGTCCAGCGACGCGAGCATGCGGAACAGCCCGTGGACACCGGCGCTGTCGACGAAGTCGACGCGCGAGAGGTCGAGGACGAGGGTCCGCGAGGCCGAGGCGGCCTTGTCGACCTCCGCCTCCCAGCGCAGGACGGTCGAGAGGTCGAGGCCGCCGACGATGTCGACGAGCACGGGCCGGCTCATGCCCGACCGCCGGTGAACCGCCACATCACGACCTCCGTCCCGGGGCGGTCGCGGATGATCGAGACGCGGTCCATTACCGCCCGGGCGAGCCGCAGCCCGAGGCCGCGGCCGGGACGTTGCACGGCATGCTCGCGCCACGTGCCGGTGTCGTGGACAGCGATGCGCACACCGAGCCTCGTCCGCGACGCAACGAGCGTCACGCCTCCCTGGGGCTCGACGGCGTGCTCGACCGCGTTTGCGCACACCTCCCACGCGGCGAGCACGACGTCTTCGGCCGCCTCCGCGTCGAGCCCGGCGTCCGAGAGCCACCGACGCAGCGCGACCCGCATCCCGAGGAGCGCGTCGAGCCGGTCCCCGATGGCGTACGAGAAGGTCGCCGTCTCCGGCATGTTCGGGGAATTCCCTCCGCTACCGACCGCAAACCCGTTTTCGAGCGAAACATCCCCGGGGCTCTATCTGTCCGCGGTTTGACGAACGGCATCGTCGGGTAGCACTCTGAGGCGCGGTGAGGGACATCCTGTCGAGGATCGGGGCGCGCCAGCGGCTTCGGGACGTCGGGCGTACCTGTTCGGCCTCGTAGCGGTGAGCGTCGCCTTCATCGTCACGGGTCTCCTCATCCCGCTCGCCGACGACGTCCTCTTCGCGCCGCTCGTCGGAACGGTCGTCATCATCTCGGTCTACTACGGCCTCGGCCCCGCGCTCGTCGCGACCGCGGTCGGCTGGGTCGCAGTGCTGCTCGTCTACGTCGAGCCCCGCTGGCGGCTCCCGCCCGACACTCTCTCCGATGCCATCTCGTGGGGCGTCGGGCTCGCCGTCGCTCTCGTCCTCATCTGGGCGAGCTGGACACTCCAGCGCCTCCGCGACCAGGCGACGCGACGCGCGACCGAGGCGGAGGAGACGAGCGCCGTCTCCCGCGAGCTCCACGAGATCGCTGCGGCGCTCGCCTCGGCTGCGACGCCCTCCGAGGTCGCGGGAGCGCTGCTCGCGCGCGTCCCGAGCCTTCTCGGGTCGGTCGGGGGCTCCCTGGGCCTCGTCGAGGGGGACGACCTCGTCATCGTCGACCCCGAAGGCCCGACACCCGCGCTGGAGCCGGGCCTCCGGCTCCCGCTGACGACGAGGGCGCCCATCACCGTCGCCGCGCGCACGGGGGCGCCGGCGCACGCGGGCACTCGCGACGAGTTCGTGCGCGAGTTCCCGGACGGCGCACGGCTCGCGCCGTACGCGCAATCGGCGCTCGCGGTGCCCGCTCAGCGTCGGTGGTCGCGTCGCCGGCTCGATCGGGTTCCCGTTCACGCGGGCGAACGCGATCGACGAGAACATCCTCTCGCTCGCGCGGATCGCCGGCGAGCTCGGCGGTCAGGCGCTCGAGCGCTCGCTCGCATACGAGCGGGAGCGCGCCGCGAGGGACGGGCTCGAGCGGATCACGCGGCTCGCGCCGCGCTTCGCCGATGCGCCGGAGGGGGAGCTCGCGGCGGCGATCTGCACCGAGGCCCGTGAGCTCTTCGAGGCGGACGTCGCCCAGCTCTGGAAGGTCTCCGACCGCCGCCTCGAGGTCATCTGGCGCGATCCGCCGGACGAGCTCGCGCCGCCCGGCCACGTCGTCGAGCCGCGCGACTACCCGGGCATGCAGCGCTCGCTCGAGCGGCTCGACACGACGTTCTTCCCCGATGCACGCGAGGTCGTCGTCGGCGAGGCGCTCGAGCGCGTGATGGCCGAGGGCGTCCGCTCGGTGCTCCGCGTGCCGATCGTGGTCGCCGGCCGAGCCGAGGTGCTGCTCGCCCTGCGCTGGGCGCGGATCATCCCCGAGCCGAGCCCCGAGCTCCTCGCGCTCGCGCGCCGCTTCGCCGACCATGCAGGCCTCGTGATCGAGCAGGGTGAGCGCCGCCGGGCCGAGGAGATCGGCCAGGTTGCGCGCGCACGGGCCGAGCGTCTGGCCGGGGACCTGGCGCAGCTGCACTCGCTCGCGACGGCGCTCGCGGCGGCATCGACGGCCTCGGAGGTCGCCTCGCTCGTCGCGGAGCGGGTGCTCGCGATGACAGGCGCCGCCGAGGCCGCCGTCT
Organism: uncultured Actinomycetes bacterium; assembly: GCA_963706915.1. Classification (GTDB taxonomy): domain Bacteria; phylum Actinomycetota; class Thermoleophilia; order Gaiellales; family Gaiellaceae; genus Gaiella. The sequence goes on from CAVPOH010000001.1 coordinate 167,992, forward strand.
TCGACGTCGTCGGGGGCGACCGGCGACTCGAGCTGCTCACGTCGGTCGCGTCGGACTCGGCGCTCGCGCGCGCGCGACGACGCGGCTTCCGGCGTGGCCATCGAGGACGGCGACGCGGTCGTGCCGCTCGCTCCCACCTGGCCCGAGGACGAGACCGGCTCGTCGGCCGCGATCCCCTTCCTCGTCGAGGGGATACCCGTTGGCGTGCTGCGGATCCGGTTCCGGCCCGGTCATCGGCCGGACGACGCCACCCGCCGGCTCGTCGAGACGATCGCGGGCCAGGCGGCACCTCCGCTCGAGCGTGCGCGGCTCCACGAGAGCGAGCACGAGGCGAGGCTCCAGGCAGAGCTCTCGGCGCGGAGGACGCGACGCCTCCAGGCGCTGACCGCTGCGTTCTCGGGTGCGCTCACACCTGCCGAGGTCGCGGCGACGTTCCTCGACGAGACGGTCGAGGCGGTCGGCGCGGCGGCCGCGGCGCTCGCGGTGCTGGACGACGAGGGGCGGGAGCTCCAGGCCGTCCGCTCCCGGGGGTTCCCGGACGAGCTGCTCGGCCCGAACGGTGTCGTCCCCGTGGGCTCGACCGGGCCTGCGGCCAGCGCCGTCCGCGTCCAGGAGCCCGCCTACTACGACGACGTCGAGCTGCTCCTCGCCGACCACGCCGAGCTCAGGGGCGCGTTCGCGGACTCCGGGCTCCGGTCGTTCGCGTTCGTCCCGCTGACGGCAGGTGCGGCGCCGCTCGGCGTCGCGGTGCTCGCGTGGACGCAGTCCGGGCGCCTCGTCGACGACGAACGATCGTTCCTCGAGGCGGTCGCCGCGCAGTGCGGCCTCGCTCTCGACCGCGCTCGTCGCTACGAGGGCGAGCGGGTGGTCGCCGAGACGCTCCAGCGTAGCGTGCTCCCGGAGACGGTCCCCTCGATGCAGGGCGTGCGCGTCGCGGCGATGTACCTCCCGGGCTCGACGGCCGTCGACGTGGGCGGCGACTGGTTCGACACGCTGACGCTCGCCGACGGGCGACTCGGGTTCGTCGTCGGCGACGTCGTCGGCAAGGGCGTGCAGGCAGCGGCCACGATGGCGCAGCTGCGGAACGGGATGCGGGCGCTCACGCTCGACGAGCTGACGCCGGCCGAGACGGTCACGAAGCTCAACCTTCTCCTCGAGAACTACATCGACGTCCCGTTCGCGACGCTCGCCTACCTCGCCCTCGACCCCGAGACGCACGAGGTGACGATGACGTCGGCGGGGCACCCGCCTCCGCTCGTCGTCACGCCCGAGGGAGAGACGTGGTACCTCGAGGGCGACGGTGGCCTTCCGCTGGGCGTCACAACGGACGTGTCCTACACCGAGCACACGGCGCAGCTCACCGCCGGGACGATCGTCGTCCTCTACACCGACGGGCTCGTCGAGCGTCGCGGCCATTCGATCGACGAGGGGCTGGCCCGTCTCGCCGAGGCCGCATCCCGAGCCCCCCGCGAGCCCGACGAGTTCGTCGACGCCCTCATCGCGGACCTCCTCGGCGGGGAGGCGCTGCAGGACGACGTTGCGCTGCTCGCCGTCGTCCTCGACCCGGCGCTGCTCGCCCCGCTCGAGCTGACGTTCCCCGCGGACACCGAGTCGCTGCCAAGGCTCCGTCGCGAGCTCGAACGCTGGCTCGAGTCCGCCGCCGTGCCGGAGGTCGACGCACGTGACATCCTCCTCGCGACATGGGAGGCGGGAGCGAATGCGATCGAGCACTCGGGTGCGAGCGACGGCGCGGTCGTCCGGGTGGATGCGGCGCTCTCGGGCGACCGGGTCCGAATCGGCGTGGTCGATCGCGGCCGGTGGAAGGAGCCCGAGGTGCGGCACGACCGCGGTCTCGGCCTGCGGTTGATCGAGGCGTTGATGACGAACGTCGACGTCGAGCGCACGCCGGGCGGGACCCGCGTCGTGATGGAGCGGCCACTCACCCGCGAGCCCGCGCGAGGCCATGGAACGATTTCAGCTGAGGACTGACGAGGTCCGCGGGGTCCGCGTCGCGCGGCTCGAGGGAGAGCTGGACAAGCTCGGAATCGAGACGGCGCGCGCGCGACTCGACCCCCTCGTCGCGGCGGGCAAGCTCGTCGTCGACCTCGACCGCGTGACGTTCATCGACAGCGCGGGCCTCCACGCCCTGTTCGGGCTCTCGCGGGTGGCGGCCCCGCAGGGTGGGGGAATCGCGCTCGTCGTGTCGGACAGCAGCCCGACGGCCCGCGTGATCGGGCTCGTCCACCTCGGCGACGTCGTTCCCGTCTGCGCGACCGTCGACGAGGCCGTCGCGCTCTTGCAGGTTTCGGGCTCGAAGGACGGAGGGTAGAGCCGGCTCGGAAGCTCGGAGAGGAGTCGGTCATGCCACCACGCGGCGTCGAGAAGGGCACGAAGCGGGCCCGTCAGTACGAGCACATCAAGGAGTCGCTCGAGGAGCGGGGCGTATCGCGGGCCGAGGAGATCGCGGCGCGGACCGTCAACAAGGAGCGCGCGCGCTCCGGCGAAGCACGGGAGTCATCCCGTCTTTCCCGCGAGGACATCTCGTCCGGCCGCCGCGGCGGCATCCGGTCACACCGGGAGGGGCCGCGCGGCCGCACCAAGGCCCAGCTCTACGAGGAGGCGAAGGACCTCGGGATAAAGGGTCGCTCGAAGATGACGAAGGCGCAGCTCCAGCGCGCGGTGTCGCGGAGGCGCCGCTGAGCCGGGCCGTTGCGCTCTGTCGCGTTTGAACGCCGGACGGCCGGGTACAACTACCCGCGCGTGAGCGGGATGACAGGACAGGATGAGGGCGTAAACGGGATCAGCGACGTCGAGTTCGTCGTCGACGTCGACGACGTCTCGGACCGCGTCACGGTCATCGCCGTTCATGGCCAGGCGGACCTCCACACGGCGCCCGAGCTCCGCTCGGCGATCGGTGACGCGATCGACCGCGGCGCCGTCTCCCTCGTCGTGGACCTGAGCCAGGCGACGTTCATCGACTCGATGACGCTCGGCGTTCTGCTCGGGGCGGTCAAACGCCTGCGTCCGGCCGGCGGAAGCCTGAGCGTCGTCTGCACCGACCCGCACATCCGCCGCATCTTCGAGATCACGCTGCTCGATCGCGTCTTCGCCCTTCACACCGACCGAGGCTCCGCCGTCGACGGAGCGGGCGGCGGGTGAGCGGACCCGGCTCCGACGGGGTTGTCCGACAGCATCGTCGTCGAGTTTCCCGCGACCGAGGGGTATCGGAGCGTCGGACGGCTCGTCCTCGGGGGCCTCGCGTCGCGCTTCGAGCTCCCCGTCGACCGCGTCGAGGACATGCTGCTCGCGATCGAGAGCCTGCTCCTGAACGGCGTCTCCGGCGACACCGTGACGGTGGCGGTCGACGCGGGCGATGAGGGGCTACGGGTTCGCGTCGGGCCGCTCACGAGCGCGGGCGTCGCAGATCCCGGCCGTCGCGCGTGTCGTCGACCGACTTGTGGACGAGGCGAGCGAGGTGCCGTCCGAGCGTGACGGCGAGACCTATGCCGAGCTGCTCGTGTCGGCCGCCCGCCACGGGCGCGGCGGATGACGACATTGACCGCGGACCCCGAATTCAAGCGCCTCCTCGAGGCGCACCGCGCGGGCGATCCAGGCGCCCGCGACCAGATCGTCGAGCGCTACATGCCACTGGTCCGCAGCGTCGCGTCGCGCTACAGCGGACGCGGCGAGCCGCTCGAGGACCTCGTTCAGGTCGGCGCGATCGGCCTGGTCCTCGCAATCGAGCGCTTCGACCTCGAGCGCGGGACGCAGTTCACGACGTACGCGGTGCCGACCATCGTCGGAGAGATCCAGCGTCACTTCCGCGACCGCGCCTGGGCGGTCCACGTGCCGCGGCGCATGAAGGAGCTGAGCCTCCGGCTCACGCGCACGGTCGAGTCGGCGACGGCCGACCTCGGTCGCGCCCCGACGATCTCCGAGCTCGCGGAGACGATGGGGATCGACGAGGACGAGGTCGTGGAGGCGCTCGAGACCTACCACGCCTACTCGACCCGTTCGCTCTCGCAGCCGCTCGGGGGCGGGGCGGACGACGAGACGATGGAGGACCTGCTCGGCGAGACCGAGCTGGGGTACGAGGAGGTCGAGTACGGCGTGCTCGTCGAGGCGGGGCTGGAGGCGCTCGACACGCGCGAGCGGACCATCGTCGAGATGCGGTTCTTCGAGGGCCTGACGCAGTCGGAGATCGCCGCCCGGATCGGCATCTCCCAGATGCACGTCTCGCGCCTGCTCCGCCGCGCGCTCGTGACGATGCGCGGGCGGCTCGAGACGATCGCGGAGGAGCAGCCGTGAGCACCGTCCGCCTCACGATGCCGGCGAAGCCGGAGTACCTGATCCTCGTGCGACTCGCGCTCGCGGGCATCGCGCGGGAGGTTCCGATGAGCGAGTCCGCGCTCGCCGACCTGAAGCTCGCCGTCACCGAGGTGTGCGGGAACGCTGTCCGGCACGCCTACGACGAGGAGCCGGGTGGCGTCCGGGTCGTCTTCGACGTCGGTCCCGAGGCGATCGACGTCACCGTCGAGGACGACGGACTGGGGATGGACATCGAAGAGCTGCCGGAAGCGATCCACATCGGCGAGGAGCCCGTCGAGGCGGGCATGGGGCTCGCGATCATCCGCGCGGTCGTCGACGACCTCTCGGTCGACGGCAGGCCGGACGCGCCCGGGACGGTCGTGCGTCTCCGGAAGCGCCTCTCCGCCTACGGTAGGCTCAGCCCGCGAGCGCGCTCTCGCGGCTCGGGCGGATGTCGAGCGACCGTTCGAGCGCAGTCAGCTCGAAGATGCGCCGTGCCTCGGTCTCGGGGAGGACGACGCGGAGCTCACCGCCCCCCTCGCGAACCCGGCGGAGAAGCCCGACGATCGTCCCGAGCGCGGTGGAGTCGAGGAATGTGACGGCGGTGAGGTCGAGTACCACGGCGCCGCCGTCGAGATCTGCGGCCGCCTCGGCGAACGCCGTCCGCAGCGCCGGTGCATCGTAGGCGTCGAGCTCGCCGGTGAGCGTCAGCGCGACACCGCTTGCGAACCGCTCGACATGGGGGCCGGTCGTGGACATCGTACAGAGATCATGCCGGGGGCGCCCACGTGGGCGCCCCCGGAAGGCGTTCCTCGCGCGTCTAGCGCTCGACCACGTGGTCGCGGTCGCGGACCACCGTCTCGCGCTGGTACGTCCCGAATCCACCCCAGCTCGACCAGAACACGACCGAGAGGATGGCGCCGACGATCCCCACGACCATCAGGATCACGCCGACCGTCTGGATGTCGACGCCGGAGACGTCCGCGCTCACCGCCCAGGTGAGGATCGCGCCGGCGGCGACGAGAAGCAGACTGAGAGCGATGCCCATGAAAGTCCTCCTCTACGTGAGAATGCAGTGCCGCCCTTCGGGATCAAATGACTGGCCCGAGGCCGACAAAACGGTCGTACCCGGTTCTCGCGTGACCTAACCCCCGGCGGTGCCATGCCGCCGGCTCCCGGCGCGGCGGCGACGAGCCGCTGCGGGAGCCGAGGTTTGTGCCGCCGGCGCCTCGGGAACAGCCGGGGCATGGGGAGGCCCGGAGGTCGCGCCGGCAGCTCGGCTCTCTGTTCGAGTGCCCGCTCGAGCTCGCGGAGCGACACGGATAGCGGATGGCGCGGCGCGGGGGGTGGCGGCGGACGGGGACGAAGCGATTTCGCTACGTCGACGCGCACGACCGGCCGATCACGGATGAGGAGAAGCTCGAGCGCATCGAGAGCCTCGTCATTCCCCCGGCGTGGAAGGACGTCTGGATCTCGCCGAACCCGCGGGCGAAGCTCCAGGCGACCGGCGTCGACCGTGCCGGCAGGCGGCAGTACCTCTACCACCCTGCCTACCGGGCGGCACAGGAGGAGCGCAAGTACGACCGGCTCGTGACGTTCGGCGAGCGACTGCCGGAGCTGCGCGAGACGCTGACGACGCATCTGGCGCTCGGGCCGTACGAGCGGGACTGGGCCTGCGCGCTCGCCGTCTCGCTCGTCAACCGCGCGTGGTTCCGCGTCGGGTCCGAGCGGTACGCGCGCACGAGTCGGACCTACGGCGTCACGACCCTCTCGAAGCGCCACGCGAGCGTCCGCGGGCGCCGCGTCGACTTCCGCTTCCGCTCGAAGCAGCGGCTCCTCGTCCGGCGGACGGTCGTCGACGCCGAGCTCGCAGAGGCCGTCCGGGCCCTGCTCGACTATCCCGGCGGCCCCCGCCTCTTCCGGTTCGACCGCGACGGGAGCGCGGCGAGCCTCACGGGCGCGATCCTCAACCGGTACATCGCCGACCATCTCGCCGACGGCTACACCGCAAAGGACTTCCGCACGTGGGGCGGCACCCTGGAGGCGGCGCTCGCGTTCGCCGAGCACGGGCCGCCGACGTCCGCCGCCGACGAGCGGCGCACGATCGCCACGGTCATGCGCCGGGTCGGCGCGGAGCTCGGCAACACGGCGGCCGTCGCCCGCGCGTCTTACGTCAGCCCGGCCGTCGTCGAGCAGTGGCGGGACGGGCGCACGCTCGAGCACTTCCGCGAGCGGCGGCTTCGCGTTGTCACGGCGCGCGGGCTCGAGGAGGAGGAAGCAGCCCTGCTCAGCCTGCTCCGCTCGTGGCGGATCCGGCGCTCGCGCGCCGCGGCCTGACGCCGCCCGACTACACCTCCACGACCGCGAAGTCCTCGCCGGTCACGTGGCGCGCGACGTTCCACACGGGAACCTCGCCGATCGAGCCGCGCGGCTGGCCGTGGTGGGCATGGCCGTGGAACACCCCATCCGGGCGGTGCGCTCCGATCGGCCCTGCCAGCCGGCCCGAGCCGAGGAACGCCCAGATGCCCGCCGGCTCGCCGGCGATCGTGTCGCTGATCGGCGCGTAGTGGAGCAGCACGACGCGCCGGTGGCACCCCGAGATCGCCTCGAGGCCCTGCTCGAGCGCGGCGACCTCCAGCGACGTCTCGGCGTAGACCTCACGAAGGAGCGGCTCACCGAAGTCCGGGATCTCGGCGCCGGGGAAGCCGCCGACGAAGCCCTTCGTGCCGACCACGCCGACCTCGATCCCGCCCAGCTCGAGGATCAGGTGGTCGCGCTCGAGGACGGTGACGCCGGCCTCGCGAAGAGTCGCTGCAACCTCCTCCGCGCGGCCGGAGTGGTGGTCGTGGTTTCCGAGGACGGCGACGACGGGCAACGGCGCGGCTGCCCTGCACGCATCCGCCAGGACCGCCGCCTCGTCCGGCAGGCCGAAGGTCGTGAGGTCGCCCGCGAGAAGGACGAGCTCGGCGCGATTGGCGATCTCGGCGAAGGAGTCCGTGAGCCGTTCGCGGTGCTCCTCGGATGCGTGGAGGTCGCCCGCCGCGGCGATGCGGAGCACCGGAGCCACGACGCGTGTGTACCCGCGGCGGCCGTCGGGGAATCGCGGTGGCATCGTGCAGGCGGGACGCGAGGTTCGGAGACGACCCGCGACGGGTAGGTCCCGCCGCATGAGCTATGCGCCTTCGGAGTCGTTTCCCGAGCTCATCGAGACCATGAAGAAAGCCGCGGCCGCATTCGACGCGGCGGGCGTCCCGGTGCTGCTCGGCGGTGGCCTCGCCGCATGGGCGCGCGGCGGCCCACCGACCGACCACGACGTGGACTTCTTCGTCCGCGAGGAGCATGCGGAGGCAGGCCTTGCGGCCCTCGAGGACGCGGGCATGCGACCGGAGCGTCCGCCCGAGGGCTGGCTTCTCAAGGCATGGGACGGCGACACGCTCGTCGACCTGATCTTCAGTCCGTCGGGCGGCGCCGTCGACGACGAGATGTTCGCCCGCGCAACCGATCTCGAGGTGATGGCCCGGACGCTCCCGGTCGCGTCGATCGACGACGTGCTGGCGACGAAGGTGCTGGCGCTCAACGAGCAGACACCGGACTTCCGCGCCGTCCTCGAAATCGCGCGGTCCCTGCGCGAGCAGGTCGATTGGGACCACCTTCGCTCGCGCGTCGACGACTCGCCGTTCGGCGCAGCGTTCATCACGCTCGTGGAGCGCCTTCGGATCGCGCCGGAGAGGGAGGTGCAGGCCGCTGCCGCGGTCGGCTGAGCCTCGAGGGTCGGCGAATCCGGCGTTTCGCGTCCGGCGGAAGGCGGTACCCCCGGGGTATGAGCGGAGAGGGACGGCCGCAGCGGCGACGAGCGGCCAACGCTCGTCTTCTTCTCCAGCAGGCGCTCCGGGCCGGCCCGGCGCATGTCGAGTCTCGTCGCCTGGGTCGGGGTCACCGAGAAGGCCCGCCTGCGCGTGCTCGAGATCGACATCGACGAGGATCGCAGGCTGATGCAGGCGCTCGGCGTGAGCACGGTGCCGGCGCTCGTCCTCGTTCAGGACCGATCGGTCATCGGCCGGCTCGAGGGGCGTGCGACGGGGCGTCAGATCGAGCGGTTGATCCGGCCGCACGTCGCGCCGAAGCCGCGACGCACTCGAGGGCGCGTCGCCTTCGGCGGATCGAGTGATGTCGCGATGGACGTGAGGCGTGTGCGATGTCGCACGTTGCGGTGCGGACGCGACGAGTAAGCGCCGCGGGGCAGGTTGGCCCCGGCGGCCTCTCACAGAAGCCAGATCAGCAGGACGATGATGACGATGACCGCAAGGGTTCCAGCACCGATGTACACGACGTCACCTCTTCAGTCGGAGTTCGCAACAGGTCACGGCCGATGCCTACCCCACGCGCACGAAACGCACACACCGCGTGCCACCCTGCGCGACCGGCACGTAGTGTTCGTGCTGATGAACGACCGCGAACGGCGGATCGCTGAGAACGAGGCCTTACTGGCGGCAGCTGAACGAGCTCTCGCCGCCGGAGCTGGGGATGCTCAATGCCGTCTTCTGCGAGTGCGGGCGGCTGGAGTGCAGCGAGCGGGTGCCGATGACCGCGGCCGAGTACGACGCCGTGCGCGCCCGCGCCACGACCTTCGTCGTGGCGCCGGGTCACGAGCAGACCGACGTGGAGCATGTCGTCGACTCGAACAGAGCGGTTACCGGATCGTCGAGAAGGAAGGCGAGGCGGCCGAGGTCGCCATCCAGACCGACCCGACCTAGCCGGCCCCGGCCCCAGCTAGGCGAGCCACCAGACGAGCAGCACGAGCCCCGCGACGAGAGCGACGACGAGCCAGATCATCGCAGCGACGCTGCCCGAGGAGGACGAACGGCGTCCCCGACCAGCGTCCACGGCGGACGACGTCCTCCATCGAGTCGCCCGGCATAGGTGTGTCCTCGCCGACCGGCACTTTCGGCTCCGCGGGTTCCTGCGATTCGAGTCGATCGCTCACGCTGACCGGTCTACCCGGCATGCGCGGAGCGCACACCTCACGCCCCGGGTGCTGCGGCGCTACCGCGCGGCGCGAAGCTCCTCGACGCGTCGCTCGGCCTCGGCCACGCGCGTCTCGGCGTCGGCGAGCGCATCCTGCGCCCGCCGTGCCTCGCGCTCCGCGGCCACCGCGTGGCGACGCTGCTCACGCACCTCGTCGCGCGCCTGTGTCAGGGCCTTGCGGGCCGCGTCGATCGCGGCCCTGTCCACCTTCGGCTCCGGGCGCTTCGGCCTGGCTGCCTTCGCCCGCGACGGCGGCGCCGACCCGGCGAGGACGTCGAACCCCGTCGTCTCCAGACGCCTCGCTCAGCCGGCCGGCCGCAAGCTCCTCCGGCGCGGAGGCCGCGGACGCGCGGAGCGTGGTCGCGACGTCCTGGAGCACCGAGTCGGTCGGCTTCCTGCCGGCATCGGCCAGGATCTGACGCGCCGAGCGGAGGAGCACGTCGACGCTCGCGCGGAAGCGCGCGTCGCCGTCCCCGGCGCCCGCCTTGATCGCCGCAGCGCCGTCGACGAGCGCCTGGACCTCCGAGCGCCGCTCGCGGGCCAGCTGGTTGACGACCCAGGCCGGGCAGTGTGGGCTTCCGCAGGCCCGCGACCGCCTCAGCCTCGTCGCGGCGACCGTCCTTCCGGAGGCTTCGCGCGAGCTCGTTCCGCGCGCTCGTGAACTCGTCGAGCGGAAGGGCGTAGAGCCCGTCGATCTCGTCGCCGGAGGTCATCGGCCCCGGAAGGAAACCACGACTCGGCGGGCGCTATCGCCGCGACGGCTTGCGGCGGCTCGACGAGCGACGCGCCGGCTTGCGGCGTGAGGACGCACCGGACGTGCGCCGCCGCTTCTTCGCGGCCTCGACGCTCGCGCGGAGGGCCTCGACGAGATCCTCCGGCGCCTCGGGCTCCGCCGGCTCCTCGACGGTGACCTCCTTGCCCTTCCCCTTCGCCTTGATCACCTCGAGCATCCGCTCCCGGTACGTGTCGCTGTACCGCTCCGGCTTCCAGGTCGTCGTGAAGCGGTCGATCAGGTCGGCGGCCATTCCCAGCTCCTCCTTGCCGACCGTGACGTTGCGCGGCGCGATCTCGTCGATCGGGCGAATCTCGTCGGCGAAGTACATCTTCTCGAGCGTGATCACGCCGTCCCGCACGCGCAGGCAGCCGAGATGCTCGCGGTTCCGCATCACGTACCGCGCGACGGCGGCCAGCCCGGACTCCTCCATTGCCTTGCGGAGGAGCGCGTACACCTTCTCCGAGCCCTTCTCCGGGCCGAGGTAGTACGTGCGCTCGAAGAAGATCGGGTCGATGTCCCCGTACGGGACGAACGCCTCGATGTCGATCGCGCGGTAGCCGTCGACCTTCGCCGCGGCGAAGTCGTCGTCGGTCACGTACACGACCTTGCCCTTGCGGATCTCGTAGCCCTTCACGATCTCGTCGTCGGGCACGAGCTTCTCCTCGAGCTTGCAGTACTTCTGGTACCCGATCCTGCCTCCGTCCTTCTCGTGCACGAGCTCGAACTCGAGATCGTTCGTGTCGATCGCCGAGTACATCCGCACCGGGACGTTGACCAGGCCGAACGACACGGCGCCTGACCAGATCGCGCGTGGCATGGTGCGGGTCTTGCCCGGTTCGGCCGCGCGGGAAACGCGTCCGGTCCGTCAGCCGGAGGAGGCGGTCTCGTCGTGCGGCGCGCCGACCGGCTTCGACTCCGGCGAGCCGCGCTGCCGGAGGTAGATGGTGAAGACGGCCATCGTCCCGACGGCGAGGAACTCCGACTGCCAGTTCTGAAGCGTCTTCTCCCAGAAGTCGGGATCGAGGAGGTACCGCCCCCAGGACACCGTCGGCGTCGTCGTGCGCGCGCTGCGTCCTCGTTGAACGTGCGCCAGTCGTTCAGCGACTGGCGCGAGCCAGGTGAGGACGAAGATCGTCGCCATCACGAGGAGCAGTGAGTTCTCGTACAGCCGCCGGCGGAAGCCGTCGACCTTCGCCCACGCCGGCGACGACGGCTTCGCGTGGCGCCCGACACGCTGCTTCTGGTCGGTCTCGAGCCCGGCGTCCGCCTCCCGCTTCGACTCGTTCGACCCCTTCTGGACGAGCCAGATCGTTGCCCCGATGAAGAGGGAGAACTGCAGGAACTCCGACTGCCAGTTCTCCATCACCGCCCCCCAGTAGTCCGGTGAGGTCACGTAGCCGAGCCAGGAGACCACCGCGCCGCCGTGCTCCCGCTGCTCGGCGTTGAACGCGCGCTGCCCGGCGACCGACTGCGCCGCCAGCGCGCCGAGGAACAGCACGCCGAAGAAGAGTGCAAGGCCGTTCTCACGTGCGAACGTCCTCATCCGCTCAGGACGGCAACGACGAGCGCGACCCCCACACCCGCAGCGATAACGGCCACGTAGAGCGCGAACATCGCTCTCACGGTCACATGCTTCCCGTGCGAGCCGCGCGGAAAACGCGCGGTACGCGTCAGGGCGCGATGGTGGCGGTTCTGACCTCGGGGGCCGAGGCGGCCGCCTCCACGAGCTTCCCGAGGTCGCGGCTCTCTCTGCTGGACGACCACCTCGAGCCGGCGGACGTCCTCCTCCTCCGCGATCTTCGCGGAGAGCATCTCGCCGCCGGCGGCCTCGAGCCGGGAGAGGACGGAGGAGACGGACCCTTCCGGTGCCAGCTCGAGCTCGAGGCGATGCGTCCGGCTCGCCCGGAGGCCGGCGGCGTCGGCGAGCTTTCGGAGCGGCCAGAGGCTCAGCAGGACGATCGCCGTCGCGATGATGCCCAGCCAGTAGTCGCCCGCGCCGACCGAGACGCCGATCGCGGCGACGACCCAGAGCGACGCCGCCGTCGTGAGGCCCTTGATGTTCGTCCCGTGCTTGATGATCGCCCCCGCGCCGAGGAAGCCGATCCCGGTGACGACGTACGCGATGACGCGCGACGGGTCGAGCACGATCCCGACCTGGTTCCCGAAGTCGAGCTCGGACCACGAGTAGTTCCCCACGATCACGAACAGCGCCGCGCCGAGGCCGACGAGCATGTGCGTCCTGAGACCGGCTTCCTGGTCGCGGAGCTCGCGCTCGAGGCCGACGATGCCTGCGAGGCAGGCGACGACGAGCAGTCGCGCGACACCTTCCCAGAGCGGGAGCTCGGGGCCCACGACGACCTATTATCGTGCGCGCGATGACGGGCCTGCAACGACGTCTGGCGGTCGCCCGCGGTGACGAGCCCGCGGATCTCGTCGTCCGAGGCGGGCGCGTGCTGTCGGTGTTCACGCGCGAGTGGCTCGAGGTCGACGTCGCCGTCGTCGACGGGATGATCGCCGGGCTCGGCTCCTACGAGGGGCGCGAGACGGTCGAGGCGGGCGGGCGCTACGTCGTGCCCGGCTTCATCGACGCCCACATGCACCTCGAGTCGGTGAAGCTCCTCGTGGACGAGTTCGCGCGGCTCGTGCTCCCCCTCGGGACGACGGCGGTCGTCGCCGATCCGCACGAGATCGCCAACGTGCTCGGCACCGACGGCGTCCACTGGCTGCACGACGCCTCGGCCGGCCTTCAGCTCGAGGTCTTCTTCATGGCGCCGTCTTGCGTGCCCGCCTCCCGCTTCGAGTCGCCGCGCCGGCCGCTCGCGCCGGGCGACCTCGAGGCGCTGATGCGCCGTAACCGCGTCCTCGGGCTCGCCGAGATGATGAACTTCCCCGGCGTCATCGCCGGCGACCCGAGCGAGCTCGAGAAGCTCGCGCTCGAGGGCGCTCAGCACGTCGACGGGCATGCGCCCGGAGTCCTCGGCAACGGGTTGCAGGCGTACGCCGCCGCGGGGATCCGCTCCGATCACGAGATGCTCACCCTCGAGGAGGGGCGCGAGCGGCTGCGCGCCGGCGTGTGGCTGCTGATCCGCGAGGCGTCGATGGCGCGGAACCTGCGGGCGCTGCTGCCGCTCGTCGCCGAGTACGGTCCCGGTCGGATCGCGTTCTGCACGGACGACCGCGACCCGGAGGACATCGCGGACAACGGGCACGTGAACGGCATGGTGCGCGACGCGGTCGCCGCCGGGATCGACCCGGCCGACGCCATCCTCATGGCGTCGTTCCACCCGGCGCAGTGGCATCGCCTGTCGATGCACGGCGCAGTCGCGGCCGGCTATGTCGCCGACCTGCTCGTCCTGCCGGACCTCGAGCGGTTCGTCCCGGATCTCGTCCTGAAGCGCGGCCGGCCGATCGAGGACGTGCCGCGCGCCGAGGTGCCCGACTGGGTGCGGCATACGGTGCGCGTGCGCCCGGTGACGGCGGCCGACTTCGCCATCCCGTGGGACGGTTCGGCCGCACGTGCCATCGGGTTGATCGAGGACCAGGTCGTGACCGAGAACCTGACGCGCGACCCGCTCGTGGTCGACGGCCGAGCGGTCTCCGACCCGGAGCGCGACCTCGTGAAGATCGCGGTCGTCGAGCGGCACCTCGGCACGGGACGGATGGGGCTCGCGTTCGTCGCAGGGTCGGGCCTGCAGCGCGGCGCCCTCGCGTCGACCGTCGCCCACGACGCGCACAACCTCGTCGTCATCGGCGCGAACGACGACGACATGGCATTCGCCGTGAACCGCCTTGCCGAGGTCGGCGGCGGCATCGTCGTCGTCGAGGGCGGGCGGGTGGTGGCGGAGTGCCCGTTGCCGGTCGCCGGGCTGCTCTCCGACCAGCCGCTCGACGTCGTCGTCGACCAGAGCCGCGCGTGCAACGAAGCCGGCGCCGGCCTCGGCTGGAGCGGCGCGACGCCGTTCCTCACGCTGGCGTTCCTCGCCCTGTCGGTGATCCCGTCGCTGAAGCTGACCGATCGCGGTCTCGTCGACGTCGATCGCTTCGAGCTCGTCCCGCTCGCCGCGGAGGAGCGGGATGCGCTCCCCCGCGGCTAGGGCTCGCGCTACTTCAGGTTCTGCTGCTTCGCGATCGCGCCGGAGAGCAGGTCACCGGTCATGAACATGTGGTGGTACGCCCCCCGGTACTGATCGGCCGCCCTCGCGTAGTTCCCGCTCGCGTATGCGTCGAGCTGGCCCTTCAGCTCGAGCACGTGGCCCAGGAGGTCGTTCTGCACGGCGAGCTTCGGAAGGCCCGTCGCCCCGGCCAGGAAGGCGCCGTGACGCATCGTGTACGTCTTCAGGTTGGCGACGGCCTTGGCCTGGCCCGCCTTGTCCTTCTTGGCGAGCGCCACCGTATAGTCGACAAAGAACCCCACGTGGGCACGCCACTGGAAAGGGCCGTCGAGGAACGTCTTCGCCGCCTTCGCCCCGTAGATCGAGCCGATCGCCTGCGACAGCTCGACGGAGTTGCGGTCGAGCGCCTTCGCGGCGGCGGGGAAGCTCTTCGAGCCGGTCACGCCGAGGTTCGTCGCGTTCATCGCGAGCACAGCGTGCTCGCCGAGCAGCCGGTTCAGCGTGTTCCGGAGGTCGGACTTCGTGAGCTTCGACGCTGTCGTCGCGTGAGCGGCATGCATCCCGCTGTCGCCCATCGACGAGCCGTTGCCCGCGGTCGCGGCGATGACGCCGACGGTCAGCGCGGCGGCCGCCGCCGACGCGAGGGTGACGAGCATGGAACGGCGCATGGAGACTCCCTTCTGTCGAGATCGCGCGTGATTCGCCGCTCGCGCGGCAGCGGTTCGGCTCGGTCGAGGTGGCAGGCGGCGCTGCTACCGTGGAAACCGTCATCGCGGCGACGTACGGAATCATCCGTCGGGCGAGCGCGATGCGAGAACCACGGCGACGCTGCCGGTCCTCGTCGAAGACGGACAGGAAGGGGCGCGTCATGCAGATGACGACGCGCGCGCCGGACGACTTCCACCTGAGGGTGGTCGTCGATCGCCTCGCCCGCAAGGGACGCCCGCAGCGGGAGATCGAAGCGATCGTCGGGCGGCTGGCACCGCCGGTCGCCCGGGCACCACGCCTGTCACTCTCGGCGCTGGTCCACCGGCTCGTGTCCTCGTGAAAAAGTCGAGGTGCCGCCCTGCGCGGCCCATCGGCTCATCTCCGTGCGTATGTGGCGATCGGGCCGTCGCGCGCCAGCAGCCGCCAACCGGCGCGGCGCAAGGCGGCCTCGGCGCTCTCGGGGCAGGAGGCGTCGAAGAAGCCGCTCTGGGCGTAGAGGCCTCGGTGCACCGCGACGTACCGGACGCCGAGCTCGGCGGGGATCGCCCCGCGCCCGCACGACAGCCCGCGGAGCTCTCGCGCAAGACGGGTCGCCGCTCGAGGGGCGACCGTCGAGTATCCCTGTAGCCTCTCGCGCGGGCTCTGCCGTGCATAGCCGAGGTACGCGCTGCCGAAGTGGATGTCCGGCCGGAAGACGGGGAGCTCGAGGAGGCGCCCAGGCCCGCGCATCGCGGCGTAGGCGGTGTTCGGCGTGTCGGCGGCCACCGCGCCGAACACCGGCACGCGCAGGTCGAGCGCGAGCACGACCGCCAGCACCGCGAGGATCCCGGTGCCGGAGACGGCCGAGAGACGCTCGTAGCCGATCGTTACGAGCCGGGCTCGCGTCGCGTCGATCCCGAAGGACGCGAGCCCGGCAATCGCGAGGCACGCGATCGGCATCAGCCGCTCGGGGACGCGCGTCGCCTCGAGGCCGGGGACGATGCGCCAGACCGTCTCGTAGCCGGGGAGGTTCGCGCCGAGCGCGAGCAGGCACGGGACGAGCGCGGCGAGGCCGAGCACGAGCGCCAGCCCGCGACGCCGACGGATCGCGACGAGCCCGACGACGGCGAGGACCGGCGTCAGCCAGCCGAGGAAGACGAGCTCCTCCACGCCCGATCCGACCGATCGGCCCACGAAGTCGGAGAGCTCCGCGGAGTACCGGTCGACCTGCGCGAACGACCGGCCCGTTCCGATCGACCCGGAGATCACCCAGCGGTCGACCGCCAGGCCCGCGCCGAGGGCAACCGTCGCCCCGACGCCCGCCTTCCACCACTCCGACCGCGGGAGCCGCGCCCACACGTAGCCGAGCACGAGCGGGACCGCGCCCAGGGCGAGGTGGAGCTGCCCGGACAGCGGCAGCGCGACGAGGCATGCCCCCGCGAGCACGAGCCGGCGTCGCTCGAGCGCCAGGAGCGTGGCGGGAAGGAGGACGGAGACGAGCCCGAGCAGATGACCGGTGGACTGGCCGACGCGGTACGGCATCAGGCAGAAGACGAGCCCGCCGAGAAGCGAGGCTCCGCGCGAGAGCCCGAGGGCGCGCAGCCACCAGCACGCCAGGCCCCCGGCCGCGACGAACGCGAGGAGAACGAGCAGGTCGTAGGCCCACACGTCGCCGAACGCGGCGCGAAGGGGCCAGTAGGGGAGCCCGAGCAGCCAGCCCTGGAGGTTCGGCGGCGCCTCCGCATCCGGACGGAACGAGTACGGGTCGGAGAACGGAGAGCGGCCGTCACCGAGCTGGTGACCGACGAGCCAGAAGCTCCAGCCGAGCTGGAGGTGGTCGCCCGCCGCAGCCTCCCCGTGACCGGCGGCGGGGCGCGCGAGGTAGTGGTCGTCGACGTGCCGGATCGCCGGCCACGTCGCCCAGAGCGCCGAGGACGCGTAGAGCGCCAGCGCGACGAGGACGAAGGAGCGCCGACGTGTCATCGAGATGCCGACCGTATCGCCCGTCGCGGGCGTCGTCGTCGTCCTCCGTCGGAACCGCCCGCGACGTGGCGGTGTATCAGGGGCACGCTCGCCCGAGGAGGTCACCCATGAAGCACCTGATCGCACTCGCCGCCGCGGCGGTTTCGGTCCTCGTCCTGGCCGGCCTCGCGCAGGCCGGCGGTCCCACGCCCGGCATCGCGCGGACGGGCGACGGGATTGCCGTCGCGGGCGGCGCGCGCCTCGTCGCGCGACCCGGGGCGGCCGGGACGACGGTCGTCCGGCTCGTCCGCGACGGCACGACCGTCTCGCAGCGCTCGCTCGCCGGCACGCTGGGCATTCCCCTCGTGACCTTCGGCGGGCTGGCGGACGGGACGTGGCAGGGCGGACGGAGGGCGCTGCTCGCCACGTCCCCCTACGACGACCAGACCCGGACGACGTTCGTCGTCCTCGACACCCGGACGCTCGAGCCGCTCCGGACGATCCGGCTGCGCGGCATGTTCGCCTACGACGCCGTCACGTCCGACGGCTGGCGCCTGTTCGTCCTCCACTTCCCGAAGGGCATCGACGGCGGCATCCACTACGTCGTCCGCTCGGTGAACCTCGTCACCGGTCGCCTCGAGCCCGGCGCGATCGTCGACAAGACCGAGCCCGGGGAGCGGATGGCCGGTCTCCCGATCGCTCGCGCGACGAGCGGCGACAGCGGCTGGGTCTACACGCTCTACAACGGCGGCATGTCGCATGCGTTCGTGCACGCACTCGACACGAAGCACCGCACCGCCCGGTGCATCGATCTCCCGTGGCAAGGGAAGGACCAGAACGGCCTCGAGCTCGCGCGCCTGGCGCTGCGGGGCGGCACGCTCGTCCTCAGCCAGCCGCGGGTCGGTGTCCTCGCGGCGATCGACCTCCGCTCGTTCGCGGTCGCCGTGAAGCGCGCGCCTGTCGGGTCGCGCGCGTAGGGCAGCGGAACGGATCGGGCCGCGGCGCGCCGCTCAGGAGGCGCCGCGGCCCTCGGTGGCGTCCGCGATCGCGCGCGCGACCTCGACGATGTCGCGGTTCGCATTGAAGATCCGGAGCTGCCGGTCGGCGGAGTTGCCGCGTGAGAGGAGCGCCTCGATTCCCTCGAGCTCGCGCTCCGAGCCGAGCTCGCGTGCGTGCGGCTCGAGCTCCCGGAGCGTCCGTCGGACGAGCTTGGCGATGGGGATGCGGATCCGGCGCCCCGTCGCGAGATCCATCACCGGTGCGTCGAGCCCGTAGCGCGCGGCGAGCCACTTGTTCTCGCTCGTCAGGATCCGGTGGTACGTCGGGATCTCCTCGCCGGCGTCGTACAGGTCGGAGAGCGCTTTCACGACGGCCTGGCAGTACGCCGCGATCGCGACGGCGTCCTCGACGCGCGTCACGGCGTCGCAGATTCGGACCTCGATCGTGCCCCACTTCGGATGTGGCCGGATGTCCCACCAGATGTGCGTGTAGTCCGCGATGCATCCCGTGCGCTCGAGCTGGCCGACGACCTCCGCGTAGTCGTCGTAGCCCCGGAACCGCGGCGGGGGTCCGGAGCGCGGGAAGGCCGAGAAGACGATCTGCCGGCTGGACGCGAGCCCTGTCGGCTCGCCGCGCCAGAAGGGCGAGCTCGCCGAGAGCGCGAGGAGCGGCGAGAGGTGGGGGAGCAGGCCGTTGACGACCTGGATCGCCTTGTCCGGGTCGTCGACCGCCACGTGAATGTGCATCCCGAAGATCAGCTCGCGCCGCGCGACGTACTGGAGCTGGTCGATGAGCGCGTGGTAGCGATCCTTCGCCGTGATCCGCTGGCGCTCGAAGAGGCTGAACGGATGCGTGCCGGCGGAGCCGACGCGCAGGCCCTGGCCGTCCGCGACGTCGCGGACGTAGCCCCGCAGCGTCGTCAGCTCCCGCATGACGTCGGCGGCGGTCCGGCAGACCGGCGTCGCGATCTCGAGGACCGACTGCATCAGCTCGGCGTTGATTCGGTCCGCGAGCTCGTCGCCCTGGACGGCGTCGAGGACGGTCTCGATGTGCTGGACCAGGTCGAAGCTCTCCGGGTCGAGGAGCATGTACTCCTCCTCGACGCCGAGCGTGAACGGGTCGCTCGCGCCGAAGCGGTGGTCGAGAACACTCGCGGCGGCGGCGTCGGCGATCCCCGTGATCGAGGCGGGGATGACCTGCTTCACGGGAGGACCGCCTCGGCCTCGATCTCGACCTTCCACAGCGGGTCGAGCAGCGCCGCGACGACGCACGTCGCGGCCGGCCGGGTCTCGCGGAAGACCTCGCCGTGCGCCCGCGCGACCTCGTCCCAGTGCTCGCGCGCCGTCACGTAGATGTTCGTCCGTACGACGTGCTCCAGCCCGGAGCCCGCCCGGTCGAGCGCCTCGCCGATGATCCGCAGGCAGAGGGCGGCCTGCTCGTACGCGCTGTCGGGCACCGGCGACCCGTCGGGCGGGATCGGCGCCGTGCCCGCGACGTGGACGCGGTCGCCGGCGACGACAGCGCGTGAGAAGCCGGCGACACCCTCGTACGGCGAATGGCCGCTGATCAGCCTGTGCTCCATAAGGGGGACGTAGTATCGCGCCCCGTGCAGGCCCTGCACCAGATCGACGCCTGGGACGTCGGGTTCGCGGCCGCCGGCGTCACGCGTGCCGGCGGCGTCGTCGACACGCATGGGGACACGACCCGTGCCGTGCGGCTGGCGTCGGTCTCGAAGCCGATCGCCGCCCTCGCCACCCTCGTCGCGGCCGAGGAGGGCGTCGTCGACCTCGACGAGCCTGCGGGGCCGCCCGGTGCGACGGTCCGGCACCTGCTCGCGCACGCCTCCGGCCTGCCGTTCGAGGGCGAGACGCCGATCGCGACGCCCGGACGGCAGGCGGATCTACTCGAACGAGGGCTTCCGCGTGCTCGGCGAGCACGTCGCCGCCGCGGCCGAGATGGCGTTCGCGGACTACGTCCGGGCGGCGGTCGTCGAGCCGCTCGGGCTCGCGCTCGATCCGAGCGGTCATCCGGGCGCCGGGATGCACGGCTCGCTCGACGACGTCCTCGCGATCGGCCGCGAGCTCCTCGGCCCGCGGCTCGTCGCGCCGGAGACCAATGCCGAGATGACGACCGTCCAGTTCCCCGGCCTCGACGGCGTGCTACCCGACTTCGGCCGCTACAGCCCGCTCGACTGGGGTCTCGGCGTCGAGCTGAAGGGGGAGAAGGCGGGCCACTGGTCGGGCGAGAGCACGTCGCCGCGCACCTTCGGCCACTTCGGCGGCAGCGGGACGTTCCTCTGGGCCGACCCGGAGCTCGGCGTCGCGTGCGCCGTCCTGACGACCCGCGACTTCGGCGAATGGGCGAAGGAGGCATGGCCGCGGCTCTCCGACGCGGTCGTCGCAGAGCTCGTCGAGCCCTCGATCGGCTAGGGCTCGTCGTCCGCGAACAGCGGGCGGAGCAGCTCGTCGAACGTCGCGCGGTCGCAGCTCGCGACCACGCACGGGGTCATCGTCGTGACCGTCGCCGTCCGCGGGACGCCCATCGCGAGCGCCACCTCGCCGAACCAGTCGCCCGGCCGGATCATGCCGCGGGGCCCGCGCGTCTGCTGGGTCACGCCGGCGAGCCCGGTGAGGAGCACGTAGAACCGGTCGCCTTCCTCGCCCTCCGAGACGATCGTCCGCCCGGGCGGGATCTCCTCCCGCTCCATCCGCTCCGCGAGCCGCGCGAGCGTCTGGCCCGGGAGCGACGAGAGGAGCCCCACGCGCGAGAGCTCGGTCACGGACGCCGGGACGTGGCGCGGGCTCACGCGGGTAACCGTAGCCAGCATCCCGCTCCGCCGGACCGACACTGAAGCCCGGCCGGGGCCGGGCTTCGCGCGGGAAGGAGGGGAGGGAAGAGCTAGGCGGCGGCGGTCAGGCCGAGCGATCGCTCGATCGCGCCCTTCGGCTGCGCACCGATCACTGCGGCCGACGGCTCTCCGTCCTTGAAGAGGATCATCGTCGGAATCGAAGCGACGCCGTAGCGCTGCGAGAGCTCCTGCTGCTGGTCGATGTTCACCTTCACGAGCTTCAGCTCGTTCTCCCGCTCGGCCGCGATGCGGTCGAGCACGGGCGCCACCGCGTGGCACGGGCCACACCACTCGGCCCAGAAGTCCACGAGGACGGGCCTGTCGGATTTGATGACCTCCTGCTCGAAGGTCTCGGTCGTTACGTCGAGTGCCATTGGTCCTTCCGTTTCGTTTGGCGAGATCGTTCTCGTACCCGTTCAAACGCCGAAATACGCCAACTCCTTCCCGCGATCCGCGAGTTCCTAGAATCGACGGCATGTTCGCACCCCTCCCGGACAAGCCGGATCACGACGCGCTCGAGCAGGAGATCCTCGCGCTCTGGGAGAGCGAGGCGATCTTCGCCCGCCTCCGCGAGCAGAACGCCTCAGGACCGCGGTTCAGCTTCGTCGACGGCCCGGTCACCGCGAACAGGATGGTGCTCGGTGTCCACACCGCCTGGGGGCGGACGCTGAAGGACGTCTTCCAGCGGTACAAGGCGCTCCGGGGGTACCACCAGCGGTACCAGAACGGCTTCGACTGTCAGGGCCTCTGGATCGAGGTGGGCGTCGAGCGTCAGCTCGGGCTCAACTCGAAGCGCGAGATCGAGGAGTACGGCCTCGCGGAGTTCGCGAGGCGGTGCCGAGACGTGGTCGTACAGTCGTCGCAGGCGCTGACAGAAGGCTCGATACGTCTCGGTCAGTGGATGGACTGGGGTCGCGACTACTTCACCTTCAGCGACACGAACATCGAGTACATCTGGCGGTTCCTGAAGCTCGTGCACGAGCACGGATGGCTCTATCTCGGGCACCGCTCGACGGAGTGGTGCCCGCGCTGCGGTACGTCGCTCTCGCAGCACGAGCTCACGCAGGCCGGGGTCTACCAGGAGCGGAGCGACCCGTCGCTGTACGTCCGCTTCCCGCTGCTCGAGCGACCCGGCGAGTCGCTCGTCGTCTGGACGACGACACCGTGGACGCTGCCCGCGAACGTCGCCGCCGCGGTCAAGCCCGACGCCCAGTACGGGCGGCGCGAGAACGGCGAGTGGGTCGCGGTCGCCCGCTACCCCGAGGAGTCGTTCACGAGCGTCCTCCTCGGGTCGGAGCTGGTCGGGCTCCGATACCGGGGACCGTTCGACGACCTCCGCCCCGGGAGCGAGGTCGACCATCGGGTGATCCCGTGGGACGACGTCTCGCTGGAGGAGGGCACCGGAATCGTCCACATCGCTCCGGGCGCCGGGCAGGAGGACTTCGAGCTCGGTCGGATCCACGACCTCCCCGTGCTCTCGCCCGTCGACGAGGCCGGGCGCTTCTACGACGAGTACGGCTGGCTGCACGGCCTGCCGACGAGCGAGGCCGCCGACCAGATCGTCGGACAGCTCGCCGAGAAGGGACTCCTCGTCGAGGCCGGCGCCTACCTCCACCGCTATCCGCATTGCTGGCGCTGTGACACACCGCTCATCTGGCGTGTGACCGACGACTGGTTGATCGCAGTCGACGAGCTCCGCCAACCGTTGCTCGACGCCAACGCGACCGTCGAGTGGACGCCGGCGTACATGGGCAAGCGCATGGACGACTGGCTCCGCAACATGGGCGACTGGAACATCTCGCGCCGGCGGTACTACGGACTGCCGCTGCCGTTCTATCCGTGCGCGTGTGGACACCTGAACGTGATCGGATCGCGGGCGGAGCTCGAGGAACGTGCCCTCGGCGGTCTCGAGCAGCTCGAGGAGCTGCGCCGGCCCTGGATCGACGCCGTGCCGATCCGGTGCGCCGAGTGCGGAGAGCGCGTCGAGCGGATCGCGGAGGTCGGCGACGTCTGGCTGGACGCCGGGATCGTTCCCTTCTCCACGCTGGGCTGGCAGAGCCACGAGTACGAGGCGGAGGGGTACGCGACCGGCGCGGCGAAGGGCCTGACACGGGCGGACCTTCCCGACCACGAGTACTGGGAGACCTGGTTCCCCGCGGACTGGGTCTCGGAGATGCGCGAGCAGATCCGGCTCTGGTTCTACTCGCAGCTCTTCATGTCGGTCGTGCTCACCGGCCGATCGCCGTTCCGCAACGTCCTCGGCTACGAGAAGATGCTCGACGAGAAGGGCCGCGAGATGCACAGCTCGTGGGGGAACACGATCGACGCGCCGGACGCGTTCGCGCGCATGGGCGCCGACGTGATGCGCTGGCAGTTCTGCTCTCAGCCGCCCGACCGCAACCTCCTCTTCGGCTTCGGCCCGGCGCACGAGATCCAACGGCGGCTCCTGACGCTCTGGAACTCGGCCACGTTCCTCGTCCAGTACGCGAACGTCGAGGGCTTCACGCCCCGGTACCGCGACCGCGAGCGCGGCCCGGGCGGCGAGCTCAAGCCGCTCGACACGTGGCTCGTCGAGCGCACCCGGGCTCTCGTTCGGGAGACGACCGCCGGCTACGAGCGCTGGCTGACGGTCGACGTCATCCGGGCGTTCGAGGCGTACGTCGACGACGTCTCGAACTGGTACATCCGCCGCTCGCGTCGTCGCTTCTGGGACGGCGACGAGATCGCGCTTCGCGTGCTCTGGCACGCGCTCGTCCAGGCGCTCCGCGTCATCGCCCCGGTGATGCCGTTCCTCGCCGAGCACCTCTGGCAGGTGCTCGTCCGGCAACCGTGCGGCGACGCGCCGCCGAGCGTGCACCTCGCCGGCTGGCCGGAGGAGCTCGCGCCGGACGACGCGCTCCTGGCCGAGATCGACGACGTCAGACGCGTCGTCGGCCTCGGGCACCAGGCGCGCCAGGCCGCCGGGTGCAAGGTGCAGCAGCCCCTCCGTACGCTCGTCGTCGAGGGGGCCGCACTCGCCGCCCGCCACGCGGACGAGATCCGCGACGAGCTCCGCGTCAAGGACGTCCGCTTCGACGCCGTCGACGCCGACCTCGTCGTGAAGCCAAACCTCCCCGTCCTCGGGCCGCGTCTGGGCGCCGAGCTCGGCGCCGTCCGGGCAGCGCTCCAGGCGGGCGAGTTCCAGGACATCGGAGGCGGTCGATTCCGGGTCGCCGCGCACGAGCTCGGGCCGGACGAGGTGCTCGTCGAGCGGGCGGCGAAGGAAGGCTGGGCGGTCGCCGCGGAGGACGGCGTCACCGTCGCGCTCGACACGCACGTCGACGAGGAGCTCGACCGCGAGCGCCGCGTCTACGAGCTGATCCGGCGGGTCAACGCGCTGCGGAAGGACTCCGGCCTCGCGCTCTCCGATCGGATCGCGCTGACGATCCCCGCCCGGGACGCGGACCTCCTCGAGCACGCCGAGTGGATCAAGGCCGAGACGCTCGCGGTCTCCGTGCAGGCCGACGGCGGCGACGCGCCCGTCATCGCCAGGATGTGACCACCGGCGGCCCGGACGCCGAAGAAGTGGCGGCCACCGTCGTCCTCCCGACCCGTGACCGGCCGCGTGTCATGACCGTCACCACCACCACCTCGTCGGGCGGGTCACTCGCGGCTCTGACCGCCTCGAGGCAGCGGTGCAGCGTCGGCGGGTCGTCCGTCGCCGGGCCGACGAGCGTGAGCCGCACGGCTACTCCGTGCGAGCCTCGGCCAGCGCGAGCTCGCGGCGGAGCTCGACCGGGAGCCGGAAGGTCACGTCCTCGTCCACCATCCGGTAGGGCTCGATTCGCTCGATCCCGCGGGCGCGGAACCAGTCGCAGACGCGCGTCACGAGGCGCTCGGGCGCGGACGCGCCGGAGGTGATGCCGACGGTCTCGACGCCGTCGAGCCACCTCTCGTCGATCTCCGTGTCGTCGTCGATGAGGTACGCCGGGACCGACGCGGCCCTGGCGACGTCGACGAGCCGGTTCGAGTTGGAGGAGTTGCGCGACCCGATCACGAGCAGCAGCTCGATCTCGGCGAGCATGTCCTTGACCGCCCACTGCCGGTTGGAGGTCGCGTAGCAGATGTCCTCTTTCTTCGGCCCGACGATGGACGGGAATCGGCGCCGGAGCGTCGCGATGATCTCGGCGGTCTCGTCCACGGAGAGCGTCGTCTGGGTCACGTATGCAACGGGCTCCTCGGGGTCGAGGTGTAGAGCCTCCGCCTCGGCGACGTCCTGGACGAGGATCGTGGAGTCGGGCGCCTCGCCCATCGTCCCGACGACCTCCTCGTGCCCGGCGTGGCCGATGAGCAGCACCGTGTAGCCGTTCGCGGCGTATCGCTTCGCCTGGACGTGCACCTTCGTGACGAGGGGGCAGGTCGCGTCGATCACGTCGTGGCCGAGCGTGCGCGAGTTCTCGTGGACGGACGGCGCCACGCCGTGCGCCGAGTAGACGACCGTCGCCCCCGCTGGGACGTCGCGCTCGTCCTCGACGAAGATCGCCCCGCGCGCCTCGAGATCGCGGACGACGTGGATGTTGTGGACGATCTGCTTGCGCACGTACACCGGCGCGCCGTAGTGCTCGAGCGCCTTCTCCACCGTCTCGACGGCGCGCTCGACGCCGGCGCAGTAGCCGCGCGGCGACGCGAGAAGGACGCGCTGGACGCTCACGACCGCAAGGGTACTGTCGCGCGCGTCAACGGGACGTCTGCGCCATGACGATCCCGACCAGGACGACCGCGCCGCCGAGGAGCTGGGCGCTCGTGAGGGTCTCGCCGAGCCAGGCCCACGCGACGAGCGCGCCGAGCACGACCTCGATCATCGCGACGATCGAGACACGGGTCGCCGGGAGATGCCGGAGCGCGGAGAGCGACAGCACGAACGGGAAGACCGTCCCCGGGACGACGACCCACAGGCAGAGGAGCCAGACCGGTGCGGTGCCCGCCTCGAGCTCGCCCTGGAGGGACACGGTCTCGCCGAGCTCCTCGAAGGGGAAGGTCCACCACGGCTGCAGGACTGCCCAGAAGATCGCCGCGACCCCGAGCGAGAGGCAGGTCAGCGACAGCGCGTCGCGACGCGCGGTAGCGTGCTCGCCCGCGAGGAAGTAGGTCGCGAGCGCACCCGCCGCGACGATCCCCGCGACGACGCCGATCGTGTCGAGCCGGACGTCCTCCCACACCTCGGCGACGAGGCAGAGCCCGGCGAGCGCGAGCGCGAGAGCGGCCCAGACACGACGCCGGACCGGCTCGTGCCACACGAGGCGCGCCCAGAGCGCGACGAGGACGGGCGCGGTGAACTCGAGGAGGAGGCCGATCCCGATCGGGAGGCGCTCGATCGCGACGAAGTAGAGCCACTGGACGAGCGCGAACCCGACGATGCCGTAGAAGACGAGGAGACCGATCTCGTCCCGCGCGACACGCAGGCGACTCGGCGCGGTCAGGGCGAGGAAGACGGCGAGGCAGAGGAACGCGCCCGTCGAGCGAAGCTCCGTGAGGCGGAGGCTCGGCATGTCCGTCCCGGTGAGGACGACCTTCGAGACGGTGCCGTTGACGGCGAAGAGCATCGCCGCCGCGGTGACCATCGCGTAGCCGAGCCGCGGATGCGGGCCGGCGGCCGCGTGCTCTCCGTGGAGGACGATCTCCGTCATCGCGCGAGGCTAGTCCCTGTCGGGGTCGTCGCGGCGCAGCTAATCGATGATCGATCAAACCGGCGTGGTGCTGTACGCTCGCGCGGTGCGCGTGGCGCTCTTCGTCACCTGCCTGGCGGACACGCTTCAACCGTCCGTCGGCCGCGCGACCGTCGCCGTTCTCGAGCGGCTCGGGCTGGAGGTCGCCTTCCCCCGGGGCCAGACGTGCTGCGGCCAACTCCACCTCAACGCGGGCTACCCGGACGTCGCTGCGGGGCTCGGCCGGCGGTTCGTCGAGGTGTTCGCGGGGTTCGACGCGGTGGTCGCGCCGTCCGGCTCGTGCGTTGCCCACGTCCGCGCCCACGTCGGCGCCGACGGCGGCGATCCGGACGACGTGGCGGGCCGCACGTGGGAGCTGTCGCAGTTCCTCGTCGACCGTCTCGGAGTCGTCGACGTCGGATCGGGGTACGAGGGCTCGCTGACGTACCACCCGACCTGTCACTCGCTCCGGTCGCTCCGGCTCGACGGCCGGCCGGAGTCGCTTCTCCGGGCCGTGAGCGGGCTCGACCTCCGTCCACTCCCCGACGCGACCGAATGCTGCGGGTTCGGCGGGCTCTTCGCTTTGCGGAACGCCGACGTCTCCAGCGCCATGCTCGCCGACAAGCTCCGGAGCGTCGAGCACACCGGCGCTGGTGCCGTCTGCGCCTGCGACGCCTCGTGCCTCCTGCACATCGGCGGCGGGCTCGAGCGGCGCGGCTCGCCCGTGCGCGCCGTCCATCTCGCGGAAGTGCTCGCGTCGTGAGCACGGCCGCCGCGCGGCGGGACGCGCCGCGGCTGCCGTTCGAGCGCGCCGCGGTGCCTGCGCTCGCGGACGAGCAGACCCGGGCGAACGTCCACCGCGCGACGACGACGATTCGCGCGCGCCGCGCCGCCGTCGTCGACGAGACGCCCGACTGGGCGGAGCTCCGCGCCGCGGGCACGGCGATCCGGGAGCGGGCCGTGCTCCGCCTCGACGACCTGCTCGTCCGGCTCGAGGCGGCCGTCACCGCGGCAGGCGGAGTCGTCCACTGGGCGCGCGATGCGGCCGAGGCCAACGCCGCGGTCGTCGACGTCGTCGAGCGGACGGGCGCGCGCGAGGTCGTCAAGGTCAAGTCGCTGACGACCGACGAGCTCGGCCTCAACGACGCCCTGCTCGAGAGCGGGATCGAGCCGATCGAGACCGACCTCGCAGAGCGGATCGTCCAGCTCGCGGACGAGCGTCCGTCCCACCTACTCGTCCCGTCGCTCCACCGCGGCCGGCCCGAGATCGCCGAGCTCCTCCGTGAGGCGCTCGACGAGCCCGGGCTCGCCGACGACGCCGAGTCGCTGCTGGCCGCGGCGCGCCGTCACCTCCGGGACGCGTTCCTCCGCGCCCGGGTCGCCGTCTCGGGCGCGAACTTCGCCGTCGCCGAGACGGGCACCGTCGGCGTCGTCGAGTCCGAGGGAAACGGGCGGATGTGCACGACGCTGCCCGAGACGCTCGTCACCGTGATGGGCGTCGAGAAGGTCGTCGAGGAGTGGCGCGACCTCGGCGTGCTCATGCAGCTCCTCCCGCGCTCCGCGACGGGAGAGCGGATGAACCCCTACACCTCCCTCTGGACCGGCGTCGCGGCGGAAGACGGGCCGTCGTCGTTCCACCTCGTCCTCGTCGACGCGGGCCGGACACGGGCGCTCGCTGACCCCGAGGGCCGGCCTGCGCTCTGGTGCATCCGGTGCTCGGCGTGCGTCAACGTCTGTCCCGTCTACCGCCAGACGGGCGGCCATGCGTACGACACCGTCTATGCCGGGCCGATCGGAGCGATCCTGCAGCCGCAGCTGTCGGGCGAGCGCGGCACGGCGGCGTCGCTGCCGTACGCATCGTCGCTCTGCGGCGCCTGCGCCGACGTCTGCCCGGTCGGGATCGACATCCCGCGGATCCTCGTCCACGAGCGGGCGAAGGTCGTCCGGATGTCGCGGCCGGGCCTCGACGGTCGGGCGCTCCGCGCGCTCGGCCGTGCGTTCTCGAGTCCCGAGCGGTACGAGCGCGCGCAGCGGACGGCGAGGGCGCTCCAGCGGCCGCTCGTCAAGGAGGGCCGGCTCCGCTGGCTCCCCGGGCCGCTGGCCGGCTGGGGCCGGTCGCGGACCCTCCCGGGGGTCGCGCCGCAGACGTTCCGCGAGTGGTGGGAGGAACGTGAGCGAGGCGCGTGACGTCGTGCTCGCGCGGATCCGGGAGGCGCTCGCCGACGACGCGCCGGCGCCGGACGTCCCCCGCGCCTACGTCACGCGTGGCAGCCGCCCGGCCGACGAGGTCGTCGCGCTGTTCGTCGAGCGCGTCGAGGAGGCCGGAGGGGTCGTCGTCACGGCCGACGACGCCCCGGCGGCCGTCGCCTCGACGCTCGCGGAGCACGGTGCGTCGCGTGTCGTCGTCGCTCCGGACCTCGAGCCGAACATCCGGCCCGACGGTGTCGACCTCGTCGAGGACCACGGCCTGACACCGGCCGAGCTCGACGCCCTCGACGGCGCCGTGACGACGTGCGCCGTCGCCTGCGCGGACACCGGGACGATCGGGCTCGACGGCGGGCCGGGCCAGGGACGCCGCGCGATCACACTCGTGCCGGACCTTCACGTCTGCGTCGTCCGGCGGGGTCAGGTCGTCGAGACGGTGCCCGAGCTGTTCGAGCGCCTCGAGCCGTCGGCCCGCGAGGGACGCCCGATCGTCCTCGTCTCGGGGCCGTCCGCGACCTCCGATCTCGGGTTCGAGCGGGTCGAGGGCGTCCACGGGCCGCGCCGCCTCGTCGTCGTGCTCGCGCCGTAGCCGACCGTAGACTGTCTCCGAACGGGGTGTAGCTCAGCCTGGTAGAGCGCCCGCTTTGGGAGCGGGAGGTCGCCGGTTCAGATCCGGCCACCCCGATCTTGCTCGCCAAGGAGGATTCGGCTGAGCCGAATCCTCCGGCTTGGTCCCCGCCTGCGGCGGGGCAGATCCCTGAAGGCGCCCGCTGTCGCGGTCGCAACCTCGGACGCGTCTGATCTGCCGGACGGATTCGGCGCGCGTCATCCGCTCGATCCCGTCTTGCGCGCCAAGGCAGGTATTCCTGGGCTGAGCCGAATCCTCCGGCTTCGTCCCCGCCTGCGGCGGGGCAGATCCCTGAAGGCGCCCGCTGTCGCGGTCGCAACACCCTCGCCGACTCCGGCGTCATCTCGGGGCATTCCGGAGGCGCCCGCTGACGTCGGCGTTACCGTTCGCCGGTGCCAGTCCGCCGCCTCGCGCTCGTCGCCTGCCTCCTCGCCGTCTGCGCCGTGCCGAGCGCGATGGCCGCGTCTGCTCCGTTCCGCGGCTCGGTGACCCCGCTTCCGTCGGCGCTCCAAGAGACGATGACCGGCATCTCGTGGCGGCCGGGGTGTCCTGTCCCGCTCTCCGACCTCCGTCTCGTCCGCGCGCGGCACTGGGGGTTCGACGGCCGCACGCACAGCGGGCGGATCGTCGTGCACCGCGACGTCGCCGAGAAGGTGCTCGCCGTCTTCCGGCGGCTGTACGCGGCCCGGTTCCCGATCCGGCGGCTGGTCCCCGTCGACGCCTAC
This sequence comes from uncultured Actinomycetes bacterium, assembly GCA_963706915.1. Taxonomy (GTDB): domain Bacteria; phylum Actinomycetota; class Thermoleophilia; order Gaiellales; family Gaiellaceae; genus Gaiella. The sequence continues at coordinate 197,950 of CAVPOH010000001.1, forward strand.
GGCGCGAGCGACTTCCGGTCGATCGAGGCCGACAACACGTCCGCGTTCAACTGTCGGACGGTGGAGGGCACGTCGCGCTGGTCGGAGCACGCGTACGGCCGCGCGATCGACCTCAACCCGATCGAGAACCCGTACGTGGGCTCGAGTGGAACGACCTCGCACCGCGCGAGCCTGCCGTACCTGCGCCGGAGCCCGTATCGCCCGGGGATGGCCGTCGAGGGCGGCGCCGTGGTGCGCGCGTTCGACGCGATCGGCTGGGGATGGGGCGGGCGCTGGTCCGGGGCGAAGGACTACCAGCACTTCTCGGCGAGCGGCCGGTGACCGGGGCGCTCACGCTCGTCGCCGGAGGCGTGCTCCTCGCGGCTGGTTCGCTGCGCCTGTCCGCTCAGCTGGCGTCCCGGTCGACGGCGTCGTTCCTCCTCGGCGCATATGTCCTCGCCTGGGTGCAGCTGATCGGCGTCTTGTGGGCGTTGTCGCTCTTCGGATGGGTGACCCGCTGGGCGCTGCTCGCCGGCCTCGCCGTCGTCTGCGTCGCGATCCTCGTCGACCGCCGTGGCTGGAGCGACGTCGCGGCCCGCCTCCGCGAGGGCGGCTCGGCGCTCCGGCGGGCGACGGCGGACCCGCTGTGCGGGGTGCTCGGCGTCGCCGTCCTCCTCGCGTTCGGGTACGCCGTCGCACTCGGCCTCGCGACGCCGCAGAACGACTTCGACACGGTCTTCGATCACCTCTGGCGCGCTGCGCTGTGGCGGGAGAACCAGGCGGTCGGGTACCCGGACTGCGACTGCGCGCCGTACGTCAACGCGTACCCGCCGCACGGGGAGATGGGCGTGCTCGGGACGATGGTGCTCGGCGGCTCCGACCGCTACGCGGCGCTCGTCCAGGCGGCCGCGTTCATCGCGCTTGCGGTCGGCGTCGTCGGCGTGGCGCGCGGTCTGGGGCTCTCGCGCCGGGAGGCGCTCCTCGGCGCGCTGCTGGTCGCGACGCTGCCCGTGATCGCGCTGCAGGCGTCGACGGCGCAGAACGACCTCGTCGTCGCGTCTTTCCTCGTCGCCGCGGCGGCCTTCCTGCTGGACAAGGGCCGGGCGGCACCCTGGCTCGCCGGCGGCGCCACTGCGCTCGCGATCGGGACGAAGGCGTCGGCGGTCTTCGGCTTACCGGTGCTCGTCGTGGTCGCCCTGCTCGCCGCTCCGACCCGCCGCGGACAGCGGCTCACCGGCGTCGTCGCCGGTGGCGCCGCCGGCGCGTACTGGTACGTGGTGAACTGGCTCGAGGGCGGGAGCTGGGACGCGGGATTCCCGTACGAGCCCGTCGACCGTCGCATCGCGGACACGGCCGCGCGAGCACTTCGCTCGGCGATCCAGCTGATCGAGCTTCCCGGGGCCGTCGGCCGCGACCGGTGGGTCTACCTCGTGGCCGCGGCGATCCTCTTCGTCGGCCTCGCGGTCGCCTACCGACGGCGCAGCCCTCTCGCCGCCATCGGCTCTGCGGCTGCGGCAGCGCTCGTCGCCGTCCTCCCGGTCCTGACGCCCGATTTCCGGCGCTACGCCGACCAGGCGTACGTCGAGCTCTGGCGCGCCGTCGGCCGGGACGACCTCGCGGTCGACGTCGGGCGGGACATCACGCGCTCCGCCTCGAACGTCACGTGGTACGGGCCGCTCGGCGCCCTCCTCATCGTCGCCGGGATCGTTCTCGCCGTGGTCGCGGCGCGTCGCGGCATCGTCCCGTGGCTCGGCGCGCTCCTGGCGCTCGCTCCCGTCTACTGGCTCGTCGCGATGTCGGCCGCGCTCTTCTATCAGGACGCTGCCGGGCGGTTCCTGATGGCGCCGGTCGCCCTCGCCGGCTCGATGTGGGGCCTCGTCGGGCGACGGCGGGCGATCGCATGGGGGCTGACCGGGATCGCGGTGACGGCCCTCGCTCTCGCCGTGCTGAACGACACGAAGCGCCCGTCCGGCCTGCCGCTCCTCGAGCGGCCGGCGCCCGCCAGCTACTGGACGGCACCGCGCTGGGAGGCGCTCGGCCGCGAGGTGCACGTCCCCGAGCTGATCCGGTTCGTCGACGAGCGGATCCCGGACGACGCTCGTGTCGCGCTCGCGATCACCGCGAGCGACCCGGGCTACGTCCTCCTCGGCCGCGACCTGCGGCCGTTCACGCTCCTCCGAGCGGGCGCCCGCGACGCTCCCGGCGCGGGCTGGGCGTTCGTGAGCCCGGGCGCGGGAGGACACGCCGCGCCGCGGCTCTGCGGCGCCTGGGAGCGTCAGGAGGAGTCGCCCGGCGGCTGGGACGCATATCGCCGCGTCCGGCCGCGCTGCTGAGGGAGAGCGGGTGGCGGGAATCGAACCCGCGTAACTAGCTTGGAAGGCTAGGGCTCTACCATTGAGCTACACCCGCGAACGCGAGGAAGGGTAACCCGCGGTTCGCGTACCGTGCCCGCGTGAGCCCGGCGGACTGGTCGTGGAGCGGCGAGGCTCTCGTCCCCCTCGGTCTCGCGGCGGGCTATCTCGCAGTGACACGCGGCACGCGCGCCGGCTGGCGCGCCGCGAGCTTCCTCGGCGGGTGCGCTCTCCTCCTCATCGCCCTCGTCACGCCGCTCGACACCCTCGCGCGCGAGTACCTCGTGTGGGGCCACCTCCTCCAGAACGTCGTTCTCGCCGAGTGGGCGCCGCTTCTCCTCGTCCTCGGCGTGCCGCCGGCTGTCGCTTCGCGGATCGCGTCGCTTCGGGTCGTGCGCGCTCTCACGCACCCGTTCGTCGCGCTCCCGCTCTGGGTCGGCGCGTACGCCCTCTGGCATGTGCCCGCCCTCTACGACGCCGCCCTGCGGCATCCGCACTCGCTGCTCACCCTCGAGCACGCGACGTACCTCGCGACGGGGCTCCTCTTCTGGTGGTGCGTGTGGCAGGACGAGCCGCACCGCCTCGCCTCGGGCGCCCGGGCCGCGTACGCCTTCGCGGCCTTCGTCCTCTCGGCGCCGCTCGGGCTCGTGCTCGCCCTCGTCCCGCGGCCGCTCTACGACTTCTACGCCGATGCCCCGGAGCGCGTGTGGGGGCTCTCCCGACTGACCGACCAGCAGCTCGGCGGGATGACGATGGCCGCCGAGCAGTCCGTCGTCTTCTTCGCCGTCTTCGCTTTCTGGTTCCTGCGCTTCCTCTCCGAGCAGGAGCGGCTCGAGGAGGAGGCCACCTGAGCGAGGCCCATCCGTACCGCGAGCTGCTGGGCCTCCCCCATGCGAAGGGGCTCGTCGGCTGGTCCGTCCTCGGCCGGCTGCCCGTCGGGATGACGTCGCTCGCGCTGCTCTTTCTCGTCCGCGGCGAGGGGCAGAGCTACGGCGCGGCCGGGCTCGTCGTGGCCGTCTACGCCGTCGCGCTCGGTATCGGCGCGCCCATCGGCGGACGCCAGGTCGACCGCTACGGCCCGCCCGTCGTGCTCCAGGTCCGCGTCGTCCTCTTCGTCGCGTTCCTCGCCGCCGTGGTCGTGCTCGCCGTCGTCGGCGCCGGCATCGCCGCGATCGCCGTCGCCGCGGCACTCGCCGGCCTCTCCATGCCGCCGCTCTCGTCCACGGTCCGGATCGTCTGGCCGCGGCTCGCCCGGGACGAGCTCCGCTCGACGGCGTATGCGCTCGAGGCGGCCCTCCAGGAGGTCCACTTCGTCGGCGGCCCGCTCGTCGCGGCGGCGCTCGCCGCGTTCGAGCCGGTGGCCGCCGTGGCCGGCTCGGCCGTGGCGAGCCTGATCGGGACGACGATGGTCGCGCGGCTCCCGCCCGTTCGCGAGACGCCGCCCTCGCGCGCCGTCGGCGCCGGCCTCCTGGGTGCGCTCGGCTCGCCCGGGGTGCGGACGGTCGTCTCCTACGCCACCGTCGTCGGGTTCGCGTTCGGAGCGGTCGAGCTGGCGATGCCGGCCCTGGCGGAGGAGCACGGCGCGCGGGAGCTCGGCGGCGTCGCGCTCGCCTGCTTTGCGGCGGGAAGCCTCGTCGGGGGCCTGCTCGCGGGGCTGCGGCCGGGCCGGAGCGACCTCCGGCGCTTCATCCGCGGCGCGTTCGTGCTCTCGGGCGCGCTGCTCACACTCCAGCTCGCCGTCTCGATCCCGACGCTCTGCCTCCTCGCCTTCGTCGCCGGGCTGCCGATCGCGCCGACGATCGGCGCGCTCTACACCCTCATCGACCGCACCGCGCGGTCGGGCACGGTCGCCGAGGCGTTCGCGTGGTTCGGTACGGCGGTCTCGGTCGGGATCGCGGCGGGGTCGGCGATCGGCGGCGTGCTCGTCGACGAGCGCGGCGTGCGGTGGTCGTTCGGGCTGGGCGCGGCCGTCGCCCTCGTCGGCGCCGTGCTCGGCTGGGCGCGCCGGGGCACGCTGCGCGGTCCGGCCGCTAGCGAATCCAGGTGATGCCGTAGCGCTCCGACGCCCGCGCGTACGCATCGGGGCCGATCGTGCCGTCGCGCTCCGCCTCGGAGAGCTCGCGGAAGAACCCCTCGAAGCCGGCCGGGGAGACGAGCGTCAGGAACCGACCAGTCCGCGGGACGACCCGCCGGTGCGAATGCGGGACGCCTCGCGGGGCGAACACGACCGCGCCCGGGCCGACGTCGAAGACGGTCTCGCCGACGGTGAACTCGTGCTCACCGTCGAGCACCACGAACAGCTCGTCCTCGTTCGCGTGGACGTGGAGCGGTGTGTCGAGCGGCGCGACCTCCTCCACGATCGAGAACGATCCGCCGGTTGTCTCCGCCGACGCCTTGACGAGGAACTCCGCGTCGCTGAAGCGGAGCGGCTCGCCGTCGTCACCGGCGAGTGCGAATCCCTGCGGCGTCGCGGCCACGGGCCAAGGCTAGCCCCGCCGGGCCGTCACCCGCGTCACCGTCTACCCTGCTCCGAGAGCGCCCGTAGCTCAGGGGACAGAGCGGCGGACTTCTAATCCGCGGGTCGGAGGTTCGAATCCTCCCGGGCGCGTCGTTCCCGACCGCGCCCTGCATCGATCGGTACATCGCTCCCTGTTCGCGCCTCTGTCGGCAACAAAGGGGGAGCACATGGCACGCGCTGCGGTCGTGTCATCGGGGTCGTCTCGCTCGCCTCCTGTTTCTCGCCTCGCTCGGCGTGGGTGCTGCGAGCGCCGATCCGATCGGGGCGAAAGGAGCGCTGCTCGTCGCACTCGACTGCGGGAGCGGGACTGTCAACACGGTGACGAACGGGGGGCGCCTTCACGTCGACCACGGAGCGCGGCGGCACGGGCGTCTTCGTTCCGACCCTGTCGAAGGGGACGTCTCCGGGTTCTGGACCCGAGTAGCGCGGAACGCGAGCGTCGTCCCACGCGAGCCTGGTGGCCCGTATCCTCGGGGCGCGTTGGTCGTCGGGCTCGTCGGATCCGGTGAGATGGGGAGCGCGCTCGGCGCTCGGCTCCGTGACGGCGGGACGCACGTGCTCGTCGCACTCGAGGGGAGGAGCGAGCGCACGCGGCGGCTTGCGGCCGCGCTCGACGACGCCGGAACGCTCGAGGCGCTCGTCGCCGAGGCCGACGTCGTGCTCTCGGTCGTGCCGCCCGGGGCGGCGGTCGAGGTCGCCCACGCGGTGGCGGCGGCGGCACGCGGGGCCATGCCGCTCTTCGCTGACCTGAACGCCATCGCCCCGGCCACGGCCGAGCGCGTTGCCGGCGTGCTCGCCGCCGCCGGGCTCGCCGCCGTCGACGGGTCGATCTCCGGCCCGCCTCCCCACGAGCCCGGGTCGACGCGGATCTACCTGTCGGGACCGCGCGCGGACGAGGTCGCAGCTCTGCCGTTCGATGGCGTCGAGCGGGTCGTCGTCGGCGAGGAGGTGGGCCTCGCGTCGGCAGTGAAGATGTGCACGGCGTCGGTCTACAAGGGCCGGGTCGCGCTCCTCGCGCAGGCGCTGCGGGCCGCGCACCGCTACGGGGTCGTCGAGCACGTCCTCGACGATCTCGCCGACACGGGTCTCCTGAACCGCGAGCGGGTCGGGGGGACGCTCGGCAAGGCATCCGCGAAGGCCTGGCGCTACGTCCCCGAGATGGAGGAGATCGCCGCGACGCAGGCCGGCGCCGGGCTCACGCCCGCCCTCTTCCTCGCCGTCGCCACCGTCTACGCGGACATCGCCGACCGTGCCCTCGCCGACGCGCCGGAACGGGTCCCGGGCGACGTGCCGCTGGCCGACGTGCTCGCGCGGCTCAGCGGGGAAGGCGGAGCCCCAGGCGCCGCGGCAGCTTCGTGACGAAGCGCGTCACCGGGTCGGGGCTCCGGCCCACGTCTTCGGCCGCGTCCGCGCGGACGAGCGCCGCGCGGATCACGGAGCCACCCGCCCACCGGAACGGCTCCGGCGGCATGAGCTTCCGCGGCGGCTCGACGAGTGCGAGCCGCGTGAGGTCGTCCCGGCGGTCGAGCGCGAGTCGCGCGAGGATCTCACCGCCGAGGTAGGACGGCCCCACGCCGTTCCCCGTGAAGCCGAAGCCGTGGTGGACCCGCCCCCGGCTCCCGAAGATCGGCAGGTGCGTGGGCGAGACGTCGATCGGCCCGCCCCAGGCGTTCGTGATCCGCCGTCCGCGGAGCTGCGGGAAGAACCGCACGAGGTCGTCGGCCACCCGGCGCACGGCGTCGGGATCGACGTCGAGACGTGCGAGGTGCCGGCCGCCGAACCCCATCCGGCCACCGCCCCAGCCGAATGCGATGCGGCCGTCGCGCGTCGTGCGGAGGTAGTGGAGAAGCGTGCGCCCGTCGGCGATCGGCTCCCCGCCCGTCCAGCCGAGCTCCTCGATCACGTCGGGGACCGGCTCCGTGACGACCATGTGGCTCGAGGCGACGGCGTGGGCGAGACGGAAGCCGTGGAACCCGACCGTCGAGCTGTTGACCGCGAGGACCGCCGCCCCGGCGCGCACCCGCCCCGAGCCCGTCACCGCCACCGCGTCTGCACTCAGATGCCGGACCGGCGTCCGCTCGTGTAGCCGTACGCCCGCCTCGAGCGCCTTCGCCCGGAGTCCGAGCGACAGCCGGGCCGGGTGGACCGTGGCCGAGGTGCGCAGGATGGCGCCGCCGAGGAAGCCCGCGTCGCAATGGCCCCGAAGCTCGTCCGCGCCGATCTCGCGCACCTCCTCGGGCACGCCGAGCGCGGCGCACGCCTCGATCGCGTCGCCCGAGGAGCTGAGCTGAGCCTCGGTCGTCGCGACGTAGAGCGTGGGCGCCGCGCGGTACCAGGCGTCCACCCCGGCGCGCTCGCACCACTCGCCGATCCCGCGGACACCTCGTTCCGATGCCCGCGCGACGGCCAGCGCGCGCTCGTCGCCGACGCGATCGCGCAGGATCGGCAGGTCGTCCCAGAGCGTCGAGACGAACCCGCCGTTGCGCCCGCTCGGGCCGTGACCGGCGAGGCCCGCCTCGAGGACGACGACGTCGAGCCCCGGCTCGAGCTCCTTCAGCTGCCACGCCGTCCAGAGACCGAGGTACCCGCCGCCCGCGATGACGACGTCGGCGGTGGTATCGCCCTGGAGCGGGGCGGCCGCCTCGACCGCGCCTGCCTCCTCGAGCCACCAGCCGTACCGCGTGTGCCGCACGCCCTCCATCGCGCGCGAGCCTAACCGTGGGGACGGGCCCGGGACGGCCCGGCTATCCTGATCGCGCGCGGTGGCGGTAGCTCAGCTGGTAGAGCCCCGGGTTGTGGTCCCGGTGGTCGCGGGTTCGAGTCCCGTCCGCCACCCTCGCATCTACCCGGGATCCTCCGCAGATCGGGAATCCGCGCGCGGATCCCCGATCGCGAGAGCCCCTGCAGGCGTCGGCATCGCCGCCGCAGGGTGCGCCGGTCGCCGACGGCGGCGCCGTCTACGCTCTTGGCACGGCCCCGTAGCTCAGCGGATAGAGCGGCAGACTTCGAATCTGCGCGCGGAGGTTCGACTCCTCCCGGGGCCATTCGCGTCTCAACCCGCCTTCATCCGACGGCGGGAGGGTCGGATGGAGCAGCGCGCATCCGCAGGTACTGCGTGACACCGGCGATCCGGCGTTCGACGAAGCGGACGAGCGCCGGCGCGGGGCGAAGGTCCGGGTCCGTGACGAGCTCGGGCTCGACGAGCTGGACCACCCGACCGCGTGTCTCGATCGAGCACGAGCCGGTGGAGAGTACGTTCTTGACCCACTGCGCATCCGACCCGTAGGTCAGGAAGAAGAGGTAGGCGTCGCCTCGTCGGAAGACGTTGACCGGAGTCCGATACGCGCATCCGGTCCGTCGGCCGTGATGGGTCAGGATGGCGAAGCCCGGAAGCCTCTTCGCAACGGCTTGCATGACCGGGTTGAGGTACCGGTTCACAACGCGCCGGAAGCGCCAAACGCGGGTGCGCCCGGTCGTCTGCTCGTTGGCTCCTCCCACCGATCGGACGCTACGCCGTCCGCCGCGACCGCGCCAGGACACGCGGGATAATGGCGGCATGGAATCGGTCAACCTCATCCAGGCGGAGAACCTCGAGGGTCGAATCGACGTCGGCGTGGCCCTCGGGTCGAGCGCGACCTCGATGTTCGTATACGACGTGGCGCCCGGTCAGCGCCAGTCGCCGTACCACTACGAGTACGACGAGGAATGGCTGCTCGTCGTGGACGGCACGCTCGTCCTGCGCGCGCCGGACGGGGAGCACACCCTCGAGCGCGGCGACCTCGTCCGCTTCCCACCCGGCCCCGAGGGGGCGCACCAGCTGATCAACCGGAGCGAGTCGCCGGCGAGGACGCTGATGTTCTCGAGCGCGCAGACGCCCGCCGTGTCCGTCTACCCGGACACCGACTCGATCTGTGTCTGGCCCGGAAACGACATGGACGAGCTGGGGTTCAGGCGGAGCGCCTCGGTGACGTGGCTCGAGGCCGCGGGAGACTACTGAGCTCTGGCTCACCGGCCGACGTGCGCGACGTACGCGCCCAGGACGAGCGGGCTCGGCGTCGCCCGCGGTCGTGTCGGCGGCTCCCCCACCACCGGCTCGTAACCTTCGAAGGCTGACTCGAGCACGCCCTCGCCGTGCGTCAGGCCCGACAGCCCGCGCTGCAGATCGCGCGCACGCCCGGCCGACATGACCGTCTCGAGCACGGCGAGCTCGCCGCGGAGCGTCGGAGACTCGACGTCGGCGTCGAGCCGGGCCAGGGCGGCCATGACGCCGCCGATCGTGTGCGCGGGGATCTCGAGGTGGACGCGCACCGTCGGCTCGCAGACAACCGCCCGCGCGCGCTCGAGCGCCTGCATGACGACGATCGGCGTCAGCTTCCGGAAGTCCGCGGCCTTGCTCAGCGGGCCCCGGCGGGAGGGCGGCCCGTCGGGGACGCTGTACATGCAGCGCGTCATCGTCACGGCGCAGCCGACGACCTGCCAGCCGAAGAGACCCTCGCGCAGCGCGTCGCGCACGTACCCGTCCATGTGCGCGGTGAAGCTCTCGAGTGTCTTGTAGACGTACAGCGGAACCGTGCGCGGGTCGACGTCGAGGCGGAAGTCGATGCCCGAGCCCGTGGTTGCACGATCGACGCGGAGCCCGATCGTCGCGAGGAACGGGTTCGTCTCTGCATGGAGGATCTCGACGGCCTCGCCGCTCACGGTCGGCCGCTCGACGTAGATCGGCGTCGTCTCGCGGAACCGCACCGCGATGCCGTAGTCCGCGGCGAGCGTCGCCTGGACGACCTCCTTCTGCACCTCGCCGTAGAGCGAGACGGAGATCTCCTGGCGTCGGTCGTCCTGGCGGACGTCGATCAGGGGATCTTGCTCGGCGAGCTGCGCGAGCGCGACGCGCAGCCGTTGCCGCTCCCCGTCGTCGACCGGGTCGACGACCGACTCCAGCGTCGGAGGTGGGAACTCGTGCGCCGGACCTCGTGCCCGCGCGTCGCCGATGGCGTCGCCGAGCTGAACCTCCGCGAGCCCCCAGACCTTTGCGATCGCCCCCGCCTCGACGGACGGCCTTCGGGCGACGTCGCCGCGCTCGAAGACGCTGATCGCGGTCACCTTTGCCTCGTGGTCGCGTCCGAAGCGGATAGCGTCCCGCGTCCGGAGCGAGCCGGAGAACATGCGGACGTACGCGACCCGGTCGCCCACCGGGCCGCGCTCGATCTTGAAGACGGTTCCGCCTACCCGACCGTCGGGCGTGCCCGCGGTTGCGGGCAGCAGCTCCGGGATCGCAGCGACGAGCAGGTCGACACCGGCGCCCGTGATCGCCGAACCGCAGAAGACTGGATGCACAAGTGCCTGCCGCGTCTGCGCGGCGAGCGTCGCGCGGAGCCGTTGCGGGGAGATCCCACCCTCGTCGTCGAGGTACGCCGCGAGGAGCGCGTCGTCGTGATCGCCGAGGAGGTCGACCAGCGTCGAGGTGAAGGACGGGTCGCCGGTGGCCCGGTCCCCCACGTCGGCGCCACGTGTTCCCTCACCGGTCGCGGAGGTCACCGCGGCGACCGCGGGCGTCAGCTTGCGTCCGACCTCCGCCACGACGCGGGCGACGTCGGCCCCGACGCGGTCGATCTTGTTCACGAACACGAGCGTCGGGATCCGAAGCCGCCCCAGCGCTCGCATCAGGATCCGGGTCTGCGGCTGCACCCCCTCGACCGCGGAGATCACGAGCACCGCCCCGTCGAGCACGCCGAGCACCCGCTCCACCTCGGCGATGAAGTCCGGGTGGCCGGGCGTGTCGATCAGGTTGACGGTCGTGTCGCCGATCTCGAACGAGACGACGGCCGCCTTGATCGTGATCCCGCGCTGCTGCTCGAGCGCGAGCGAGTCGGTCTGCGTCGTGCCCTTGTCGACGCTCCCGATCTCTTCGATGACGCCGGCGGCGTAGAGGAGCCGCTCCGTGAGCGTCGTCTTACCGGCGTCTACATGCGCCAGGATTCCCAGGTTGAGCGTTCTGCGAAGCATGCGTCATACCCTCCGAACAGGTCACAAAGGCCTTCTCGATGGACATGAGCGCTGCGCGCATCTCCGCTCCTCGGTCGACTGGCGGTCGACGAGAGCATATCGCCGCATCGCGCCGCTGACGCTGCGGCTCAAGACGCCCAGGCGTCGAGCCGATACGAGATAGGTGCTCCGTCGAGGGCCCGCGATGGACGCCCTGCTCGCGTTCGCCTTCTGCACGTACGTCGTGTACGCGGCCGTGAACGTGCTGACGTCGCCGGGCGGCTCGGTCAACCAGTTCATCGCCGACTGGGTCTACGTCGGGCTGTTCGTCCTCTCGGTGGCGATCGCCGGCGCGCGGGCGGTGCTGGTCTCGACCGACCGGCTCGCGTGGAGCGTCATCACCCTGTCCCTCGCCGCGTGGTGCTTCGCCGAGATCTACGACGTCGCCCTCGACCCGACGGCGTACCCGTCGCCCGCCGACTTCGGCTGGCTCGCGTTCTATCCGTTGCTGTACGCCGGGATCGTGCTCCTCGTGCGGCGCCGGGCGAGCTCGATCGCCGGCCATCTCTGGCTCGACGGGGCGATTGCGTCGGTCGCGGCGGCGGCGCTCGCCAGCGCCGTGCTGCTCGAGGTCGTACTGGGAGCCGCGGAGGGAAGCACTGCTGCGGTCGCGACGAACCTCGCCTACCCGCTCGGAGACGTGCTGCTCCTGTCCGCGGTGTTCGGCGTCTTCACCCTGTCGGGCTGGCGCATCGAGCGACCCTGGCTCGTGCTCTGCGCCGGGGTCGTGGCATCGACGGTGGCGGACGCGATCTACCTCTTCGAGCTCGAGAGCTACCAGGCGGGGACGGCGATCGACGTCCTGTGGCCGCTCTGCACGCTGCTCATCGCCGCAGCCGGGTGGGTCGCGGTGCGCGGCGAGGCGAGCCTCGACGTGAAGGGGCGGCCGCTGCTCGCCGTACCGACCGCCGGTGCGCTCATCGGCATCGGGATCCTCGTCGTCGACCACTTCGACCGCCTCAACCTGCTCGCCGTGACGCTCGCGGCCGCGACGCTGGTGCTCGTCCTCGTGCGACTCGCCTTCACGCTCCGCGAGAACGCACAGCTCTTCGCGCTGACGCGGCACGAGTCGATGACCGACGACCTGACAGGTCTCGGGAACCGGCGCCGCCTGCTGACCGACCTCGAGCGGATCGTCGGGACCGGGGACGTCCCGTCGACGCTCCTCGTGATCTTCGATCTCGACGGCTTCAAGTCCTACAACGACAGCTTCGGCCACCCGGCGGGCGATGCGTTGCTCACGCGGCTCGGGCACAAGGTCGCCGGTGTGCCCATCGGTCGAGGGGACGCCTACCGCCTCGGCGGAGACGAGTTCTGCGTCGTCGCGGGAGTCGACGCGGCCGCGAGCGGGCTCGTGATCGACCGCTGCCGCGCGGCGCTGTCCGAGCGCGGTGAGGGGTTCGACGTCACGAGCTCGTACGGCGCCGTGCAATTGCCCGACGAGACGACGGACGTCATCCACGCGCTGGCGCTCGCCGACGAAAGGCTGTACTCCCAGAAGCACCATCGCCGGCTCGAGCACGCCCCGACGGTGCACGCGTTCCTGGAGGCGCTCGCGATCCGTGAGCCCGACCTGCTCGATCATCCCGACGGCCTCGCCGGGCTCACCGCCGCCGTCGGCGAGCGGCTCGGGCTCGGCGGCGGCGACCTCGACACCGTCTTCCGGGCGGCCCGCCTCCACGACCTGGGGAAGCTCGCCGTGCCCGCGGAGATCCTCAACAAGCGGGACTCGCTGGACGAGGGCGAGTGGGAGTTCATCCACCAGCACACCATCGTCGGTGAGCGCATTCTGCGCGCCTCGCCCGCCTTCCGGGGCGTCGCCTCGATCGTCCGCTCGAGCCACGAGAACTGGGACGGGTCTGGCTACCCGGATGGCATCCACGGCGAGGAGATCCCGCTCCCGTCGCGGATCATCCGCGTCTGCGACGCCTTCGTGGCGATGACGTCGAAGCGGCCGTACCGCGACGCGCTCACGGTCCCGGCGGCGCTCGCCGAGCTCGAGCGGCAGTCCGGCAGCCAGTTCGACCCCGAGATCGCGCAGGCCCTCGTCGCGCATGTCCTCGAGGCCACTGCCGGCCGCGCCGCCTAGCCACGCCGCGTTCGGCGAAGAGTGCCCCACCCGTGGCGAGCAATCGTGACGGGTGTTGCATGAGTTGCAATCCCGGCTACCCCTGCTTCGTTGCGCGGCGCCTGACCGCGTGGGTCCGGTCCGTCCGGACCGGGTCCTACGCTCCGGGAATGGCAGTCGGAATCGTCGTCTTCGGTCTCGTTTTCCTCGCCGGTCTGGTGCTGGGCGCGAGGACCCGCCGGCCGATCGCGACCGCCTGTGTCGTCGTCGGCGCGTTCTGCGCGCTGCTCGTCCTCCAGGCGAACGAGCCGTTCGTCGCCTTCGCGACGTTCGCGCTCATCGCGCTCGGCGGTCTGGTCGTCGACTCGGTACGGGAGACGGTGGGGCTCCTGCTCGGGCGGTAGCGCTCGCACGTCGGGCCAGGCATCCGCCCGTGAGGGCTGAGGCCGACCCGTTCCGGGTGCCCATGCGGGCGAGAGGACTCGAACCTCCAAGGGACTCGCGTCCCACCGGGACCTAAACCCGGCGCGTCTACCAGTTCCGCCACGCCCGCGCCGACGCAGGGTAGCGCCGTGGCGTGACGGTCGAGCCGCCGCGGCGCGATTACGATCGTCACGTGACGGTCAGGACGATCACGACGCCCGACCGCCGTGCGCTCCGTGTGTACGAGGCGGGTGATCCGGACGGACGGCCGATCATCGCGATCTATGGCACGCCGTCCGGTGGCACGATCTACGCGCCCCACGCCGCCGACGCCCGGTCGCGAGGGGCTCGTCTCGTTACCTTCGACCGGGCGGGCTATGGCGGGTCGGACCCACGGCCGGGCCGCGCGGTTGCCGACGTCGTCGAGGACGTCGCCGCGATCGCCGATGCGCTCGGGCTCGGCCGGTTCGGCGTCTGGGGCGTCTCCGGCGGAGGGCCGCACGCCCTCGCGTGTGCAGCACTCCTCCCCGCACGGGTGCCTGCGGCTGCGAGCCTCGCGGCGGTCGCTCCGTACGACGCGCCGGGCCTCGACTGGACGGAGGGCATGGGCGAGGACAACGTCGTCGAGTTCAACGCCACGCTCGCGGGTCGTGAGGCGATAACGCCCTATGAGCTCGCCCACCGCGCGGCGTTCGCAGAGGCCACGCCCGATGACCTGCGGACGCAGTGGGCGTCACTGCTGACCCCTGTCGACGCTGCGGTCGCGACCGCCGATCTTGCTGCCTTCCTCCTCGAGAACGTGAATGAGGCGCTCGCGCCGGGGGTCGACGGCTGGGTCGACGACGACCTTGCGTTCGTCGCGCCGTGGGGCTTCGACGTCGCCGACATCGGCATTCCCGTGCTCCTCCTCCACGGCGAGCACGACCGCTTCGTGCCCCCGTCGCACGGCCGGTGGCTGGCCGAGCGGATTCCCGGCGTCGACGCACGCCTGAGCGACGAGGACGGCCACCTCACGCTCATCGAGCACCGCGTGCCGGAAGTGCACGCCTGGCTGCTCGAGCACCTCTGACGCGGATCTGCCACCGGGACATCTCTCCGGCGAGCCGCGCGGCAAATGCTTGAATCACGGAATGAGCCAGGTGGAGGAGCTCGGCGGCAACCGCGTCCGCCTCACCGTCGATGTCTCGCCCCACGAGCTGGAGCACGCGGTCGAGCACGCCGCCGACGATCTCGCGGGCGCGGTCAAGATTCCCGGGTTCCGCAAGGGCAAGGTGCCGCGACAGGTGCTCCTCGCCAACGTCGGCCGCGACCGCCTGTGGGTCGAGGCCGTCGAGTCCCACATCGGCGGGTGGTTCTGGAACGCGGCCGCGCGCTCGCGGCTCCGCCCGGTCGCGACGCCCGAGTACGACTTCGAGCTCCCGACGACCGAAAATGAGCCGTGGAGCTTCAGCGCGACCGTCGAGGTGCAGCCCACCCCGGAGATCGTCGACTGGACGACGCTCGAGGTACCGCGCGCCGAGGCGGAGGTTCCCGAGGAGCTCGTCCAGCAGGAGCTCGACGCGCTGCGCAACTCCGTCGCCGAGCTCGTCCCCGCAGACGACCGCGAGGCGCGCGAGGGCGACACGGTCGTCGTCGACCTCGTCGGCGAGGACGGGACGGGGCAGTCCGACACCGTCGTCGAGCTCGGCTCGCGGAGCCTCGTCGAGGAGATCGAGGGCGCGCTCGTGGGCGCCAAGGTCGGCGACACCCGGAAGGTGCGCTACGAGCTCGCGGACGGCTCCGAGACGGCGGTCGAGGTGACCGTCAAACACGTGAACGAGAAGGTGCTGCCGGATGCCGACGACGAGCTCGCCCGTGCCGCGAGCGAGTTCGACACGATCGCCGACCTGCGCGGCGACATCGAGGGGCGGATCCGCACGGCGCTCGACGCGCAGATCGACGGCGCGTTCCGCGCCGCTGCGGTCGACGAGCTCGTCCGTGCGTCGAACGTCCAGGGCGCCGGGCCGCTCGTCGAGGCCCGCTGCGCGGGAGCTCCTGAACGGCTTCGTCCGCTCGCTGGCCAACCGCGGCATCACTCCCGAGGCGTACTTCCAGGCGACGGGACAGAGCCCCGACGTCCTGACGGCGCAGATTCGCGGCGAGGCGGTGCAGTCCGTGGCGCGCGAGCTCGCGCTCGAGGCGGTCGCGGAGCGCGCCGGGATCACGGTCACAGACGACGAGGTGAAGGAGCTGATCCGCGAGCAGGCCGAGGCGGCGGGCGACGACCCCGAGGCGGTGATCGCCGACATCTGGGCGCACGGCCAGCAGGAGTCGCTGCGCGAGGACCTCCGGCTGCGGGCGGCGCTCGACCGGCTCGCCGCGGACGTGAAACCGATCGCGCCCGAGCAGCACGCGGCGCGCGAGGCGATCTGGACGCCGGACAAGGAGAAGCCCGCCGGCGAGACGAAACTGTGGACCCCCGGAAGCGAGGAGAGCCGATGAGCCCCCTGATCCCGATGGTGATCGAGCAGACGTCCCGTGGCGAGCGGTCGTTCGACATCTACAGCCGCCTGCTCAACGAACGGATCATCTTCCTCGGGACGCAGGTCGACGACCAGATCGCGAACCTGATCATCGCCCAGCTCCTCCACCTCGAGTCCGAGGACCCGGACAAGGACATCGACCTCTACATCAACTCGCCCGGCGGGCACGTGTACGCGGGGCTCGCGATCTACGACACGATGCAGTTCATCAAGCCGGACGTGCGGACGATCTGCGTCGGCATCGCGATGAGCATGGGCGCCGTCCTTCTTGCGGGAGGCGCCGAAGGGAAGCGGATGGCACTGCCGAACTCCAAGATCCTGCTCCACCAGGTGTGGGGCGGCTACCAGGGTCAGGCGTCCGACATCGAGATCCATGCGAGGGAGACGATCGCGTTGAAGCGAAAGCTGGAGGAGATCGTCTCGCAGCACACGAAGCAGGACGAGGAGAAGGTGCGCAAGGACATGGACCGCGACTTCTTCATGACGTCCGAGGAGTCCGTGGAGTACGGAATCATCGACCGGGTGATCACGCACCGCTGATCCCCGGGACGCCCGAAGACGGGGTAGCCGAACCCGTGAAATCGGAGTAAAAGAGGAGACCAGTGGCCCGAGCGAGCGAGGGAAACGAGCAGCTGCTCTGCAGCTTCTGCGGCAAGAGCCAGCGGCAGGTGAAGAAGCTGATCGCCGGTCCCGGCGTCTACATCTGCGACGAGTGCATCGATCTCTGCAACGAGATCATCGACGAGGAGCTCACGTCTCCCGCCGCGCTCGACCTCGACAACCTCCCGCGCCCGAAGGACATCTACTCGCGTCCTGAACGACTACGTCGTCTCCCAGGAGGAGGCGAAGCGGACGCTGTCGGTCGCGGTCTACAACCACTACAAGCGCGTCCGCATGGGCCAGGCCGACGAGCAGGACGTCGAGCTGCAGAAGTCCAACATCCTCCTGCTCGGCCCGACCGGGTGCGGGAAGACGCTCCTCGCGCAGACGCTCGCGCGGATCCTCAACGTCCCGTTCGCGATCGCGGACGCGACCGCGCTGACGGAGGCCGGCTACGTCGGCGAGGACGTCGAGAACATCCTCCTCAAGCTGATCCAGGCGGCCGACTTCGACATCAAGAAGGCCGAGACCGGGATCATCTACATCGACGAGGTCGACAAGATCGCGCGGAAGGCCGACAACCCGTCGATCACGCGCGACGTCTCGGGCGAAGGCGTCCAGCAGGCGCTCCTCAAGATCCTCGAGGGCACGGTCGCCTCGGTGCCGCCCCAGGGCGGGCGCAAGCACCCGCACCAGGAGTTCCTGACGATCGACACGACGAACATCCTGTTCATCTGCGGCGGCGCGTTCGCCGGGCTCGACAAGATCATCGCGCGCCGGATCGGCAAGAACGCGGTGGGCTTCGGCGCCGACGTTCGCTCGAAGCACTCCGAGGAGAGCGCCGAGCTGCTCTCCGAGGTGATGCCCGAGGACCTCGTCAACTTCGGCCTCATCCCGGAGTTCATCGGCCGCCTTCCGGTCGTGTCCGCCGTGCACCAGCTGCGCCGCGACGACCTCGTCCGGATCCTCACCGAGCCGAAGAACGCGCTCGTCAAGCAGTACCAGCGCTTCTTCGGATACGACACGATCGAGCTCGTCTTCACCGAGGACGCGCTCTGGGAGATCGGCGACAAGGCGCTCGAGCGCGAGACCGGCGCGCGCGGCCTTCGCTCGATCATCGAGGGCGCGCTGCTCGACGTGATGTTCGAGCTGCCGTCGCGCCGCGACGTCTCGAAGTGCGTCATCACGCGCGAGACGATCTCCAAGGGCCTCAAGCCGACGCTCGTCACGCACGGCGTCCCGGACGACGAGGACCTCGGGGCCGTCGCCGACGGCACCGGCTGATCCGCGGCCGCTCGTGGCGGAGCCCCGGTCGCGCACCTTCAGCTGGACCGACCCGCGCGAGACGCTGGCGATCGCGGCCGAGCTCGACGGGCTCGAGTTCCTCCGACGGACGATGGCCGAGGGCGAGCTTCCCTACCCGCCGATCGCGGCGAGCTGTTCGGCGCCCGTACTCGCCGGGGTCGAGCCGGGCCGGGTCGTGTGGCGAGGCCGTGCCGGGAGAGGAGCACTACAACCCGATCGGCACCGTGCACGCCGGGCTTTGCGACGACGCTGCTCGACTCCGCGATGGGGACGGCCGTTCGTCTCGCTGGCGGATGCGGGCACGCGCTGGACGACGCTCGAGCTGAAGGCGAACTTCACGCGCCCGATCACCGCCGAGACCGGACGCGTCCGCTGCATCGGCACGATCGTCCATCGCGGGCCGGACCGTCGGTGACGACGGAGGCGCGGCTCGAGGACGCGAGGGAAGGCTCCTCGCACACGCCACGAGCACGATCTCGTGCTCGGCTGAGGCGCTCCTCGGTACCTGGCTTCAGCCAGGTACCGAGGAGCGATCCGCTGCTCGAGGGTGTCTGGTTGAAGCCAGGCACCGAGCGCGACGGCAGCCGACTCGTCCGTAGACTCCGCGGCCATGGAACCGCTGTACTCGCCGGAGAGCGTCGAGCGGCGCTGGCAGGAGACGTGGGAGGCCGAGGGCCTCTACGCCGCGGGCGCGGGCCGGCGGCACGACGACTCGTACGTGATCTGCGTCCCGCCGCCGAACGTCACGGGCGAGCTCCACATGGGGCACGCCCTCAACGGCTCGATCCAGGACGTGCTCGTCCGCTGGCACCGGATGCGCGGGCTTCGACACGCTCTGGCAGCCGGGCTACGACCACGCGGGGATCTCGACCCAGAACGTGATCGAGAAGCAGCTCGTCGCCGAGGGCACGTCGCGCCAGGAGATCGGGCGCGACGCCTTCCTCGAGCGGACGTGGAGCTGGCTCGCCTCGACGGGGCGGACGATCATGGGGCAGTACCGCCGCCTCGGCGCGTCGCTCGACTACGCGCGCGAGCGGTTCACGATGGACGACGCGTACGTCGAGGCGGTGATGACGTTCTTCGTGCGTCTCTGGGAGGCGGGCTGGATCTACCGCGCGAACCGGATCGTCAACTGGTGCCCGCACCACCAGACGGCGATCTCCGACCTCGAGGTCGAGCACGTCGAGATGGACGACACGCTCTATCGCGTGCTCTACCCGTTCGCGGACGGCGACGGCACGGAGGGGATCACGATCGCGACGGTGCGCCCGGCGACGATCCTCGCCGACGTCGCGGTCGCGGTGCACCCCGACGACGAGCGGTACCGCGACGCGGTCGGACGCGAGGTGGTCGTCCCGGTCGTCGAGCGCCGCGTGCCCGTCATCGCCGACGAGCGGGTCGAGCCGGAGTTCGGCACCGGTGCCCTCAAGATCACCCCGGGCCACGACCCGATCGACTTCGAGATCGGCCGCGACCACGGGCTCGAGACGCTCACGGTCATCGGCCCGGACGGCCGGATGATCGCCGAGGGCTTCGAGGGCCTCGACCAGAAGGCCGCCGACAGGCAGATCGTCGCCTGGCTCGAGGAGCGGGACCAGCTCGTGGGGCGGGAGCCGTACCGGCACTCCGTCGGCACGTGCGAGCGCTGCCACTCCCGGATCGAGCCGCTCGTCTCGCCGCAGTGGTGGTGCCGGATGGACGAGCTCGCGCGCCCGGCGATCGAGGAGCTTCGCGCGCGGCGCGTCCGGTTCCACCCGGAGAGCCAGCACCGGTTCGCGATCGAGTCGCTCGAGAACGCGCCCGACTGGTGCGTCTCCCGACAGCTCTGGTGGGGGCATCAGATCCCGATCTGGACGTGCCCCGACGGTCACCTGACGTGCACGTGGCCGCCGCCCGAGGCATGCGCCGAGTGCGCGTCGGCCGAGCTCGAGCGCGACCCCGACGTGCTCGACACGTGGTTCTCGTCCGCGCTCTGGCCGTTCGCGACGCTCGGCTGGCCCGAGCGGACGCCCGAGCTCGAGCGGTACTACCCGCGGCGACGTCAACGTGACCGCGCGCGAGATCATCCGCCTCTGGGAGAACCGGATGATCTTCTCGGGGCTCTTCCTGCTCGGCGAGATCCCGTTCACCGACGTGATCATCACGTCGACCGTGCTCGCGCCCGACGGCCGCCGGATGTCGAAGAGCCTCGGCACGGGGATCGACCCGATGGAGCCGATCGAGTCCCACGGCGCCGACGCGACGCGCTACGGCCTCCTCAAGATCTCCTCGACGCAGGACGTGCGCTACTCGCCGCAGGCGATCGAGGAGGGACGCAGGCTCGCGATCAAGCTCTGGAACGTCGCGCGGCTCATCCTCCAGAACACGCGAGGGCGTCGACGCCCGCGCTCCGTCCGTCGGCGCTCGAGGAGCGCTGGATCCTCGCGCGGCTCGACGCCGCCCGCGCGGACGTCGAGGAGGCGTGGGGCCGGTTCGACTTCGCCGCCGCGACCGGTGTCCTCTACCACCTCACGTTCGACGACTTCTGCGACTGGTACGCCGAGGCGGTCAAGCAGCGGCTCTACGACGGCGACGACGACGCCCGCGCGACCGCGCTCGCGGCGCTCGAGCGGCTCCTCGCGCTCCTGCATCCGCTGATGCCGCACGTGACCGAGGAGATCTGGTCGCACCTGCCCGGCGCGCGAGACGCGCCTCGATCGTCTCCGGCTGGCCCGACCCCGACGCGGCGCACGCCGACGTCCTCGGCGCGCTCGACCGCGTGCAGGAGGCGGCGCAGGTCTTCCGGCGGAGCGGCGTCCGGGTCGAGGTCGCGGGGGAGGAGGAGCAGCGCATCTTCGCCGCGGTCGTCCGGCCGGAGCGGCGTCGGGACGGGGGCGACGTCGACGCGGAGCGTGGCCGGCTCCGGAAGGAGATCGCCCGGGCCGAGGGGATGCTCGCGAACGAGCGCTTCGTCGCGAACGCGCCGCCAGACGTCGTCGAGGCGGAGCGCGCGAAGCTCGAGCGGTACCGCGGCGAGCTGGAGCTCCTCGGGGGATAGCGAGGGTTGTCCCGGGCGTCGAGCGTCGCCTGGCTCGAGAGCCTCTCGCCCTGGCCGACGGAGGGCTTCGGCCTCGAGCGGATGCACGCGCTGCTGGCCGAGCTCGGCCAGCCGCAGGCGGGCCTGCCCGCCGTGCACGTCGTCGGGACGAACGGCAAGTCGACGACGACGCGCATGGTGGAGGAGCTCCTCCGCGCGGCCGGCCTCCCGACCGGCGCCTACCTCTCGCCCCACGTGCGCTCGTGGTCCGAGCGGATCCGCGTCGCCGGCACGGAGGTCGATCTCGAGCGCGTGCTCGAGATCGTGCGGCCCGCCGCCGAGCGGCTGGGCGCCACGCAGTTCGAGACGCTGACCGCGGCCGCGCTCGTCGCGTTCCGGGAGGCGGAGGTCGAGGCCGCGGTCGTCGAGGCTGGGCTCGGCGGCCGCTTCGACGCGACGAACGTGCTCGACGGGACGCGCGTCGTCGTCCTTACGAACGTCGCGCTCGAGCACACCGACGTGCTCGGCTCGACGCGGGAGGCGATCGCCGCCGAGAAGCTCGCCGTCGCGCGCGCAGGCTGCACGGTCGTGCTCGGCGAGGCCGAGTGGGAGGCCGCCGCGCTCGCGGCGGGCGCGGACACGGTGCTCGTGGAGGAGGGAGGCCTCGACCGACTCGCGGCGGCCGCGGCGGAGGAGTTCCTGGGCGTGCCGGTCGACCGCTCGGCGCTCGACGGGGTCACGCTCCCGGGGCGGCTCGAGCGGCGGCCCGGGGAGATCCGGGACGGCGCGCACAATCCAGCCGGCGTCCGGTGGCTCGTCGAGCGGCTCCCGCCGGCCGACTACACGGTCATGGCCTCGATTCTCGCGGACAAGGACGTCGACGCCATGCTGGAGGGGCTGTCCCGGATCGGCGAGCGCTTCGTCGCGTGCGGCTCGTCGAATCCGCGGGCGCTCCCCGCCGACGAGCTTGCCGCGCGAGCGCGCAG
The DNA here is from genome assembly GCA_963706915.1 of uncultured Actinomycetes bacterium. Lineage (GTDB taxonomy): Bacteria > Actinomycetota > Thermoleophilia > Gaiellales > Gaiellaceae > Gaiella. The sequence continues at coordinate 219,760 of CAVPOH010000001.1, forward strand.
GTGGTTCGCGCACGTCGAGTCGCGCGAGGATCCCGGGGACGCGCTGGCCCTCGCGCACGCGCTCGGCGAGCCGGTGCTCGTCACCGGCTCGCTGTACCTGCTCGCCGATCTCGCGAAGGACCAACGGGAGGCAGAGCGGTGACGCGCATGCGCGAGCGGATGACCGTCCTCGGCTTCGCGACCTTCGTCCTGCTGGCGATCGTCGGAACGGCGTTCGCCCTCGGGTATATCCTCGGCAAGCTCCTGCTCTAGAGGACAGACGTGCTCGCCGCCGCCGCAGACGACAGCATCTTCGACTCGAACACCTGGGACGTCGCGAGGAACCTCGTCATCTTCATGGCGGTCGTGTTCTGGCTGGCGACCGTGTACTGGGTGTACAAGGACGCCCGCCGGCGGATCGAAGACCCCTGGCTCGTCGGCATGGCGACGCTGCTCGGCGCGGTGCCGCCGTTCCTCGGGCCGCTGATCTACATGCTGTTCCGCCCGCCCGAGTACCTCGAGGACGTGCGTGAGCGCGAGCTCGAGATGCTCGCGATCGAGGAACGGCTCGCAGAGCGCGACCTCCGCTGCCCGGTCTGCCGCGGAGTCGTCGAGCCGTCGTACCTCGTCTGCCCGGTGTGCACGACGCGGCTCAAGCAGTCGTGCGGAGAGTGCGCGGCGCCGCTCGAGTCGATCTGGCAGATCTGCCCGTACTGCGCGACGCCGGTCCCGCCGAGCGTCGTGACGGGCGAGGACGTCCTGCAGCCGGTTCGCCCGCGCCGGTCCCGCCGCGCCAACTAAGGTTCCCGCCCCATGGCGATCGAGACGACACTCGTGCTCGTCAAGCCGGACGGCGTCCAGCGGGCGCTCTGCGGCGAGGTCCTCGCGCGGTTCGAGCGGCGCGGCTACGAGCTCCGCGGCGCGCGGCTGCTCAAGGTCCCGAGGGCGATGGCGCGTGAGCACTACGCCGAGCACAAGGGCAAGCCGTTCTTCGGCGAGCTCGTCGACTTCATCACCTCCGGCCCCGTCCTCGCCGTCGCGGTGCGCGGTGAGAACGCGATCGCCGGCATCCGCACGATGATGGGCGCCACGAACCCCGCGGACTCCGCGCCGGGGACGATCCGCGGCGACTTCGCGACGCTCCTCTCGGAGAACGTCGTGCACGGCTCCGACTCGACGGCGAGCGCTCGTCGCGAGCTGAGGCTGTTCTTCCCCGACGGGTTGCTGTAGCCGTCTCGCGTCGATGCGGCTCGTCCTCGCGTCGACCTCGCCCCAGCGACGCGCGATCCTCGGGCAGCTCCGGATCCCGTTCGACGCGGTCGCGCCTGCGTACGTCGAGCACGACCCTCCCGACGCCGACCCGGTGTCGCTCGTCCGCGAGCACGCCGTCGGGAAGGCACGGTCGGTGCACCGGCCGGGCCAGGCGACGATCGGCGTCGACACGACCGTGCACCTCGACGGGCGCGTCTACGGCAAGCCGCGGGACGTGGACGAGGCCGTGGCGATGCTGAGAGACCTGTCGGGGCGGACCCACGCCGTGCTCTCGGGGCTCTGCCTCATCGGGCCTGCAGGCGAGACCGTCGACCACGCGACGACGCTCGTCACGTTCCGCGCGCTCGAGGAGCGCGCGATCCGGGATTACGTCGGGAGCGGCGAGTGGCGCGGCCGCGCGGGCGGGTACGCGATCCAGGGCCTCGGCGGGCGCCTCGTCGAGCGGATCGAGGGCGACTACCTCAACGTCGTCGGCCTCCCGGGGGCGCTCATCGTCGACACGCTCGCGCGCGAGCTGCCGGACCTGCTCCGGTAGCCGGCGCTCGAAACGGCTGCAAATCGGGCGAGAGCTACACTCCCAGTCCCATGGGCCTCTTCCGCTCGATGACCGGCTTCGGCGGCCGCGACATGGCCGTGGACCTCGGCACCGCGAACACGCTCGTCTACGTGCGCGGCCGGGGCATCGTCCTCTCGGAGCCGTCCGTCGTCGCGATCGACCAGCGCACCGGTGACGTCCACGCGGTCGGGGTCGAGGCGAAGCGCATGCTCGGGCGGACGCCCGGCTCGATCTCGGCGATCCGGCCGCTGAAGGACGGCGTCATCGCCGACTTCGACGTGACCGAGCAGATGCTCCGGCACTTCATCCAGAAGGTGCACCAGCACCGCTTCGCGCATCCCGCGCGTCGTCGTCTGCGTGCCGTCCGGGGTGACCGGGGTCGAGAAGCGCGCGGTCGAGGAGGCAACGCTCTCCGCCGGGCGCCCGCCAGGCATACCTCATCGAGGAGCCGATGGCCGCCGCGATCGGCGCCGGGCTCCCCGTCGCCGAGCCGACCGGGAACATGATCGTCGACATCGGCGGCGGCACGACCGAGGTCGCGGTCATCTCGCTCGGCGGCATCGTCGTCTCCCAGTCGCTCCGCGTCGGCGGCGACGAGATGGACGAGGCGATCGTCAACCACATCAAGAAGGAGTACAAGCTCCTCGTCGGGCAGCAGACCGCGGAGGAGATCAAGCTCGAGGTCGGCTCCGCCTACCGGATGGCCGAGGAGGTGCAGGCGGAGGTGCGCGGGCGCGACATGCTGACCGGCCTGCCGAAGACCGTGATCATCACCTCGGAGGAGATCCGCCGCGCCCTCGACGAGCCCGTCTCGCAGATCGTCGACGCGATCAAGTCGACGCTGGACAAGACGCCGCCCGAGCTCGCCGCGGACATCATGGACCGCGGCATCGTGCTCGCCGGCGGCGGCGCGCTGCTCCAGGGCCTCGACGAGCGGCTCCGGCACGAGACGCAGATGCCGGTGCACCTCGCCGAGAGCCCGCTCACCTGCGTTGCCGTCGGCTCGGGCCGGAGCCTCGAGGAGTTCGAGGCGATCCACCGCTCGAACCGTCGCGGCGCGCGTCGCAACGGCAGCCGGAGATAGTCCGCGAGGCGCGAATCCGCGGGAGATAGTTCGCGCCGCTCGGATCTCCGCCTTCGGCGGGGCACATCACTGAAGGCGGCCGCTTCGCGGCCGCTCGCACCAGCGGGCCAAGGCGGCGCCGGGCCGGGGAGGTCACGGGCCGCGGCTACAATCGGCCGGTGCCACGGAACCGCACCGCACGCGCGGCGGTGCTGGGCGTGACCGTCCGGCGCCCGGCTGCAGGCAGGGCCTCCTCGAGAACCACCGCCGCGACGCGGCGGCGTCTCGTCGTCGGCGGGCTGCTCCTCGTCGCGCTCGTCCTCGTGACGGTCTCGTTCCGCGAGAGCGACGACGGCCCCGTCACGAGCGCGCAGAACGGCGCCGCCGCGGTCCTCCGCCCGTTCCAGGTCGCGGCCGACCGGATCGCGGAGCCGTTCCGGGACGCCTACGGCTGGTTCGACAGCCTCTTCGACGCGCGCTCGGACGCCGAGCGGCTCCAGGCGGAGAACGAGCTGCTGCGCCAGCAGGTCGTCCAGGGGCAGCTGGCGCGGTCGGAGAACGCCCGGCTCCGCGAGCTGCTCGAGTACCGCGACGGCCCGCGGCTGCCCGACGGCTTCCGCGGTCTCGCCGCGGGCGTCATCTCGCGGCCGGCGGGCGCCTACGCCCAGTCGATCGTCGTCGCAGCGGGGTGGAACGACGGCGTCCGGGTCGACGACCCCGTCGTCACCGCCGACGGGCTCGTCGGGACGGTGAGCCGGGTCGGCTCGCGGACGGCGCGCGTCACGCTGCTCACCGACGACCAGAGCGCCGTCTCCGCGGTCGACCTCGTCACCGACGCGGCCGGGATCATCCGCCCGGGGCACGGGCCACGCGCGCCGCTCCGGCTCGACCGCGTGCCGAAGGAGGCCGTCGTCCGGGTCGGCGACACGGTCGTCACGGCGGGCTGGCAGTCGCCGCGCCTCTCGTCGCTCTACCCGAAGGGCATCCAGATCGGCCGCGTCACGAGCGTCGGCCGCACCGACACCGACCTCTACAAGCAGGTCCAGGTCGAGCCGTTCGCCGACCTCTCCTCGCTCGCAGGCCGTGCTCGTCCTCGTCCCCGCCGACCGGGGCGAGCGGTGAGCCTCGCGCTCCGGCTCGCGCCGCTCGTGTTCGTCGCGGCGGTCGTGCAGGTGTCCGCGATCTCGGGTGCGCGCATCCTCGGCGCGGAGCCCGACCTGCTGCTCGTGACGGTCGTGGCGATCGGTCTCGTCGCCGGGTCGATCCCGGGCGCCGTCGCGGGCTTCGCGGCCGGGATGCTCGTCGACGTGATGCTGCTCGGCGTCCTCGGGACGTCGGCGCTCATCCTCACGCCGGTCGGCTACTGGGCCGGCCGCTACGGCGAGACGACCGGTCGCGGCCGCAGGTACGCGCCGCCGCTCGCCGCGTTCGCGCTCTCCATCGCGCGCGACGCTCGGCGGCGTCGCCGTCCACTTCCTGCTCGACCAGCCCGTCTCGGCGCGCGAGGCGCTCGTCACGCTCCTGCCGAGCGCCCTGCTCGCCGCGCTGCTCGATCCTGCCGGTGTACCGGCTGTGCCGGTGGGTCGTCGCCGCCGGTGCAGCGGTACGAGCCCGCCGCGTCGCGACGTCGGAGTTGGTGTGACTGACACCCCCTACGGCGAGCGGCGGAACGCGTCGACGCGCTTCCTCCCGCCCGACCCGAGCGTCGAGGCGCCGTACCGGCTGACGCCTGGGCTCGCGCTGCGCGTCGGCGTCCTCGGCGTCGTCGCGCTCGCGATCTTCGCGGTGCTCTTCTTCCGGCTCTGGTCGCTCCAGGTCCTCTCCGGCGACACGTACCTCGCCGCGGCGCCAGGGCAACCAGCTCCGCACGATCCGGATCGAGGCGCCGCGCGGGACGATCCTCGACCGCAACGGGAAGCTGATCGTCGACAACGTCGCGGGCACCGCGGTGAAGCTCTGGGTCGGCGACCTGCCGAGGCAGGGGCGCTACGACGTCATCAAGCGCCTCGCCTGGCGTGCTCGAGGTCCCGCCGGCGCGGCTCGCCAAGGAGGTGGACGAGCGGATCGCGCGACCCGCTCAACCCGATCACGGTGAAGACGGCGGTCGGCGAGGACCAGGTCGCGTACCTCTACGAGCACCAGGCCGAGTTCCCCGGCGTCCAGATCCAGCAGACGTACCTGCGGCACTACCCGCACCAGTCGCTCGGCGGCGCAGGTGCTCGGCTACGTCGGCGAGGTCTCGCAGACGGAGCTCGACAGCCGTCCGAAGCTCTACCGCTCCGGCGACAAGGTCGGCAAGGCCGGCGTCGAGGCGAAGTTCGACGAGTACCTCCGCGGCGAGGCCGGGCCAGGCGCAGATCCGCGTCGACTCGCTCGGCCGGCCGCAGGGCCCGCTCGAGCCGAAGCGCGAGGCGCGCCCCGGGCACGCCGTGCGGCTCACGCATCGACATCGGCCTCCAGCGCGCGGCCGAGCGCGCGCTCCGGTACGGCATCGCGACCGCGCGGGCAGAACGAGTCGTGGCACGCGAACGGCGGCGCGATCGTCGCGCTCGACCCGCGCGACGGCGCCGTGCTCGCGATGGCCTCGACCCCGACGTACAAGCCGTCGGTCTACGTCGGGCGCGTCGACCCGAAGAAGATCCAGCCGCTCGTCAACGACAACGCCGCGCGGAAGGCGAACTACCCGGGCATCAACCGCGTCACGACCGGCGTCTACCCGCCGGGCTCGACCTGGAAGCCCGTCGTCGCGCTCGCGGCGATGCAGGAGCACCTGCTCGCGCCGTACCAGTCGATCTCGTGCACCCCGACCGCGACCTACGGCCTCGACAAGCAGGTGTTCAAGAACTGGGACCCGTACGTCAACCACGCCGATGACGCTGCCCGAGGCGCTCGCCCGGTCGTGCGACACGTACTTCTACGAGGTCGGGTACCGCTTCTACCACGGCGGCGACAAGGGCCGGGCGCGCGATGCAGGAGTGGGCGCGCCGCTTCGGCTTCGGCGCGCGCGGCGGGCATCGACATCGGCCGCGAGGAGGCCGGCCTCGTGCCGACGCCGGCCTGGCGCAAGCGGACGTTCACGAGCGACTGGGACAAGGCGTGGAACCCGGGCGACTCGATCCAGCTCGCGATCGGCCAGAAGGACGTCGCCGTGACGCCGCTCCAGATGGCCCGCTTCTACGCGATGATCGCCAACGGCGGCAAGCTCGTGACCCCGTACGTCGTCGTCGCAGGTCGAGACCTCCGCGATGCGCGGCCAGGAGCCGCGTCATCGAGCGGCGCTTCACGCCCGACCCGCCGCGTGTCCGCCGGCGTCGACCCGGCTGCGCTGCAGGTGGTCCGCGACGGGCTCTACTCCGCCACGCACTCGACCTACGGCACCTCGTCCGGCGTCTTCTCGAGCTTCCCGATCGCCGATCGCGGGCAAGACGGGCACGGCGGAGAAGGTCGTCCCGCTGCCGGGCTACCCGCCGGGCCACCTCGAGGACCAGTCCTGGTGGTGCGGCTACGGGCCGGCCGACGACGGCGTCGGACGCGTGACGAACGGCGGACGGCCGATCGTCGTCGTGCGCCGCTGCATCGAGAACGGCGGCCACGGCTCGACCGCCGCCGCGCCGGCGGCGCTCCGTGTCTTCGAGCAGTCAGTTCGGCGGTGACAGGCGCCAGCGTCGTCCCAGACGCCTCGTGGAGACCGGATATGAGTGCTCCATGCGTCCGACTGACTACGTCGCGCACGCCGGGACGCAGTCGCATCCTGGCCGATGACGTCGACGCCGGCGCAGCGATCGATCGTCGGCGAGCGTCGGTCGCGCGCTCGTGCGCCGGCTCGACCTGGGTGCTGCTGCTCGCGGTCGCGGCGCTCGTCGGGTACGGGCTCTGGGCGGTCTCGGGGATCACGCGCTTCGACGTCCCCGGCGACTCGGACTACTTCGTCGTCGCGGCAGGCGATCGCCGCCGCGATCGGGTGCGTCGCGCTCGTCGTCGCGATCCTCGTCCCGCCGTCCCTCTACCGCCGCCACTGGCGCGTCGTCTACGGCGGCACGATCGGGCTGATGGTCTTCGTCTTCGTCTTCGCCGAGGCGGTGCGCGGCTCGAAGCGCTGGATCGACCTCGGCGCCGTTCCAGTTCCAGCCGTCCGAGTTCGGCAAGGTGCTCTTCGTCCTCGCGATCGCCGGCTTCCTGGTCGAGCGCGCAGCGCCGGATCGGCGGCTCCGGACGGTCGCCTCCGCGATCGGTCTCGCCGTCGTGCCGATGGTGCTCGTCTTCCTCCAGCCGGACCTCGGCACCGCGCTCGTCTACGTCGCCGCGCTCTCCGCGGTGCTGTTCCTCGCGGGCGTCCGCTGGCTCCACCTCGCGCTGCTGCTGACGCTCGGCGCGCTCCTCGTGAGCAGCGTCCTTGGTTCCTCCCGGCGTCGGGGATCGAGGTGCTCAAGCCGTACCAGACGCGCTCGTCTGACGGGCTTCACCAACCCGGACTCCGACCCGAGCGGCCTCACGTACAACGTGAACCAGTCGATCACCGCCGTCGGCGCCGGCGGGCTCGAGGGGCGCGGCGTCGATCGAGGCGAGCCAGACGCGGTTCGACTACCTGCCCGAGCACGCGACCGACTTCGTGTTCGCCTCGTTCGCCGAGCAGCGCGGCTTCTTCGGCGCGTCGATCCTGCTGCTGCTCTACCTCCTCGTCGTCTGGCGGGGCCTCCGCGTCGTCACCGTCGCCGGTGACCTCTACGGCGCGATCGTCGCCGGCGGGATCGTCTTCGCGTTCCTGTTCCAGGTGTTCGTCAACGTCGGCATGACGATGGGGATCGCGCCCGTGACCGGCATCCCGTTGCCGTTCGTCACCGTCGGCGGCTCGTCGATGGTGGCGAACCTCGTCGCGGTCGGGGTCCTTCAGGCGATCCACGCGCGGGGCCGCGAGGCCGACATCCTGCGGCGATGACGCCTCTCGGCATCGGCCCGCGCGACGTCCTCTCGCTCGCGCGGCACGCGCAGCAGGCGGAGGCCGCCGCGGCGCACCCCGTGCTCGTCACGGGGATCCTCGCGCCGCAGCTCGCCGACGCGCTCGCCGCGGGCGGCGACCGCTCGCTCGTCCGGACGAGCGGCGACCCGGCGGAGGCCGGCGCGTTCGTGCGCGTCGTCGCGGGCGCCACGACCCCCGAGGACGAGGCGCAGCTACGCGCCGCGACCCGCGCGCTCGTGCCCGGTGGTCGTCGTGCAGACGGGGACTGCCGTCCGTGCGGCTGCCGTACGTGCCTCGCGACGGACATCGTCGAGGTCCCGCCGGGGCAGCGGCTTCCCCGTCGAGGAGATCGCGGACGCACGTCGCCGGCGCGCTCGGCGGCGAGCGGGCGCCGCTCGCCGCGCGGCTGCCCGTGCTGCGCGAGCGCGTTCGAGCGCCACCGGAAGCTCGATGCCGTCGCCACCGCGGCGACGCTCGCGGCGCTGCGGCCGCGGCAAGGGGCCGCACCTTCCCGGTGCTGGCGCTGTCGCAGGCGCGGATGCTGCTCGACCTCGCGGCCGCCGGCGGCGCGCCGACACCCGTCGACCCGCGCGCCGCGGCGCGAGGTCGTGGGGCCGCGGCTCGGCGCGCGCTGTCGCGACCGGCGCTCGTCTCGCGCTGCGCTCGTCCGCCGGCTTCCGGTAGCGGAACCGCCTCGGTCGAGGCGGCCGTCGCGGCCGGGTCGACGTTCGCGCTCGCGACGCTCGTCGCGCGGATCGGGTCCGTCCGGTCCCGGTCCTGAGGATCGCGTCCGACACCGCCCTCAGCGATGGAGGTCAAGGGTGCCGGACACGGAGCTCGCAGAGGAGTTGCTGCAGATCGAAGAGGCTGACGCCTGGTTCGAGTACCTCGAGTCGACTCGCGGGCAGAACGAGAGTCGCTACCAGGAGCTCGAGCCGTGGGCGTGGGCTCGCCTGAGCCAGCGCCTGCGTGCCGTTCGCGCGCGACGTGCACGCCTCCGCCCTGCCGCCGCCTGACCCGGCTCCGTGTCCCGGCGGCGGCGGCGCAGGGGTGCACTGATAGCCTTGCGCCAGGCTCATGGCCGCTGAATTCACAATCCGACGCTGCGCGTGGCGCTCCGCCGAAGCGGATGCGCGCCCGCGCGCGCTTACACGAGGAGAAACGATTCTTGCCCTGGTTCAGGTTTCGACGACGCAAAGAGGAGTCGCCGGAGGCGGACTCCGCCATCGGCGCGGACGGACGCGCCCGCTCCGGTTGAGGAGCCAGGCGCCCGAGACGGGCGACGAGACACCGGCGACGGACGGGACGGACGGCGAGGCGCCGAAGCGGCGCCGTCGCCGCGGGAGCAGAGGCGGCCGCGGGAGGAAGAGGCCCGGAGCGGCCGCGGACGGTGGCGGCGAGCAGCCCGCAGCGGACGCCGAGCCGGCTGCCGCGAAGGCAGAGGCCGGCGCCCGACCGCGGCGCGAAGAAGCGCTCGACCGGTCGCGAGCGCGGCGGCGGACGTGAGCGCCGCCGCCAGGCGCCGCGGCGGGCGCCGCTGCCGGCGGCGAAGCGCGAGCTCGCTGATCTCGGTCGACGTCGGCGAGCAGCGGGTCGCGCTGCTCGAGGACGACCGGGTCGCCGAGGTCTACCTCGAGCGGCCCGAGCGCCGGTCGATCGCCGGGAACATCTACCTCGGCACCGTCGACAACGTCCTCCCCGGGATGGAGGCCGCGTTCGTCGAGATCGGCCTCGAGAAGAACGGCTTCCTCTACGTGGACGAGATCGTCGTGCCCGAGCTCGAGGGCAAGCGGCACGGCAAGAAGATCACCGACCTGATCCAGCGCGGCGCAGCAGATCCTCGTCCAGGCGGTCAAGGATCCGATGAAGACGAAGGGCGCGCGGCTGACGACCGAGATCTCGCTGCCCGGGCGGTTCCTCGTCTACGTCCCGAACGGCGAGGGGCTCGGTGTCTCGCGCCGGCTCGAGGACGCCGAGCGCCAGCGCCTGAAGGACATCCTCAAGGAGATCGTCCCCGCGAAGGGCGGCGTCATCGTCCGGACCGCCGCCGAGGGCGCGTCCGCCGAGGACATCGAGCGCGACCTCGTCTTCCTCCAGCGCCTCTGGAAGACGATCGAGGCGCGCGCGAAGAGCGCGAAGGCGCCCGAGCTCGTCTACCAGGAGGCCGAGCTGCCGCTGCGCATCGTGCGCGACCTCTTCGCCGGCGACTTCGTCGCCGCGCACGTCGACTCGGAGCGCGACGCACAAGCGGATCGTCGGCTACCTGAAGAAGACCTCGCCGCACATGGTCGAGCGCGTCCACCGGACGAAGGACAAGGAGCCGCTGTTCGAGCGCTACGGCGTCGAGAAGGAGATCGCATCGACGCTCGACCGGCGGGTCGACCTCCCGTCGGGCGGCTACCTCGATCTTCGACTACGCCGAGGCGTTCACGGTCGATCGACGTGAACACCGGCCGCTTCGTCGGGTCGCGCTCGAAGACCTCGACGCAGCGCCTCGAGGACACCGCGACGAAGAACAACCTCGAGGCGGTGAAGGAGGTCGTGCGGCAGCTCCGGCTGCGCGACATCGGCGGGATCATCGTCATCGACTTCATCGACATGGCGAACCCGAAGAACCGGCAGGCCGTCGAGGACGCGTTCCGCACCGAGCTCGAGCGCGACCGGACGAAGACGTACGTCGTCGAGATCTCGCCGCTCGGCCTCGTCGAGATGACGCGGCAGAACGTGACGGACGGCCCGCGCGAGGTGATGACCCGCGCAGTGCCCGACCTGCGGCGGTGACGGGATCGTCGTCTCGGACGCGACGAACGCGCTCCAGGTCGAGCGGCAGCTGCGCGCGCTCGCGGTCGCAGGCGCCGGCTCGCGCGTCCAGGCCTACCGCGTCGCGCGTTCATCCGACGGACGCTCGCGCTCCTCGCCGGTCCGGGCGGCTCGCGGCTCGCGGCGCTCGAGGACGCGACGCGGCGCCGGTTCTACCTCGTTCCCGCAGAGGGGCACGCCCACCACGACCACTTCGAGGTGCTCGCCGAGGGTCGGCGCGCGGACCTCGCGCCGGACGACGCCGGTCGAGGAGGGCGCCGAGGTCGAGCTGAAGCTGCTCGAGGTCGACCTCCACGACCTCGGCGCCGCGGTCGGCAAGGTCGACGGGCTCGACGTCGTCGTCGCCGACACGGCGAAGCTCGTCGGGAAGAAGGTCAAGGTCGTCGTCGGCGCGGGTCCTCGAGGGACAGGCGTTCGCGACGCTCGTCGATACGACGACGATCGCCGACGCCGATCACCTTCGAGAGCGAGGCCGAGAAGCCGACCCGCGCGCCGGCCCGGCGGAAGACGGGCGAGGAGGCTGCGGAGGCGGCGGAGGCAGCGGCTCCCGAGCCCGAGGCAGAGGCCGAGGTGGAGGAGGCAGAGCCGACCGGCGACGCCGAGCTCGAAGCGGCCGAGGCGGTTGTCGAGGACGACGCCGAGGCGGCGCCGGCGAAGAAGCGGACGCGGCGCGGCACGCGCGGAGGCAAGCGTCGCAAGAAGCCCGCGGCCCCGGCCGGCGAGACGCCTGAGACGGACGACGAGGCCGAGGTCGTCGGTGTCGCGGAAGCCGCCGAGGGCCCCGCGACGGGCGAGGTCGAGCCCGCAGAGCCGGTCGCGCCTGCCGCAAAGCCGAAGACGTCCTCGCGCCGGCGCCGCGCGCCGAAGATCCACGTGCCCGACGCCGACGGCAACGGCGCAGCAGCCGCCGACGGACGCCGCTCCGGCCGAGGCGGTCGCTGAGCGCGGTGGAGGACGACGCCGACCGAGGCGGCGGAGAACGACGGAGAGGCTCCGCCCCCGAAGAAGCGCACCCGGCGCGGCACGCGGGGCGGGCGGAACCGGAAGCGGAAGCCGGCCGCGCAGGCGAACGGCGACGTCGCCGAGGCGTCCTCGGAGGGGGAGCCGGAGGTCGTTGCAGTGGGCGGCGCAGAGGAGGCCGAACCGGCGCCGGCGCCGCTCCCCGAGCAGGGGTCGACCGAGCCTCCGGAGGAGGGCTACGTGCCGATGTCCGAGTGGATCGAGGACTTCGACCGGCGGCCCTGAGCCGAGGTCGCCGGGGCCGGATCTTCGCTACAATCCTGCGGCTCGCGGGCTGCTGCCCGCGTTTCCTACGTCAGGTGACCCAGGCATGAGCTACGCGATCATCTCCGTCGGCGGCAAGCAGTACCGCGTGAGCGCAGGCGAGCGCCTGCTCGTCGACCGACTCGCGCTCGAGGACGGCGCGACGTTCACGCCGACCGTGCTGCTCGTCGGGCGGCGACGGCGACGCGCAGATCGCGCCGTCGGACGTCGTCGTCACCGCGAAGGTCGTCACCCAGGCGAAGGGCCCGAAGATCCGCATCGGGAAGTACAAGCAGCGCACGGGCTACAAGCGCCACACGGGCTTCCGTGCCTCGCTCACGCAGATCGAGATCGAGTCGATCGGCGGGGGCAAGCGCTCGACGAAGCCGGCTGCGCAGCAGGCGCCCGCGAAGGCCGAGGCGCCCCCGAAGGACGAGGCGCCGGCCGAGAGCGTCGCGCCGGGCGGCGTCCCGGAAGGCTACGCCGACCTGACGGTCGCGGACATAAAGGCGGCCGCCCCGACGTGGTCGACCGACGAGCGGAACGCCGCACTCGAGTACGAGCGCGGTCACGGGAAGCGCAAGGGCGCCATCGCCGCGCTCGAATCCGCACTGGCTGAGGAGGCGCAGGACTAATGGCACACAAGAAGGGCCTCGGCTCCTCGAAGAACGGCCGCGACTCCCAGAGCAAGCGGCTCGGCGTGAAGATCTTCGCCGGCCAGGAGGTCAAGGCCGGGATGATCATCGTCCGGCAGCGCGGGACGCGCTTCCGCCCGGGCCCCGGCGTCGGCATCGGCCGCGACGACACGCTGTTCGCGCTCCGCGAGGGCGTCGTCGAGTTCCACAAGAGCGGCGAGCGCCGCTCGGTCGCGGTCAACGTGCCGGCCGAGACGGCCTAACCCGTCGACCGCGCCTGCGGGCGCAGCGCACGTGTTCCACGACCGGATCCGCATCGTCGTCCGCTCGGGGCGCGGTGGCGACGGCGCGCTCGGCTTCCGGCGGGAGAAGTACGTGCCGAAGGGCGGTCCCGACGGCGGCGACGGCGGCCGCGGCGGCGACGTCGCCCTCGTCGCGGACCCGCTCGCTCCGTGACCTGTCGGCCCTGCGCGGCCGCGCCGTCTTCGCGGCCGGGCGCGGCGGCCACGGCCGCGGCGCGCGCCGCCACGGCGCCGACGGCGACTCCGTCGAGCTGGCGGTGCCTGTCGGCACGCAGGTGCTCGGCGAGGAGGGCGAGCTCGTCGCCGACCTCGCACGCCCGGGGACGCAGGTGGTGGTCGCGCGCGGCGGTACCGGGGGGCGCGGCAACGCGCGGTTCGCGACGCCGACACGACAGGCGCCGCGCTTCGCCGAGACAGGTCTCCCGGGGGCGGAGCGCACGCTCGAGCTGCGCCTCAAGCTCGTCGCCGACGCCGCGCTCGCGGGCCTGCCGAACGCCGGCAAGTCCTCGCTCCTCCGCCGCATCTCGAACGCGACGCCCAAGGTCGCCGACTACCCGTTCACGACGCTGCAACCCGTGCTCGGCACCGTTGAGGCGCCCGACGGCTCGCAGCTGACCGTCGCGGACGTTCCCGGCCTGATCGAGGGCGCGAGCCAGGGAATCGGCCTCGGGCACGACTTCCTCGCGCACCTCGAGCGGGCCCGGCTGCTCGTGCACGTGATCGACGCCTCCGAGGGGGATGCCGACGCGCGCTTCGCGACGATCGACCGCGAGCTCGCGCTCTACGGCGCAGGCCTCGACGAGCGGCCGCAGATCGTCGTGCTCAACAAGGCGGACTTGAGCCCCGACCCGGCGGCGTTCACGGTCGAGGACGAGCGCATCCTGGCCGTTCACCGTGTCTCCTGTGCCACCGGCGCCGGCATCGCCGACCTCGAGCGTGCGCTTTTCACACTCTGCCCGGCCGCTCCGGAGCCCGCCGAGGATGACATGCCGCTCCCCGAGTTCATCGACTACCGGCCGACGCCGCCCGCGCACCGGCGATTCCGGATCCTCCGAATCCACGGCGGCTACCGCGTCGTCGGCGACGTGCCGGACGGCGACGAGCTCGAGGAGGCCCTCCGGTCCGCGGGCGTCCGCAAGGGCGCGATCGTCGAGATCGGCGACGAGGAGCTCGAGTGGGCGCCGTGAGCGTCGGCGTCTTCGGCGGTGCCTTCGACCCGCCGCACGTCGGGCACGTCGAGCTCGCGCGCCGCGGAATCGAGCACTTCGACCTCGGACGGCTCCTCGTCCGCGTCGTCGACGATCCCGGGCACAAGGACGTCCGGACGCCGCCCGACGTCAGGCTCCACCTCGCCGAGCTCGCGTTCGGCCCGCTCGCCGGCGTCGAGGTCGAGCTCGACCCGTGCGCCCGGACCGTGGACTCGCTCGTCGCGCTCGGGCTCGATGATCCCGTGTTCCTCGTCGGGGCCGACGAGTTCGCCTCCTTCCTCTCCTGGAAGGAGCCCGAGCGCGTCCTCGAGCTCGCCCGCCTGGGCGTCGCGACGCGTCCGGGTGTCGACCGGGGTCGGCTCGACGCCGTGCTCTCGCGGCTCGAGTGGCCGGAGCGCGTCTCGTTCTTCGAGATCGAGCCGCTGCGCGTGTCGTCCTCGGACATCCGTGCCCGACGCGCCGTCGGGGAGCCCATCGACGGCCTCGTTCCGCCGGCGGTCGCGGCCGAGGTGACACGGCTCGAGCTCTACCGCGCTCGTTGACCCCTCTCGGGCCGGGGGTATGCTTCGGGCAGCAGGGCTCGCGTCGATCCGGCGTGAGCGGCGACGAAACGGACGACTGCAGCTGACATCTCTCGAAACCGCACGCCGCATCTCCGCCCTCTGTGAGGAGAAGCTGGCGACCGACGTCGCGATCCTCGACATGCGGGCGGTGTGCGACTACACCGACTACTTCGTCATCGCCACGGGCTCCAACCCGCGGCAGACGAAGGCGATCCACGAAGAAGTGCTCGCGCGCCTCAAGGCGGACGACCGCCTGCTTCCGCGCTCGACGGGCGGGATGCCCGAGGCGACCTGGATCGTCGACGACTACCTCGACGTCGTCCTCCACGTGTTCACGCCGGAGACGCGGGAGCACTACCGCCTCGAGGATCTCTGGAACGACGTGCCGAAGCTCGAGGCCGTGGCGACCGCCTGATCGGGGAGCGGCTACGATTGGCTCCTCCGGGGCCGTAGCTCAGCTGGGAGAGCGTCTGGCTGGCAGCCAGAAGGTCAGGGGTTCGAGCCCCCTCGGCTCCACTCTCGCGCGCGGAGCGGGACCGGGCACGCGGCCCGGCCCCGCCCCGGATGCTCAGACTCCGACGACCGTGATCGTCCGGAGGATGGAGGCCGTCGTGGCGGTGTTCGCGTCGACCGTGACGCGATACGTCTTCTTCTTCGCCACGGTGAGCCCATTCACGCGCACGGGGATCGTGCAGTCGATCCCGAGCGGGGCCGCTCCCTGCTTCACGGTCACGAGCCTCGACCCCTGGTAGCCGCGCACGGTGTAGCCGACCGTCGCGCCGACGGGGTTGTTCGAGCAGTACTCGCGGAGGTAGACGGTGACGGTCGGGTTCTTCGTGCCGCCCTTCACCGTCAGCTTGCCGTTGATCGCCGACAGGGGCCGCGCTGACCTTCCGAACCGCGGCTGCGCCAGCTTGGCGGTGCCGCTGTCGCGGTAGATCCCGCTCTGCCAGAGACTTCCCGGGTTGTCCTCCATGACGAACCAGATGAACATGCCGACCCGCGTGTCCTTCGCTGCGAGCGCGATCGCCTGCGGGATGTACGCGGCCTGCTGCGCCTCGGACACGCCCTTCGGCTCGCCCGGCTTCGTCTCGTTGCCGTACTCGGTGATCCACACCTTGACGTTCTTGCGCCGGAAGGCGGCGTCGAGGTCCTTCTCGAAACGGGGCATGCTCATCAGCGTCACGTTCGGGTAGCGGACGAGCTGCGTTGGCTTCTGGTTCACCGGGAACGGATACGGGTGGTGGGCCCAGGCGTCGAACTTCAGGCGCGGGTTCGCGGCGGCGACGCCCTTCATGAACGTGGCCGGGGCGACGCTGTCCGTGCCGGCGCGCTTCTTGTCACGGCCGTTCGACGACGTCTCGCCGACCGCGACCTGCGCGCGTCCGTTGCCCGCCTTGATGCCGGCGTAGCCCGCCGCTGCGAGCCGCGCATAGTTGCGCGGGCTCACGATCCGGCCCCGAGCGTCGAACTGCGGCACGAGGAAGGTCGCGAGGTTCGACTCGTTCCAGATCGAGAAGAAGCGCACGAACGGATAGCCGGAGAAGCGGCCCGAGTAGCGGCTCGCGATCGCCCGGCCGAATGCCTGGAAGTCGGCCATGTTCCGCGGCAGCGCCTGCGGCTTCTGGCCGCCGTTCGCCCACCCCGGCGTGCCCCAGATGGTGATGAGCACCTCCATGCCCCGCTGCTGTGCGTTCCGCACGAACTCGTCGACGTCGTCGAAGCGGTATGCGGGGTCGAAGGGGTCGGAAGCGTTCGCGGGGCGCGTCGGCGCCACCTTGTGCCACTCGACCAGCGTCCTCAGGATCGTCGATTCGTTCGAGCGCGCCAGGTCCATCGCATTCGTGCGTGTTCCGTCGAAGCGCAGCTCGGGATCGTCGTGGAAGCCGACCCACATGCGGTCGGCGGCGGCAGCGGCCGGAGCGAGCACGACGGCTGCGAGGCAGGTGAGGACGAGCAGACGGGTGACGAATCGCACGAAGGCCTCCTTGCGCGGGGACGGAAGCGGGCAGGCTAGCCCCACCGCGTTAGGGCGGTGTGAAGTACGTGTTCACGCTCTCCTTTCGCCATCCGTGCTCGGAACCCCTGTCCGACGAGCGATCGCGTAGACTCGATCGTGCGCATGGTCTGGGAGGCCGTCTTCATGCTCGTGCTGCTCAAGATCCCGATCGTCTACCTCTGCATGGTCGTGTGGTGGGCGATCAGGGCGGAGCCGCGCGACGAGCAGCCGGCAGCCCACGTGCCCGTCTCGGACACGCCGACCACGCCCTCGGGCTGGACGCGCCCGCCCCGTCCCGGTCGCCGGCCCGGGCCCGAGCGCACCGCGCGCGGCCGCGCCACCCCTCGGTCGGCCCCCGTCCGGGGTGAGGCCCGCCGGTGAGCGCAGTCGACGAGACACGGGCAGAGCGGTCTTCGGTCACCGACACGATCGCGGGTCTCCTCGCGGTCGCGTCGATCGTGCTCTCCGGGATCGCGATGGGGTTCGGCCTTCTGCTCCAGCTCGACTCGCGTCCCGCACGCGTCGGTCCGGTCGCGATCCTCCTCGCGCTCGTCGCCGCGCGCATGAGCGCGAGGTACCAGTCGCTCGCGCTCAAGGCGGCGCTCTTCGCTGCGTTCGCGTGGGTCGTCGGGATGACCGTGGCGGTCATCACCGAAGGCCCGCTCCTGTAACGCGTGTAGTGCCGACCATGGTCGCTGCTACAAAGGGCACATGGCCAGTGCCGAGCAGAGCGGTCTGAACGCCGCCTACGTCGCACAGCTGTTCGCGGACTACCTCGACGCACCCGCCAGCGTTCCCGACGAGTGGCGCCGGATCTTCGAGGGGAACGGAGGGTCCCCGGCGACCGCGACGGCGTTCGCGCCGGTCGCAGCGCCTCCCGCGGCCCCTGCGCCCGCGGCGCCGGCCGAGCCGGCACCGGCAGCCGAGACGGCGGCGGCGCCTGCGCTGGTCGACGACGAGCTCCTCGGCGGGGTCGCCGCCGCGATGGCGCTCGTCAAGGCCTACCGCATGCACGGCCACCTCGCCGCGCGCCTCGATCCGCTCGGCTCGGAGCCGATGGGCGACCCCGCGCTCGACGAGACGCGCCTGCACCCGCCGCTGACCCCCGAGCTCCAGGCGCGGATCCCGGCGAGGCTGCTCCGGCTCTCCGTCCCCGGGGAGACGCTGCTCGAGGCGCTCCCCCGCCTGCGCGAGGTCTACACGGGGTCGATCGCGTACGAGATCGAGCACATCTCCGACCACGCGGAGCGCGTCTGGCTCCGGAAGGCGATCGAGTCGGGCCGCTTCCGACAGACGCTCGAGCCGGAGACGCGCATCGCCCTCCTTCGCCGGCTGTCGCAGGTGGAGGGCTTCGAGCAGTACCTGCGGCGCTCGTTCCTCGGCCAGAAGCAGTTCTCGCTCGAGGGGCTCGACACGCTGGTGCCGATGCTCGACGAGACGATCGAGCTGGCGGCCGAGGGCGGCGCCCACGAGGTGGTGATCGGCATGGCCCACCGCGGCAGGCTGAACGCCCTCGTCCACACCGTCGGCCGCTCGTACGAGTCGGTGCTCCGCGAGTTCGAGGGCGAGCGCTCCTACGACGCGCTCGTCGTCGACCCGGAGGGCGGAAGCGGCGACGTGAAGTACCACCTTCCCGCCTCGGGCACGCGGCTCACGGGAGCGGGGGAGATCGACGTCACGATCGCGCCGAACCCGAGCCACCTCGAGGCGGTCGACCCCGTCGTCGAAGGGCTGGACGCGCGCCGAGCAGACCGATCGCTCGAGCGGCTCGGCGCTGCACGACCCGACGGTCGCCCTCGCGATCCTCATCCACGGCGACGCCGCGTTCCCCGGGCAGGGCGTCGTCGCGGAGACGTTCAACCTGCAGAGCCTCGAGGGGTACTCGACCGGCGGCACGCTCCACCTCATCACGAACAACCAGGTCGGCTTCACGACCGATCCGGCCGAGGGCCGGTCGACGCGGTACTCGAGCGACCTCGCGAAGGGGTTCGACGTCCCGATCGTCCACGTGAACGCCGACGACCCCGACGCGGCTCTCAGCGCCGTCCGGCTCGCGCTCGCCTACCGCGCCGAGTTCGGCCACGACTTCGTCATCGACCTCGTCGGCTACCGGCGCTTCGGCCACCAGGAGCAGGACGAGGCGGCCTACACGCAGCCGTTGCAGGTCGAGCGGATCGAGCTGCAGGCGACCGTGCGCGAGAAGTACGCCGCGCGGCTCGTCGAGGAGGGCGTCGCGACGCAGGAGGACGCCGACGCGATCCTCGAGGAGGTCGTCGGCGCGCTCCGTGCCGCGCACGACCGGCTCCGAGCCTCGATCGCGGCTCCGCCCGCGCCGCCCCGCGAGCCGGTGCCGACGACGGGCACGGGCGACGTCGTCGAGACCGCCGTCGCCGACGACCGGCTGCGCGCGCTCAACGAGCAGCTGCTCGCCGTTCCGTCCGGCTTCACGGTCCACCCGAAGCTCGAGCGCCAGCTCGAGCGCCGGCGCGAGACGATCTCGGAGGGCGGGATCGACTGGGGCCAGGCGGAGGCGCTGGCGTTCGCCTCGCTCCTCGAGGACGGGATCCCGATCCGCCTCTCGGGTCAGGACACCGAGCGCGGGACGTTCGCGCACCGGCATCTCGTGCTCCACGACCCGCTCACCGGCGAGACCGTCGCCCCGATCCAGCACCTCCCCGGCGCGAACGCGTCCTTCGAGGTCTACAACTCGCCGCTCTCGGAGTACGCGGCGCTCGGCTTCGAGTACGGCTACTCGGTCGCCGCCCCGGACGCGCTCGTCCTGTGGGAGGCGCAGTTCGGCGACTTCGTCAACGGCGCGCAGATCGTGATCGACCAGTTCATCGTCGCGGGCCGCTCGAAGTGGAAGCAGACGTCGCGGCTGACGCTGCTGCTGCCGCACGGCTACGAGGGGAACGGGCCCGAGCACTCGAGCGCGCGGCTCGAGCGCTTCCTCCAGCTCGGCGCGCAGGAGAACATCCGCGTCGCGAACTGCACGACCGCGGCGCAGTACTTCCACCTGCTCCGGCGGCAGGCGCTCGACGCGACGGCGCGGCCGCTCGTGCTGATGACGCCGAAGGGGCTCCTGCGCCTCAAGCAGGCGTCCTCGGAGCTCGCCGAGCTCGCGGGCGGGCGGTTCCGAGCCGGTGCTCGACGACCCCGGCGCCGACCACGACGCGCGTCGAGCGCCTCGTGCTCTGCTCCGGGAAGCTCTACTTCGACATCGTCGGGCACGAGGAGCGCGCGGCGGCGCCCGGCGTCGCGGTCGCCCGCATCGAGCAGCTGTACCCGTTCCCCGTCGCCGCGCTCGAGTCGCTGGTCGCCTCGTACCCGCGACTTCGAGAGGTCGTGTGGGCGCAGGAGGAGCCCCAGAACATGGGGCCCTGGCGGTCGATCCGCCACCGCCTCGAGGAGACCGTCCGGTCGAGCCCGGCCGGGAGCGTCCGCTACGTCGGCCGCTCGTGGAAGGCGAGCCCGAGCGAGGGCTACCCGACCGCGCACCAGCGCGAGCAGGACCGGATCGTCCGGCAGGCGCTCGGCGTCGCCGACGAGCTCTGAGGCGGGTCAGCGCGCCCGTCGGCGGGTACGCGTGCTCGCCGCGGCGACGGCCGCTGCGGCGACGCGCGGGCCCTGCGTCCGCGCCACTTCGAGCAGCATCCGACGCTGCGCCGGCGGGAGCCGGCGCCACAGCCGGAAGGCGGCGAGGCCGAGCGCGACCGGGCTCGTGGCGGGACGCGGCATGCCGCCATCCAACCACACCGACCGTCCCGCAGAGCGCGCCTGGTCCGGCAGGGAGGCGCAGGGGCGGGGGCTACACTGGGGCGTGGCCAACGATGCCGTGACATCCGGCAACGACGAGGAAATGGCAGCAGACACACGCATTCCCGAGAACCCGTTCACCGAGGACGCAGCGAACGGCGAGAGCATCGACAGCCCCGACAGCATCGACGATGACGCATCTCGTCGCTCTCGAAGGCGATCCAGGAGCACCTCGACCTCAAGCAGAGGAACGCCGGCCTCGACACGACGATGCCGCTCGACCGGTACTCGATCGAGGACCCCTTCGAGAACCACCCGCTCTTCAAGTCGGAGGAGCAGGCGCGCCTCGAGGAGACGCTCGAGGGCGTCGAGGCGCCGACGTCCGAGTCGCAGGCACCGTGGCCCGGCGAGGAGGATGCGCCGCCCGAGGGCCCCGCGCTCGACGAGGGCCTCTGGGGTCGCTCGCGCGACTTCGACTGGGGCGAGTAAGCCCACGGCCGGCGCGCGGTCGCAGCGAGATGATTGACGCCGCGATCTCGTGCCGCCGGATGCGCGGTCTGGCGCGTCTGGGCCGCCTCCAGGGCTGCGATGCCCGCTTCGCGGCCCTCGCAGCCCTCGCAGCCCTGTGCGCTTCGTGTGCCGAGCGCCTCATCGATGCCACTGGCATCGCCGAGTCGCTCGGCCCACGCTCCAGAGCGGCCGGCCCGCGCGCCGGAGTCGACGATCTCGTGGCATCGATCATCTAGGCTCGCGCGCATGACTCCCGAGGAGAGGCTCGACAAGTACGGCGACCTCGTGGTCCGCGTGGGCGCGAACGTCCAGGAGGGCCAGGAGGTCGTCCTGTTCCACCAGGTGGAGCACATCCACGTCGCACGCGCGGTCGCGCGCGCCGCCTACCGCGCCGGGGCGCGCCGCGTGCATCCCCAGGCGGCAGACCTGCACATGCGCCGCGCCGCGATCGAGTTCGGCCCCGAGGAGGAGCTGGGCGTCACGCCGGACTACTTCCTCGACTGGGCGCGGACATGGAAGGAGACGAAGCCGGCGATCATCCAGCTCACCGGGAACCCGGATCCAGGCCTCTTCAACGGGCTCGACGCGAAGCTCGTCGGCAAGGCGGAGCCCAGGGACCTGCGCGAGATCTACCTCCCGCTCGTCACGGAGCGCGTGACGAACTGGGTGATCGTGCCCGCGCCGAACGAGGGTTGGGCGAAGACGGTGTTCGGCGAGCCGGACGTCGAGCGGCTGTGGCAGGCGGTCGCGGTCGCGATGCGGCTCGACGCCGACGACCCGGTCGAGGCGTGGCGGGAGCACGCCGCCAACCTCCGCACGCGCTCCGCCGCTCTCAACGAGGCCGGCTTCGACGCCGTCCGGTTCCGCGGGCCGGGCACCGACCTCGTGGTCGGGCTCCTCGGCGCCTCTCGCTGGATGTGCGCGACGTTCGAGACGACGAGCGGCATCGAGCACCTGCCGAACATCCCGACGGAGGAGGTCTTCACGACCCCCGACTGGCGGCGGACGACCGGCACGGTCCGCTCGACGTACCCGTTGATCGTGCCTGGCGTGTTCGCGCGCGTCGACGGCCTCGAGATGCGCTTCGAGGAGGGCCGGATCGTGGACGTCAAGGCGGACGGCGACGGCGCGCAGATGATCGAGGCCCAACTCGAGAGCGACGCCCAGGCGCCGTACCTCGGCGAGATCGCCCTCGTCGACGGGTCGTCACGCATCCACCAGACGGGCCTGGTCTTCCACGACACGCTGTTCGACGAGAACGCGAGCTGTCACATCGCCTACGGCAGCGGGCTGCCGATGGCGGTCGACGGAGTCGACGGCGCCGGCGCCGAGGAGCTGCTCGCAGCGGGCGTCAACGTCTCCGGGACGCACACGGACTTCATGATCGGCGGCTCGGAGGTCGAGGTCGACGGGCTTGCCAAGGACGGTTCGGCGACGCCGATCATCCGCAACGACGCCTGGGTGCTCTAGCCGGCGGATTCATGCCCTTGATGCGGCGTCGCGCGTCGCGGCCGGAGGCCGGCTTTGCCGGCCGGGAGGCCACGGTCGCGTGATCGGTCACTGCGCCGACGGAGGGGGTTCGTGGGGGAACCATGGGGTTCCCCCACGACGTCTAGGCAACCCGTCGCACGTCCGCGCCGGCCAGCGTCGTTGCGAGACGGCGGAACGGGCCATCGGCCGCCATCAGCTCGTCATACGTCCCGCGCTGCGTGATCCGCCCGCGTTCGAGCACGAGGATCTCGTCGGCACGCCGGACCGTGGCGAGCCGGTGCGCGATGATCATCGACGTCCGTCCGCGGAGCAGGGTGTCGAACGCCCGCTCGATGAGCACCTCGCTCGGGCGGTCGATGTTCGACGTCGCCTCGTCGAGGATCAGGACGCGCGGATCTGCGACGAGCGCGCGGGCGATCGAGATGAGCTGGCGCTCGCCTGCCGACAGCCCGGCGCCGCCTTCGCGGACGACGTGGTCGAGACCCTCTTCGAACCGCGCGGCGACGCGGTCGACGCCGATCGCCCGGGCGGCTGCGGCGATCTCCTCGTCCGTGGCGTCGGGCCGCGCGAAGCGGATGTTGTCGGCGATCGTCCCGCTGAAGAGGAAGGGATCCTGGAGCACGACCCCGAGCTGCCGGCGGTACGAGCGCAGGCGCACGTCGCGCAGGTCGACGCCGTCCACGCGGACCGCGCCCTCGTCGGGGTCATAGAAGCGCGCGACCAGCTTCGCCGTCGTCGACTTGCCGCCGCCCGACTCGCCGACGAGCGCGATGCACCCGCCCGACGGGATGTCGAGCTCGAGGCCGTGGATCACCGGCTCGTCCCCGTAGGCGAACACCACGCGGTCGAGCTCGACGCGACCGTCGATCCGGTGCAGCTCGCGGGCGCCCGGACGGTCGGTGATGTCCCGCTCCGCGTCGAGGACGGTGGAGATCTTCCCCATCGCCGCGCTCGCGGCCTGCACCTGGCCGTAGAGCTCCGAGAGCTCCTGCAGCGGCTGGAACACGAGCGACAGCATCCCGACCGCGGCGATGAGCGTGCCGATCTCGAGCGCGCCGCCGTCGATCATCCGCGCGCCCGCGTAGATGACGGCGACCTGCGCGAGCACGCCGAGCAGCTCGATCGCGGGGAAGAAGATCGACGAGAGCTTCTGCGCGTACGTGTTCGCGACGCGGTTCGCCTCGTTCAGCTCCTCGAACTCGCGCTGGAACGCGCGCTCGCGGTTGAAGGCCTGCACGACGGCCATGCCCGCGACCGACTCCGCGAGCTGCGCGGTCACCGCCGCGATGCGCGTGCGGACGTCGGTGAACGCCGCGTGCGACGTCCGCTGGAACCAGCGGGTGACGAGGATCCCCGGCGGCAGCACGAGCAGGGCGACGAGGCCGAGACGCCAGTCGAGCAGGAACAGGCCGCCGATCGCGGCGACGAGCGTCAGCGTGTTCACGACAAGGGTCGTCAGACCCTGGTTGAGCACGTCGGAGAGCGCGTCGACGTCGCTCGTCAGGCGGGCAATGATCCAGCCCGCCTTCTGCTGCGAGAAGTACCGGAGCGAGAGCGACGTGAGGTGCTCGAAGAGGTCGCGCCGGAGGTCGAGCACCATCCGCTGGCCAACGCTGGCGAGCATGAGCCATGTCGCCGTTCCGAGCACCCACGCGACGACGCCGATAGCGACGTAGATCGCGACGTCGCGCGCAAGGCGGCTCTCGTCGCCAGCGTTGATGCCGTTGTCGATCGCGTCGCCGACGACGTGCCAGCCGGCGACCGGCGCCGCCGCCGAGATCGCCGCGAGGAGCAGGATGAACGCGAGCCGGCCGTGACGGCCCTCCGTGTAGCGCCAGAGGCGCGACAGGCCGGTGCGGGGCTCGTGTCTCACGCCGCGAGCGCCTCGTCGCCGAAGAGCTCCGCGAACGGGCCGCCGGCGCGGATGAGGTCCTCCGGAAGCCCTGCCTCGACGATCCGCCCGTCGCGCACGACGACGGCGCGGTCGGCGACGAGCACCGTCGAGAGCCGCTGGCCGGAGATGAGCACCGTCCGACCGGCGACGGCCGGTCGCAGGTGCTCGACGAGATGGCGTTCCGTCTCGGTGTCGACGGCCGACATCGGGTCGTCCAGGACGAGGATGCGCGCGCCGGCGACGAGCGCCCGCGCGAGCGCGACGCGCTGCCGCTGCCCGCCCGAGAGATTGACGCCGCGCTCGCCGATAAGCGTGTCGTAGCCGTCGGGCAGGTCCGGGACGAACCCCGCGACGCCCGCGGCCTCGCACGCGTCGAGCACCTCGCTCCAGTCCGCGTCCGGCCGTGCGGCGAGGAGGTTGTCGCGGAGCGGGATCGAGAAGAGAACAGGCTTCTGCGTCACGATCCCCACCGCCGAGCGGAGCTCCGCGAGCGACAGCTCGCGAGCGTCGACGCCTCCGAGGAGGACGCGCCCGGCGGTCGGGTCGTAGAACCGCGGCAGCAGGTGCAGGAGCGACGTCTTGCCCGCGCCCGTCGGGCCGCAGACGGCGACGATCTCGCCCGGCTCGACCTCGAGGTCGATCCCCGACAGCACCTCGCTCCCCGTCCCGTACGCGAAGTGGACGTCGTCGAACCGGATCTGGAGCGGACCCGTCCGGGAGCGGCACGGGATTCGCCGGCTCGGGAAGCGACTCGATCCCGTCGAGCCAGGCGAAGCTCCGCGAGGCGGCCGCGGTCGCCCGCTGCCCGAGGTTGATGATCCAGCCGAGCGCCTCGAGCGGCCACACGAGCTGGAGGAGCAGCGTCACGAAGAGCGTGAACTCGCCGATCGTGAGGTTCCCCGCGATCGCGTCCTGGCCGCCGAAGAAGAGAACGGCGGCGATGCCGAGCGTGGGGAGGAAGATGAGCCCGGGAAGGAAGCGCGCCTCGATCGAGGCCTGCCGCATCGTCTCCTTGCGGACTGCCTCCGCGCGCTCGGAGAAGCGGTCGCGCACGTCGTCCTCGCGGCCGAACGCCTGCACCATCTCGATGCCGACGACGACCTCGTCGGAGGCCTCCGTCAGGTGCCCCTTCTTCCGCTGGACCTCGCGGGAGATCGGGAAGACACGGTGCGCGAAGAAGTAGGTGAGGATCGCGATCGGCGGCATGCAGAGCGCGGCCACCAGCGCGAGCCTCGCGTTGACGGACACGAGGACGATCGCGGCGCCGGAGAGCATGAGGATGCTCTGGATCGCCTGGACGACGCCCCAGCCGATGAAGTAGCGCACGGGGTAGATGTCGTTCGTCGCGCGGCTGATGACCTCGCCCGTCGCGTGGCGGTCGTAGAACGCCCGCGGGAAGCGCAGGTACGCGTCGTAGAGCTTCGCGCGGAGCCGCGCCTCGACCGTGACGCCGATCCGCGCCGTCGCGTAGCGCCGCGTGAAGTTGATCCCGAAGCGCAGCGTGGCGACGACGACGATAGCCGCGAGGTACGGGACGAGCAGCGACCGGTCGTCACCGTCGATCGCGTTGTCGATCGTCCGCTGCACGAGGATCGGGATGAGCAGCGAAAATGCCGTGAACACGAGCGCGCACGACAGGCCGATCGTGACGAGCCGCCACTGTGCCCGCCAGAGCGGGTAGAGGTGCCGGATCGTCGGCCAGAGCGTGAGATCGGGCGGGTCGACGTGCTTCACGGGCGGTGAGTCCTCCGGGCGCGCTGCGCGCAGGGTCGAAGTGTCCGGGTGCCGCCCCGGGGACGCGGGGGCGGGATTCGCGTCCGGCGGGCGCTCGCCGCAAGCCGGAGGGCTCGAACAGTAGACGACGCGCAGGCCAGCACCGGTGCGGTTTTCCGCCCTCCTGAATAGCCTGCGTCGCTCTGACGGCATCGTCGCACCGAGATGACTGCACATCTGCACTTGACGTGACATCATTGTGATGTCATACTGCCGCGCATGGAGATTCACATCGACGGGATCCGCCAGGACCTCCAGGCCGCGGCGGCGGCGCTCGGCGACGAGCAGGTCATCGATGCGTTGCGGCGGCTGTCCGACACGGTCGAGCCCTCGCTGCGCCTGCGCGTCATCGACCTCCTCTCGGAGGCGGCGCTGACGCTCAACGGGCAGCTCCGCGACGGTCACGTCGAGGTCCGGCTGGCGGGGCGCGACCCCGAGCTCGTCTACGTCGACGACCCGGAGGAGCCGGGCGAGCCGCCGGCGCCGGGCGACGACCTGAGTGCCCGGATCACGCTTCGTCTCCCCGAAGGGCCTGAAGGCCGGGATCGAGATCGCGGCGTCCCGCGAAGGAGTCTCCGCAAATGCCTGGATCGTCCGTGCACTCGCGCGCGCCGTGGAGCCGCGCACCACGCGACGGTCGTCCAACCGCCTCCAGGGATTCGCCCGGAGCTAGGCCGAGCCAAAGGAGCAGCCATGTTCTCGTTCGCACTCTTCGGTCCCCTCGACCCCGACCCCGTCGAGCGCCGCCGCCCGCGGCGCCGCGGCGACGGTCGCGTCGACGTCCGCCCGTCCGCCCCCGCGCGCATGGTGCGGGTCTGAGTCATGCCGGTCTTCGAGACACCGGATCCCGCCGCGATCCGGATTTCCTCCCCCGCGGGGCTCGTCGTCGTCGACACGTGGGACGAGCCACGCGTCGACGTCGACGTCACCCCGCTCCGCGGCGACGAGGGGTCTCGCCAGGCCGCCGACGAGACGCGCGTCGAGGCGACGGAGCGGTCGGGGCGGCACCAGATCGTGATCGAGGTCCCGAAGCGTGAGGGGCGGTTCGGCTTTCTCGGCCGGAGCCCCGAGCTCCGCATCGCGATCCGCTGCCCCGAGGGCACCGACGTCGAGCTCTCGTCCCACAGCGCCGACTTCGAGGCGCGCGGCACGCTCGGCGAGGTCGAGGTGCGCTCGGCGTCGGGCGACGCGTCGCTCGACGACGCGCATGCGCTCGTGTTCAACACCGCGAGCGGCGACCTGTCCGCAGGCCGGATCCACGGCCCCCTCACGTCCAAGGGTGCCTCCGGTGACGTCGACGTCCGTTTCGTCGCCGGCCGGGCGCAGGTCGGCACCGTCTCGGGCGACGTGCGGCTCGGCCGCACCGACGACACCGTCAACGTGAAGGCCGTGTCGGGCGACGTCGACCTGGAGTCCATCGGCGCGGACGTGCGGGTCAGCGCCGTCTCGGGCGACGTCGGCATCGCGGCGCGACCCGGCCTGGCCCTCTGGATCGACGCGCAGTCGGTCAGCGGGACCATGCAGTCCGACCTCGACGTCAGCCATCCCCCCGAGATCGGCTCGGACGACCCGCAGGTCGAGCTCAAGGTCCAGACCGTCAGCGGCGACGTCCGCATCTCGCGCTCGACGATGCCGGTCACCTAGCCGCGCCGCATCCGTGACCCGCCGACGCGGGTCCTAGACTCGCTGCGTGGCAACTCCGGAGCCGCCTGCCAAGCGCGTCGAGATCACCGTCTCGACGCGCACGATCGCCACCGTCCTCGGCACGATCGCATTCGTCTGGGCGTTCATCGCGGCTCGGCAGGCGGTCCTCTGGATCTTCATCGCGCTCTTCCTCGCGATCGTTCTCTCGACACCCGTCGGCTGGCTCGAGGAGCGCGCGGGGATGAAGCGCGGCAACGCGGCGATGATCGTCGTGCTCGGCCTGGTCACGGTCGTGGGCCTGCTCGGGTACCTCCTCGTCAGCCCGTTCGTCGCGGCCGTGCGCGACCTGATCGAGGACCTGCCGAACATCGTCGAGCGGATTCGCGGCTCGGACCTGTTCCGGCAGATCGACGAGCGGACCAATCTCGGAGACGAGCTCCAGACGCGGGCCGAGTCGCTCGCAGCCGACCTTCCCTCCAAGCTCGGCGATGCGTTCGAGTTCGGCGGCAGGATCTTCGGGTTCGGTCTCGGGGCGGTGACGATCGTCTTCATGACGCTCTTCCTCGTCATCGACCTGCCGAATCTCTCTCGGTCCCTCCACAGCGTCCTCTTCCCGCGCGACTCGTCGCGGATGCTGATGCTCGAGGAGCGGATCACGCGGACCATCGGCCGGTACGCCATCGGCGCCATCGTGATCGCCGGCATCGCGGGCACGGTGCAGGGGACGGCGGCGTGGCTGCTCGGCGTGCCGTTCGCGCTCGCCCTGGGGATCGTGGCGGGGCTGCTCGGGCTCATCCCGCAGATCGGCGCGACGTTCGCCGCCGTGATCCTCTCGCTCGTCGCGCTGACGCAGGGCCTTCCGCAGGCGCTCGTGATGCTGGCGGTCTGCATCGGATACCAGCAGGTCGAGAACTACGTCCTCCAGCCGACGATCCAGGGGCGCGCAGCCGAGATCTCGGGGTTCTTCGTGATCGCGAGCGTGATCGTCGGAGCTGCGCTGCTCGGCGTGGTCGGCGCCCTCATCGCAGTGCCACTCACGGCGTCCGCGCAGATCGTGATCCGCGAGCTGACCGCGGAGCGTCGAGCGGCCGTCGCGCTCGCGCAGGCGGCGACGCCGCCGGCAGGCGGATCCGGCGACGGCTGACGCTCAGACGTTGCGGCAGTCTGCGCAGGCGCCGCGGAGCACCACTTCGTGCTGCTCCATTGCATAGCCGAGGCGGCCGGCGGCGCCTGCGAGCTCGCGCTCCAGCCGGTCGTCGGTGAACGGCTCCACCCGGCCGCAGTCGCCGCAGACGAGGTGGTGATGGTGGTGATGGTGACCGCCACCGCCCGACGGTTCGAAGCGCGCGACACCGTCACCGACGTCGACGCGCTGGACGAGCCGCAGCGCCGCGAGCGTCTCGAGCGCCCGGTAAACGCTGGCGACCCCGACGGCGCCACCCTCTGCGCGGATCCCCTCGTGTATCTCCTGCGCGGAGAGGCAACATCGCTGCTCGTCGAGGAAGGCGACGACCGCCGTACGCGCCCCGCCGCGGCGAAGCCCGGCGGCGCTGAGCCCGGCGAGCGCGTGATCGGACCAGGTCATCGCGCAGATGATATCGATTCTCAATCTCTGGTACGCTCGCGCCGCTGTGCTTTCGAGAATCGTTCTCGTCTGTTGGCTCGCCGCGGTCGCCGTGCCCATGTCGGGCTGCGGCAGGAGCGGCCAGTCGAAGGACGCCGTCGTCGCCGCCTTCTATCCGCTCGCCTTCGCGGCGAAGCAGGTCGCGTCCGCCGGAACCGCGGTCGACGACCTCACGCCGCCGGGCGCCGAGCCCCACGACCTCGAGCTGACGGCGCGCGACGTCGAGCGGCTCCGCGATGCGGCACTCGTCGTCTACGCGGGCGGCGGCTTCCAGCCCGCCGTCGAAGACGCCGTCGGGGATCGCGACGGGGCCTCGCTCGACGTCCTCGACGCCGTCCAGTCGATCGACGGCGCAGAGGGGCGCGATCCGCACGTCTGGCTCGATCCGATCCGCTACGCGCGGGTCGCCCGGGCGATCGCCGGCGCGCTCGGGCGACCGCAGGCTGCGGTGCCCCTCGTGCGGCGGCTCCAGACGCTCGACCGGGACTTCCGCCGCGGTCTCGCGCACTGCGCGCGCCGCGAGATCGTCACGAGCCACGCCGCCTTCGCCTATCTCGCGGACCGGTACGGCCTCGAGCAGGTCCCGCTCGTCGGCGTCACGCCGGAGGCGGAGCCGGCTGCGAAGGACATCGAGCGCCTCGTCGCCACGGTGCGGGAGACCGGTGCGACGACGGTCTTCTTCGAGCCGCTCGTATCCGCGAGGCTCGCCGAGACGGTCGCGCGCGAGGGAGGGGTGTCGACCGCGGTCCTCGATCCGCTCGAGGGGCTCACGTCCGAGCAGCGGGAGCGGGGCGCCGACTACTTCAGCGTCATGCGCGAGAATCTCGCCGCGTTGCGCGCAGCCCTCGGATGCACGTGAGCACGACTCCGGCGATCGAGCTCGACGGCGTCTCGTTCGCGTATCGCGGGGGGCCGCCCGCGCTCGAGGACGTGTCGCTCTCGGTCGAGCAGGGCGCGTTCGTCGGCATCGCCGGCCCGAACGGCGGTGGGAAGACGACGCTCCTGCGGCTGGCGCTCGGGCTCGAGCGGCCGGCGTCGGGGAGCGTGCGCGTCTTCGGGCAGCCCCCCGGCGCCCGCGGCGGGCCGCGCATCGGCTACCTCGCCCAGCGGTCACAGCTGCTGTCCGGCACGCCGGTGACGGTGCGGGAGCTCGTCGAGGCAGGGCGCCTCGCCGTCCGCGGGCCGTTCGGGCCGCTCCGCGCCGAGGATCGGGCGGCGGTCGCACACGCGATCGAGCGGGTCGGCCTCGGCGATCGCGCCGGCTCGCCGCTGCGGACGCTGTCCGGTGGCATGCAGCAGCGGGCGTACATCGCGAAGGCGCTCGCGACGGAGCCCGCGCTGCTCGCGCTCGACGAGCCCACCACGGGCGTCGACGCCGAGTCGCAGGAGTCGCTCGCCGCGCTCCTCGCCGAGCTCCGCGCCGAGCTCGGCGTCACGATCCTCTACGTCTCGCACGAGTTCGGCGCCGTGGAGCACGTCGTCTCCCGGCTCGTCCTCGTCCGTCGCCGCATCGTCTTCGACGGCGCACCCGCCGAGTTGCCCGCGCTCTGGCACGACCCGTCCCACGTGCACTGACCGGATGCTCGACCTCGAGTTCATGCGCATCGCCTTGGCCGTCGGCGCGGTCGTCGGCGTCCTCGCGCCGGCCGTCGGGTTCTTCCTCGTCGAGCGCCGTCAGTCCCTCGTCGGCGACGGCCTCGGCCACGTCGCGTTCGCCGGTGTCGCGGCCGGGTACCTGCTCGACGTCTCGCCGGTGCTGACCGCGCTCGCCTTCGCGGTGACGGGTGCGCTCGCGATCGAGTGGCTGCGGTCGCGCGGCGGGACGGCTGGCGACCAGGCACTCGCGCTCGTCTTCTACACGGGCATCGCGCTCGGCATCGTTCTCGTCTCGGCGGCCGACCGGCTCGACGTCGGGCTGTTCCAGTTCCTCTTCGGCTCGATCCTCACCGTCACGTGGAGCGACCTCTGGGTCGTGCTCGCGCTGGGGCTCACCTCTCTCGGCGCGATCGCGCTCCTCTACCGCGGCCTCGTCGGCGCGGTGCTCGACGAGGAGGGCAGCCGGGTCGCGGGCGTTCGCGTCGGCCTGATGAACACGATCGTCGCCGTGCTCGCCGCGCTCACGGTCGGCATCTCGATGCGGATCGTCGGCATCCTCCTGATCGCCGCATTGATGGTGCTGCCGGTGATCGCGGCGCAGCGCGTCGCGTGGAGCCTCCGCTCGACATTCGGTCTGGCGATGGCGTTCGGGCTCGGGTCGGTCCTTGCCGGCCTGACGCTCTCCTACTACGGCGACCTGCCGCCGGGCGGGACGATCGTGCTGCTCGCCGCCGGAGCCTCCGTCGTCGCACTACTGGTCGGCCCCCGCGCGCGTGGGCGATGATGCGACCCCGATGTGCGCCCGCTGCTCCGCATGACCATCGTCGTCTCAGGGGACTCGCTGACGATCGAGGACGTCGTCCGCGTCGCGCGCGACGGCGAGCCCGTGCGGCTGGCTTCGGCGGCCACGCGCCGTATGGCGGCGGCGCGCGCGGTCGTGGAGCGCACGCTGGCGGACGGGGTGGAGGCGTACGGCGTCACCACCGGCGTCGGCGTCCGCAAGTCCTTTCGTGTCGCGGACGACGATCACGACGCGCTCCTCCTGCGCCAGCACCTGATCGCGCAGGGACCGCCGCTACCGCGCGACGTCGTCCGAGCCGCGGCGGCTCGGCTCGTGAACGCCTTCGCACGGGGGCTCTCCGGCGCACGGCCCGAGCTCGCCGAGCGCATCGTCGAGGCACTCAACGACGACGCCCTCCCTGCCGTGCGCTCGCTCGGCTCCGTCGGGCAGGCGCGACCTCGCGCAGACGGCCGACCTCGCACGTCGGCCTCCTCGGCGACGAGGCACCGGCCCCCGGCGAGGGCATCGCCCTTCTTAACCAGAACGCGTTCTCGGCCGGCCACGCGGCGCTCGCCGTCCACGATGCGCGAGGCGCTCCTCGACTCGCTCGACGTCGCCGGGGCGCTCGACCTCGAGGCGCTCGGCGCGAACCGCGAGTCGCTGCTCCATCCGGCGCTCGCCTCGACCCGGCCGTCGCCCGGTCTCCAGGTGACGCTCGACCGGCTCGAGAGCGCTGGTCGCGGGCAGCGAGGTCTCGACGCGCTCGCTCCAGGATCCGCTGAGCTTCCGGACGCTGCCGCAGCTGCACGGCGCCGCCCGCGACGCGCTCGACTACGTCGCCGAGCAGGTCGAGCGCGAGCTGAACGCGCACCAGTCGAACCCGCTCGTCGTCGTCGACGAGGAGCGCCTCGTCTCGGTCGGGAACTTCGAGACCGCCGCCGCTCGCCACCGCGCTCGACCTCGCCCGCCTGGTGCTCGCGCAGGCGCTCACGAGCGCGGCCGAGCGCTCGCTCAAGCTCCTCCAGGCGCCGCTGACGGGGCTGCCCGAGGGCCTCGGGGAGCGGCCCGGCCTCGCCGAGAGCGCCCTGAGCGAGATCGGCATCGCCGCCCAGGCGCTCGCCGCCGAAGCGCGCCTGCTCGCCCAGCCGGTCTCCCTCGAGCTCGTCTCGACGACGCAGGCGGAGGGGATCGAGGACCGGATGACGATGGCGCCGCTCGCGGCCCGCCGCCTCGCCGACCAGGTCGGGCTCGGCCGCCGCGTCGTCGCGGTCGAGCTGTTCGTCGCGGCCCAGGCGTGCGACCTGCGCGGCGAGCGGCTCGGCGCGGGGACGGCGAACGCCCGCACTTCGGTGCGCGACGTCGTCCCGTTCGTCGGCGCGGGCGATCCGCTGCCCGACCTCGAGCCGCTCGTCGAGCTCGTCGCCGGGCGTCGGCTCGGGTCGTGACGAGCTTCGACCTCCACCAGCACCTCTTGCCGGCGTCGTTCGTCGACGCACTCCGCGCGCGGACCGAGGTGCCGTTCCTCCGAGGCACCGCCCTGACAACGCCGGAGGGAACGGGTGAGCTCGACCTCCGCCGCCACGACCTCGAGCACCGCCTCGCGGCACTCGACCACGACGAGATCGAGGTGGCGGTCGTCTCGCTCCAGACGACGCTCGGGCTCGAGGCACTCGAGCCGGCCGCGCGCGAGGAGCTCGAGCTCGCCTGGGTCGAGGGCATCCGCGACGTCGTCGGCGCGTCGGTCGGCCGGATCCGGGCGTTCGCTCCGTCGCGGGTCCTCGACGGGTTCGCGGGTACGTCGGTCGGCGCCTCGGCCCTGCTCGAGCCGGAGGCGAACGCATCGCTCCTCCGGGAAGTCGACGCCGCCGGCGGCGTGCTCTTCGTGCACCCCGAGACCGAAGGCCCCGTCCCACAGGGCCGACCCGCGTGGTGGGGCTGGACGATCGGCTACGCGGGCCAGATGCAGCGCGCGTACTTCGCGTGGCTGGCGGACGGGCGCGAGCGCCTCCCCGCTGCACGCGTCGTGTTCTCGATCCTCGCCGGAGGCGCGCCGTTCCTGCTCGAGCGCCTCACGCACCGCGGCGTCGAGGTCCGTTCGGCGCTCGATCCCGGCGTCTTCTTCGACACGGCGACCCACGGTCGGCGGGCGATCGAGCTCTGCATCGAGACCTTCGGCGCGGGGCAGCTCGTCTACGGCAGTGACATGCCTGTCGTGGACGCCCATTCGACCTTGCACGCCGTCCGGGGTTTCGGAGATGCTGTCGCCCGACTTCTCCAGATCGAGACACCGGGGGCGCTCCTGCGATGACCGAGATCTCGCACGTGGGTTCGCGACCGGGTGTCTGCCGACGTCGATCTCGACCGCAAGTCGATGGTGCGGCTGGCCTGCGAGATCGTCGGGGCGGAGGAGCTCTGGCGCCCGTACGCGCAGTACGACGCGGAAACGCGCTTCTACCGGCAGCTCTACCGCGACCCGAACCTCGACGTCTGGCTCATCTGCTGGGTCGACGGGCAGCGGACCGGCTACCACGACCACGACCGCTCGTCGGGTGCCGTCTGCGTGTGCGAGGGGATGCTCTTCGAGGACTGGTTCCGCGTGGAGGAGGACGGGTGGGTGCGCGAGCGGACGACCGTGCACACGGCGGGCGGGACATTCGACTTCGATGCCGCCGACATCCACGGCGTCCGTCACCCGGGCGGCGAGTCGCCGCCGGCGACGTCGATCCACGTGTACTCGCCCGCGCTCTGGCGCATGGGGCACTACGAGCCCGGCCCGCGCGGCATGCGCCGCGACCGGCATCACGTACGCGGACGAGCTGCTCGACGCCGTCTGAGCCCGACTGGCGCCCAGGATCCCCGCCGTTCATACTGCAACTCTGGTTGTAAGTTGATTGGCGGATTTGGGCTTGACCCGACGGGCACGGACAGAGAGGACCGCGAGACGCGAGGGACGTCGGCGGGCTGCGCCCTTTGCCGGCGGCTCGCCGAGGAGTTGCTTCGCTCCTGTCGCGCTGCTCGATGAGGAGCAGGTCGACGTCCGTGCACGAGGCATCGCTTCGGCTGCTCCAGGAGGTCGGCGTCGAGTTCATGGGTGGCGCGGCGCGGGCGACGTTCGCCGCTGCCGGCGCGCTGGTGGATCACGACACCGGTCTCGTCCGCATCCCCTCGGAGGTGGTGGACCACGCCGTCGCGACCGCGCCCTCGCAGTTCGTCGTCACCCCGCGGAACCCGATGCGCCGGCTGGAGGTCGGCAGGCGACCGGATCGCGTTCGGGCTCGTCGCCGGGCCTCCGACCGTCTCCGACCGCGTTCGGGGCCGCCGAACGGGGAACTCTCGAGGACTACGTCACGCTCGTGAAGCTCGCGCAGTGCGTTCGACGTGATCCACTTCGTCGGGAACCAGCCGACCTCGCCGCAGGAGCTCCCGGCGCCGACGCGGCACCTCGACACCTACCGAGCCAATCTCGTGTACACGGACCGCGCGTTCCATTGCCTCGCGATCGGACGGGAACGGACGCTCGACGGGATCGAGATGATGGCGATCTCGCGGGGCCTCACGCTCGAGGAGGTCGTCGACGACCCGTGCGTCCTCACGATCATCTCGGTCAACTCGCCGCGACGCTTCGACGAGGCGATGAGCGACGGGCTGATGGCGATGGCCGAGTACGGCCAGCCGGCGGTCATCACGCCCTTCACCCTGATGGGGGCAATGACCCCTGTGACCCTGGCCGCGGCGCTCGTCCAGCAGAACGCCGAAGCGCTCGCCGGCATCACGCTCACGCAGCTCGTGCGCCCCGGCGTGCCCGTCGTCTACGGCGCGTTCACCTCCAACGTCGACATGCGAAGCGGCTCCCCGGCGTTCGGCACGCCGGAGAACGCCCGCGCCACGATCGCGGCCGGACAGCTCGCGCGGCTCTACGACGTCCCCTATCGAGCGAGCAACGCGAGCGCCTCGAACGCGCTCGACGCCCAGGCCGCCTACGAATCGCAGATGTCGCTCTGGTCGGCGGTCCTCGGCGGCGCGCATCTCGTCTACCACGGTGCAGGCTGGATGGAAGGGGGCCTGACGGCCTCGTTCGAGAAGCTCGTGCTCGACGTCGAGATGCTGCAGATGCTCACCGTGACGATCGGCCCGGCCGACACGGTCGACGAGCACGAGATCCGGGACGGTGTCGCTGCCATCGCGGACGTTCCGACCGGCGGCCATTTCTTCGGCTCGCCGCACACGCTCGCGCGGTACGAGACGGCGTTCTACGAGCCGCTCGTGTCGAACTGGCAGAACTACGAGAGCTGGGAGGCGGCCGGTTCGCCGACGGTCGAAGAGCGCGCCACTCGCGTCTGGCAGGAGGCCCTCGAGCGGTACGAGCAACCCGCCCTCGAGCCCGATCGCGCCGAGCGCCTCGACGCGTTCGTCGAGCGTCGCAAGGGCGAGCTCCGGGACGTCGACCATTGAACGTTCTCTTCGTCGTCACCGAGCGTGCCGGCGGTCTCACGCCCGAGCGCCGCGAGCGCTACGAAGCCACTCGCGCTCGCATCGCCGCCGTCGTCTGCGGGGAGGTCGAGAGCGCTCCCTACGACGCGGTCGAGGCGCCGTCCGCGGACGCGCTCGTCCTGTCCGGCTCGACCGACCCGTGGGCGCTGCACCACCAGCGTTCGCTCGGTCGCTTCTACGAGGAGCTCCGCCGGTATCCGGGCCCGGTGCTCGGGATCTGCGCGGGGATGCAGATGCTCGCCCGTGCCCTCGGGGGCGTCGTCGGCCCGGCGGGTCAGGCCACCCGGGGCTATCGGCCGATCGACGTCGCCGACGACTCGGACCTTCTCGCCGGGCTCGCGCCGCGCTTCGACGCCTACCAGAGCCACGAGGACGAGGTCATACGCCTTCCCGCCGGGGTGCGGGTGCTCGCCTCGAGCGACGCCTGTGCGGTCGAGGCGCTCGCGGTCGAGGACCGTCCGTGGTGGGGCACCCAGTTCCACCCCGAGGAATGGGACGACGAGCATCCGGCCGGCCGGGCGATCATCGAGCGGTTCGTCGAGCTCGCAGGCAACTCCCGCTAGCGGCAGAAGCGCAACGCGATCACGTCACAGACGCGTTGCTCGTCGCGCGTC
The DNA here is from genome assembly GCA_963706915.1 of uncultured Actinomycetes bacterium. GTDB lineage: Bacteria > Actinomycetota > Thermoleophilia > Gaiellales > Gaiellaceae > Gaiella. Next base: position 256,551 of record CAVPOH010000001.1, read on the forward strand.
AGTCCGGTGGCGAGCAGCTCGACCTTCAAGTCGGGTTGCATCTTGGCCGAGCCAGCCATGACAATTCGACCGTGAACCCCGGCACTGCCGCCCTCACCCGTGGACTCGCGATCCTGGAGGTGCTCGCCGACGACGCCGGAGGCGGGCTCGGGGTCGTCCGGCTCGCGGAGCTGCTCGGCGACGACAAGAGCCAGGTCTCGCGCACGCTGCAGACCCTCGCCGAGCACGGCTACGTGGAGCGGGACCCCGCGAGCCTCGCGTACCGCCTTGGCTGGCGCCCGTTCGCCATGGCCGCTCGGGCGGGCGACGCGCGCCTGCTCGCGGCGGCGCCTCCGGTGATGCGCGCGCTCGTACGTGAGCTGGAGGAGAGCGTGCACCTCTCCGTCCGCCAGGGCGGGTCGGTGCTCACGCTGCTCGCGGAGTCGCCTCCGCATGCGCTGTACGCGCCAGGTCGCGTGGGAGGGCTCACCCCCGTCGCGACGACGTCAGCCGGGCGGGTGCTCGTATCCGACCTCGAGGCGGAGGAGCTCGACTCGGTCGGGCTCGCGATGCACCGGTCGACCATCGAGGAGGTGGCGGCGCGCGGCTACGCGATCGTGCGTGAGGAGTTCGAGCCGGGACTCGTCGCCGCTGCCGCACCGATCCGCGGTCCGGCCGGGACGGTCGTGGCCGCACTCAACGTCTCGGGCCCCCTGTTTCGCTTCGACGGTCGCCTCGAGGACGCGGCGTCCCTCCTGGTCAGGGCCGCGGACGAGCTCTCCGCCGCCATCGGCGGCGCCGTCCGAGCCGGAACGTCGAGTACATGAGCTCGCTCCGGCATCCCCGCTCCGAGGTGTCCTTCGCTTCCCCGACGCTAGTGATCCGGGTCGCCGCTCGGAACGCGGCGGATGCCAAGCATCCGGTCGATCACCATGTTCTGGAACCGGTGCACCGGCTCCTCGAACCGGTAGCACATCCGCCCACCGGTATAGGCGGGATCCGCGAGCCCTCTCTGGACGCGCTCGACGATCGCGATGTCCTCCCGGTTGACGCCGTCCCAGAAGGCGAGGAGCTCCTCGACGGCGCCGTCGGCCTCGGGCAGGGTCTGCGACTCGGGCGGCACGAGCAGGTACGCGACCTCCGCGGTCGTGTCGGCCGAGAGCGGCCGTGTCAGCAGGAGGAAGGTGTGGTTTGGGAGCGCGTTGACCGCAACCGAGGGGAACACCCACGCGAAACGGGCGCTCTCGGCGTCGTCCGCGTCGAGGCCCGTCATCGCCGGTAGTCCCTGCCAGCCGCCCTCCTCCGTGTTCGACGCGATCGGGGAGGTGCAGAACCCCATGTACATCCCCGCGCCCTGCCAGCGGTGGTGAGCGCTCATCGGCGACACCTTGACGAGCCCGGGGTGAACCCAGGGCAGGTGGTAGTACTCCATGAAGTTCTCCGCGACGAGCTTCCAGTTCGCGCCGATCGTGTACTCGACGGAGCGCACGAGCCGGTGTTCGGAGAGCCGATATCCGTCGAGCCTCCCGGGCAGGTCGCCGAGCTCGTCCCCCAGCTCCGGCGCCGACGCGTCGAGGCAGACGAAGACCAGGCAGCCCCATTCCGCGGCGCGGGCGGGGTGGAGCCCGTGATCGGCCCGGTCGAACGCCTTCACCTCCGACATGTCGAACATCCCGTGCTGCTCCTCCGGGATGCCGGCCTCCGGCGTGAAGAGCGGCGTCCCCAGGCACGTGCCGTCGAGGTCGTAGGCCCAGGCGTGGTAGGGGCACTGGAAGAACCGTTCCACACGCCCGGGCCCGGACACGAGCCGCGACCCGCGGTGGCGACAGACGTTGTGATGGGCCCGCAGCGCGCCGTCGCGATTGCGGCAGACGATCAGCGAGCGTCCACCGACCTCGACGACGACGAAGGCGCCAGGCTCGCGGACTTCGTCGGTCACGCAGACCGGAACCCATGCGGTGCCGAAGACCCGCTCCTGCTCGAGCGCATGGAACTCCGCGGACGTGTAGGCGTCGGGGATCAGCGTCGATGCGAGGTCGACCGGGAGTCGGGTCGCGCGGTACGTGGACTCCTGGCCGAACAACTCGGGCGGCACGGGCCGTTCCGGATTCCCGCGTCCGCTCACGTGACCGACGGTAGTGCGGGCGGCGGCGCACGGTCAAGGGGCCCTGCTCGCACCCAGCCCAACGGACTATCGTCTCGCTTTGACGTCTATGTCACCAACGACGTCACGCGGAAAGGAGCGGCTTGCCAATCCACCGATGAGCTTCAGGCGTTCGTCTCGTGGCGCGTCACGATCGAGCGCCCTTGCCCTGTCGCGCCGGGCATGCTCAGATGCGTCATTCGCCCGGTCACGCCACGCAACGGTCAGTGCCTCGAGGAGCGGCGCTGACGAAGGAGGAGGATCGATGCGTTATCCCCGCGAGGAGCTCGACGCCTATCGCAAGAGCGCGGGCGAGTTCGAGAACGAGCTGATCGACGAGTACCGGGAAGGCACGGTCACCCGACGCGAGCTGCTGCAGCGCGGCTCGGTGCTCGGGATGTCGCTCCCGCTCATGAGCCTGATCGCGGGCGTGCCACTCGCCACCGCCGCACCGCAGCGTCAGGTGCGCACGACCGCCGGCACGCTGCGCGTGGGCTCGCCCAGCGCCGACGGCTCGCTCGAGCCGCCGCTGCTGCAGTCGCTCGGCGCGCTCGCCGTCTCGCACATGGCGGGCGAGCAGCTCGTCTTCGCCGACAAGAACTCGCGGCTCGTGCCGCGGCTCGCGACGTCGTGGAAGGCGTCGAACAAGGCGAAGACGTGGACGTTCCAGATCCGCCGGAACGTCAGGTTCCACGACGGCACGCCGCTCACGCCGGACGACGTCGTGGCGACGTTCAAGCGGCTCCTGACGAAGGACTCGCAGGCGCTGTCGTCCTACAAGGGCGTGATCGTCGGGGTCAAGAAGGTCGGCAGCGAACGGCGTGCAGTTCAACCTCGCCGCGCCGAACGGGTTCTTCCCGTACGCGACTCAGCCAGCAGACCTACCAGGCGATCATCCTGCCGAGGTCGTACAAGATCCCGTGCCGACCTCTCGAAGCCGGGCGAGTGGACGTCGAAGATGAACGGCACCGGCCCGTTCAAGCTGAAGGAGAACCGCGGCGCGGCCGGGTTCACGTTCGAGGCGAACCCGACCTACTGGGGCGGGCAACCCTCGATCGACACCGTCGAATGGCAGATCCTCGAGGATCAGGCACGCGACCACGGCGCTCCAGAGCGGTCAGATCGACCTCGCCGTGCAGCTCTCCTACCAGGGCGCCCAGCAGGTCGGCGACAAGGCGATCGCGCTGCGGACGCCGAACGCACCGCTACCTGCACATGAACACGAAGAAGGCGCCGTTCAACGACGCGCGCGTGCGGCAGGCGTTCGCGCTCGCGCTCAACCGGCCCCAGATCGCGCAGGGCCTGTGGGGCAAGTTCGCCGAGGTCGGGAACGACAGCCCGCTCTGGCCGGGCTACGCGTTCACCGACAAGTCGCGTGCCGCAGCGCAAGCAGGATCTCGCGAAGGCGCGGGCGCTGCTCAAGGCGGCCGGGGCAAGGAGAACCTCAGCGTGACGCTCAACTGCTACCGAGCGTTCGAGATGCCCGACTACGCCCAGCGGGTCGCCCAGGCGCTCAAGCAGATCGGCGTCAACTGCACGGTCAAGGTGTTCACGAGCGCGCAGTACTTCGACGGCGTCAGCTTCGGCGCGAGCGGCAAGCTGGCTCCCTGGCTCGGCGTCGACTTCGGGATCGTCGACTACGGGGCCCGGGCGACACCGCTCACCTACCTGAACGCGGCACTCAAGTCGGGCGGCGTGTGGAACGCCGCGCGGTACACGAACAGGGTGTTCGACAGGATGATCGAGAGCTTCGAGGCGTCGCCGAGCCTCGCGGATCAGACGCCGGCATCGCGAGGCAGATGCAGCTCGCGCTGCTCAAGGACACGCCGGTCATCTACTCGTACTTCTACAGCTACATCGCCGGCACGGCCTCGAAGGTCAAGGGCTACGTCCCGGACGGGATCTCCGTCGTCAACCTCCGCGGCGTGACGCGTCTCGTAGCGGCTCGCGGGGAGCCGGCCACCGGGCCGGCTCCCCCGGCACATCCACCGACCCCGTGGCTCCGCTACACGCTCAACCGCATCGCGCTCGGCCTCGATCTCCCTGCTGCTGCTGAGCATGATGGTCTACGCCGCTGCGCAGGTGCTGCCGGGGAATCCGGGCCGGCTCGTCCTCGGACGCGAGGCGACCCCCGAGGCGGTGGAGCGTTCAACGAGAGGCTCGGCTTCGATCGCCCGTTGCCGGTTCGCTACGCCGACTGGCTGAGCGACGCGGTGCGAGGCGACTTCGGCGCGAACTACACCGACGGTCGCGCCGTCACGGACGACCTCGTCCCAGCCCTCAAGCGCTCCGGGCTGCTCGCGCTCTACGCCTTCGTCCTCTGCGTCCCGCTCAGCATCCTCGCCGGCGTGATCGCCGCCGTGCGACGCGGCAAGCCGCTCGACCGCACGATCACGGTCGCGGGGCTTTCGCTCGCCGTGATCCCGGACTTCGTGCTCGGCGCGATCCTCGTCGCGATCTTCGGTCCCGCGTTCCTCGACTGGTTCCCGGGCATCGCGGGCTTCCTCGACGACCAGCCGTTCCTGACGAAGCTCGACTCGCTCTTCCTGCCCGCGCTCGCGCTCGCCCTCGTGCTCTTCGGCTACATCGCGCGCATCACCCGAGCCGGGACGATCGAGGCGCTCGCCGCCGACTACACGAGGACGGCGACACTCAAGGGTCTGCCGCGCCGCCGTGTGCTCGGCACGCATGTCGTCCGCAACGGGCTGCTCCCGACGATCGCGGTCGTCGCGACCCAGGTCGGGTACATGTTCGGCGGGATCGTCGCGATCGAGAAGCTCTTCGGCTATCCGGGGATCGGGCTGCTGACGCTCTCCGCCGCGCAGGTGAAGAACTTCCCGATGCTCCTCGCGGCCGTACTCGTCATCGGCGATCATCTACTTCGTCGCGACGCTGATCGGCGACCTGCTGACCGCCGCGCTCAACCCGCGGATCCGACTCGGGGCAGAGAAGTGAGCGACAACGTCCCGACGATGCCCGTCCTCGTCGACGGGCCACCGGCGGCGCAGACGCCGTTGCACCACCTCGACAGCCCGAGCCGCGTGCGGCGCGAGACGCTCAGGCAGATCCTCCGCTCGAAGACGTTCCTGCTCGGGGTCGCTCGTGACTCTCTTCTGGGTCGTCTGCGCGATCTTCGGTGAGCTGATCGCGCCGTACGACCCGATCGACGAGAGCTTCGCGCCGAGCTACGAGTCGCCGACCTGGAGCCACCCGTTCGGGCTCGACCGGAACGGGCGCGACGTGCTCTCGCGCGTCATCGTCGGGGCCCGCAGCGTCATCGAGGTCGCGCCTGCGGCAACGCTGCTCGGGGTCGGGCTCGGCTCGATGCTCGGGCTCGTGATGGGCTACTTCGGCGGCTGGGTCGACAACGTCGCTCGGGCGCGTCCTCGACGCAGTGCTCGCGATCCCCCTGATCGTGCTCGCGATCCTCGTGCTCACCGCGCTCTCGGCGGGCAACGAAGGGATCAGCGTCTCCTCGTGGCAGCTGATCGTCGTGATCGGGATCGCCTTCACCCCTCCCGTCGCGCGGACCGTCCGGTCCGCGGTCCTCGCCGAGCGCGACCTCGACTACGTACAGGCCGCGAAGCTGCGAGGCGAACACGCGCCGTACATCATGTTCGCCGAGATCCTCCCGAACGTGACCGGGCCGATCATCGTCGAGGGGACGGTACGGCTCGGGCTACGCGGTGTTCACCGTCGCGACGCTCGCCTTCCTCGGGTACGGCCCGCAGCCACCCTCGCCCGACTGGGGTCTCCAGATCGCGGAGCAGTACGCCGACATCTCGCTCGCCTGGTGGGCGGTCATCTTCCCCGCGCTCGCGATCGCGTCGCTCGTCGTCGCGATCAACCTCGTCGCCGACGCCGTTCAGCAGGTGCTCGACGAATGAGCGCTGCAGCCCGGTCGCCGCCACCGCTGCCGCTCTCGCGCTTCGCGACCTCGAGATCGTCTACCGCGTACGCGGGCGGGACCGCGAGGTCGTGCGAGGGATCTCGCTGACGAGTCGACGAGGGGGCGAGCTACGGGCTCGTCGGCGAGTCCGGCTGTGGCAAGTCGACCGTCGCCCACGCGATCGTGCGGTACCTGCCGCGAAACGGGCGCGTCGCGGGCGGGGCGCTCGAGGTCGGCGGCCGGGACGTCCTCGGCCTCCGTGGCGAGCCGCTCCGGCTCTATCGGCGCGACGTCGTCTCGATGGTCTACCAGAACCCCGGGAGCGCGCTGAACCCGTCGCTCCGGGTCGGACGGCAGGTCGAGGAGGTCTTCAGGCTTCGCGACGCGAGCCGCGCAGACGCGCGCGACCGGGCGGTCGCCGCGCTCCGCGAGGTGCGGATCGCCGACCCGGATTCGGTGCTCCGGCGCTACCCGCACCAGCTCTCCGGGGGGATGCAGCAGCGGGTCGTGATCGCGATGGCCCTCGCGACCGACCCGAGCCTGCTGATCCTCGACGAGCCGACGACCGGTCTCGACGCCACGGTCGAGGCGGAGGTTGTCGACCTGATCTCCGAGCTCCAGGAGCGGCACCGCACCGCCGTGCTCTTCATCAGCCACAACCTCGGGCTGATTCGCAAGGCCTGCGCGAATATCGGCGTGCTCTACGCCGGCGAGCTCGTCGAGGAAGGGCCGACCGAGCAGATCCTGCAGGACCCGCGGCACCCCTACACGGTCGGCCTGCTGCGGTGCATCCCGCGCGGCGGGCTCCGCAAGGACAGGGGCAAGCTGGACACGATCCCCGGGTTCCTGCCGCCGATCGGCGCGATGCTCCCCGGCTGCGTCTTCGTCCATCGCTGCGGGCTGGCGGAGGAGATCTGCACCACGGAGAAGCCGCCCGACCACCAGATCGGAATCGGGCACCAGAGTCGCTGCCACTTCCACGAGCGCGCGCAGACGCTGCCTCGCGACACTGCGTCGCTCCCCGTCGAGCGGCCGACGCACGCGCGCGGAGAAACGCCGCTGCTCTCCATCGACAACCTGGCGAAGACGTTCACGCAGGACGGACGGGACATCAAGGCGCTCGCCGGCGTCTCGGCCGCCCTCTGGCCGGGGGAGACGCTCGGGCTCGTCGGTGAGTCCGGCAGCGGTAAGACGACATTCGCCCGAGCCCTGCTCGGGATCGTCGAGCCGAGCGCCGGCGAGGTCAGGATCGATGGCAGGGAGATGCCGCCGAAGCTCGCTGAGCGGTCGTCATCCGATGTCGCCGCGCTGCAGATCGTCTTCCAGAACCCGGACTCCGCGCTCAACCGGCGCCACTCCGTGCGACGGATGCTGAAGCGCACGCTCGCAAAGCTCGCGAACGTCACCGGCGGGGCTGCGGATGCGCGCGCGGACGATCTGGTCAGCGCCGGTTCGGCTTCCGGAGCGTGCGCTCTCCGCTCGGCCGACCTCGCTCTCCGGCGGGCAGAAGCAGCGCGTCGCGATCGCCCGCGCCTTCGCGGGCGAGCCGCGCCTCGTGGTCTGTGACGAGCCAACCTCCGCGCTCGACGTGTCCGTCCAGGCCGCGATCCTGAACCTGCTCGTCGACCTCCAGGCGAGCAAGGAGACGAGCTACGTCTTCATCAGCCACGACCTCGGAGTCGTTCGCTACCTGTCCGACCGGATCGCCGTCCTCTACCTCGGACGGCTGATGGAGCTCGGGCCGGCCGAGACGGTGTTCGACCCGCCCCACCATCCGTACACGGAGGCGCTCCTTTCCGCCGTGCCCACGATCGACGGCGCACAGCGCACGCGGATCGAGCTCCCGGGCGAGATCCCCTCCGCGGCCGATCCGCCGTCGGGCTGCGTCTTCCACACGCGCTGCCCCCGCTTCCTCGGCACGATCTGCGAGACGGAGGAGCCGCCTCTCGCCGAGGTCGAGCCGGGCCACCTCATGCGCTGCCACATCCCGATCGAGGAGCTGCGAGCCGCACAGACGAAGCGGCGCGACGCCCGTCCGGGCATGACGGTGCGCGCTGCCGTCCTCGCGGAGGTCGGTGCCGAGCTCGAGGTCGTCGAGCTCGACCTCGCCCCACCACGGGCCGAAGAGGTTCGCGTGCGCCTCCACGCGAGCGGTGTGTGCCACTCGGACTGGAACGCGATCGACGGAACCGCGCCCACCCGATGCCCCGCCGTGCTCGGTCACGAGGGGGCGGGCGTCGTCGAGGCGGTGGGGCCCGGCGTCGAGAGGATCGGTGTCGGCGACCACGTCGCGCTCTCGTGGGCGCCCTGGTGCGGCAGGTGCGACGGAGTGCCTCCGCGACCTGCCATGGCTCTGCTCGACCGCCTGGCCGGCAATGGGCACCGGCGGGCTGATGGACGGGACCACGCGGCTCTCGCGCGACGGCGAGCCCGTCTACCACTACTCGTTCCTCTCGACGTTCGCCGAGGCGTGCGTCGTGCCCGAGCGCTGCTGCGTCCCGATCCCCGCGACGTTCCCTTCGAGATCGCCGGGCTCGTCGGCTGCGCCGTGACGACCGGCGTCGGCGCCGTCTGGCGCACCGCCGGGCGTGCGGCCCGGCGATCGTGTCGCCGTGATCGGATGCGGCGGCGTCGGTCTTTCCGCGCTGATGGCCGCCGCTCGCGGTCGGCGCGGAGCCCGTGATCGCAGTGGACGCGGTAGCCGCGAAGCTCGACACGGCGCGTGACTTCGGCGCAACGAGTGGGGTTCGTCTGGGCGGGAACCGCGGAGGAGACCGCCGAGGCGATCCGGGCGGTGAGCAACGGCGGAGTCGACTACGCGATCGAGGCGACGGGGCGGCCGGAGGCCATGCTCGCGGCGGTGCTCTCCACGCGCCCTCGCGGGGCCGCCGTCCTGATCGGGATTCCGACGGGAGGACGCCGTCGTGTCGCTTCCGGCGCTGACGATACCCCGCATGGAGCGGCGCGTGCTGGGCTCGATCTACGGATCGTCGAAGCCCGAGCGGGACTTCCCTGCGACCCTCGACCTGTGGCGCGCGGGGCGCCTGCCGCTCGAGCGGCTCGTCTCGCACCGGCTCTCGCTCGCCGAGGTCGGACGGGGCTTCGAGCTGATGCAGGACGGCAGCGCGCTCCGGGTCGTGCTCGACCTGACAAGCTGAGGGCGATGACGACCGAGGAGCTCGACGGGCGCATCGGCGAGGGGTGGAGCGGGGACGCGCCGAACGGCAGCCACGTCAACGTCGTGCTCGCCCGCCGCGGCAGCCCGACGTTCGCGTCGGCGGTCTCGATGCTCTCGAACCCGTCGCCGGGGCACACGCCCGTCCTCGTCTGCGTCGGCGAGACGCCGCGGGACTACGAGCCGGTGTGGCCGCCGACGCTGATGATGAACAAGGCGACGGCGACCGACGATCGCCACCAGACGATCACCTGGGGCGCCGCGCAGCTCGGGATCGCGCAGGGCGTGCTCGACGCCGTCGCGGACGGCCTGATCGAGGCGACCGGCGACCTCCTCGTCCTCGTGGCCGTCTGGGTCGACCCGGCGGCGTCCGACGAGACGGCTGTCCGCATGGCGAACCGCGCGGCCGTGCGCAAGGCGATCGGAGTCTGCGTCGCGGGCCGGGACCCGGCCGCCGCGGCGGCGCTCGTCGCTCGGCGCGACGAGCTGAAGAGCCCGTTCTACAGCGGCTCGTGAGCGGATGAGGATCACCGCGGTCGAGAGCCGCGCCTACCGCTACCCGCTCGACCCGCCGTTTCGCGCGGCCTGGGACCCCGTGCCGCGGGCGGAGCAGGGGGCGACCGTCGTCCTCGTCCGGACGGACGAGGGCATCACGGGTGTCGCCTCCGGAGGCGACGGGCTGCCCGACCGTGCCCAGCTCGAGCGGCTGCTCGTCGGCGTCGACCCGCTCCGAACCGAGACGGTCGCGCGAGATCTGCGAGACGGTCGACTTCCACGGCGGTCGGCCATGGGCGGTCGAGGTGGCCGTCTGGGACGTCGTCGGCAAGGCGCTCGGACAACCCGCATGGAAGCTTCTCGGCGGTCGAAGCGAGCGGCTGCTGCGCCTACGCGTCGAGCGGCGAGCCCGTCGGGGCGGCGGAGCGCGCCGAGCGGTGCGTCGCGCTCGTGGAGCGCGGCGTGCGCGCGGTCAAGCTCCGCTTCCACGGCGAGCGAGTGGCGGGCCGACATCGCCGTCGTCGAGCGCGTCCGTGAGGCCGTGGGCGACCGGCTGGAGATCATGGTGGACGCGAACCAGGGCTGGCGGATGCCGGGCGACCGCGCGCCCCGCTGGGACGTCGCGACGGCGATCCAGTGCGCGCGGGCGCTCGAGCAGCTCGGCGTCTACTGGCTCGAGGAGCCGCTCCGCACGGACGACCACGAGGGCTACGCGGCGCTCCGCGATGCGACAGGGATCCGGATCGCCGCCGGCGAGCTCGTGCGAGACGCAGCGGCGGCGCGGGACCTCGCGCTCCGCGGGCTCGTCGACGTCGTCCAGGCGGACGTCCTCTTCGTCGGCGGCCTCGGCGGGTGCAGGCGGATCGCCGCCCTCTGCGACCTGCACGGCCGCAGCTGGTCGCCGCACACGTGGTCGAACGGCATCGGGCTCGTGGCGAACCTCCACGGCGCGCTCGCGTTCTCGACCGTCCCGTACGTCGAGGTGCCGTGCGACCCGCCCGGCTGGTCGCCGGAGCGGCGCGACTGGCTGCTACCGGAGGTGCTCGAGATCGCGCCCGACGGCACGGTCGCGCCGCCCGCCGGGACCGGGGCTCGGCGTCGAGCTCGACCTCGGCTGCACTCGAGCGATGGAGAATCGGATGAGGATGCGCGCGGCAGTCCTGCACCACCCGAACGAGCCGGTCACGGTCGAGGACGTGGAGCTCGATCCGCCGAAGACGGGCGAGGTCCTCGTGCGGGTGGTCGCGGCAGGCGTCTGCCACTCCGACGTGCGCTACGCGAACGGCGAGCTGGGGGAGGGGCACTGGCCGATCGTCCTCGGCCACGAGGGGGCCGGCGTCGTCGAGGAGGTCGGCGAAGGCGTCACGCATGTCGAGCCGGGCGACCACGTGGCGCTCTGCTTCGTGCCCGCGTGCCGCGCGTGCCGCTACTGCCTCGCGGGCAAGCCGAACCTCTGCGAGGTCGTCGCCGAGCACGGCGCCAAGGGGATGCTGATGGACGGGACGAGCCGCCTCCGGCTCGGCGACGGGACGACGCTGAAGCACGGGCTGCGGACCGCGTGCTTCGCCGAGCGGACGGTCGTCGCCGCGGGCGGCGCCGTCCCGCATCACGCCCGAGCTGCCGCTGTGGCAGGCGGCGCTGCTCGGCTGCGGCGTCGTGACCGGCATGGGAGCAGTGCGGAACTCGGCGGGCGTGCGAGCCGGGCGACTCGGTCGCGGTGATCGGCTGCGGCGGCGTCGGCCTCCAGGTCGTCGCCGCGGCGCGGATCGCGGGCGCAGACCCGATCATCGCCGTCGACCGCGTCGCCGCGAAGCTCGAGCTGGCCGCCGCCCAGGGCGCGACCCACCTCGTCGACGCGTCGGAGGACGAGAAGCCCGTCAGCACGATCCGGCGGCTCACGGGCGGCGGCGCCGACTATGCGTTCGAGGTGATCGGCCGGCCGGAGACGATGCGGCAGGCGTGGGGAGCGATCCGGCCGGGCGGCACCGCGGTCGTCGTCGGCCTCGCCCCCTTGGGCGTCGAGGCGAGCGTGCCCGCGATCGAGTTCCTCTCGGACAAGACGCTCCGCGGCACCTACTACGGCTCCGGCGACCCCGCGGCGGAGCTCCCCGGGCTCGCGGAGCTCGCCGTCTCGGGCGAGCTCGACCTCGCCGGCGTCGTCACCCACTTCGACACGCTGGACGGAGTCGAGGCCGCGTTCGACCGTCTCCGTCGCGGCGAGGGCGCGCGTACGATCCTGGTGATCGACCCCGCGACCGCGGGCGCCACCCTCACCGACGGAGGCATGCGATGACCACCATCTCCGAAGGGCCGCGGAGCGTCACCGACGCCGTCGCCGGCCTCGACATCCGCTCCCAGGCGTTCATCGACGGCGCCTACGTCGATGCCGTGTCGGGCGAGACATTCGACTGCGTGAGCCCGATCACGGGTGAGGTCGTCGCCCAGGTCGCCGCTGGCGACTCGGCCGACGTCGACCGCGCCGTCTCGGGCGCACGCACCGCCTTCGAGTCCGGCGCCTGGTCGCGCCTCGCGCCGAAGAAGCGAAAGCGCGTCCTCCAGAAGCTCGCGGGGCTGATGTCCGAGCACGCCGAGGAGTTGGCGCTGCTCGAGACGATCGACATGGGCAAGCCGATCCGCGACGCGACGAATGTCGACGTCCCGCTCGCGACCGAGTGCATCGCGTGGTACGGCGAGGCGATCGACAAGGTGTACGACGAGATCGCGCCCACCGGGCCCGACGCGCACGTGTCGATCGTGCGCGAGCCGCTCGGGGTCGTCGGCGCCGTCGTGCCGTGGAACTTCCCGCTCCTCATGAGCTCGTGGAAGCTCGGCCCGGCGCTCGCGACGGGGAACAGCGTCGTTCTCAAGCCGGCGGAGCAGTCGCCGCTCACGGCGCTGCGGCTCGCCGAGCTCGCCTCCGAGGCGGGCATTCCCGACGGCGTCCTGCAGGTGGTCCCCGGCTTCGGGGAGACCGCCGGCCAGGCGCTCGGCCGCCATCCCGACGTCGACATGATCGCCTTCACCGGCTCGACCGAGGTCGGCAAGCTCTTCCTCCGCTACTCGGGCGAGTCGAACATGAAGCGCGTCGCGCTCGAATGCGGCGGCAAGTCGCCGCACATCGTCACGAAAGAGTGCGGTGACCTCGACGCGGCGGCCACCGCCGTCGCGTGGGGTGTCTTCTACAACCAGGGCGAGGTCTGCAACGCGGGCTCTCGCCTCCTCGTCCACTCGGCGGTGAAGGACGAGCTGCTCGAGAAGGTCGTGCAGGTCGCCGACCGGATCACGCCGGGCGACCCGCTCGACCCGAAGACGCGCATGGGCGCGATCGTCGACGAGACCCAGCTCACGCGCGTGCTCGGCTACATCGAGTCGGGCAAGAGCGAGGGCGCCGGGCTCCACCTCGGCGGCAGCCGCGTGCGCGAGGACACCGGCGGCTACTACGTCGAGCCGACGATCTTCGACGCCGTCTCGAACGACATGACGATCGCGCGCGAGGAGATCTTCGGCCCCGTCCTCTCGGCGATCTCGTTCGACGAGCTCGACGACGCGATCGCGATCGCGAACGACACGATCTACGGGCTCTCGGCCGGGATCTGGACGGACGACGTCAACGTCGCGCACCGTGCGGCGCGGGCGATCCGCGCGGGGATCGTGTGGGTGAACACGTTCGACGCAGGGGACATCTCGAGCCCGTTCGGCGGCTTCAAGCAGTCGGGTTTCGGCCGCGACAAGTCGATCCACGCGCTCGAGAAGTTCACCGACCTGAAGGCGATCTGGATCGCGTTGAGGGACTAGGTCGAATTCGATGTCCGACTTCGGTCGGACATCTGCTCGACGACGGTCGTCCCCTACGCGACGAGCTGCACGGCGTCCGCGCCTGCCTCGTGGCAGTCGCGGCAGCGCGCCTCGTACGAGTCGAGCGCGCCGACGACGATCGTCTCACCCGAGTACGGCGCCGGCTTGCCGTCGACGAGGCGCTGCGTCGTCGTCGCCGGCCCACCGCAGCGGTGGCAGACGGCCTGCAGCTTGTCGACGAGCTCCGCGCGCGCGAGGAGCTCCGGCATCGACCCGAAGGGCAGCCGCCGGAAGTCCTGGTCGAGCCCAGCCGCGATCACCCGGACGCCGCCGTCGGCGAGCGCCAGCGCCGCGTCGACGATCGAGGGCTCGAAGAACTGCACCTCGTCGATCCCCACGACGTCGCAGCCCCGCGCCCGCGCGACGAGCTCGACGCACCCGTCGACCGGCACCGCGGACATCCGTACCCCGGCGTGGCTGACGACGTCGGCCGAGTCGTAGCGGTCGTCGATCCGCGGCTTGAAGAGGAGCACCCGCTGCCCGGCGATTTCGGCACGACGGAGCCGGCGGATCATCTCCTCGCTCTTCCCGCTGAACATCGGCCCGCAGACGACCTCGAGCCAGCCACCCCGCTGCGGGGGAACGCGGATCACGAGACGGGATCCTAGATTCGCCCGCGGACGGGGACCGATCGTGACGAATCGGCACGAAGTCCCTGCAGTCGCGCCGGCGTTACGCAGTGGTGAACGCCCTTGCGGCAAGCCGTCGCTTCCGGTTCAGTACGCGCATGCGCATCGCGCTGGTCTGCCGTAGACCAAGCCCGACGACGCTCGCCCTCGCCGACGCGCGCGTCGACGGACTCGAGCTCGCGGTCATGTCCCCCGTCGAGGCCGCCTCGCTGCTCGGGCCGGGCGACGCCGCGCTCGGGCGCCTCGATGTGCGTCCGACCCTCGACGGCGTCGAGGAGGGGCTCTGGGCGCTCGGTGTCGCAGCGGCGCGCGGCGTGACCGTCCTCAACGCGCCCGGGACGCTCCTGGCGACCCACGACAAGCTCCTGACCGCGCGGATCCTGCGGCGCGCCGGGCTACCCCATCCGCTCACGCGCCACCTCCACGAGGCGCGTCCGCCCGTGGAGCTACCGCCGCCGGTGGTGCTCAAGCCGCGTCACGGGAGCTGGGGGCGGCACGTGACCCTCTGTGAGACGGAAGGGGAGCTCGCGGCCGCGCTCGACGCGGTGAGAGACGAGCCCTGGTTCCGCGAGCACGGCGCGATCGTCCAGGAGGTCGTGCCACCGACCGGCAGCGACCTGCGGATCGTCGTCGCGGGCGGCCGGATGGTCGGCGCGATCTGCCGTGTCGCCCCGCCCGGCGAATGGCGAACGAACGTCGCCCTCGGCGCGGAGCGCGTCCCGGTCGACCCGCCCCTCGCGGCAATCCGTCTCGCGCTCGATGCAGCCGACGCGACGTCGGCGGCGCTCGTCGGCGTCGACCTCGTCCCGACGCCCGACGGCAGCTTCACGATCCTCGAGGTGAACGGCGCCGTGGACTTCACGCACGAGTACCGGGCGGACGGCGACATCTTCCGCGAGACCGTCCTCGAGCTCGCGAGGGCAGTGCGGAACCCGGCAGCGATTCGTCCTCCGAGAGAGGACCAGGTTCTCATCTGAACGCGACCGAGGCCGCGGCGAGCCTTGCTACACTCCGCACGGCTCGGCGGCGTAGCTCAGTTGGTTAGAGCAGCGGAATCATAATCCGCGTGTCGTAGGTTCGAGTCCTACCGCCGCTACCTGCTTCACCCCTTTTTCGTACGCCCCGACCAAGAAAGACAACATGGCCACCGGAGTCAGAGTCGCGATCACGCTCGCCTGCACGGAGTGCAAGCGTCGCAACTACCAGTCACAGAAGTCGAAACGGAACACGCCCGACCGCGTGGAGCTCCGAAAGTACTGCCGCTGGTGCGGCACGCACACGGCTCATCGCGAGACGCGGTAACGGAGCACCGTCATGGCGGGCGAGACGAGACGACAGCGGCGCGACGCACGGCGCGCGGCAGGCGAGGACACGGCGCGCGGAGCTGCTCCGCGGCCCGTTCCCGTCGGTCCGCAGAGCGCCCCGGCCGAGCCGGCGGTCGATCACGGCCCACGCCGCGGAGGGTTCGTTCGCGAGTCCATCGCCGAGCTCAAGAAGGTCGAATGGCCGAACCGCGCGCAGGTGATCCAGGGCACGATCGTCGTCATCGTCGCCTGCGCCATCGTCGGGGCCTATCTCTGGGGCGCCGACCAGATCCTCAAGCCGTTCGTCCGCGACGTGCTTCTGCAGTAACAGGAGAAAGAGACGAGAGATGTTCCACTGGTACGTGATCAACACCTACTCCGGGCACGAGAACAAGGTGAAGACCAATCTCGAGCACCGGATCGTGTCGATGAACCAGCAGCAGCGGTTCCGCCGCGTGGTGGTCCCGACCGAGCAGGTCATCGAGACGAAGGACGGTCAGAAGGTCCAGATCGAGAAGCGCGTGCTCCCGGGGTACGTCCTCGTCAACATGGATCTGAACGACGAGGCGTGGACGGTCGTGAAGGGGACGCCCGGCGTCACGGCATTTGTCGGCGCGGGCGCCAAGCCCTCGCCGCTCTCGCAGGGCGAAGTCGACCGCATCCTCCACGTGGGCGGTGTCGCCGGTGCGCCGCTCGCGCGGGCCCAGGTCGAGTTCTCGCTCGGCGAGTCCGTCAAGGTGACGTCCGGCCCGCTGTCCGACTTCGACGGCGAGATCGTCGACGTCAACCCCGACGCGCAGAAGCTCAAGGTGCTCGTCGACATCTTCGAGCGCCAGGTCCCGGTGGAGCTCGCGTTCGACCAGGTCAAGAAGCTCGACTGACCAACGACAGAACAGGAGGAGGGGCACACCCCCGCACGGACTCCGATGGCGAAGAAGGTCCTCACACTCATCAAGCTGCAGATCCCCGGCGGGCAGGCGAACCCCGCGCCGCCGGTCGGCCCCGCGCTGGGCCAGCACGGCGTCAACATCGTCGAGTTCACGAAGGCGTTCAATGCGCAGACGGCGCACGAGAACGGCCGGATCATCCCGGTCGAGATCACCGTCTACGAGGATCGCTCCTTCACGTTCATCACGAAGACGCCGCCCGCCGCCGTCCTCATCAAGGAGGCGCTCGGGATCCAGTCCGGTTCCGCCGAGCCGAACCGCACCAAGGTCGGAAGGCTCACGAAGGCGCAGCTTCGCTCGATCGCCGAGACGAAGATGCCCGACCTCAACGCGAACGACGTCGAGGCCGCGATGCTCGTCGTCGCCGGCACCGCCCGGAGCATGGGCGTGGAGGTGGAGCAGTGACTCTCGCGAGCTACGCAGGCCCCGGCCGCGCGAGCGGCCGCTTCAGGGATTGTCGCGAGCTCGGATCTGCTTCCGCAGGTTCGAGCTCTGCGGGACAGAGTGGCGTGGAGGTCGAGCAGTGAGTCTCGCGGCCCACACCGACCCCGGCCGCGCGAGCGGCCGCTTCAGGGATTGTCGCGAGCTCGGATCTGCTTCCGCAGGTTCGAGCTCTGCGGGACAGCATCGCGTGGAGGTGGAGCAGTGAGCGCGCACGGGAAGCGGTACAAGGAGGCGCGGGCCGCGATCGACCGCGAGAAGGCATACGCGCCTGCCGAGGCGATCTCGATCCTCAAGGGGATGCCGAACGCGAAGTTCGACGAGACCGTCGAGGTGCACTTCCGTCTCGGGCTGAACGTCCGCCATGCGGACGAGCAGCTGCGCGGGACGATCATGCTCCCGCACGGCACGGGTAGGTCGATGCGCGTCGCCGTGTTCGCCGAGGGCGACAAGGCGCGCGAGGCCGAGGAGGCGGGCGCCGACGTCGTGGGCTCGGCCGACCTCGCCAGCAAGATCGAGGGCGGCTTCCTCGACTTCGACGTCGCGATCGCGACCCCCGACCAGATGGGCAACGTCGGCAAGCTCGGCCGGGTGCTCGGGCCGCGCGGACTGATGCCGAACCCGAAGACCGGAACGGTCACGTTCGACATCGCGAAGGCCGTCTCCGACGCGAAGGCCGGCAAGCTCGAGTACCGCACCGACCGCGGCGCGAACGTGCACCTGCCGATCGGCAAGAAGAGCTTCGGCGAGCGCCAGCTGCTCGAGAACTACGCCGTCGTCGTCGAAGAGATCGCCCGTGCGAAGCCTGCTGCCGCGAAGGGCCGGTACATCAAGGGCATCACGCTCACGACCACGATGGGCCCCGGGCTGCACGTCGACACGACGCGCACCCGCGACGTGGCCGGGTCCGCCGAGTCGGCGCCGGCCGAGCAGGAGGCGGCTGCTACCGTCTGACGCGCAAATCCGACTGGGAACCCACCGAAGACAACCGGCGGCTCTGACGAGCGGAAGACCGGTCGAGGTGAGGTCAGGAAGAGCAGCGGCACTCGTCGCCGCGTCGTCCGGGCCCGCCTCGTGAGGTGGGCCTAGTCGTTTCAAAGGAAACGGCACATGGACAAGAGCCAGAAAGAGCAAGTCGTCGCAGACCTCGTCGAGCGGCTGCGCACGACCGACTCGCTGATCGTGGCCGACTATCGCGGGCTGACGAACGCCCAGCTCGTGGAGCTCCGCGCGAAGCTGCGCGGGAGCGGGGCGCGGCTCACGGTCGTCAAGAACACGTTGACCCGCCGGGCGGCCGAGGCCGCCGGGACGGACGCGCTGCTCGCCCTTCTCGAGGGGCCGACGGCAATCGCGTTCGTCGAGGCGGACGGCGATCCCGTCGCCGTCGCGAAGGCGCTCGCCGACGCGGCGAAGGACACGAAGGTGCTCGCGCCTTCGGGGCGGCATCCTCTCAGGGCAGACGCTCAGCGGCGCCGACGTCGAGGAGCTCGCGAAGCTGCCGGCGGCGGACGTCGTCAAGGCACAGCTCGTCGGCGTGATCGTCGCGCCGCTCACCCAGCTCGCCGCGCTGATCGCCGCTCCGCTCCGCGATCTCGTCGGCCTGCTGGACGCCCGCATCGCGCAGCTCGAGGAGGGCGGCGACACGTCCGCCTCCGCCGCGCCCGCGGCCGAGGAGGCGCCCGCCGAGGACGCACCTGCGGCGGAGGCGCCGGCCGACGAGCCTGCCGGCGAGGCGGAGCCGGAGGCGACCGCCGAGGCAGAGCCCGAGGCCGACGAGCCCGCCGACGAGATCGCCGCCGAGGCGACCGACGAGACACCCGAGGCATCCGCCGAGGCCGAAGCGGCCCCGGACGCCGAGAACGCCGACACTGGAACCGAGGAGGAGTAGAGATGGCAACGGACACCGCGAAGGTGCTCGAGACGCTCGGCACGATGACAGTGCTCGAGCTCGTGGAGCTCAAGAAGGCGATCGAGGAGGAGTGGGGGGTCACCGCCGCCGCTCCGGTCGCGGTCGCGGCCGCGGGGGCTCCCGCCGCGGGCGGCGACGGCGGGGCGGCAGCGGAGGAGAAGGACTCCTTCGACGTCGTCCTCACCGCTGCCGGCGACAAGAAGATCCAGGTGATCAAGGTCGTCCGCGCGGCGACCGGGCTCGGCCTGAAGGAGGCGAAGGACCTCGTCGACGGCGCCCCGGGCAACATCAAGGAGGGCGTCGCCAAGGACGAGGCCGAGAAGCTCAAGGCCGAGCTCGAAGAGGCCGGCGCGGGCGTCGAGCTGAAGTAGCGTAGGACGTTCAAGGGCCCCGGGCAACGGGGCCCTTGCGCGATCAGCTATCCTTTGTGGCGGACATTTCCGCCGCCCCTCCGGGGTTGCGGCGGAGCATGCCTGTCCGCTATCCTTCCCTGTTCCGCCCCGAGCCTGGCTTCGACTCTGCCCTTCTTCATCACTGACCGCCGTAACTAAGGGAGGCTGTTCTTGAGCAGCACCGCCGTCGCGCCACGAGCGCGCAAATCGTTTTCGCGCCTGAAGCACGTCCTCGACCTCCCCAACCTCATCGACATCCAGAAGGCGTCCTTCCAGTGGTTCCTGGAAGAGGGCCTCCGCGAGACGATCGACGACATCTCGCCGATCACCGACTACACCGGCACGCTCGCGGTGGAGTTCGGGGACTACGAGTTCGGTCCGCCGCAGCACTCGATCTCCGAGTGCCGCGAGAAGGACCTCACCTACCAGGCACCCCTTTCCATGACCGTCCGCTTCGTGAATACGGAGACGGGCGAGATCCGTGAGCAGCGCGTCTTCATGGGCGACTTCCCGATGATGACCGAGCACGGCACGTTCATCATCAACGGCACCGAGCGCGTCATCGTCACGCAGCTCGTCCGTTCGCCCGGCGCCTACCTCATGGAGCCGAAGGACGCGACCAAGCAGGTCTTCACGGCGAACCTGATGCCCTCGCGCGGCTCGTGGCTCGAGCTCGAGATCGACAAGAAGGGCATCGTGTACGCCCGCATCGACCGGAAGCGGAAGCTGCCGATCACGACGCTGCTCCGCGCCCTTCCGGCCGAGGACCCCTCGACCGGGTTCCAGCTCGACACGTCCTCGAACGAGGCGATCCTGAACCTGTTCGACGAGTCGAGCCGCGTCTACATCCAGAACACGCTCGAGAAGGATCCCTCCACCCGCGAGGAGGAGGCGCTCGTCGAGGTGTTCAAGAAGCAGCGCCCGGGCGAGCCGCCGACGCTCGACAACGCGCGCAATCTGCTGCGGTCGCTCTTCTTCGACCCCAAGCGCTACGACCTGACGAAGGTCGGCCGCTACAAGCTCAACCAGCGGCTGGGCGTCGACGTGCCCGAGGGGACCCGCGTCCTCACGACCGAGGACATCATCGCCCTCGTCCGGCGCCTCGTCGACCTGCCCGCGAAGCTCCAGGTGCCCGAGGACACGAAGGACTATGCAGCCGAGGCGGCGGGGCTTCCGCGCGAGCCGATCCGAGCCGAGCTCGACGAGTACGAGCACTTCGGCAACCGGCGCCTCCGTACGACCGGCGAGCTGATCCAGGAGGCGTTCCGGGTCGGCCTCTACCGCATGGAGCGCGTCGTCCGCGAGCGGATGACGACCGAGGACGTCGACACGATCACGCCGCAGACGATCATCAACATCAGGCCGGTCGTCGCGGCGCTGAAGGAGTTCTTCGGATCCTCGCAGCTCTCGCAGTTCATGGACCAGACGAACTCGCTCTCCGGCCTCACGCACCGGCGCCGCCTGTCGGCGCTCGGCGCGGGCGGCCTGACCCGCGAGCGCGCGCCGATCGAGGTGCGCGACGTCCACCCGACCCACTACGGCCGCATGTGCCCGATCGAGACGCCGGAGGGCCCGAACATCGGCCTCATCGGGGCGCTCGCGTCGTACGCGACCGTGTCGGAGTTCGGCTTCATCCAGACCCCGTACCGCGTCGTCAAGGGCGGCAAGGTGTCCGACGAGATCGTCTACCTCGACGCAGCGCAGGAGGCGCAGTTCACCATCGCCCAGGCCTCCGAGCCGGTCGACCCGAAGACGGGCAGGTTCGCCCACGACCAGGTCCTGTGCCGCTCGGCGGCCGGCGAGGCCGTGATCGCGCGCTCGGGTGACGTCGACTACATGGACGTCTCGCCGGCGCAGATCGTCTCGGTCGCGACGTCGCTGATCCCCTTCCTCGAGCACAACGACGCGAATCGCGTGCTCATGGGCGCGAACATGCAGAAGCAGGCCGTGCCGCTGATGATCCCGCAGGCGCCGCTCGTCGGCACCGGTCTCGAGTACCGCGCGGCCGTCGACACGGGTGACGTCGTGCTCGCGAAGAGCGAAGGCACCGTGATCGACGTCGACGCCGAGAAGATCGTCGTCGAGGGGAAGGGCACGCGCGACGAGTACGCGCTGACGAAGTTCATGCGGTCGAACCAGGGCACCCTGATCCACCAGAAGCCGGTCGTGAAGCTCGGCGACAAGGTGGGGAAGGGCGAGGTGCTGGCCGACGGCTCCGCGACGGACGGGGGCGAGCTCGCGCTCGGCGCCAACCTGCTCGTCGCGTTCATGCCGTTCGAGGGCTTCAACTTCGAGGACGCGATCGTCCTCTCGGAGCGGCTCGTCAAGGACGACGTCCTGAGCTCGATCCACATCCACGAGTACGAGATCGACGCCCGCTCGACGAAGCTCGGCGACGAGGAGATCACACGCGACATCCCGAACCGCTCGGAGGAGTCGCTCGCCAACCTCGACGAGCGCGGAGTCGTCCGCATCGGGGCCGAGGTCGGCTCGGGCGACCTGCTCGTCGGCAAGGTGACGCCGAAGGGCGAGACCGAGCTGACCGCCGAGGAGAAGCTGATCCGCGCGATCTTCAAGGAGAAGGCGCGCGAGGTCCGCGACACCTCCCTGAAGGTCCCGCACGGCGAGGGCGGCAAGGTGATCGGCGTCAAGACGTTCTCCCGCGACGCAGGCGACGACCTCGCGCCGGGCGTGAACGAGCTCGTGCGCGTCTTCGTCGCGAAGAAGCGCAAGATCGCCGAGGGCGACAAGCTCGCCGGCCGCCACGGGAACAAGGGCGTCATCGCGAAGATCGTCCCCGAGGAGGACATGCCGTTCCTCGAGGACGGCCGCCCGGTCGACATCGTCCTGAACCCGCTCGGCGTGCCGAGCCGGATGAACATCGGCCAGATCCTCGAGACGCATCTCGGCTGGGCCGCCGCGCACGGCGTGTTCGCCGAGGGCGGGCGGGTCAACGAGCGCGCTCCGATCAACGCGCCCGACCCGCGCGCGGTCGCGACGCCCGTCTTCGACGGCGCGACCGAGTCCGACGTCGACGAGGCGCTCGTCGCTTGGGCCGAGGCAGTCGAACGGCATCTCGATGAACGTCGACGAGAGCCGCCCCGAGGGGCGCCGCTGCTCCGGCAAGGTGCAGCTCTTCGACGGGAAGACCGGCGCGCCGTTCGAGCAGAAGGTGACCGTCGGCTACATGTACATCCTGAAGCTGCTCCACCTCGTCGACGACAAGATCCACGCTCGTTCGACGGGGCCGTACTCGCTCGTCACCCAGCAGCCGCTCGGGGGCAAGGCGCAGTTCGGCGGACAGCGGTTCGGCGAGATGGAGGTGTGGGCGCTCGAGGCGTACGGCGCCGCGTACACCCTCCAGGAGATGCTCACCATCAAGTCCGACGACACCATCGGCCGCGTCAAGGCGTACGAGGCGATCGTCAAGGGCGAGAACATCGCCGAGCCGTCGATCCCGGAGTCCTTCAAGGTGCTCCTCAAGGAGATGCAGTCCCTCTCCCTCGACGTCCACGTCCTCTCGGACGAGGGCCGCGAGGTGGAGGTGCGCGAGGAGGACGACGAGCTGCTCCGCGCCGCGGAGGAGCTCGGCATCGACCTCTCGCCCGCCAGCGTCCGTGCCGCCGCCGCGGCGCCGTCGGCGCAGGAGGTCGAGGAGGGCGCGCCCGAGGAGGGCGTCGACCTCGCGCTCGCATCCGACGAGGACCTGGAGGAGGAGGCGGACGGCGACGAGGAGCTCGCGCTCCCGGCCGCCGACGCCGAGCTCGAGGACTGACCCGACCCCGCTGAGAAGACCGAAGAGAGGCGAAAACGCACGTGGCACAGATCGACATCAATGACTTCGACGCGATCCGGATCGGGCTCGCTTCACCGAAGCAGATCCGTGACTGGTCGATGGGCGAGGTCACAAAGCCGGAGACCATCAACTACCGCACCCTGAAGCCCGAGCGCGACGGGCTCTTCTGCGAGCGCATCTTCGGTCCCACGAAGGACTGGGAGTGCTACTGCGGCAAGTACAAGCGCGTCCGGTACAAGGGCATCATCTGCGAGCGCTGCGGCGTCGAGGTGACGCGGCAGAAGGTGCGGCGCGAGCGCATGGGTCACATCGACCTCGCGGCGCCGGTCTCGCACATCTGGTTCTTCAAGGGCGTCCCGAGCCGCATCGGCTACCTCCTCGACATCGCTCCGCGCGAGCTCGAGAAGGTGCTCTACTTCGCCGCGTCGATCGTCACAGCGGTCGACCGCGAGAAGCGCGCCGAGGACCTCGCCGACCTCGAGGACAAGGTCAAGGGCGAGTCGGAGCAGATCTACGTCGACCGCGACGAGCAGCTCGCCGCGCTCGACGAGCGTCTCGCCCGCCGCCGCGCCTTCCTCGCGGCCGCGAAGGACAAGGGATTCGACGAGGACGACGAGTTCTGGACCCGCGGCCTCTCCAACTGGGCCGAGGACCAGGCGCTCCCGGGTCTCGAGGATGCGCGCACGCTTGCCGGCGCCATCTTCCCGTCGCTCGCCAACTCGATCGCCGGCGAGGATCCGAAGCGGATCCGCGAGCTCGTGCGTCAGACCGCGACGCGCGACGACCGGCGGCTCGCGCCCCGCGAGATCGAGTCGGTCGCGACGGCCGCGCAGGAGATCCGCTCGGCGCTCGAGCCGCTCCGCGCAGACCTCGAGAAGTCGTCCGGCTCGAAGAAGGGCGCGATCACGAAGCACCTCCACAAGCTGCTCGACCAGCTGCTCGCCGGCGACGAGCTCGCGGGCGACGACGCCGAGCTCGTGGCGTCGGTCGACGCGAAGAACCTCGAGCGGGCCCGGGAGACGGGCAACGGCCTCCTGCGGGACGTGCTCGAGGGCGCCGAGTCCGAGGCGAGTGACGAGGAGGTGCGCGAGCTCGCGTACGACCTCTGCCTCGTCGAGGGCGCTCGCAAGGAGGACCTCGACGTCGTCCAGCAGTGGGCGACGAAGGTCAAGGAGATGGTGGCCGACATCGAGTCACGCCGCGAGGACGCCCGCGAGGCGGCCGTCGAGGGCGTGCGCCGGCTCGAGGAGACGTGGAAGCTGTTCCGCGAGCTCGACGTGAAGCAGGTCGTAAACGACGAGCAGATCTTCCGCGAGCTCAAGGACCGCTTCGGCTCGCCCTACGGCTTCGGCGTGTACTTCCGCGGCGGGATGGGTGCGGAGGCGATCCGGGAGCTGCTCCGCGACCTCGACCTCCCGCAGGAGTCGATCACCCTCCGCGACACGATCAAGACGTCGAAGGGGCAGAAGCAGCAGCGCGCGATCAAGCGGCTGAAGGTCGTCCAGGCATTCATCACCTCGGAGAACAAGCCCGAGTGGATGGTCCTCGAGGCCGTCCCGGTGATCCCGCCGGAGCTCCGGCCGATGGTCCAGCTCGACGGTGGCCGCTTCGCCACCAGCGACCTCAACGACCTCTATCGGCGCGTCATCAACCGGAACAACCGCCTCAAGCGGCTGCTCGATCTCGGCGCGCCCGAGATCATCGTCAACAACGAGAAGCGCATGCTCCAGGAGGCGGTCGACGCGCTGTTCGACAACGGTCGCCGCGGGCGTGCCGTGACCGGCCCGGGCAACCGGCCGCTGAAGTCGCTCTCGGACATGCTCAAGGGCAAGCAGGGCCGGTTCCGCCAGAACCTGCTCGGCAAGCGCGTCGACTACTCGGGCCGCTCGGTCATCGTGGCCGGCCCGAACCTGAAGCTGCACCAGTGCGGGCTGCCGAAGCTGATGGCGCTCGAGCTCTTCAAGCCGTTCATCATGAGCCGGCTCGTCGAGCGGAAGTCCGTCCAGAACATCAAGGCCGCGAAGAAGTACGTCGAGTCGATGGTCCCGGAGGTCTGGGACGTGCTCGAGGAGGTCATCGCGGAGCACCCGGTGCTGCTCAACCGCGCGCCGACACTCCACCGCCTCGGCATCCAGGCATTCGAGCCCGTGCTCGTCGAGGGCAAGGCGATCCAGGTGCACCCGCTCGTCTGCCACGCGTTCAACGCGGACTTCGACGGCGACCAGATGGCCGTCCACCTGCCGCTGTCGGCGGAGGCCCAGTCCGAGGCGCGCATCCTGATGCTCTCCTCGAACAACATCCTCTCGCCGGCCAACGGGCGGCCGCTCGCGACCCCGACGCAGGACATGGTCCTCGGCGCGTACTACCTCACGTACTGCACCCACGACCTCGGTGACACGACGGCCGAGGCGCTCGCGAAGCAGCTCAAGGTCGACGGCCTCAGGCGCTTCGCATCGGAGGAGGAGATCGAGTTCGCCCTGGAGGATCCGGGCGACGCGATCTCGCTGCAGCAGCCGATCGAGTACCGCTCGCGCGACGAGCTCCGGCTCGACGACGCCGGGCCGGGTCATCTTCGAGACGGAGATCGAGCGGTCGCTCGGCGAGGCCGTCCGGGACGGGCTGCTCGAGCCGCTCGTCGTCGAGCGCGCGCTGACGAAGCGCGAGCTCGACTCGATGATCGACCGGCTCGTCGGCGAGTACGGCGCGTACGCCGTCGCGACGGTGCTCGACACGATCAAGACGCTCGCGTTCCGGTTCGCCACGCGCGCCGGGCTCACGGTGTCGAAGAACGACATCGTGATCCCGCCCGCGAAGGAGGAGATCCTCGCCCGCTACGAGGACGACGTCGCCAACGTCGAGCGCGAGTACGAGCGCGGCCTGATGACGGAGGAGGAGCGGAAGGAGCGTGTCGTCGCCGAGTGGACGAAGGCGACCGACGAGGTGGCCGACGCGATGAAGGAAAACCTCCACCAGACGAACACCATCTTCATGATGGCCAACTCCGGTGCGCGCGGATCCTTCAACCAGATCCGCCAGCTGGCGGGCATGCGCGGCCTCATGGCCAACCCGAAGGGCGAGATCATCGAGCGCCCGATCAAGGCCAACTTCATGGAGGGCCTGTCGGTGCTCGAGTACTTCATCTCGACCCACGGCGCCCGGAAGGGCATGGCCGACACGGCGCTCCGCACCGCCGATTCGGGGTACCTGACGCGGCGTCTGGTCGACGTCTCACAGGACGTGATCGTGCGCGAGGAGAACTGCGGCACGAGCGACCACGTCGCCCTGCCCGCGATCCTCGACGGCCAGCTCAACCTGAGCGCGTCCGGCCGCGTCCTCGCGGAGGACGTCCACAAGCCGCTCAAGGACGGCAAGCCCGGCAAGACCGTGCTCGCCGAGAAGGGCGAGCTGCTGTCCAAGCCGCGCCTGCGCGAGATCGCAGACCAACTCGAGGAGCACTCCGAGGAGGCCATCCTCCCGGTTCGCAGTGTGCTCAAGTGCCGCAGCGAGGTGGGCGTGTGCCGCGCCTGCTACGGCATCTTCCTGGCAAGCGGCGACATGTGCGAGATCGGCGATGCCGTCGGCATCGTCGCGGCGCAGTCGATCGGCGAGCCGGGCACGCAGCTGACCATGCGGACGTTCCACACGGGCGGTGTCGCCGGCGCGGACATCACGCACGGTCTCCCGCGTGTCGTCGAGATCTTCGAGGCGCGGAACCCGAAGGGCGCCGCGACGCTCGCCGAGTACGGCGGGAAGATCGAGGTCGACGAGCAGGACCGCACGACGGTCGTCACGGTCACGCCGTCCGGGCTCGACGACGCCGGCGAGCCGCTCCCGGTGAAGGACTACTCCTTCCCGCGGCGCACCCGCCTGCTCGTCCGCTCGGGCGACACGATCGAGCAGGGCGACCCGCTCGACGAGGGCTCGCTCAGCCCGGCCGACCTGCTGGCCCTGCACACGAGGGCAGGGCGGGGCTCGACCCCGACCGAGCTGTACCTCGTGGGCGAGGTGCAGAAGGTCTACAAGTCGCAGGGCGTCGACATCCACGACAAGCACATCGAGCTCATCGTCCGCCAGATGATGAAGAAGGTGCGCGTCGAGACCCCTGGCGACACCGAGCTCCTTCCGGGCCAGCTCGTCGACAAGGTCGTGCTCGAGCGGGCCAACGAGGCCGCTCGCTCCGGCAAGCGCGAGGAGGCGACCTTCGAGCCGCTCATCCTCGGCATCACGAAGGCGTCACTCGCGACGGAGTCGTTCCTCTCGGCGGCCTCCTTCCAGGAGACGACGAAGGTGCTCACCGACGCTGCGATCGAGGGCAAGGTCGACCGTCTGCTCGGGCTGAAGGAGAACGTGATCATCGGGAAGCTCATCCCGGCGGCCACGGGTCTCAAGAAGTACCGCGGCATCGACATCGAGCCGTCCGAGCCGCTCCCCGCGGCGATGTTCGGCCCGGGGTCGGAGGCGGAGCTGCTCGCGGCGCTCGAGGAGATCGGCGACGGCGACGGGCTCGACCTGTCGGCGCTCGGCCTCGGCTACGAGGACGAGCTGCCCGAGCTCCCGCCGGACCCGGCGCCGGAAGAGCAGTAGGCGATCGAGTGAGGAGAGGCCTGGGAGGGCCTCTCCTCACCGTTTCTCCGATTCATCCCCGCCGGCGCCCGCGAGCAGCCGCGTCAGCAGCGCGAGCGCGTCCTCGTCGGGCTCGAGCTCGACGGCATCGCCATGCGCATCGCAGCTTGCCTGGATGCGCGCGAGCAGCCCGAGGGCGTCCGCGCGTCCGGCGCCGGGCACGACGATCGCGACGCTTCGCGCCCCGACCTCGTAGGCCGGGGCGCCCGCGACAGCGCTCACGTCGTCCGCGAGCGTGCTCGCGGGCGCGCCCGACGAGACGAGTGCAACGGAGAGGCGCGTCCCGTCGGCGCGCGCACGGGCGACGCCGTCGTTCAGCGCATCGAGGAGCGCGGTGCGGCCGCGTGAACCGGTGGGTGCGAGCGGCCCGGGCGCGCGCGGCGGGGGCTCGCGTGGGGCCACCGAGTCGGGCAGCGCCTCGGAGACCGCACGAATCTGCTCGGCGAATGCCTCGAGTGACGCGACGCGCCGTCGCTCCTGTTGGATTGCACGCCGTCGATACGTCAACACCGCGACGCCGACGAGCACCGCGACGAAGAGGAGCGCGACGACGAGCAGCGTGGTCACGGACGCCGGCCGGCCGCCGTCGCGGTCGCGCTACCCCTCGATGACGCCGCCGGGGGCGGGAACCACGTGGAGCACCTCCTGCGGGCGCCGCGACCCCTCCTCGGCGTCCATGGCGACCGAGCCGCGTGAGTCGTGCTTCGCCCTCGCAAGCGCCGACTCGGCACGGGCGACGAACGAGCCCGGGTCGTCGCGCGGGAGCAACTCCGCGACCCCGCCGGAGACCGAGACGACGCCGACCTCGGCGATCGGGTGACCCGAGAGATCGGCCCGAAACGACTCGAAGAGCTCGCGCGCGTCGACCGCCTCCGAGCCTGGGCGGAGCACGGCGAACTTGCCGCCGCCGAGCCGGAAGGCGTAGTCGAGGCGGTGGGCGACGCCGCGCAGGCGCTTCGAGAGCTCGAGGAGCACCCCGTCGGTGGCGAGGATACCGATCCGCGCGTTGAGCGTCGTCAACCGGTCGACGTCGATCACGAGCAGCGCGAGCGGCTGGCTCCCGACCCGGGCGCGGTCCACCTCGCGCTCGAGGACGGACGGGAAGGACTGCCGGTCGAGCAGGTTCGTGAGCATGTCGAGCTCGGGCACGACGTCCGGCTTGCGGAGGTTGAGCGCCCGCGCGATGGGCGGACGCGCGACGCGCACGAGATCGTCGAGCGCGTCGACGTCGTCCTCGCTGAAACGGTGGCCCTTGTCCCGGCTGAGGACGCCGAGGAGGCTCTGCGGCGCGTCCTCCTCGCCGAGTAGCGGCATCACGAGCCCGCCGCGGACCGGCTCGAGCCCGTCGGGCGCGACGAGGTCGCCGGCGAACGACACCTCGATGGCCCGCGCGCCGCGGTAGTCGGGGAAGCCCATCCGCGCGATGTGGTTCGTCTCCGATTCGGAGAGGCCCACGGTGGCGACGATCGGCGCGCCGTTCCCGGCCGTGACGAGCGCGATGGCTCCCTGCGCGCCCGTGCGCTCCCGCGCAGCCTCGAGGGTCCGCATCATCGGCTCCGGGTCGTCGTCGAGGTGGAGGGCGGGGAGGGGGCTGGGGCGCTGGATGGCGCTCAGCGCGTCGTTCAGCGACTGCGCGAACTCCGCGAGGCGGTCGTCGTACCGCCGGAGCATCGTCACCGTGACCTCGGCCTGACGCGTGAGCAGGCGCCGAATCGCGAGGACGAAGAGGAGCAGGGAGAGCGCCGCGAGCGCGACGGCGGCGATCGCGATGTCGTTCCTCATCTCGTTCGGCTCTCCGCCGAGCTGCTCGCGACCCCGCTTCCCTCCATCGGGCTAACCCTAACGAGGGGGGTGGCTGGAGTCGTCCTGTCCGCGAGAGCAGGATCCGCCTGCGGCGGGGCACACGCTGAAGGCGTCCGCTGACGCGGCCGCAACTGCCGGTAGCTGCTCCGACACGTGGCGCGGGGAACGTCGCTTTTCGTCCCGCAGCGTCGTCCCCTGCTCGCTCTATCCTCGACCGCGTGCAGCAGGAGAGCGCCAGGATCGTGCCGTTCGAGCGACCGGCCGACGTCGCCGAGGCGTCGGCGCCGCAACCGGTGACGCTTGCCCCGCTCCAGCTCCCGCGCGGACGCCGTCCCACGTGGCCGACGCTCGCGGCACTCGCCTTCGCCACCGGGCTCGCGGCCATCGGCCTCGGCGCCTGGTCGGTGTTCACCGAGACCCGCTCCGACCGGCGTGCGGAGCCCGATCCCGGTCTCGGCCGGTCACTGGCCGTGCTCGCTGACTCGAGCGCCGTGCGCTACCCCTTGCTCGGCTCCGTCGGCCGCGTCGCGCTCGTCGCCACCGAGAACGGCTCCGCCGTCATTGCGCTCGACGGCCTCGGGCCGGCGCCGGACGGGCGTTCCTACCGGGTTTGGGTCGTGGCGCCCGGTTCCGCGACACCCGTGGCCGACGTCGCGTTCTCGGGGTCGGAGCGCGTCGTCCCGCTCGAGCGCCGGCTCGTGAAGGGAACGCGCGTAGCGGTCACGCTCGAGCCCTCTGCTGACGTGGTCAGCCCGTCGCGCCCGCTCAGGCTCTCCACGGTATGGCCGTAGCCTGGCTCAGTCCTTCGCGATGGTCGCGCGGTCCTTGCCGAGCTCCTTCGCCCGGTAGAGCGCCGAGTCGGCGCGCTCGAAGAGCCCGGCCGCGGTCTCGCCGTGCCGGAGCTCGCCGATGCCCGCGGACACGCGGACGGTCTGGCCGCCCGGGACGGACATCCCGACAAGGCTGTCGTGCATCCGCTCGAACAGCTGCGCGGCGTCCTCCGTGGTCGACTCGGGCATGATCACCGCGAACTCGTCGCCGCCCGACGCGGCAGCCGATGTCGACCGAGCGGATCTCGTTCCGCAGTCGCTCCGCGACCTGGGCGAGGACGGCGTCGCCGGCGAGGTGCCCGATCCGGTCGTTGACCGCCTTGAAGTCGTCGAGGTCGAGGATGAGGAGCGCGAGCCGGCGGTCGTAGCGCTGCGCGCGGAGCGACTCGCGGCGGAGCGTCTCGTGGAAGTAGCGCTGGTTGAAGAACCCGGTCAGCGCGTCCGTCTCCGCGAGCTGGCGCGCCTCGCGGTAGCGCCGGGCGTTCTCGATCGCGGGAATGCACGTCTCGGCGATCTGCTCGATCGCCGCGACCCGGTCGTGCGAGGGCTCGTAGCCGGGTGTCCGCCAGAAGAGGGCGATGCTCCCGAGCGCGTTCCCGTCGCGGCTGACGAGCGGGAGGAAGAGCCCGCCGCGGATCAGGTGCGTGTCGGCCGCGTCCGCGGCGCCGTAGCGGTAGCTGACCGTGATCGGGCCTGCGGGCAGCGCGCCCGGTGGCGCCCGACGACGGCGGGTGCGCGGCCTCGTCGGGCGTCATTCCGCGGGTCGTCGATCGTCGACGACCCGCCGGGCTCGTCGAGGGCGACCATCGCCGCGTCGAAGCCCGGCACCTCGAGCGCGGCGTCGAGGACGCGGTCGAGGAGCTCCTCGAACTCGATGGAGTTGCCGAGGTCGCTCAGGAACCGGTTGCGCTTGCTCTCGCGCTCCGCTCGCTCGAGCGCGTCGGACAGGTCGCGGCCGAGGTCGTCCATGCGCGAGCGCATGTCGTCAACCGCGCGGGCGAGCCGGTCGTCGCGCTGCGCGTCGGGGCGGCTCCGGAGCACGAGGAACGCGACCAGCCCACCTACCCCCAAAAGGGCGGCCGCGACGATGACGATGCTGATGGTCGTTCCGCTCGAGATGTTCGGTCCCCAACCCTTCCCCGACCGCAATGTAATGGGAGACGGGCCTTTCGGCCATCCTTTCTTGGCGAGCGGGAGACCATTGGTCGGTCTCCCGCCGCTCGATCCCCGCCTGCGGCGGGCACCTCCCTGAAGGCGTCGCCTTCGGCGCCGCAAACCCTCTTCCCGGCTGGTGTTCGCCGCGGAACGCGGGAGGCGCGGCGGCTAGACGTCTGCTACGCTGCCCGTCCCCCGGTTGGCGGGACGTTTTCGTCCTGCCGGCCTCATCTGTGCGACAAGAAGTTCACGACCGAATCGACAGGAGCAGCGTGCCCACCGTCAACCAGCTCGTCCGCAAGGGTCGCAAGAACCCGAAGGCGAAGGTCAAGACCCCGGCGCTTCGCGGCGCGCCGCAGAAGCGCGGCGTCTGCACGCGCGTCTACACGACGACCCCGAAGAAGCCGAACTCGGCGCTCCGGAAGGTCGCGCGCGTGAAGCTGACGAACCAGATGGAGGTCGGCGCCTACATCCCGGGCGAGGGGCACAACCTGCAGGAGCACTCGGTCGTCCTCATCCGCGGCGGTCGCGTCAAGGACCTGCCGGGCTTCCGTTACAAGGTCATCCGCGGCGGGCTCGACACGTCGGGCGTCTCCGACCGCAAGCAGGGCCGCTCGAAGTACGGCGCCAAGAAGGGTGGCTCGTAGTGCCGCGTCGCGCAGAGATCCAGCCGCGCACGGTCGAGGCCGATCCGGTCTACGGCTCGGTCATGGTGACGCAGCTCGTCAACCGCCTCATGCTCGACGGCAAGAAGTCGATCGCCGAGGGCATCGTCTACGACGCGCTCGCGCAGGTCGCCGAGAAGTCGGGCAAGCCGGCGCTCGAGTCGCTCGAGGCTGCCGTCAAGTCCGTCACGCCGGTGCTCGAGGTCCGCTCGCGCCGCGTCGGCGGCGCGAACTACCAGGTTCCCGTCGAGGTGCCGCCGCGCCGCGGCCGCACGCTCGCGCTCCGCTACCTCATCACGTACGCGCGCGAGCGCCGCGAGAAGGGGATGCAGAACAAGCTCGCGGCGGAGCTGCTCGACGCGATCAACCAGCAGGGCGGCGCGTTCAAGCGCAAGGACGACATGTACCGGATGGCGCAGGCGAACAAGGCCTTCGCGCACTACAGGTGGTAAGGGGATGAGCACGACGACAGCAACGCAGGTCGGGCTCGACCGCGTCCGGAACATCGGGATCATGGCCCACATCGACGCGGGCAAGACCACGACGACCGAGCGGATCCTCTACTACACCGGCCGCACCCACAAGCTGGGCGAGGTGCACGAGGGCGCCGCGACGATGGACTGGATGGCGCAGGAGCAGGAGCGCGGCATCACGATCACGTCTGCGGCGACGACGGCGTTCTGGCGCGATCACCGCATCAACATCATCGATACTCCCGGGCACGTGGACTTCACCGTCGAGGTGGAGCGCTCGCTGCGCGTCCTCGACGGCGCGGTCGCCGTGTTCGACTCGGTCGCCGGCGTCCAGCCGCAGTCCGAGACGGTCTGGCGCCAGGCCGACCGCTACGGCGTGCCGCGCATCGCCTTCATCAACAAGATGGACCGCACGGGCGCGAACTTCGCGAACGCGGTCGAGTCGATGCGGGATCGCCTCGGCGCGAACCCGGTGCCGATCCAGATCCCGATCGGCGAGGAGGACCAGCACGTCGGCGTCGTCGACCTCGTCGAGATGCGTGCGATCGTCTACGAGGACGAGCTCGGCCAGGCGTTCACGATCGGGGAGATCCCCGCGGAGCTCGCCGCCGCCGCCGAGGAGGCGCACCACGCGCTGATCGACGCGATCGCCGAGCACGACGACGAGCTGATGGAGACCTACCTCGAGGACGAGTCGTCGGTGGCGCCCGAGATGATCCGGCGCGCGCTGCGGGCAGGGACGCTCGCCGACGCGATCACGCCGGTGCTGCTCGGCTCCGCCTTCAAGAACAAGGGCGTGCAGCCGCTCCTCGACGCGGTCGTGGACTACCTCCCGAGCCCGCTCGACGTCCCCGCCGTCCAGGGCACCGACCCGAAGACGGAGGACGAGATCACGCGGCCGGCATCCGAGGACGCGCCGTTCTCCGCGCTCGTCTTCAAGGTCATGTCCGACCCGTACGTCGGGAAGCTCACGTACTTCCGCGTCTACTCGGGCAAGGTCAAGGCCGGCGACCGGGTGCTCAACACGACGAACGGCCGGACGGAGCGGATCGGGCGCATCCTCCAGATGCACGCGAACCATCGCGAGGAGCGCGAGGAGATCGCGGCCGGCGAGATCGCCGCCGCCGTCGGGCTCAAGCAGTCGACGACGGGCGACACGCTCGCCATCGACTGCGCGCCGATCGTGCTCGAGTCGATGACGTTTCCCGACCCGGTGATCTCGGTCGCGATCGAGCCGAAGACGAAGGGCGACCAGGACAAGCTCGGGACGGGCCTCCAGCGGCTCGCCGAGGAAGACCCGACGTTCCGCGTCTCCTCGGACGAGGAGACCGGGCAGACCCTCATCGCCGGCATGGGCGAGCTCCACCTCGAGATCCTCGTCGACCGGCTGCTCCGTGAGTTCAAGGTCGACGCGAACGTCGGCCGCCCGCAGGTCGCCTACCGCGAGACCGCGGGGCAGGTCGTCAACGGCGTCCGCGGCAGGTTCGTCCGCCAGACCGGCGGCTCGGGTCAGTACGGCGACGTCGAGATCAACCTCATCCCGCAGGAGCCCGGCGCGGGCTACGAGTTCGAGGACAAGATCGTCGGCGGGAAGATCCCGAAGGAGTACATCAAGCCCGTCGACGAGGGGATCCAGGAGGCGCTGGGCGCCGGCGTGCTCGCCGGCTACCCGGTCGTCGACGTCAAGGTCGAGCTCGTCGAGGGGTCGTACCACGAGGTCGACTCGAGCGAGCGGGCGTTCAAGATCGCCGGCTCGATGGCCTTCAAGGAGGCCATGAAGCGCGCGAAGCCGAAGCTGCTCGAGCCGATGATGGCCGTCGAGGTCGTCACGCCCGAGGACTACCTCGGCGACGTGATGGGGAACCTCAACTCGCGCCGCGGCCGCGTCGAGCATCTCGAGCCGCTCGGCAACTCGCAGTCGATCAAGGCGAGCGTGCCGCTCTCGGAGATGTTCGGCTACGCCACCGACCTGCGGTCGATGACCCAGGGGCGCGCCACGTTCACCATGCAGTTCGACCGCTACGAGGACGTTCCCCAGTCCATCGCGGCGGACATCGTCGACGCCCAGAGGGGCGAGTAGGCACTAGGCCCGGAAGGAGACCGGAACCGCAATGGCCAAGCAGAAGTTCGAGCGCACCAAGCCGCACGTCAACGTCGGCACCATCGGTCACATCGACCACGGCAAGACGACCCTGACCGCCGCGATCACGAAGGTGCTCGCGGAGCAGGGCACGGGCACCGCGGCTCGCGACTTCGCGTCGATCGACGCGGCGCCGGAGGAGCGGCAGCGCGGCATCACGATCAACACCGCGCACGTCGAGTACGAGACGGCGAACCGCCACTACGCGCACGTCGACTGCCCGGGGCACGCCGACTACATCAAGAACATGATCACGGGCGCCGCCCAGATGGACGGCGCGATCCTCGTCGTCTCGGCCGCCGACGGCCCGATGCCGCAGACCCGCGAGCACATCCTCCTGGCGCGCCAGGTCGAGGTGCCGGCGATGGTCGTGGCGCTCAACAAGGCCGACATGGTCGACGACCCCGAGCTCATCGAGCTCGTCGAGATGGAGGTGCGCGAGCTCCTCTCGAAGTACGAGTTCCCGGGCGACGACATCCCGATCGTCCAGGTCTCGGCGCTCAAGGCGCTCGAGGGCGACCCCGAGTGGACGGCGAAGATCCTCGAGCTGATGGAGGCCGTCGACTCGTACATCCCGGAGCCGACGCGCGACATCGACAAGCCGTTCCTGATGCCGATCGAGGACGTCTTCACGATCACCGGTCGCGGCACCGTCGTGACCGGCCGCATCGAGCAGGGCAAGATCGAGGTCGGCAACGAGGTCGAGATCGTCGGCATCCACGAGAAGGTCGAGAAGACCACGGTCACGGGTCTCGAGATGTTCCAGAAGATCCTCGACTTCGCGCAGGCCGGCGACAACGCGGGCGCGCTGCTCCGCGGCATCAAGCGCGAGGAGGTCGAGCGCGGCCAGGTGCTGGCGAAGCCGCGGTCGATCACCCCGCACACGCACTTCAAGGCCGAGGTCTACGTCCTCTCGAAGGACGAGGGCGGCCGCCACACGCCGTTCTTCAACGGCTACCGGCCGCAGTTCTACTTCCGCACGACCGACGTCACCGGCTCGATCAAGCTCCCCGAGGGCCAGGAGATGGTCATGCCGGGCGACAACACGAACATGGAGATCGAGATGATCCAGCCGATCGCCATGGATCAGGGCCTCCGCTTCGCCATCCGCGAGGGTGGCCGCACGGTCGGCGCCGGCGTCGTCACGGAGATCGTGAAGTAGGGGACGGGCAACCGTCCCCTACCACCCAGGTACGCAGACGAGATGGCCCAGCAGAAGATCCGCATCCGGCTCAAGGGCTACGACCACCAGCAGGTGGACCGCTCCGCCTCCCAGATCGTGGAGACGGCGCAGCGCACCGGCGCGACGATCACCGGTCCCGTGCCCCTGCCCACCGAGAAGAACGTCTACTGCGTGATCCGCAGCCCGTTCAAGGACAAGGACTCGCGCGAGCACTTCGAGGTGCGCACGCACAAGCGGCTGATCGACATCCACAGCCCGACGCCGAAGACGGTCGACTCGCTGATGCGGCTCGACCTGCCGGCCGGGGTCGACATCGAGATCAAGCTCTGATGAATCGGTTGACCGCTATAGAGCTCGCCGGGGAAACCTCCCGGTTCCGCCGGACCCCCTCCCCGTCCGCTGTCGCGGACAGAGCTCCCTGCCCTCGGAAGCGGGGTAGCGAGGTGAAAGGGATCCTGGGCAGGAAGCTCGGCATGACCCAGGTCTTCGACCAGGAGACCGGCAACGTCGAGGCCGTCACGGTGATCGAGGCCGGGCCGTGTCCGGTGGTTACCCTCCGGACCGAGGCGGCCGACGGCTACGAGGCCGTCCAGCTCGCCTTCGAGCCCGTCGCCGACCGGAAGCTCACGAAGGGCGAGCTCGGGCATCTCGGCAAGGCAGGCGTCGGTGCGCACCGGCACCTCGTCGAGTTCCGCGGGTCGAGCGAGCTCCAGCCCGGAGAGAGCGTCACCGTCGAGGCCTTCGAGCCGGGCGACCGGATCAAGGTGTCGGGCGTCTCGATCGGCAAGGGTTTCCAGGGCACGATCAAGCGGCACAACTTCCACCGCGGCCCCGTGAGCCACGGCTCGCACAACGTCCGCAAGCCGGGCTCGATCGGCGCGTCGGCGACGCCGTCGCGCGTGTTCAAGGGCAAGAAGATGGCCGGGCACATGGGCGCCGCGCGCGTCACGCAGCTCGGCCTCGTCGTCCACGAGGTGGACGCCGAGCGGAACCTGCTGCTCGTGCGCGGCTCCGTCCCGGGCCCGAAGCGCGGGCTCGTCGAGATCCGGGGGGTCGAGCGCTGATGGCCGTCAAGGCGACAGTGCTCGGCGGCTCTGCGAAGGACGTCGCCCTCGACGCAACCGTGTTCGAGGCCGAGGCCAAGCCGCATCTCCTCCACGAGACCGTCCGCTCCGAGCTGAACGCGGCGCGTCGCGGGACCCGCGGCGCGAAGAGCCGCGGGCTCGTCGCCGGCGGCCGCGCCAAGCCGTGGCGCCAGAAGGGAACGGGCCGCGCCCGCCAGGGCACGATCCGCGCGCCGCAGTTCACGGGCGGCGGCGTCGCGTTCCCGCCCGGGATGCGCTCCTTCGACGTCAAGGTCAATCGCAAGGCGCGGCGCGCCGCGCTCCGCGGCGCCCTGAGCCACCACGCGGCGAACGGCACCTTCGCGGTCGCTCGACGGCGCATCGGTCGACGCGCCGTCCACGAAGAAGGCGGCCGAGCTGCTCGCGGGCTGGGGCAAGGACGCGCCGGTGCTCGTCGTCGCGCACGAGGACGAGGAGACAGTCGTCAAGTCGTTCCGCAACCTCGAGCGCGTGCTCGTCACCGTGCCGGGCGAGCTCGAGGTCGCCGCGGTCGTCTGGGCCCGCGCGGTCGTCGTCACCGAGGCGGCGCTGCCGCTCGTCGAGACGCGGGCCGGGAAGGAGGCGTCGGCGTGAGCGGTCTGACGAACGAGCAGGTCGTGTTGACCCCGGTCGTCTCCGAGAAGAGCTACTCGGGGATCGCCGAGGGCCGGTACACGTTCAAGGTCCATCCGGACGCGCACAAGACGCAGGTCCGGCAGGCGATCGAGGAGCTGTTCGGCGTCCACGTCGAGCGCGTGAACATCGTCAAGGTGCAGTCGAAGCCGAAGCGCCGCGGCCTCTTCAAGGGGACCCGGCCCGGCTGGAAGAAGGCCATCGTCCAGGTCCGCGAGGGCGAGACGATCGAGATCTTCGAAGGGGCACAGGTCTAATGGCTGTCAAGAAGTACAAGCCGACGAGCGCCGGTCGTCGTCAGATGGCCACCTCCTCGTTCGAGGAGATCACGCGCACCGAGCCGGAGAAGTCGCTGCTCGAGCCGCTCAAGAAGAGGGGCGGCCGAAACAACCACGGGCGCATCACGACCCGGCACCAGGGTGGCGGGCACAAGCGCCGCTACCGCCGGATCGACTTCAAGCGGGTCAAGGACGGCGTGCCGGCCAAGGTCGCCTCGATCGAGTACGACCCGAACCGCTCGGCTCGCATCGCGCTTCTGCACTACGCGGACGGCGCGAAGGCGTACATCCTCGCCCCCGCCGGGCTGCGGGTCGGCGCGACCGTGCAGTCGGGGACGGGCGCGGACATCAAGCCGGGCAACGCGCTGCCCCTGGCCGACATCCCGACCGGCACGAACGTCCATGCCGTCGAGCTGCGGCCGGGCCAGGGCGCGAAGATGGCGCGCTCGGCCGGGTCGGGCGTCCAGCTCGTCGCGAAGGACTCGCCGTACGCCGTGCTGCGTCTTCCCTCCGGCGAGATGCGCCGCGTGCTCCTCACGTGCCGCGCGACTGTCGGCCAGGTCGGGAACAGCGATCATTCGAACGAGTCGAGCGGGAAGGCCGGCCGCAGCCGGTGGCTCGGAAAACGCCCCTCCGTGCGCGGGACGGCCATGAACCCGGTCGACCATCCGCACGGCGGTGGCGAGGGCAAGTCCAAGGGCCACCACCCGGTGACCCCGTGGGGCGTCCCGACGATCGGGAAGCGCACCCGCCCGAAGCACAAGGAATCCGACAAGTTGATCGTCCGCGGCCGTCGCCGCGGCAAGGAGAGGCGCTAAATGTCGAGATCGTCCAAGAAGGGGCCGTTCGTCGAGGAGCGGCTCATGAGCCGCATCGAGGCGATGAACACCGCAGGGGACAAGCGGATGGTCCGCACCTGGTCGCGCACCTCGACGATCTTCCCCGAGATGGTCGGGCACACGATCGCCGTGCACGACGGGCGCAAGCACGTCCCGGTGTTCGTGTCCGAGCAGATGGTCGGGCACAAGCTCGGCGAGTTCGCCCCGACCCGGACGTTCCGCGGCCACTCCGGTGACCGGCAGGCACAGGTGAAGAAGCGCTGATGGCAGCCGCGAAGACCCAGGCAGAACGCATCCAGGTGCGCGCCCAGGCGAAGTGGGTCCGCATGTCGGCCCGCAAGGCGCGGCTCGTGCTCGACCACCTGCGCGGCCGCACCGTGCCCGAGGCACGCACGATCCTCGCGTTCACGCCGCGCGCAGCCGCTCGTGAGATCGACCGCGTGCTCGCGTCGGCCGTCGCCAACGCGGAGTCGGCCCACGGCCTCGACGGCGACGAGCTCGTCGTACTCGAGGCGTACGCCGACGAGGGCCCGACCCTGAAGCGCTGGCGCGCCCGCGCGCGTGGCCGCGTCAACCGGATCCGCAAGCGCACCTGCCACATCACGATCGTCGTCATCCAGAGCGAGGCCGCCGGCCGGCCGCGCCCGCAGAAGCAGGCGAAGCCCGAGGCCGAGAAGGCGCCGCAGACCGAGTCGCAGGCGTCGGACGAGGCTCCCGCCGAGGAGAAGCCGAAGCGCCGCAAGGCGGCCGACAAGAAGCAGGAGGTGGCCGCGTAATGGGCCAGAAGGTGCATCCCGGCGGCCTTCGGGTCGGTGTCATCCACGACTGGAAGTCGAACTGGTGGACCGGCAAGAAGGAGATCGCCGACTACATCCTCGAGGACGTCCGCATCCGCGACCACATCAACGGGAAGCTCTCGCACGCCGGCCTGTCCGACATCCTGATCCGCAAGGACAAGCAGCGGATCACGGTCGACATCTACACGGCGCGCCCCGGGATCGTGATCGGCAAGTCGGGCGTCGAGGTGGACGCGCTCCGTAAGGAGCTCCACGCCATCACCGGCAAGAGCGTCCACATCAACATCAACGAGATCAA
Source organism: uncultured Actinomycetes bacterium (assembly GCA_963706915.1). Lineage (GTDB taxonomy): Bacteria > Actinomycetota > Thermoleophilia > Gaiellales > Gaiellaceae > Gaiella. The sequence continues at coordinate 296,325 of CAVPOH010000001.1, forward strand.
GCGGCCCGAGCTCGACGCGCAGCTCGTCGCGCAGGGGATCGCGGAGCAGCTCCAGAACCGCGTGTCGTTCCGGCGCGCCATGAAGCGCTCGCTCGCCTCGGCCATGCGGTCGGGCGCGCAGGGGATCAAGATCCAGTGCGGCGGTCGCCTCGGCGGCGGCGAGATGAGCCGCAGCGAGCGCTACACGGAGGGTCGCGTCCCGCTCCACACGATCCGCGCCGACATCGACTACGGCTTCGCCGAGGCGAAGACGACCTACGGCCGGATCGGCGTGAAGGTGTGGGTCAACAAGGGCGAGATCATGCCCGAGGGCTACGAGGGGTCGCTCGGTCGCGAGCGGATCTCGGAGGCCGACGGCTCGCGGCGCCGCCGCGGCTCGAACAGCGAGGGCCTCGGCGCTTCACGCGAGAGCGGTCGCGGCCGCGGCCAGGATCGCGAGGGCCTCGGGCTGGTGCAGAAGCGCCGCCGCCCCGGGCGCGGCGGACGCGGCCCGGGGCAGGGACGTGGGCAGGGTCAGGGCCGCGGGCCGGCGCCCGAGACACAGGCACCGCCCGCGGATCAGGCGGTCGAGACGCCCGCACCCGATGTCGCGCCGGAGACGACTGCGCCCGAGACGACGCCGGAGAGCACGGGAGGTGACGCCTGATGCTGATGCCGAAGAAGACGAAGCACCGCAAGCAGTTCCGCGGGCGTCGCGCCGGGCTCGCGAAGGGCCAGACCGACGTGCAGTACGGCGACTACGGGATCAAGGCGCTCGAAAACGGCTGGGTCACCAACCGCCAGATCGAGGCTGCCCGTATTGCGATGACGCGCAAGATCCGCCGCGGCGGGAAGGTCTGGATCAACCTGTTCCCGGACAAGCCCTACACGAAGAAGCCCGCCGAGACGCGGATGGGCTCCGGAAAGGGCTCCCCCGAGGGGTGGGTCGCCGTCGTCAAGCCCGGTCGCGTGATGTTCGAGCTGTCCGGCGTGTCGGAGCCGCTCGCCAAGGAGGCGCTCCGCCTCGCGGCCCAGAAGCTGCCCGTAAAGGCGAAGTTCGTGAAGCGGGAGGCGGATCTCTTTGAAAGCTGATGAGTTGCGCGGGATGACCGACGAGGAGCTGGACAAGAAGCTCGGCGAGGGGCGGCAAGAGCTCTTCAAGCTCCGCTTCCAGGCCGCCACCGGCGCCCTCGACTCGAGCGCGCGCCTGCAGCGGGCGAAGCGCGAGATCGCCCGCATCCTGACGATCCAGAACGAGCGCGCTGCCGAGAAGGTGTGAGGGACGAATGGCTGACGAGAACGTGAACGAAAACGAGACCGAGACCGAGACCCCGGCCGACGAGCCGGCTGCCGAGGCGGCCGAGGAGGCGGTCGAGGAGACGCCGGCCGCCGAGGCGGACGCTCCAGAGGCTGCCGAGGAGCCCGTCGTCGAGGCGCCGGCCGACGAGCCTGCAGCCGAGGCGGCCGAAGACGGAGCCGGTCGCCGAGGCCGAGGAGGAGACCGCTGCCGAGACCGCCGACGAGCCTGCCGCCGAGGCGCCGGCCGCCGAGGCCGCGGACGCCGAGGCGGCAGCGCCCGCGCCGCAGTCTCGGCCGAAGCCGAAGAAGAAGCGGCTCCCCCGCTCGCAGCGCCCGCAGCGCACACGGCCGAAGCGCGTCAAGTCGGCCGAGCGGAAGCCGATCGTCCGGCTCGAGAACCCCGAGCACGAGCGCGGGCGGCGCCAGGAGCGCCAGGGCACCGTCGTCTCCGACGCGATGGAGAAGACGATCGTCGTCAAGGTCGAGGTCGTGAAGGCGCACCCGAAGTACAAGAAGGTCGTGCGGCGGAGCGTCAAGTTCCACGCGCACGACGAGCAGTCGTCCGCGAAGGTCGGCGACATCGTCCGGATCGTCGAGACGCGTCCGCTGTCGAAGACGAAGCGCTGGCGCCTGGCCGAAGTCGTGGAGGCCGCGAAGTGATCCAGCAGGAATCACGCCTCAAGGTCGCCGACAACACGGGTGCGCGCGAGCTCCTCTGCATCCGCGTGGTCGGCGGCTCGCGCCGGCGCTACGCCCGTGTGGGAGACGTGATCGTCGCTACAGTGAAGACCGCCACGCCACAGGGCACGGTCAAGAAGGGCGAGGTCGTGAGAGCGGTCGTCGTCCGGACGAAGAAGCCCTACGGCAGAGGTGACGGCACGCTGATCGGGTTCGACGAGAACGCGGCCGTGATCATCGACAACCAGCTGAATCCGCGCGGAACGCGCATCTTCGGGCCCGTCGCCCGCGAGCTGCGCGAGAAGAACTTCATGAAGATCGTCAGCCTCGCCCCCGAGGTGCTCTAGAGATGGCCACCACCATGCGAATCAAGAAGGGCGACCTCGTCCAGGTGCTCGCCGGCAAGGACCGCGGCAAGCAGGGACGGGTCCTCGAGGCGCGTCCGCGCGACCGCAGCGTGATCGTCGAGAACCTCAACCTCGCGAAGCGGCACACGAAGCCGCGCCCGATCCGGGACACGAGCCGGATGGGCGGCGCCAACATCATTCCCGGCGGGATCATCGACAAGCCGATGCCGCTCGCGGTCTCGAACGTCATGATCGTCTGCCCGACCTGCAATCAGCCGACGCGCGTCGGGATCACGGTCAAGGAGGTCAAGGGCGAGACGATTCGGGTTCGCGTCTGCAAGCGGGACGGCTGCGGCCAGGAGATCGGGCGCTGATGGCCACCGTGACGGAGCCGGTCGTGGCGCGCCTCAAGCAGCGCTACGAGGAGGAGATCCGCCCCGCGCTCAAGGACGAGCTGGGGCTGTCCTCGGTCATGCAGGTCCCGGCGATCTCGAAGATCACGCTCAACATGGGCGTCGGTGACGCGAAGACCGACGCGAAGGCGCTCGACGCGGCGATCGAGGAGCTCACCACGATCTCCGGCCAGCGGGCACAGGTCCGCCGCGCGCGGAAGTCGATCGCGAGCTTCAAGCTGCGCGAGGGGATGGCCATCGGCGCGCGCGTGACGCTGCGCGGCGCGCGGATGTACGAGTTCCTCGACCGGCTCGTCTCGATCGCCCTGCCGCGGATCCGCGACTTCCGGGGGCTCAACCCGGACTCGTTCGACGGGCGCGGGAACTACTCCCTCGGGATCCGGGAGCAGATCATCTTCCCGGAGATCGACTACGACAGCGTCCCGGCGATCAGGGGCCTCGACATCGCGATCACGACCACGGCGGAGACCGACGAGCAGGCCCGCGCCCTCCTGCGCGCGCTCGGGCTGCCCTTCGCCACCGAGAGAAGGGATTCGTAGTGGCCAAGACGTCCCTGCGCGTCAAGCAGAAGCGCACCCCGAAGCACGCGGTGCGCGGCTATTCGCGCTGCAATCGCTGCGGCCGGCCCCGCGCCGTGTTCCGCAGGTTCAAGCTGTGCCGGATCTGCCTGCGCGAACTCGCGCACGACGGAGCGATCCCCGGCATGACCAAGAGCTCGTGGTGATGATGGGTATCACCACGACCTCTTGTCTGATGTCTGCTTGCCGCCTTCCGCAAGCGGAAGCCGGCCCGTCCAGCTGGTGAGGGGAAGAGAATGCTGACCGATCCGATCGCCGACATGCTGACCCGCATCCGCAACGCGAACCGCGCGATGCAGGACACCGTCTCGATGCCGACCTCGCGCATGAAGGAGGAGATCGCACGCCTCCTCACGGACGAGGGGTACGTCAAGGGCTTCCAGGTCGTCGAGGCGACGCCGGTGAACCAGCTCGTGATCGAGCTCAAGTTCGGCAAGAACCGCGAGCGCGTCATCACCGACCTCAAGCGCGTGTCGAAGCCCGGCCGCCGCGTCTACGCGAAGAAGGACCGCCTCCCGCGCGTCCTCGGCGGGCTCGGGACCGCGATCCTGTCCACGTCGACCGGAGTGATCACCACCCGCCAGGCCGCGGAGCGCGGCGTCGGCGGAGAGGTCATCGCCTTCGTCTGGTAGCCATGTCGCGAATCGGTAAGAAGCCCATCGAGGTCCCGAGCGGCGTCACCGTCGAGGTGTCGGCCGGCGGGAACGTGAAGGTCACGGGGCCGCTCGGCACGCTCGAGCAGCGCGTCCCCGCGCGGATGGACATCGCGCAGGACGACGGCGTCGTCACTGTGACGCGGCCGACCGAGCGCGGCGAGGATCGTGCGCTCCACGGTCTCACGCGCACGCTCGTGGCGAACATGGTCGAGGGCGTCACGAAGGGATTCGAGAAGCACCTCGAGATCCAGGGGATCGGGTACCGCGCCCAGCTGAAAGGCTCGGAGCTCGAGCTCGCCGTGGGCTTCTCCCATCCGGTCACGATCGCGCCGCGCGAGGGGATCGCGTTCGAGGTCCCGCAGCCGACGCAGGTGATCGTCAAGGGCACGAGCAAGCAGGTCGTCGGCCAGACGGCCGCGGAGATCCGCAAGGTGCGCCCGCCCGAGCCGTACAAGGGCAAGGGGATCCGGTACCAGGGCGAGCAGGTGCGGAGGAAGGTCGGTAAGAGGGCATGAGCGTCACTGTTCGCGAAGCGCGCCTTCGCCGCCACCGCCGCGTGCGCGGGAAGGTGTCGGGCACGGCCGAGCGGCCGCGGCTCGTCGTCTTCCGCTCGAACCGCGGCATCTTCGCCCAGCTCGTGGACGACGACGCCGGCCGCACGCTCGCCTCCGCGAGCTGGCTCCAGCAGCGGTCGTTCAAGGGCACGAAGACCGAGCAGGCTGCCGCCGTCGGCAAGGCGCTCGCCGCCGACGCAAAGAAGGCGGGCGTCGAGACGTGCGTCTTCGACCGAGCGGGTTACCTCTACCACGGACGCGTGAAGGCCCTCGCCGAGGGCGCACGCGAGGGAGGGCTTCAGTTTTGAGCGTTGTCGAAGTAGCCGAGTCGCGCGAGCTCAAGGAACGCGTGATCGAGATCAACCGCGTCGCCAAGGTCGTCAAGGGCGGTCGGCGGTTCTCGTTCACCGCGCTCGTCGTGATCGGCGACGAGGTCGACCGCGTCGGCGTCGGCTACGGGAAGGCACGCGAGGTCCCGCTTGCCATCTCGAAGGCCGTCGACGACGCGAAGAAGAACATCTTCACCGTCCCGAAGCACGGGGCGACGATCACGCACGAGATCACGGGCCGGTTCGACGCCGCGCGTGTCGTGCTCCGTCCGGCCAGCGAGGGGACCGGCGTGATCGCCGGGGGCGGCGTCCGCGCCGTGCTCGAGCTCGCCGGGATTCGCGACGTGCTCGCCAAGAGCCTCGGCACGACGAACCCGATCAACATGGCGAAGGCAACGGTCGACGGCCTCAAGCGGCTGCGCCGCCCGGAGGACGTCGCCCGCTCGCGCGGCAAGTCCATCGTCGACGTGCTGCCGTACCGGCCCGCGGTCGCCGCGGAGGAGCCCGCCGCCGTCGAGCCGCCGGCCGAGACCGCGCCGGCCGCCGAGGAGGAGTCGGCGTGAGCACGGTTCTCGTCACGCAGACGAAGAGCGTCATCGGGCAGACCCAGAGGCACCGGGGCACGCTGCGCTCGCTCGGGCTCGGAAGGATCGGCAAGAGCGCGGAGCACACGGTCTCGCGCGAGCTGGAGGGCAAGCTGCGGCACGTCGCCCATCTCGTCTCGGTGACGCCGCGCGAAGGGGAGGACGCGTAGGTCGTGGCAGACGAGCTGAACCTCCATTCTCTGAAGCCGGCGCAGCCCCGCACCGCCCGCAAGCGCGTGGGGCGCGGCCTCGGGTCGGGCAAGGGCCGCTACTCCGGTCGCGGGCTCAACGGCCAGAAGTCCCGCTCCGGCTCGCACAAGATGCCGTCCGGGTTCGAGGGCGGGCAGATGCCGATCGACATGCGGCTTCCCAAGCTGCGCGGCAATACGTCCGCGGACGCGATGCCGATCGGCCCGTTCCGGACCTACAGCCAGCCGGTGAACCTCCGCGACCTCGAGGAGCGCTTCGACGTGGGCGCCGAGGTGACGCCGGAGACGCTCAAGGGCAAGCGGCTGATCCGAAAGGTGTCGGTCGACGTCAAGGTGCTCGGCGTCGGCGAGCTGACGAAGGCGCTCTCGGTCTCCGCGCACGGCTTCTCGAAGACCGCGAAGGAGAAGATCGAGGCAGCCGGCGGCAGCGTCACCTGGCTCCGCGGCGAGCCTGTCCCGAAGAGGCAGAAGACCCGCAAGGCCAAGCCGAAGGCCGAGGAGCCGCTCGACGAGGGCGACGAGGCCGTGGCAGAGGACGCGACCGAGCCCGCGGCGGACGAGGCCGCGGAGGAGGCCTAGCCCCGCGCGGCGCGCGGGGACGTCGCCATGCTGAGCTGGCTCGCCAACGCCTGGAGGGTCCCGGAGCTCAGGCGCCGGCTTCTGTTCACCGCGCTCGTGCTCGGGCTCTACCGGCTCGGGTCGTGGATCCCGGCGCCGGGCGTCGACGCGGAGGCGATCGACCAGTACCTGTCGCGCACCGGCGGGATCTTCGACCTCCTGAACCTCTTCTCCGGCGGCGCGCTCTCGCAGTTCTCGGTCTTCGCGCTCGGGATCATGCCGTACGTCACGGCGTCGATCATCGTGCAGCTGATGACCGTGGTGATCCCGCGGCTGTCGGAGCTCCAGAAGGAGGGCGAGTCCGGCTACGCGAAGATCAACCAGTACACGCGCTACCTGACCGTCCTCCTCGCGGCGGGGCAGGCGCTCGGGTACGCCTTCCTCTTTCGCAACCAGGGCGTCCTCGAGACGAACGCCGGGCGGATGGTGCTGATCATCACCACCCTCACCACGGGGACGATGCTCCTCATGTGGATGGGCGAGCAGATCACGAAGCGCGGGATCGGCAACGGCATCTCGATCCTCATCTTCGCCTCGATCCTCACGGGGCTCCCGCTGGGCGTCACGGCCTGGTGGAACGGCGGCCCGATGGAGCGGATCTTCTTCCCGCTCATCGCGCTCGCGATCGTCGCCTCGGTCGTGTTCGTCCAGGAGGGCCAGCGCCGCATCCCGATCCAGTACGCGAAGCGGATGGTCGGCCGGCGGATGACGTCCGGCGGGTCGACCTACCTGCCGCTGCGCGTGAACATGGCGGGCGTCATCCCGGTGATCTTCGCGGCCGCGGTGCTCGCGTTCCCGCCCACGATGGCGCAGTACATCCCCGCCTCGCAGGACTTCGTGAACACGTACTTCCAGCCCGGTGACTGGCTCTACCTGCTGATCGAGGGCGGGATGATCGTCCTGTTCACGTTCTTCTACACCGCGGTCCAGTTCAACCCCGTCGACCAGGCCGACAACCTGCGCAAGCACGGCGGCTACATCCCCGGCATCCGGCCGGGGCCGCCGACCGCACAGTACCTCGACCGCGTGCTGACGCGTCTCACGCTGCCGGGGTCGCTCTTCCTCGCCACCGTCGCGATCGCGCCGAGCCTCTTCATCCGCTACGGCGGCTTCTCGCAGGCCTCGGCCGGCGCGCTCGGCGGCACGTCCGTGCTCATCGCCGTCGGCGTCGCACTCGACACGATGCGCCAGATGGAGTCGCAGATGATGATGCGCAACTACGAGGGATTCCTCCGGTGAATCTCCTCGTGCTGGGGCCGCAGGGCTCCGGCAAGGGGACGCAGGCGGCGCGGATCTCGGCCGACCACCGCATCCCGCACGTGTCGACGGGCGAGATGTTCCGCGCGTCGATCGCGGGCGGGACGGCGCTCGGCCGGCAGGTCGAGCCGTTCCTCTCGTCGGGCGAGCTCGTCCCCGACGAGCTGACCGTCGCGCTCATCCGCGAGCGCCTGTCGCAGCCCGACGCGGTGAACGGCTTCGTGCTCGACGGATTCCCGCGGAACCCGACCCAGGCGGAGGAGCTCGACGAGATGCTCGCCGAGATCGGCAGCTCCCTCGACGCGGTGCTGTTCTTCGACATCCCCGACGAGGTCGCGCTCGCGCGCATCGCCGGCCGGGCGGCGGAGGAGGGTCGTCACGACGACCAGGCGGACGCCATCGCGCGGCGCCTCGCGATCTACCACGAGCAGACCGAGCCGGTCGTCGAGCGCTACCGGGCGACCGGGAAGCTCGTGCCGCTGCACGCGTCGCGCTCCATCGGCGAGGTCGCGGCGGAGATCGCCGCGGCGCTCGAGCTGCTCGGAGAGGGCGCGGCGGCGTGATCATCCGGAAGAGCCCCGCCGAGATCGACCGTATCGCCGCGGCCGGAGCGGTCGTCGCCGAGACGATCGCCCACGTCGGCGAGCGGATCGAGCCCGGCATCACGACGCTCGAGCTCGACCGGATCGCGGAGGACTTCATCCGCGGCCAGGGCGGCGTCCCGACGTCGCAGGGCTACCGAGGGTACCCGCGCGCGATCTGCATCTCGGTGAACGAGGTCGTCGTGCACGGGATCCCGGACGACCGCGTCGTCGAGGAGGGGGACCTCGTCACGATCGACGTCGGCGTCACGCTCGACGGGGCGATCGCCGACAGCGCCTACACGTTCGGGATCGGGTCGCTCGATGCCCATCCAGACGCGCGGCGGCTGCTCGACACCGCCCAGGACGCGCTCGCGGCGGGGATCGCCGAGGCGCGCCTCGGCAACCGGATCGGCGACATCTCGCACGCGGTGCAGACCGCCGTCGAAGGCGCCGGCTTCTCGGTCGTCCGGAGCCTCGTCGGGCACGGCGTCGGCCGTCACTACCACGAGGACCCGCACGTCCCGAACTTCGGCGAGCGCGGCCGCGGACCGCGGCTCTCGGAGGGCATGACGATCGCGATCGAGCCGATGATCACGGCCGGGAGCCCCGAGGTCTGGCTGGCGGAGGACGGGTGGACGATCTCGACCGAGGACGGCTCGCTCTCGGCGCACTTCGAGCACACCGTGGCGATCCTCCCCGACGGGCCGCGTATCCTGACCCCGCGCGTCGGCATCGCCGCCGAGCGCGCGCCGGTCGAGCGGCGGGCGGCGATCTGAGCGCCGTTGATCGGAGCGGGCGGGGCTTGCTACACTTCGCAGCCCGCGCTGCGGCCGGTCGGTCGCGCGCGCACTTCAGTATGAACATCGCGACGGGCAGGGCGTAACCCCTGCGCGAGGAGACGGTTGGCAGTCAAGGACGAGAAGATCGAGGTCGAGGGCGAAGTGGTCGAGGCCCTACCGAGCACGATGTTCCGAGTCGAGCTCGAGGGCGGCCATCAGGTGCTCGCGACGATCTCGGGGAAGATGCGAAAGCACTACATCCGGATCCTTCCGGGTGACAAGGTGAAGGTCGAGCTCTCCCCGTACGACCTCACGCGCGGCCGCATCACCTTCCGTCTCAGGTAGCCGACACAGGAGCTCACGTGAAAGTCCGTCCTTCGGTCAAGCCCATGTGCGAGCGATGCCGCGTCATCAAGCGGCACGGGCGCACCATGGTCATCTGCACGAATCCCCGGCACAAGCAACGGCAGGGCTAGGAGAGTCTGGAGCGATATGGCACGCATTGCCGGCGTCAACCTCCCCAACCAGAAGCGGCTCGAGGTCGGCCTGACCTACATCTACGGCATCGGCCGCTCGACCGCGCTCAAGGTCTGCAAGGAGCTCGAGCTCGATCCCGACGAGAAGGTCAAGGACCTGACCGACGACGAGGTCACGAAGCTCCGCACGTACATCGACTCGAACCTCGAGGTCGAGGGCGACCTGCGCAGGGAGCGGACGCAGGCGATCAAGCGCCTCTCCGAGATCGGCGCGTACCGCGGCATCCGGCACCGGCGCAACCTGCCGGTGCACGGCCAGCGGACGAAGACGAACGCGCGCACGCGCAAGGGCCCGAAGAAGACCGTCGGGCGCGGGAAGAAGGCGAAGTAATGGCGCCTCCCCGCAAGACAGCCGCCCGCGGCCGGACGCGCCGCCGGGTCAAGAAGAACGTCGCGATCGGCCAGGCGCACATCAAGACGTCGTTCAACAACACGATCGTCTCCCTGACGGACAAGGACGGGAACGTCATCGCCTGGGAGTCCGCCGGCTCGGCCGGGTTCAAGGGCTCCCGCAAGTCGACTCCGTTCGCCGCTCAGGTAACCGCGGACAACGCCGCCCGCAAGGGGATGGAGCACGGCCTCCAGAAGGTCGAGGTGTTCGTGAAGGGCCCCGGCTCCGGACGCGAGACGGCGATCCGCTCGCTGCAGGCCGCCGGGCTCGAGATCCTCGGCGTCAAGGACGTGTCCCCGCAGGCCCACAACGGCGTGCGGCAGAAGAAGCGGAGGAGGGTTTGATGGTGGTTGTTCTTCTTCGCTCTTCCTCGCTGGAAAGTGCGAAGCACTTTTCAGCGCTGAACGGCGTGCGGCATAAGAAGCGGAGGCGTGTCTGATGGCCCGCGATCTCAGCCCGAAGTGCCGTCAGTGCCGCCGCGAGGGGATCAAGCTCTTCCTCAAGGGCGAGCGCTGCCTCACCGAGAAGTGCGCGATCGAGCGCCGCTCGTATCCGCCGGGTGAGCACGGCCGCGGCCGCATCAAGCAGAGCGAGTACCTGCTCCAGCTGCGCGAGAAGCAGAAGGCGCGCCGGTACTACGGGCTGCTCGAGAAGCAGTTCCGCAACACGTACCAGAAGGCGTCGCGCCGCACCGGCCCGACCGGCGAGAACCTCCTGCGGATGCTCGAGACGCGGCTGGACAACGTCGTCTACCGCCTCGGCTTCGCCGGCTCGCGCGCACAGGCGCGGCAGCTCGTCCGCCACGGCCACTTCCTCGTCAACGGCCGCCGGGTGAACATCCCGAGCTACGGCGTCCGCCCCGACGACATCGTCTCCCTGAAGCAGGGCAGCCCCGCCGAGTCGATCGTGCGCGACGCGACCGACCTGACGGCCGCGGTCGCCCCCTGGCTCCAGGCCGACCACGAAGGGCTCACCGGCAAGGTGCTCAAGTGGCCCGAGCGCGCCGACATCGACACGCCCGTCCAGGAGTCGCTGATCGTCGAGCTGTATTCGAAGTAGGGCCGAGACCCGTCTCGCCCACCTGGCTTCAGAAGACCCGCCCCGAAAGGATCACATGGCCACCCGTACTACCCTGATGGACTTCCAGACGCCGAGGATCGTCTCCGAGGACGTCGGACGAGCGCTCGGGCCGCTTCACGATCGAGCCGCTCGATCGCGGATTCGGCTACACCTTCGGCAACTCGCTCCGGCGCGTGCTCCTCTCGTCGCTCGAGGGAGCTGCCGTGACGGCCGTCAAGATCGAGAGCGTCGCCCACGAGTTCACGACGCTGCCGGGTGTCCGCGAGGACGTCACCGACATCATCCTCAACCTCAAGAACCTCGTCTGCCGCCTGCACGGCGAGTCGCCCGAGATCGAGGTGCACGTCTCGAAGAAGGGCCCGGGCGTCGTCACGGCTGCCGACATCGAGGCGCCGGCCGACCTCGAGATCCTCAATCCGGAGCTCGAGCTCGCGCACCTCGCCGACAAGGGCAAGCTCGAGATGACGCTGACGATCGGCCGCGGCCGCGGCTACCTCCCGGCCGACCTGAACCGCGGGCCGGAGACGACGCTCGGGGTCATCCCGATCGACTCGATCTTCTCGCCCGTGCGCCGTGTCGCCTACGAGGTCGACGCCGCGCGCGTCGGGCAGCGGACGGACTACGACAAGCTCGTCCTCGACGTCACGACCGACGGCTCGGTGGCACCGAAGGACGCCATCGCCGGCGCCGCCGAGATCCTGATCCGGCAGCTCGCGATCTTCACCGACCTCGAGAAGCTCGACATGAGCGACGTGCCCTCGCCCGACAGCGAGCCGGCGGCGCCCTCGCACGGGATGGAGAACTTCCCGATCGAGGAGCTCGAGCTCGGCGTCCGCTCGTACAACTGCCTCAAGCGCGTCGGGATCGAGACGATCGGCGACCTCACGTCGAAGTCCGAGAACGAGCTCGCGGCGATCCCGAACTTCGGTCGCAAGTCGATCGAGGAGGTCCGGGAGACCCTCGCAGCCCACGGCCTCACGCTGAAGGGCGAGGAGCTCCCGATCTAGGCCATGCGTCACGCTCGCGCAGGCAAGAAGCTCGGCCGCGACTCGGCCCACCGCAAGGCCCTCTACTCGAACCTCGCCGGGGCGCTCATCACGCACGGCCGGATCGAGACGACCGAGGCGAAGGCGAAGGCGGTGAAGCCGTTCGCCGAGAAGATGATCACCCTCGGCAAGCGCGGCGACCTCCACGCGCGGCGCCTCGCGATGGCAGAGCTGCGGTCGAACGACGTCGTCCACAAGCTCTTCTCGGACGTCGCCCCGCGCTTCGCGGAGCGCCAGGGTGGCTACACCCGCGTCGTGAAGCTCGGCCCGCGCCAGGGCGACGCCGCCTCGATGGCGCTGCTCGAGCTCGTCGACTTCGAGGCGTAGCCTCGAAGTCGACCTGCTCGTTCGCGAGCGGGATTCCGCACGAGCGGAATCCCGCCGCTCAATGCAACGCCTGCGGCGGGGTAAATCCCCAAGGCGTCGCCTTCTGCGCCGCAACTGCCTCGCTCCGCGAACGGTTTCACTTCAGTCGAACACCCTCGGGTCTAGGCTGCCCACATGCTGACGATCGTGGCGATCGCGCTCGCGCTCACGGTGATCCCGTCGCCGTGGGGATGGGTGACCGTGATCGTCGCCGGGCTGATCGACGTCGCGGAGACGACGTTCTTCGTCCGCTGGTCGAAGCGGCGCCGCGCGACGGTCGGGGCCGAGACGCTCGTCGGCCGCACGGCCGTCGTCGTGCGCGCGCTCACGCCGCGCGGGCCAGGTCAAGCTCGACGGGGAGGTCTGGGAGGCACGCGCCGAGTACGATCTCCTGCCGGGGGACGAGGTCGTGATTCGCGCCGTCGAGGGGCTGCTCCTGGACGTCGAGCCGGCGGGCTAGCGGTCCGTCGGAGGCCCGTGGCGACGCTGCGCCTGACGCTCGAATACGACGGGACGGCCTTCAAGGGCTGGGCCCGGCAGCCGGGGACGAGGACGGTCGAGGGCGCGCTTCGCAAGGCGCTCGACGCCGTCCTCCCGGGCTGGGACGGCCTCGCCGTCGCGGGTCGCACCGACGCCGGCGTGCATGCGACCGGCCAGGTCGCGAGCATCGAGGCGAACGGCGGCCCACCCCTCGGCCGGCTCGCGGAGGCGCTCAACGCCGTGCTGCCGGACGACGTCGGCGTCGTCGGCGCGGAGGAGGCCCCCGCGGGGTTCCACGCGCGATTCAGCGCGACGGGGCGCAGCTACCGCTACGTCGTCCTCAACCGGCGCGAGCGGTCGCCGCTCCTGGCGCGCCGCGCGCTCTGGTGGCCGCGGCGGCTCGACGACGAGGCGCTGCACGCGAGCGCCGCGCTCCTCGTCGGGCGAGCACGAGTTCACGGCGTTCACGCCGACGGAGACGCAGCACGAGGTCTTTCGCCGGTCCGTCGCGCGCGCCGCCTGGGAGCGTCGGGGCGACGAGCTCCACTTCACGGTCACGGCCGACTCGTTCCTCCGTCACATGGTGCGGACGCTCGTCGGGACGATGCTCGAGTCGAGCCCGGAGCGAATCGCGACGCTCCTCACGGGCCGGCCGCGCGCCGACGGGGGCGCCACCGCGCCGCCGTGGGGGCTGTACCTCGAGCGCGTCGACTACGACTGAGCGGCCGCGCTGCTGCCAGCGGGAAGCTGCTCCGGCCGCTGGCTACGATCGACGCATGCGCTTCCCCGTGGTCCTGTTCGACCTCGACGGCACGTTGATCGACTCGGGGCCGATCATCCTCGCCTCGATGCGGCACGCGGCCATGACCGTGCTCGGCACGGAGCCCGACGAGGAGCTGGTCCGCGCCGCGATCGGCGGTCCCGGCCTCATCGCGCAAATGCGCGACCTCGACCCCGACCGGGTCGACGAGCTCGTCGACGCCTACCGCGCGCACAACGAGCCGCTCCACGAGACGCTCGAGTCGTTCGACGGGGTGCTCGACCTCCTGCCGGTCCTCCGCGCGGAGGGACGACGGCTCGGGATCGTCACGGCGAAGCGTCGCGCGACCGTGGAGCTCGCATTCGACCGGTTCCCGTCGCTCCGGGACGACATCGAGGTGCTCGTCGGCGCGGAGGACACGGAGCGCCACAAGCCGGATCCCGACCCGGTGCTCGAGGGCCTCCGACTGCTCGACGCCGAGCCGGGCGAGGCGGCGTACGTCGGCGACTCGCCGTTCGACATCCGCGCCGCGAAGGCGGCCGGGACGTTCGCGGTCGCCGTTGCGTGGGGTGGGATCCACCCGGTCGAGCGGCTCGCCCACGAGGAGCCGGACGCGATCGTCCACACCACCGAGGAGCTCCATGCCGTCCTCTGACGCCGCCAAGGTCGCCGAGCTGCGCCGGCTCGTCGAGCACCACAACTACCGCTACCACGTCCTCGACGACCCCGAGGTGGAGGACGCCGTCTACGACGCGCTCTACGACGAGCTGAAGGCGCTCGAGGACGCGCATCCCGACCTCGTGACCGACGACTCTCCGACCCAGCGGGTCGGGGGAGCGCCGGCCGCCGGGTTCCGGAAGGTCGAGCACCTGCTGCCGATGGGCTCCCTCGAGAAGGTCACGACGGCGGAGGCGCTCGAGAAGTGGGGCCGACGACGTCCACAAGCGGCTCGGGACGGACGAGCCGGTCGCCTGGGTGATCGAGCCGAAGATCGACGGATCGGCGATCTCGCTCGTCTACGAGCGGGGAGCGTTCGTGCGCGGGGCGACGCGCGGCGACGGCGAGCGCGGGGAGGATGTCTCCCAGAACCTCCGCACGATCGACGCCGTCCCGCTGCGGGTTCGCGTCGACGACGGCGAAGGGCCGCCCGTCCTCCTCGAGGTGCGCGGTGAGGTCTACTTCCCCCTCTCCGGGTTCGCCCGGTTCAACGAGGCGCAGCTGGCGGCGGGGAAGAAGGCGGCGCCGAACCCGCGGAACGCGGCCGCCGGGTCGCTCCGGCAGCTCGACCCGCGCGTGACCGCCGACCGCCCGCTCTCGCTCTGGGTGTACGGCTTCGGCGCCCGCGAGGGGACGTTCCCGGAGAGCCAGTGGGAGATGCTCCAGTGGCTCCGGGAGCACGGTTTCAGGACGAACCCGCACGCCGAGCGGCTCGGGACGATCGAGGAGGTCGCAGAGGCGTGTCGCGCGTGGGAGGAGCGCCGCGGCGATCTCGATTACGAGATCGACGGGATCGTGATCAAGGTCGACGACCTCGACCAGCAGCGCCGCCTCGGCGCTCTGCACGGGCGGCCGCGCTGGGCGCGCGCCTACAAGTGGGCTCCGACGACCGCCGTGACGACCCTGCGGAAGATCCACATCCGCGTCGGGCGGACGGGCGCGCTGAACCCGTGGGCGGAGCTCGAGCCGGTGCACGTCGGTGGCGTCACCGTGTCGAACGCGACGCTGCACAACGAGGAGGACATCAACCGCAAGGACATCCGCGAGGGCGACCTCGTGATCGTCCAGCGTGCAGGCGACGTCATCCCGCAGGTCGTCGGCCCGGCGGGCGAGCACCGCCCCGGGACGAAGCGCTTCAAGATGCCGAAGCGCTGCCCGCTCTGCGGCGTCGAGGTCGTGAAGCCGGAGGGCGAGGTCATGCACCGGTGCCCGAACCGCGCCTGCCCCTCGCGCGGCCTCGAGACGCTCATCCACTGGGTGAGCGCGGCGATGGACATCGAGGGGGTCGGCGAGCAGTTCGTGCGGAGGCTCTGGGACGAGGGGCTGCTCCGCTCGATGCCGGACCTCTATCGCCTCACGCCGGAGCTGCTCCAGGAGTTGGACGGATACGGAGAGATCTCCGCCCGCCGGGCGGTCGACTCGATCGAGGCGTCGAAGGCGCAGCCGTTCTCACGGGTTCTCTTCGGCCTCAACATCCCGAAGATCGGCTGGGTGCTCGCGCGGAACCTCGCGCGGCGACTTCGGCTCGGTCGACGCGCTGATCGCGGCGAGCCAGGAGGACCTCGAGCAGGCCGAGGGCATCGGCCCGGACCGCGCCGAGCTCGTCGCCGAGTGGTTCGCGGAGGAGGAGAACCGCCGCGCTCGTCGAGGAGCTGCGCCAGCTCGGCCTGACGATGACCGCCGGAGAGGCGGAGAAGCCCGTCGAGGGGCCGCTCACCGGGCACCAGTACGTCATCACCGGGACGCTCGAGCGGTTCACGCGCGACGAGGCGAAGTCGGCGCTCGAGGCGCTCGGCGCAAAGGTCTCGGACTCGGTGTCGAAGAAGACGACGGGCGTGATCGCCGGCGAGAGCCCCGGCTCGAAGCTCGCCAAGGCGCAGAAGGCGGGCGTCCCTGTCCTCGACGAGGACGCGCTCGCGGGCCTGCTCGGCCGCTGAGGGCTACGGGGTCGCGGCCGCCTGCTGGGCGCTGCCCGCGAGCGCGGTGACGAAGCGGTCCTGCGCGCTCCGCGCGGGCCAGAAGGAGACCGGGGTACCCGTTCTGGAGGACGGCGAAGACGACGTGGCCGCGGATCAGAGCCGGAGAGGGTGCAGGCGAGGTTCGTCGTGCCCGTCTTGCCGCGGACGGCCCCCGCGAGGTTCCGCAGGCGATCCTCGAGCGTGCCGCTTCGGCCCGTGACGGCGAAGGACGCGAGGAACGAGGGGCCCATCTGCGTGTCCGAGATCCCCGCCCGGAGCACGCCGGCGAGGGCGCGCGCGGTGAGGCGATCGAGCGACGAGAGCCCGGAGCCGTCGACGATCCGGACGCCCTCCGTCGGGATGCCTGCCGCCCGCATCGCCGAGACGACGACCCGGCCGCCGGCGGCGCTCGAGCCGGGGCCACCGTCGAGCGTCCCGAGCTGCTTGAGCACCATCTCGGCGGCGAAGTTGTCGCTGTCGCGGTTCATCGAGCGGACGATCACGCTCAGCGACGCCGACCGGTCGCGGGCGAAGCAGTGCGGCGTCGGCCGGCGCAGACCCGAGCCCGGAGGGCCCCGCGACCTGCACGCCGCGCGCGACGAGCGCTGCCCGGAGCGCGCGGGCGGCAAGCAGCGGCGGAGGCTTGGCGGGGCCCCAGCCGCGGGCGCGGTCGACGACGAGCGCGGACAGCGGAGGCGTCTCGATGCCGACGAACCCTCGCTTCCACCCGGGCGCGCCGCGCCGGCTGTCGTAGACGGACTCGTCGCCGCGTATCCACCCCGTGACCCGCGTGATGCCCGCGCCGCGCACGGTGTCGGCCAGTCCGGCCGACGTCCGGCCGCAGTAAGCGTCGGGTCGCCGTACCCCTTGAGGAAGAGGTCGCCCCGCCAGGTGGCGCCCTCGCGTGCGCCGGCGCCGAGCACCTCCGTCCGGAAGCGGAAGCCGGTGCCGAGGCGCGACAGCGCCGCCCAGGACACCGGCAGCTTCTCGTTCGACGCCGGGATCATCGGCCGCGACGCGTTGTGCGCGTAGAGCACGTCCCCCGTCCGCGCGTCGACGGCGATCGCGGCCGTCCGGCCGAGCGAGAGGTACGGCGAGCGAAGCGACTGCGTGAGGCGCGACTGCAGGTCGGCGCTCGCGCCGGACGCGGTCGTCGGAGCGACCGCGAGCGCGAGCACGAGCACCAGCGCGCAGACGGGCTCCCCAGCGCATGATCCTCAACCGTAGACGGTGATCGTGACGGTCCGGCGCCCCCAAGCTCGGGCGGCGGCCGTGCTCGGCATCCAGAGGTCGATGATCACGCCCCTGATCGCGGCTCCGGTGTCCGCGGCGACGGCCTTGCCGTAGCCAGGCACGAAGAGGCGCGTTCCGAGCGGGATGACGTTCGGGTCGACGGCGACCACCCCGAGCCCGACGGGCAGGCCGCTCGACGTCCGGCCCGGGAGGTGGTAGGCGACCGCGTCGACGACGAGCGTCCGCGTCTCTCCGCTCGCGACGGGCGCGGCTGTCGCCGTGGGAGCGGGCGCCTCGGCCGGAGTGCGCGTCGACACGAGCGTCGCCGGTGGCTGGACGCGAGCGGCGGCGCGCTTCGCGGCCTGCGTCTGCGCAGCGACCTGCGCGGCCGTGGCTCGACGCGCGCAGCGCGAGGACCGTCGCGCGCCTCGCGACGGTCGCCGCCTCGAGCCGGGCCGTGGCGCGGCGGCGAGGCGCTGCGTTCGGCTGAGCTCCGCCTGCGCACGCCGCACCTGCGCGATGCGCGAGCGGAGCGCTCGCGCCTGCCGGTACGCCTGCGCGATGAGGGCGCGGTTCCGGCGCACGGCGCGCTCGAGCCCGTCGACACCCTCCAGCACTGCGTCGAGCGACCGCGCGCCGAGCAGCACCTCGACCGGCTCGGCGTCGCCCTCGACGTAGAGCTGTCGCAGCAGCAGGCCGATGCGCGTCCGCGTCGCGGCGAGCGAGCCGCGCACGACGGCCGCTCGCGCGACGAGTCGTGCGTGGACGATCGTGAGCGACCGCTGTCGACGCGCGAGGCGGGCCGAGTCGGCCCGCGCGCGTGCCAGCGCGACCTCGGACGCGAACAGCTCGACGGCAGCGCTCCGCTCCATCGCGGCCAGCGACGCGCGAGGTCCGGCGCCGGCCGACGCGCCGAGTGCGAGACCGGTCGTCGTACAGAGAACGAACGCCGCGACGCACGAGGCGAGGTATCTCGCGCTCCCGTGCAAGGGCCGCGGACCGTACCACAGACAGGAGTGAAAAATGCTGTTTGCAGAGATTTTTGCGGCCGCTTCCGGGTGCAGCCGTCGGATTTGGCTGCTAGGCTCCCCGACTTGTGGCCGGTGACCCCACGAGCGGCGGGTTCACCGCCCGTCGAGGTCATGGGCGGCATGACGAGGACGAAAAGGCGGATTTTCGCCGTCGGACTGGGCCTTGCGGCACTTGGGGCGACGCTCCTCGTCGGCGCCAGCGCGGCCACCGCGGACCCGTCGATCAGCTCGAAGCGCGAGCAGGCGCAGGCGATCCTCGCCCAGATCCGCGAGATGGACTCGGAGCTCTCGCACGCGATCGAGGCGTACAACCTCGCGAACATCCAGCTCGACCAGATCGACGCCGACCTCGACTCGAACGGCCGGCACCTGATGGTCGCGAAGTCGAGCCTCGGCGTCGCCCAGGTGCACATCGCGAAGCGCCTCCGGGCGCTCTACATCAACGGCGACTCGGGTGGCGCGGTCGAGGTGATCCTCGGCGCGAAGAGCCTCGACGACCTCCTCGACCGGCTCGAGATGGCCCAGCGCGTCGGCGGACAGGACGTCGAAGGTCCTGAAGGACCTCAAGCACTTCCGCAAGGAGGTGCAGACCCGTCGCGCGAAGCTGCGCTCCGACCGGCCACGCCAGGCCCAGATCGTCGCGGCAGCGCGCGGCGCAGAAGCGCTCGATCGAGGGCCAGCTCGGCGGAGCGCCAGCGGCTGCTCGCGTCCGTGAAGGACGAGATCGAGCGGATGGAGGCGGCGGAGCGCCGCCGGCAGGCGCAGCTCGAGGCGCAGGCCCGGGCGCGGCTCGCCGCCGAGCTCGCGCGCGGCGCACCAGGAGGCGATCGAGCTCTCGAGCGATCGCCGTGCCCGCACCGGTCACGGACGACGGCTCCGGCTCGGTGTCCGTCTCCGTGCCGCCGGCCAAGTACACCGGCGTCGTCGGGATCGCGATGCAGTACCTCGGCGTCCCGTACGTCTGGGGTGGGGCGAGCCCGTCCGGCTTCGACTGCTCGGGCTTCGCGATGTACGTCTACGCCCAGGTCGGCGTGTCGCTCCCGCACAACGCCGCGATGCAGTACTCGAGCGTCGGCGTCTACGTCCCCCGCGACCAGCTCCAGCCCGGTGACCTCGTCTTCTTCGACGGCCTCGGGCACATGGGGATGTACATCGGCGGTGGCCAGTTCATCCACGCGCCGCACACGGGCGACGTCGTCAAGATCTCGAGCCTCGACGACTCCTGGTACGCGTCGACGTACGTCGGCGCCGAGAGTCCGCTGAACGCAGGGGAACCCTGGCCCCACGAGCCCCCTCCTTCAGCGCAGCGCGCGGTAGACCCGCCGCGGTGGATCCCCGCCATCGGCGGAGCAGGCCTCCGGCTGCGATGCGTCGCGCATGGTCGTCGGTCGCAGGGATGGCCCGCGCGGCATACGCGGGATCTCCGCGGTCCGGATCCGCCCCTGCGGACTCCGTCTCGGCGGGCTTCAGACGCCGCTGACGAGTACAGCCCTTCGACCTCGTCGGCGAAGTGCTCGAGCACGACGCGGCGCTTGAGCTTGAGCGTCGGCGTCACCTCGCCCTGCTCCATCTCGAAGTCGCGCGGCAGGATCGCGAACCGCTTGATCTGCTCGAAGCGCGAGCGGTCGCGGTTGACGTCGTCGACGATGCCCGACACGAGCGTCGACGACCTTCGGGTCGCGCGCGAGCGTCGCGACGTCGCCGTCGAGCCCCTGCTCCGCGGCCCACTTGCCGATCTCGACGGGGTCGAGGGTGATCAGCGCCGCCGGGTAGGGGCGCCGGTCGCCGACGACGAGCGCCTGCGACACGAACCGGGACGTCTTGAGGTCGTTCTCGAGGTTCTGCGGCGCGATGTTCTTGCCGCCGGCGGTGACGATGATGTCCTTCTTCCGGTCGGTGATCGTGACGAAGCCGTCCTCGTCGATCGTCGCGATGTCGCCCGAGCGCAGCCATCCGTCCGGCTCGAGCACCTCGGCCGTCGCCTCGGGATCCTTGTAGTAGCCCGGCGAAGATCGTCTCGCTGCGGATCATCAGCTCGCCGTCCTCGGCGAGGCGGAGCTCGAACCCGGGCAGCGCCGGGCCGACCGTTCCGAAGCGGTATGCGCTCGCTCGTGTTCGTCGTCGCCGCGGTCGTGCACTCCGTCAGGCCGTACCCCTCGAGGATCCGGATGCCGATCGCGTCGAAGAACTCCGCGACCTCCTTCGCGAGCGGCGCGCCGCCCGAGATCGGGATCCGCAGCCGCCCGCCGAGGCGCTCCTTCACCTTCGAGAAGACGAGCCGGTCGGCGATCGCGACCTGCATCGCGAGCCCGCGGGGCACGCGGCTCGCCCTGCTGCCGCAGCTCGCTCGACCTCGCGGCCGACGCCGAGCGCCCAGTCGATCAGCCGTCGACGGGCGCCCGGTCGCCTCGGCGAAGGTCGACGGACGGCGGTGTGCACCTTCTCGTAGACGCGCGGGACGCTCGGGAGGATCGTCGGCCGCACCTGCGGCATCGCACGCGCGACCTCGAGCGGATCGGGCAGGAAGGCGGTCGTGTAGCCGACGTACGGCGCCGGAGAGGTGGACGAGCCGGCCGAAGTTGTGCGCGAGCGGGAGGTAGAGGAGCAGGACGTCGCTCGGCGGAGCCGTGGCCCGGCAGCTCGTCGATCACGGCGACCATCGCGTAGTAGTTGCGGTGCCGGATCATGCAGCCCTTCGGCGGGCCGGTCGTCCCCGACGTGTAGATGAACGTGAAGAGGTCGTCCTCGTCGATCGCGGCGACCGCGTCGTCGAGCGCGCCGGGATGCTGCGGCCCGGTGCGCGCGCCCTTCCGCCTCGAGGGCGGCGAGGTCGGCGAACGTCAGCACCTCGCGGAGCTGCGGCGAGCTCCGAGCGCCGCTCCTCGACCTTCGCGCGCTGCGCGTCGTCCTCGCAGAGCACGCCGACCGCCTCCGAGTGCTCGAGCACGTACGCGACGTCCTTCGACGAGCTGTTCGCGTAGATCCCGACGCCGATCGCGCCGACGTGGGCGAGCGCGAAGTCGAACAGCGCCCACTCCAGCGTCGTGCGCGCCAGGATCCCGTACGCGTCGCCCTTGCGAACACCGCGCGCGAGCAGGCCGTTCGCGATGAGCTCGACGCGCTCGCCCGCCTCGGCCCACGAGACCTCGCTCCAGCGGTCGCCTCCGTCGACGAGGTACGCCGTGCCCCGTGTTGCGGGCGAGCGCCTCGCGCCAGAGCCGCGGGATCGTCCGGTTCCCGGGCATCCTCTCAAGACTGTACTGGCTGTCCCGCCCGGCGCGAGGGGCCGCGAAATCGGCGAAGGGAACCGGCGATCCGGCGCGAATCCCGACCTCCCGCCCCTAGACTGCGGAGGATCATGCGCGTCACCTGGAACGGATCGCTGAGCTTCGGCCTCGTCAGCATCCCCGTGGGGCTCGCGCCGGCCACGAAGCCCGCCGCGCGCCAGTCGGACGTCTCGTTCCGGCTGCTGCACCGCGAGTGCCTGACGCCGATCAAGCAGAAGCGCTGGTGCCCGAAGCACGACCGCGAGCTCGCCCCCGACGAGATCGTCAAGGGCTGGGAGGTCGCGAAGGGCCAGTACGTGATCGTCGAGGAGGCGGAGCTGGAGGCGCTCGAGCGCCACGACGACTCGCGCACGATCGACATCGAGCGCTTCGTGCCGCTCGGCGACGTCGACCCGGTCTGGATGGACCGGACCTACTTCCTCGTGCCCGGCGCCGCGCCCGCGCAGCGGCGGCCGTACAGGCTGCTGCTCGAGGCGATGGGGGAGGCCGGCGTCGGCGGCGATCGGCCGGTTCGTCCGCTCGGGCCGCGAGTCGCTCTGCCTCGTGCGCGCGCGCGGCAAGGGCGCTCGTGCTCGAGACGCTGTACCTCGTCGAGGACGTCTACTCGCAGGCGGAGATCGACGAGGCGATGGACGCGACCGAGGTCAAGAAGGCCGAGCTCGAGCTCGCCCGGCAGATCGTCGAGGGCCTCGCAGGCGTCGTTCGAGCCGGAGGCGCTGTCGAGCGACTACCGGCGCGACCTCCGCGAGCTGCTCGAGGCGAAGCTCCGCGGCGAGGAGATCAGCATCCCCGAGCCCACCGAGGAGCCCGCTCCCGCCGTCGACCTCATCGAGGCGCTCAAGGCGAGCGTCGCGGCCGCGAAGGCCACGTCCGCGCGGCCGACGAAGGCCGCCGCCGCGAAGCCCAAGGCCGAGAAGCGCCCGGCGCGCAAGGCCGCCAGGAAGTGAGCTGACGCTCCTCGCGCTGACGAGGGGCCCGGACGGGCCCCTCGAGAAACGGTGCTGAAGGAAGGCTCGGCTAGTGCGCCGCCGCCTGGCTCGCGCCGACGGCCTGCAGCTGGGCCTGGAAGAGGTGCTTGTCGATCTTCCCCTGGTAGATCGGGACGCCTTCCTCGATGCAGATCCTGATGACCGCCTCGCGGTCCATGTTGAGCTCCTTCGCGAGCTCGTCCGGCGTCAGGTGGTTCGCCATCGCCGTTTCCTCCCTCGCGCATCAAAAAAGCCCGGCGAACGGATCTGCGCACGGGCTCGAGTCGGCGCTCGTCTGTTGGCTGGCGGGGGTCAACGGGCCCGCCTCCCGAAAACGTCCATGTGCTCCGAGGATACTCCGGAGCTGGCCCGTGCACGGCGTCGTGCAACCGGGTACGATCACGCGCTGCCCGGGATCCGCGTGCCACTGCAAGCGCTTCGAGGCGAACGCTTCGCGCCGCATGCGCGTCTGCGGCCGAAGGATCGGGGTGGGTTCCCCGCGTCCTAGACGGGGTTGTCGATCTCGACGTAGTCCCACTCGAGGCCGAAGCGGTCGGCGAGGTGGGCCGCGAGCGCCTGCACGCCGAAGCGCTCGGTCGCGTGGTGGCCGGCGGCGATCAGGTGGACCCCGAGCTCGCGGGCCGTGGCGCCGCTCGGCTCCTCGGGCTCGCCGGTGAGGAGGGCGTCGTAGCCCTCGTGCGCGGCATGGATGAGGTCGTAGCCTGCGCCGCCGGTCGAGACGGCGATGCCGGCGGATCGTCCCGGTCGCCGCCGCGGAGCACGAGCGGCGTCGCGCTCGACCGCCGCTTCGACGCGGTCGGCGAGCTCGTCGAGCGAGAGCGGTCGCCGAACGCGCAGCCGAGCCCGACCGACTCGAACACCGCCCTCGGGCGTCGCGCCGATCCGCGCCGCGAGCTGCGCGCTGTTCCCGAGCGTCGGGTGCGCGTCGAGCGCCAGGTGGTAGGCGACGAGCGACGCGTCGCCGCGGAAGAGCGCCTCGAGCCGGCCGCGCAGCCGCGCGTCGACGACGAGCGGCTCGTTGCGCCAGAAGAGCCCGTGGTGCACGAGCACCAGCTCCGCGCCGAGCTCGACCGCCTGCTCGAACAGCTCGCGGGAGCACGAGACCCCGCACGCGAGCGTCGTCACCTCGTCCGCGCCGACGACCTGCAGGCCCTGGCGGCGCGAACTCCGGGCACCGCTCGACCTCGAGCAGCGCGTTCGCGTAGCGCGACGATCTCGTCCCTGCGGGCCACGGCGCGAGTCTACGGAACCGGCGAAACCGCTACCCTTTCGCGGCTCGGGGTGTGGCGCAGCCTGGTAGCGCGCTCCGTTCGGGTCGGAGAGGTCCCCAGTTCAAATCTGGGCACCCCGATTTAGACGTGGGGGAAACCATGTTTCCCCCACGAGCCCCCTTCTTCTGCGCTCTGCACTGGCTCCTCGCGGCGGGCCTCCCGGCCGGCGGAGCCGGCCTCCGGCCGCGACAGCTTCGCTCACGGGTCGATGCTCTCGCTCCTGTGCTCGGCCGTATCCTCGCTGCATGCTGAGGGCGGTTCTGCTCGACGTCGACTTCACGCTCTTCCGGCCCGGGCCGGAGCTCGGGCCCGAGGGGTACGAGCGCATCGGGGCGCGGCACGGGCTGACGCTCGACGCCGGCCGCTACGAGGACGCGCGCGTCGCGGCGCTCGCCGACCTGCAGCACCACCCCGAGCTCGTCCACGACGAGGAGATCTGGATCCGGTTCACGGAGGACATCGTCCGGGGCATGGGCGGCGACGCCGACGGCGTCGCGCGCATGCGCGACGGCCGTCGTCCGCGAGTGGGAGCGGCACGAGAACTTCTTCCTCTACGACGACGCGCTGCCGGCGCTCGAGGCGCTCCGGGCGCACGGCCTCCGCATCGGGCTCGTCTCCAACGGCCAGCGCGACCTCGACGAGTTCGCCGCCACCACGCGCTCGACGTCGACGTCTGCGTCGGCTCGATGCGCCACGGGCGGATCAAGCCGCACCGGTCGATCTTCGAGGCGGCGCTCTCGGCGCTCGACGTCCGGCCCGGACGAGGCGGCGATGGTCGGCGACAGCTACGCGGACGACATCGAGGGCGCCCGCGCGCTCGGCATGCGCGCGATCCTCCTCGACCGGGACGGCCGTGCACGCCGGCGAGCCCGACCGGATCGACACGCTCGCTCGCGCTGCCGGCGGCGCTCGGCCTCTGACGCCTAGGAGCCGGCCGCCGCGACGGCCTGCTCGCCACGCGTCGGTGTGCGCGCCGAGCGGGACGTCGGGCGGGCGCTCCGGCCACGGCCCGAGGTCGGCATGGGCCTCGGCGAGCGTCGCCACCGGGCCGACGCAGACGTCCTCGTCGTCGAAGAGGGCGAGCCAGTCGGCCCGAGCCCGCGTCGCGAAGATCGCCGCGAGCTCGGCGCGCAGCGCCTCCTGGTCCGCGTCGTACTGCCGCGCCGCGAGCTCCGGCCGGCCGATCACCTCGCAGAGCCGCGCGAAGAACACGGGCTCGAGCGCGGCGACGGTGAGAGGCAGGCCGTCGGCCGTCTCGTAGACGCCGTAGCACGCGAGCGCCGCCGGTGAGGAGCCGCGGCAGCGGGTCGCCGCCGAGCCGGTGCGCGACGAGCTCGTGCGACCCGTGCGTCATCGAGACGACCAGGCGCGCGCCCTCGCCGGTTCGCTCGCGACGGAAGAGCGCCGCGAGGATCTCGGCGACCGCCCGAAGCGCTCCGGCCGCGAGGTCGGCGACCTGGACCGGAGGCACCTGGAGGCCGGTGTCGTCGAGCGCGCCCGCCCAGCCGAGGTAGTTCAGGTCGTGGCCGACGCGCGCCGCATGGCGACCGGACGGTGCCGAAGCCGGTGATCGAGCAGTAGACCACGCGCGGCGGGACGTCGTCCGGGCCGACGCCGAGCCGCGCCGCGACCCCGGGCCGGAACCCCTCGAGGACGACGTCGGCCTCGCGCGCAGAGCGCCCGCGCGAACGCCGCGTCCTGCTTCAGGTCGCAGACGACCGACTCCTTGCCCGCGCCGCAGCGCCTCGTCCCAGGCGGGCGCGGCGGTGCGCATCGGGTCGCCGCCGGGCGCCTCGACGCGGACGACCCGCGCGCCGAGCCGCAGGAGCTCGCTGCTCGCGAACGCGCCGGGGAGGTAGCGGGCGAGGTCGACGACGAGGAGCCCGTCGAGCGGGCGTTGCGCGGATCGGACACCGCCGCCTATTCTGACTACGGTTTGACTGACCGTTCAATCGCACGCGAGCGCCGCAGGGCGACCGTCCGGCCGCTGCGCGAGGAGAAGCGCCGGCGGATCCTCGACGCCGCCGTTCGCGTGTTCGCGCGCGACGGGTTCCACACCTCGCGCGTCGGCGACATCGCCGAGGAGGCGGGCGTCGCGCACGGGCTGCTGTACCACTACTTCTCCTCGAAGGACGAGGTGCTCGCAGACGGTCTTCCGCGAGAACTGGGGCGACCTGCTCGTGCGGTTCGAGGCCGTCGAGGCGTCGGACGAGCCGGCCGACGAGAAGCTCCGCGGCATCGTCAAGATCCTGCTCCGCACCTGGCGGAACGACCCTGCGCTCGTGACGGTGATGGTGCGCGAGGTCGGGCGGAGCCCGCAGCTGCGCGACGCAGGTCGACGACATCGGCAAGGGGTTCGCCGTCATCCAGCGCGTGATCGAGCAGGGGCAGGCCGAGGGCGTCTTCCGGCCGGACCTCGACGCGCAGCTTCGCGAGCTGGGTGATCTACGGCGGGCTGGAGGAGATCCTCACCGGGCTGGGTGATGGGACGGCTACCGGACGGCGACGAGGAGGTCGCCCGTGCCGAGCGCACGATCGTCGACGTCGTCTGCGGCGGGCTCGCCGCCGGACGTCCGTCACCGCCTGACGCGTCCACGGCGACACGGTGGAACGTCCTGGCGCTCGGCGTCGGGAGCGCTCGGCCTCGCCTGGGCGCTGACGACGACCGCGGCCTACCTGCCGCCCATCCTGCAGCGGTACACCGACTCGACGACGCTCGTCGGCGCTCGTGCTCGCCGCCGAGGGCGCGTTCGCGCTCACGCTGCCGCTCGTGATCGGGCCCGTGGAGCGACACGTTCCACACGCCGCTCGGCCGGCGCCGGCCGTTCATGCTCGTCGCGCTCGGGCCGATGGCCTTCGCGCTCGCGCTGATCGCGTTCATGCCGAGCCTCTGGACGACCGCGCTGCTCCTGTTCGCCCTCTTCTTCGCGTACTACGTCTACGAGCCGCCGTATCGCGGTCTCTACCCGGACGTGCTGTCCGGACAGCGTCTTCGGGCGCGCGCAGGGCGTGCAGCACGTCTTCCGCGGGATCGCGATCGCCGGCGGCGCTGATCGGCGGCGGCTTCCTCTTCCACCTCTGGCGAGCCGGCGCCGTTCCTCGTCGCCGCGTTCGTCGTCTCGCGTCGCGTGCGCTCGTGCCGATCGTGCTCGTGACCGAGGACGGCGGCCACGGGCGCGTGTTCGAGGGCGTGCGCGCGTACGTGCGGCAGTCCTGGCGTGTGCTCCGCTCGAACCGGGACGTGGCGACGTTCCTCGTCGCGAACTCGGCCTGGGAGGGGACGTTCGCCGGCGCGCGCACGTTCGTCGTCCTCTACGTCACGGTCGGCCTGGGCGAGCCGCTCGTCGACGTCGACGTACATCCTCGCCGCGGTCGCCGGCGGGTACATCGTCGCCGCGCTCGTCGCCGGGCCGATCGGCGACCGGTTCGGGCTCGCGCGCGTGATCACCGTCGCGTCCGCCGTCTACGGCTTCGGGCTGCTCGCCGGCGGGCTCGGCACCGAGTGGCACGCCTGGTACCTCGCGCTGATCTTCGTCGTCGCGATCGCCGGCGGGACCGTGATGACCCTCGCCTGGGGGCTCCTCTTCAAGCTGATGCCCGCGGGCGAGCGCGGCGCGATCTCGGGGCTCGCGACGACGACGAAGGGCATCGGGCTCGTGATCGGCCCGCTGCGCGGCCGGCGCCGTGATCGACATCCTCGGCCCGCACCTCGAGCGAGACGCAGGGCTACCAGGCGCTCTGGCCCGTCCTCGGGCTCCCGATCATGCTCGCGATCCCGTTCGTCGCGCGCCTCATGCATGCGGAGGCCGCGATCGACCGCGCCGCCGGGCCGTCCTAGTCGCGGCCGAACGCGTTCTCGCCGGTCAGCGCCTGTCCGACGACGAGCGTGTGGACCTCGTGGGTCCCCTCGTACGTGAGGACGGACTCGAGGTTGTTCATGTGGCGGATGACGGGGTACTCGAGCGTCACGCCGTTCGCGCCGAGCACCGACCGCGCCGAGCGGCACACCTCGAGGGCGCCGCGGACGTTGCCCATCTTCCCGAGGCTGACGTGCTCGGGCCGGAGCGCTCCCGCGTCCTTCATCCGGCCGAGGTGCAGGGCGACGAGCGAGCCGCGGTTCACCTCGAGCGCCATCTCCGCGAGCTTCTGCTGCGTCAGCTGGTAGGCGGAGATCGGCTTGCCGAAGACGATCCGCTCGCGGGCGTAGTCGAGCGCGGCCTCGAAGCACGCGCGCGCGGCCCCGACCGCGCCCCACACGATCCCGTAGCGCGCCTCGTTGAGGCACGAGAGCGGCCCGCGGAGCGTCGAGACCTCGGGGAACATCGCCTCGGCCGGGACGCGGACGTCCTCGAGCACGAGCTCGCTCGTCACCGACGCGCGGAGCGAGATCTTCTTGTGGATCTCCGGCGCCGAGAACCCCTTCGCCCCCTTCTCGACGATGAAGCCCCGGATCTCGCCCGCGTCCGTCCGGGCCCAGACGACCGCCATGTCGGCGATCGTGCCGTTCGTGATCCACATCTTCGTGCCGTTCAGGACCCAGTCCGAGCCGTCGCGCCGGGCGTGCGTGCGCATCGAGCCGGGGTCCGAGCCCGCGTCGGGCTCGGTGAGGCCGAAGCAGCCGATCGCCTCGCCGGCGTGCATCGCCGGCAGCCAGCGCTCCTTCTGCTCCTCCGAGCCCCAGCGCCAGACGGCGTACATCGCGAGCGAGCCCTGCACGCTCACGGCGCTCCGCACGCCCGCGTCGCCGGCCTCGAGCTCGCGGCAGACGATCCCGTACGCGACCGAGCTCGCGCCCGGGAGGCCGTAGCCCTCGAGGTGCATGCCCAGCAGGCCGAGCTTCGCGAGCTCGCCGAACACCTCGCGCGGGAAGACGCCCTTCTCGAACCAGTCGCCGACCTCGGGCAGCACGCGCTCGACGCACGAACTGCCGAACCGTGTCGCGGATCGCGCGCTCCTCGTCGTCGAGCAGCGCGTCGACGTCGAGGTAGTCGAGCGGGTCGAGCCCTGTTCGGTGCTGCGGTCGTGGTCGCCACGGTGTGTCCTCCGTCCGGTCGAGGCGACGATGATTGTAGGCGCGGTCTCCCGCGGAGGGCCGGCGGTGGCGTCGGGAGATCGGGCCACGCGTTCGGCGGGCGTGCCGAGCCGGCTCGGACCGAGGTGACTCGCCCCGGAAGCCATCGCGGCCGCTTGACCGCCGCAGAGGACGGCGTCGCGCTACGCCTATTGACTGACTAGTCAATCGACACTCCAGGAGCACACATGGCGACGATGGAGACCGGAGTGGCGAGCGGCGTCTCGTTCGCGCTCACCGACGAGCAGCGCGAGCTCCGTGCGCTCGCGCGCGAGTTCGCGGCGAAGGAGATCCGCCCGAAGGCGGCCGAGTACGACGAGCACCAGACGCACCCGGCCGACATCGTCGCGAAGGCGCACGAGGTCGGGCTCATGAACCTCCACCTGCCCGAGTCCGCTCGGCGGCCCCGAGCTCTCGGCGTTCGACGGGATGCTCGTCGGCGAGGAGCTGAACTGGGGGTGCTCGGGGATCGGGACGTCGATCCGCGCCAACGGCCTCGGCGCGGGGCCGATCCTGATCGCCGGCACCGAGGAGCAGAAGCGCGAGTGGCTCGCGCCGCTCGTCGAGGAGCCGATCCTCGGCTGCTTCGGGCTCTCGGAGCCGGGCGCCGGCTCGGACGTGTCGGGGATCCAGACCACGGCCGTCAGGAAGGGCGACGAGTACGTCGTCAACGGCTCGAAGATGTTCATCACGAACGCCGGCCAGGCGTCGTGGATCGTGTGCTTCGCCTCGACGGACCGGTCGAAGGGGCACAAGGGGCTCTCCGCCTTCGTGATCCCGATGGACGCCGACGGCGTCACGATCGAGAAGCACCTCGACAAGATGGGGCAGCGCGCGACCGACACGTCGGCGGTCGCGTTCCAGGACGTCGTCGTGCCCGTGGCGAACCGCCTCGGCGGCGAGGGCGACGGGTTCAAGATCGCGATGCAGACGCTCGACTTCACGCGCCCGGGCACCGCGATCGGCGCCGTCGGCGTCGCCCAGGCGGCGTACGAGCTCGCGGTCGACTACGCGAAGGAGCGCGTCCAGTTCGGCATGCCGATCGCGATGAACCAGGGCGTCTCGTTCCTCGTCGCCGACATGGCGACCGAGATCGAGGCGTCGCGCCTCCTCACGCTGGCAGGCGGCCTGGATGATCGACCAGGGCTACGGCCGCAAGGCGACGAAGTACTCGTCGTTCGCCAAGCGGTTCGCGGCCGACACGGCGATGAAGGTCACCACCGACGCCGTCCAGATCTTCGGCGGCTACGGCTACATCAAGGAGTACCCGGTCGAGAAGCTCATGCGCGACGCGAAGCTGTTCCAGATCTACGAGGGCACCTCGCAGATCCAGCGGCTCGTGATCGCGAAGGAGATCTTCCTGGGCCAGGGCTGATGCCTGCTCGCCAAGCGGGATTCGGCGGACGCCGAATCCCGCGGCTGATCCCGGCCCTTCGGGCCGGGCACATCCCCTGAAGGCGTCGGTTCGCCGCCGCACGCCGACGCGTCGGCTCGCGACCACCGTCAGCGTGCCAGCGCGCGCTGGAACGGGGGCAGGAAGCTCGGGGAGAAGCGCACGTCGCCGAGCCACGCCGCGAGGCGCTCCGCCTCGGCCTCGATCGCGCGGACGGCGTCGCGCCCGACGTCCTCGAGCAGCCCGAAGGCGATCTCGCCGTCCGGCCGCTGCGACCAGCCGCCGACGACGCGCCCGTCCCACCAGACGGTCGGCCCGGCGTTGCCGTTCGAGTCGAACAGGACCGTGCCGTGCGGGCCGAGGTACCAGTCGCGCTCCTTCCAGCCCATCGTCGTCGGGTCGAGCGTCGGGAGCAGCGCGGCCCACGGCTCGGCGCGGTGCGGCGGATCGAGGTCGCCGGCCAGAGCGAAGCCCGTGCGCGTCGTCGAGCTCGACGGCGACGTGAGGAACGGCCGCGAGCGCCGCCCGCGCCTCCCGCGCCGTCCAGCCGGTCCACCAGCGCACGTCGGTCTCCGTCGCCGGGCCGAACGCGAGCAGCCAGTGGCGAAGGAGCTCGGCCTGCGCGCGACGGCGTGTCGAGCGGCCTCGAGGCCGGCGCCGAGCCGGCGCGAGCGCCCAGCGATACTGGCCGTTGATCCACGTCCCGCGCGGGCGGCCGCGCACGAGGGCGCCCTCCGCGGCGAGCAGCGGGCAGCACTCGCGACGCCGCGCTCGGGCTCGACCTCCCAGCGCGTGCCGGCCCCGAGCCGGAGCTTCGTGGCGAGGAGCGGGTCGGCGCGCGGTGATGTCCGACGTGAACGCCTCGCCGCGCGCCGCGAGCGCTGCGAGGCGCAGTCGCCGCGACCTCCTCGAGCCAGCGCGCGCGGGTCGTCCGTGACGCCGCTCGCAGCGACGAAGCCCTCGAGCCGGCGCCGCTCCCGGCCGGCGACGCCCGGGTGCATGCGCGTCGACGACGGCGACGAGCTCGCGGGGCACGACCCACAGCGTCCGCCGCATGCCGAGCATGCGCACGAGCGAGCGCTCCTCGTAGAGCGCGCGCTCGAGGTCGCCGACCTCGAACGCTCGGCGTCCGCGCCCACGCCGAGAGGAACACGGTCGCCGGGTCGGTGGAGTGGAGCACGACGACCGACCGAGCCGCCTCGAGCGGGCCCGCGGCGCGCGCCTCGGGCGCCAGGCGGTGCCGGCGCGCGAGGCGCGGCCGCCGCTCCGCGACGCTCATCCGTCGCATGGCGCTCTTCTACACTCGCTTGACTTCGGATACCGATGGTATTATGATACCGACGGTATCGAATGGCCACGCGACTGACCCGAGCCGAGCGAAAGGCCGCACACCCGGCGAGGACCTGCTCGATGGCCGCGCGCACGGTCTTCCTCCGCCGTGGCTTCCACGGCGCGTCGCTCGACGAGATCGCCGAGGAGGCCGGATACACGAAGGGCGCCGTCTACTCGAACTTCGCCGGCAAGGACGACCTGTACCTCGCCGCTGCTCCAGGCGCACTACGAGCAGCGGGCCGAGGCGTACGTCGGCCATGATGCGCGACGAGGCGAGCTTCGAGGAGGCGGTCCGCGCCGTCGGCCGGTTCATGGCGGACGCGGATGCGAGCGAGCCCGACTGGCTGCCGACGCTCGCCGAGTTCGTCGCCCACGCAGCGCAGGGACGAGTCGCTTCGCGGTCGTACGTGCGGCGTGCGCGAGCGGTTCCTCGCCGCGATCGCCGACGTCATCGCGGCGCTCTGCGAGCGCCACGGCCTCGCGCTCCGCGTGCCGCCGCTCGAGGCCGCCCGCGCGTCGTCGGTCCTCGCGCGCGGCTACAGCGCGGAGCGCCGGCTCGATCCCGACGCCGTGTCGTCGGACATGTTCGTGGAGCTCCACGCTGCCTTCATGCGTGGGCTCACGGTTCCAAGGGAGGAGTGACGAATGACGACCGTTGCCGCCACCTCGGTCGACCCCCTCGACCCCGCGACGCTCGGCGCGCGAGGCGCCGCGCTCCTGCAGCGCGACCGCTGGTCGCGCGAGCAGCTGGTCGAGTACCAGCGAGAGCGTCTGCGCGCGCTGGTCCGCCACGCCGTCCGGCGCTCGCCCTACTACCGCGACGTGCTCGGCGCCGGGCGCCGAGGACGCCGACCTCGCCGACCTGCCGACCCTGTCCAAGCCGCGTCCTGATGGAGCAGTTCGACGACGTCGTCACCGACCCGCGGCTGCGGCTGGCGGAGCTCGAGCCGTTCCTCGGCCACGCCGACGCGGGCGCGCTCTACCTGGGCGAGTACCGCGTCTTCTCGACCTCGGGGACCACCGGGGTGCCGGGGCTGTTCGTCTACTCGCAGACGGAGTTCGCCCACTGGGTCGGCCGTCTTCATCCGCTCGTTCGCCCGGCTCGGGATGACGGCGGAGACGCGCATCGTCGGCATCGGCGCGCCGAGCGCGCTCCACCTCTCGCAGCAGGTGATCGCGGCGATGCAGGCCGGGCGCGGCGCGACGCGCCCAGCGTCTCCGTGACGACGCCGCTGGACGAGATGGTCGCCGCGCTCGACGCGATACCAGCCGGAGGTGATCGGCGGCTATCCGAGCGTCATCGCGCTGCTCGCCGAGGAGCAGCTCCGCGGGCCGGCTCGCGATCGCGCCGCGCGTCGTGCTCACGACGCTCGGAGGTCCTCACCGACGACGCCGCCGCGAGGATCGAGTCCGCGTGGACGAAGCCGGTGCAGGGGTACTTCTCGACCGAGGTCGGCGTGATCGCCTCCGGCTCGCTCGACCACGTCGGCATGCACGTCTGCGAGGAGGCGATCGTCGAGGTCGTCGACGAAGCGAACCGGCCCGGTGCCGCCCGGGACGCTCGGCAGCAAGGTGCTGCTCACGAACCTCGTCAACCGCACCCAGCCGCTGATCCGCTACGAGCTCTCGGATGCCGTCCAGCTCGAGGCCGGCGCCGGACCCGAGCGGCCGCCCTTCGACCGGATCGCGCGCATCGACGGCCGGAGCGACGACGTGCTCACGCTGCCCGGCCGAGGCGGCGGGGCGGTCGCCGTCCACCCGTACCGCCTGCGCGCGCCGTTCGTGCAGGCTCCTCGACGTCCTCCAGTACCAGGTCGTCCACCGGGCGGACGGGCTGCTCGTTCGCATCGTCGCGCGCTCGCTCGCGGGACGCGGCGCCGGGACGAAGGTGCCGGAGCGGGCGCGCGGTCGAGGAGGCGCGTGCTCGCGACGCGGGCGCGCGCCTCTCCGGTCAGGTCGAGGTCGTGCGACGCGATCGAGCGCGAGCCAGGGCACGCCGCGAAGGTGAAGCTCGTCGTCTCGGAGGTGCCGCCGCAATCCGGCTCGAACCTGCGCACGACACCCGACTGTAGACCGACGTAGGATCGCGCCGATGGCCGTCGAGATCGACCTCTCCGGCCGCGTCGCGCTCGTCACCGGCGGCTCGCGCGGACTCGGTCGCGCCGATGCGCTGACGCTCGCCCGGGCCGGGGCCGACGTCGCGATCGCCGACATCCTCGTCGAGTCGGACACGAGCGCCGCGGAGGAGTACGGCGTCCTCGCCCAGGCCGCGGTCGCGCAGGGGATGGTGCACACGGAGGGGACGGTCGAGGAGATCCGCGGCCTCGGGCGGCGCTCGCTCGCCGTGCGCTGCGACGTCACCGATCGCGCCGCAGGTCGACGCGGCGGTCGCGCGGGTCGTCGAGGAGCTCGGCTCGGTCGACATCCTCGTCAACAACGCGGGCACGCTCGACCACGTCGGCCAGTTCCCCGACCAGCGGCTCGATCTCTGGGAGCGCGACCTTCGCGTGAACCTCACCGGCGCGTTCAACTGCTCCCAGGCGGTCTGGCCGCACATGCGGGAGCGCAGCTGGGGCCGGATCGTGAACATGGCCTCCGTCGCCGGGACGCTCGGCGGCTTCGGCCAGGCGAGCTACTCGACGACGAAGTCCGGGATCCTCGGCCTCACGCGAACGCTCGCGATGGAGGGCGGGCGTCACGGGATCACCTGCAACGCGATCGTGCCCGGGATCATCGGCACCGAGGCGTTCCACATGGCGAACGCGGCGATGAACGAGCGGATCGCGAACCGGACCGTCTTCAAGCGCCCGGGGGAGCCGCAGGACGTCGCGAACGCGATCGCGTTCCTCTGCTCGGACCTCGCCTCGTACGTCACGGGGATCGAGCTCAACGTCTCCGGCGGCGTCGAGCTTTTCGTCTTCTGAGGGTGAAGAGCACCGCTGAGGGACGAGGACGTCCTCCGCTACCCTTCCTGACCCGTGTCCTCCGGCGCGACGAGCGTTCCTCGGACGACGCGTCGGCGGGCTGCCCCCGGGTTCCCGGCGCGTCGAGCCGCCCTCGTGGCGGTGCTCGTTGTCCTGCTCGCAGTCGGGGCAGCCGCGCTGTTCGCGGGCTCCGAGACCCGCCTGGCATCCGGGACGACGATCGCCGGCGTCGACGTCGGCGGGCTCGAGCGCGCCGCCGCCACGGCGCTCCTGACGGAGCGGAGCAAGGCCGTCGAGCACACGCCCGTGACGTTCGTCGCGGGCGGCAGAGCAGTTCCGGTTCACCGCCGTCGCAGCTCGGCGTCCGCTCGGACTGGTCGGCCGCCGTCGCCGAGGCGGCGCCGCGCGACGGCCGGCCTGGGCCCGGTGCGCGGCGTTCGCCGGCTTCGCACGAAGCTGTTCGGCGTCGACATCGAGCCGCACACGTCGGCCTACCCGTCGGCCGTGCGGTTCGCGGTCGAGCGGATCGCCGGGCGTCGTCGACCGGCCGGCCGTCGACGCGCGCCTGCGCCGGCAGGGGCTCGGGCGCCGCCGTCGTGCCCGGGCGGCCGGGTGTGCGCCTCGACCGTGCCGGCCGCCTCGGCCGCGATCGTCGCGGCGCTCTCGTCGCTCGAGCGCGGCGCAGCCGTACGGCTGCCGATCGCGCGCGCCGAGCCGACGACGACCGCGGGCGAGCTCGTCGCGGCGCAGGAGGCGTTCCGCGCGGCGACGTCCGCGCCCGTGACGCTGGACGTCGCCGGGCGCCGGGAGACGCTGTCCCGCCGTGCGGATCGCGCGGCTCCTCGAGCTGCCGAGCGGCGGAGCGACGCGCGTCGCCTTCGCCGGCCCGGCGGCGAGCCGCTGGCTCGCCGGGCTCGCGAAGCGAGGTCGACCGCGCGCCCGCGCGACGCGACGTTCGCGGTCGTCTCGGGCGGCATCGACGTCGTCCCTGCCCGGCTCGGACGGAAGCTCGACCTCGAGGCGTCGCGCCGGGCGCGTCGAGCGGGCGTGCTTCTCGCCGGCCGGACGGCGCGCGGAGCTCGTCGTCGCGACCGCCGAGCCGGCGCGCTCGACGGCGCGAGGCGCGGGCGATGGGGATCACGGGCGTGGTCGGCTCGTACACGACGACCTACGGCGGCACGCCGGGGCGCCTGCACAACGTCCAGCTCGTCGCCGAGCTGATCGACGGCGCCCTCGTCGCGCCCGGGGGCGCGCTTCTCGTTCAACGAGACGACCGGCGACCGGAACGAGGCGAAGGGCTTCGAGGAGGCGCCGGTGATCATCAACGGCGAGCTCCAGACCGGCATCGGCGGGGGCGTCTGCCAGGTCTCGACGACGCTCTTCAACGCGGTCTTCGAGGCCGGGCCTCTCGATCGAGCGGCGGACGAACCACGCGCTCTACATCAGCCACTACCCGCTCGGCCGCGACGCGACCGTCAACTACCCGGACCTCGACCTCGTCTTCACGAACGACACGGACAAGTGGCTGCTCGTGCGGACGTTCGTCGGCGCCGGCTCGCTCACCGTGAACCTCTACGGCACGCCGCAGAACCGGCGCGTCGAGACCGACACGGCGCCGCTCGAGGTCGAGGGCAAGGTGCCGTGGAAGCGGATCGACGACCCGACGATGTTCAAGGGCGAGAAGGTCGTGGAGCAGTACGGCGCGCCGCCGCGGTCGACGAGCGTGACGCGGCGCGTCTACGCGCCCGGACGGGAAGCTCATGTACGACTCGACCTGGAGCTCGTACTACGTCGGCGAGCCGACCGTCGTCCGGCTCGGGACGAAGCCGCGGCCGAAGGAGCCCGAGAAGCCGGCGGCGGGCCGCAGGAGGCGACGCCGAAGGCGAAGACGCCCGTGCTTCCTAGGGCGTCGGCGACGACGCGCTAGCGCCCGGCTCCGCGGCGCTGACGCGCTCGACGAACCAGGCGGGCACGCGCGTCGGGCGATGCGTCGCGGCGTCGACCGTCGCGTGGGTCGTCCACCCGGACGCGACGCGCTCCCCGTCGCGCTCGACGACGTACTCGTAGCGGAACCGCGCGCCGCGGATCTCGGCGCAGCGCACCCAGATCGTGAGCACGTCGTCGAACGCGGCGGCGCGGTCGTACTCGACGTGCACTCCGGTCGTGAGCGCCTCGATGCCCCGGTCGCGGATCGACTGGTACCCGCCCGCGTACGCGGCGAGGTATGCGACGCGCGCCTCCTCGAGCCAGACGACGTACGACGCGTGGTGGGCGATCGCCTGCGCGTCCGTCTCGGCGAAGCGCACGCGCACGGTGTGGGAGAACGCGTAGCCGTCCATCTCGTCGGGCGAGATATATCTCGCTCCGACGATGGCGCGCACGGGAACCGCAGAGGAGCTCGCGTCGCTCATCCGGGAGCGCGGCCCGGCGGTCGTCCTCACCGGGGCCGGCATGAGCACGGAGAGCGGGATCCCGGACTTCCGCTCCGCACAGGGCATGTGGGCCGAGGTCGATCCGTTCGAGGTCGCCTCGATCGACGCCTTCCGGCGCGACCCGGTGCGGGTCTGGCAGTGGTACGGGCCGCGGATCCACGGCCTCCTCGCCGCCGAGCCGAACGACGGCCATCGCGCGCTCGCCGAGCTCGAGCGCGCAGGGCACGTCCGCGCGGTCGTCACGCAGAACATCGACACGCCTGCACACGCGAGGCGGCAGCGAGGACGTCGTCGAGGTGCACGGCTCGATCAGGCGGTTCGTCTGCCTCGCGTGCCACGCGACCGCGACGCTCGACGAGGTGCTCGACCAGCTGCGCGTCCGCGAGGCGCCGGAGTGCCCGTCGTGCGGCGCGATCCTCAAGCCCGGCGTCGTCATGTTCGGCGAGCTCCTCCCGGTCGACGCGTTCGCCCGCGCGGAGCGCCTCGCCCGGGAAGCCGGCGTCCTCGTCGCCGTGGGGTCGTCGCTGCAGGTCTGGCCCGTCGCGGGGCTGCCCGACGAGACCGTTCGGGCGGGCGGGGCGCTCGCGATCGTCAACGACGAGCCGACACCCGTACGACGACGCGGCGACGCTGCTCGTGCGCGGCCGCGCGGCCGCAGGCCCTGGCACAGGTCGCGCGAATCCTCACGGCGGGGGCTTCCGCCCTGCCTCCTGACACGGCATGATGCTTGGTCATGCGGGGCCTGGCGCTCGTTCTGACGGTGGTCGCGGCCGTCGCCGTCGGCTGCGGCGGCGAGGCCGAGGACGGCCAGTCCACCGCGCCGTCCCGCGTCACGGCGCCGCCGAGGGCCGCGAGCCCGGCGCTCCGGGCGCGACGCAGGCGCCGCGCCCGACACGGTGCGAGGCCGGGGCGAAGCGGTCCTATGCCGAGCACGGTGTCGCGGCCGTCCTCCTGCGGCCCACGGTTGCGTTCCGGTCACCCGGGAAGCTCGCCGTCGCGAGCTTCGAGAAGCTCAACGTCAACGGCGTGCCGACGACCTTCCGCGTGCTCGAGGCGCGCCTGGGCGCCGACTGCCGTCCGAACTGGTACCGCGTTCAGCTTCCGATCCGGCCGAACGGCACCGAGGGCTGGATCCACGCGAACACGGTGCGCCGGTACGCGGTCGACTTCCGGATCGTCGTCGACCTCTCCGAGCGCAGGATCACGGTCTACCGCGACGGTGACGTCGTCGTCCGGACGCGCACGGCGATCGGGCGGCCCGAGACGCCGACCCCGACCGGGAGCTTCTACGTCAACCAGCGGCTCCTCGCGGCCGATCCGACGGGGCCGTGGGGCCCGGGCGGCATCGGCATCTCCGCCTTCTCGCCGACGCTCGCCAACTGGCCGCAGGGCGGGCCGATCGCGATCCACGGGACGAACCGTCCCGAGTCCATCGGTCAGGTCGCCTCGAACGGCTGCCTGCGCATCGACAACGCGGTGCTGAAGCGCCTCATCCACGTCGTCCCGGACGGGACGCCCGTCCGGATCCGCGCCTGACGGCGCGCCACACACCGACCGCCTGGCCGTTGCGGCGCGAAAGCGTAAGATGGCGGGGACATGTCCGAGCCGAGGAGCACGACGAACGACGACGTCATCGCACGCCTCGCGAGCAAGGGCGAGCAGGCCGTCCAGCGGCTCGCCGACCTGCCCGGCGGGACGCGCGCGCTGCAGGCGTTCAACGACCTCAAGGCGCGCGTCGACGAACTCTCGAAGAAGGTGCGCGGGATCGACGAGCTCGAGCAGCGCGTCGCCAAGCTCGAGAAGGAGCTCGCGGCGCTCAAGCGTGCCCAGAAGCCGGCGTCGCAGAACGCGCCGACCCGTAAGGCCGGCGCATAGCGCGTCTAGCTGCGCGGGACGCGCAGCCGCAGC
This sequence comes from uncultured Actinomycetes bacterium, assembly GCA_963706915.1. GTDB lineage: Bacteria > Actinomycetota > Thermoleophilia > Gaiellales > Gaiellaceae > Gaiella. The sequence goes on from CAVPOH010000001.1 coordinate 335,394, forward strand.
GCGCCCGGGACCACCTCGAAGCGCACGGGAGTCGTCCCCGGCTGCTCGCCGTCGAGCTGGATCGGGATCGCGGTGTCGCTCGACACCGTCACCGTCGCGCCGCGGAGGAGCTCTGCCTTCGGGTGCGGGAGGTGGGTCCCGCGATAGATCTTGGGCATCGTCTGGACGAGGTCGCGCTTCGTCACGTCGCCGATCGTGAGGACGTCGAGGAGTCCGTCGTCGGGCTTCGCCTCGGGGCAGATCTGCATCCCGCCTCCGAAGAAGCGCCCGTTCGCGACGACAACGTCGAACATGCGGCCCGTCCGCCGCTCGTCGTCGACGGCGATCTCGACCTCGGCCGCCTGCCAGCGCGAGAACACGGCGAACGTCGCCCACAGGTAGGACGCCTTCCCGCCGAGCGCCTTCGTCGTCTCGTTCGCGCGCTTGGCGATCGCGCCGCTCATCCCGGCGCTGCCGACGTTCGCGAAGACGGCAGTCGCCTCGGAGCCGTCCCAGGCGCGGTACGTCACGCGGCCCGCGTCGATCGTTCGCGTCTCGCCCTCGAGCGCGATCGCCGTGGCCCGCTCGACGTCTCGCGGGATCCCGAACGTCCGGACGAAGTCCCAGCCGGTGCCCCGCGGGACGATCGCGATCTCCGGTGGGTTCGCAATTCCCACGAGCCCGTTCGCGACCTCGTACACCGACCCGTCCCCGCCGACGACGACCAGAAGGCGCGCCCCGCCGAGCGCGGCCTCGCGGGCGAGCTCCGAGAGGTGGCCCTGCCGCTCGCTGAGGAGCGTGTCGCCCTCGAGCCCGGCCGCGGCAGCCCTGCGGGCGAGCTCGGGCCACCGCCGGCCCGTCGACCCGTTGGCCGATGCAGGGTTGACGAGGAAGGTAGTCGGGGTCGCCATCCGACCGCTCTATGCGGTGACGGTGGCCAGGGCGAGCTCGGTCATCTGGTCGACCGCCGCCTTCATCTCCTCGTCCGTGATCCGGACGAACTCGCCGTCGACGATGACGTCCGAGACGATCAGCATGCAGCCCGCCTGGATCTTCCGGAGCGCGCCGAGCGTGAAAAGGACGGCGGCCTCCATCTCGACGGCGAGGATCCCGCGCTCCGACCACCGCCCGGCCAGGCCGGAATCGGGGTTGTAGAAGATGTCGCTCGAGACGATCGGCCCGACACGCACGGGCTTGCCGAGCTCCTTCGCCTGATGCACCGCCTCGTGGACGAGGCCGAAGTCGGCGGTGGGGGCATGCGGCTCGCCGAGCACGTAATGGCTCGCGGTCGAGTCGGCGGGCGTCGCGGACAGCGCGACGATCAGGTCGCCCATCGAGAGGTCGGGCTGGAGGCCGCCGCACGTGCCCACCCGCATCAGCCTCTTGACGCCCAGCTGCACGAGCTCTTCGATCACGATCGCCGCGGACGGGCATCCCATGCCGCTCGACTGGACGGAGACGGGCTTCCCGCGGTACGTCCCGGTGTAGCCGAGCATCCCGCGCTCGGCGTTTCGCTGGACGACCTCCTCCATGAAGGTCTCGGCGATGTACTTCGCTCGAAGCGGGTCGCCGGGGAGGAGGCAGGCCTCGGCGTAGTCGCCCTGGTTCGCACGGACGTGGATTGGCATGGCGCGGAAGCCTAGATGGTCGATCGGCCTAGAGTGTCGCTGCGATGCGCCACCGCCTGATCGAGCCCTCGACGGAGCAGATCCTCGCCTACTGCGACGAGGATCCCGTCGAGCGCGTCTTCCTCGAGGATGTCGCACGCCGTGGGCACGGCCGCTTCGCGGCGCTCGAGCGCGAGGACGGGATGCTCCAGGCGCTCTGCCACCTCGGCACGAACGTCGTGCCGTCCGGGCACGGGAGCGGCGCGTTCGCCGACCTCGCTGCGCGCGCCTCACCGCGGATGCTGATCGGCGAGGAGGCGGCCGTCACGGAGCTCTGGGAGATCGGGCGGAAGCGGTTCGCGCGGCCGCGCGAGGATCGCCCCTCGCAGCCCGTATACGTCTCGACGGCGCCGCCCGAGCCGGGCGGGACGGGGCTGCGCGTCGCGACGAATGCCGACCTCGACGCTCTCGTCCCCGCCTGTGCGCTTGCGCACGAGGAGGAGGTCGGCGTCGACCCGCTGCGGCGCGATGCGAACGGGTTCCGGTGGCGGACGCGCACGCAGATCGAGGAGGGCCGGTCGTGGATCTGGCTCGAGGACGGCGTCATCAGGTTCAAGGCCGAGGCGTCCGCCTGGACGCCCGCGGCGGTGCAGCTGCAGCAGGTCTGGGTCGATCCGCCGGCCCGGCGCCAGGGCTACGCCTCACGGGCGCTCCGTGACCTCATCCGGCTGCTGCTGGAGAGCGTCCCTGCGGTCTGCCTCTTCGTGCGCGCCGAGAACGCGCCGGCGATCCGGCTCTACGAGACGGTGGGGATGCAGCACGCACTGGCGTACCGGAGCGTGCTGTTCTGAAGCGCCTGATCCTCGCGCGGCACGCGCACGCACGCTCCAACGCCGACGACCGCGTCAGCTCCGTTCCGCCGGGCGCGGGGCTGTCGGATCTCGGCGTCGAGGAGGCGCTCGCCCTGCGCTCGGCGGTCGCCCACGATGCCATCGGGCTCGGCGTCGCGACGAGGCTCCTCCGGACGCAGGAGACGCTCGAGCTCGCGCTCCACGGCCGCGCTGTCGAGCGGATCGTCCTCCCGGCGCTCGACGAGATCGGGTTCGGCTCCTACGAGGGCGGAACGCTCGCGGACTACCGGAGCTGGGCCTGGTCGAACGAGCCCGATGCCCTGTGCCCGGGCGGCGGCGAGAGCCGGGTCGACGCCGCGGATCGCATCGCCGCGGCTCTCCTCGAGCTCCTCGAGCGCCCGGAGGAGACGATCCTCGCCGTCTCCCACGCCCTGCCCGTGCGGTACGTCCTCGACGCATCCGACGGGAGCTTTCCGGCGGCGCGGATCGCCCGCGTGCCCCACGCGACGCCGTTCGCCCTCGACGCGGACGCGGTCGAGCTCGCCGCCGAGACGCTCCGCGTCTGGGCCTCGGCGCCTCGATTCGCGGACGCGGCCCCCTGAACCGTCTCTCGCCGATCCCTCGAACGGCTCACCCCTTCGGGCGTTGCCGGAGGTCGACCCGGAGGAATAGCGTCGCTCCTCCAACGCCTCGGGCTGCCGGTGCGGCTCGGAGACAACGAGCACGGATCGAGGGGGACGCACATGAAGCGCAAGGAGCTGCTGACCGTGGTCGTCGCGGTCTTCGTCGTCGGGATCCTCGCGGCACTGGTCGGAGGAACCGGCGTCTGACGGGGCACTGCGGCCCCCCGCGGGGCGCGGCACACTTCGCCGTGTGGACGTGCTCGAACGCGTGGAGGCGCATGTCCGGGCGAACGCCCTGATCGAGCCCGGAGGCGAGGTGACCTGCCTCGTCTCCGGTGGCGCGGACTCGACGTGCCTGTGGCACGTCCTCCGGGAGCTCGGCTACGTCGTCGACGCCGTCCATGTCCACCACGGGCTCCGCGGTGCGGACGCGGACGCCGACGCAGCCCACTGCGCCGAGATCCTCGGCGCCCGCGTCGTCCATGCGCCGCCGGCGGCGACCGAGGCGGAGCTGCGCGATCTCCGCTACGCGCTGACCGCCGAGATCGCTCTGCGCGCCACCGGCCACACCGCCTCGGATCAGGTCGAGACGGTGCTCTACCGGATCGTTTCGAGCGGCTCGACGCGAGGGATCCGTGCGCGGCGCGAGGACGGCGTCGTGCGGCCGCTCCTGTCGCTCTGGCGCGAGGAGACGGAGGCGTACTGCCGCGACACGGGGTCTCTCGTGGCGGGTCGACGCGTCGAACGCCGGGACGAAGCGCGGGCTGATCCGCGAGCGGATCCTCCCGCTCCTCGAGGAGCTCGACCCGCGCGCCCGGGCGAGCCTGCTGGCGCTCGGCGCGGACGCGCCGCGGCTCCCGCGGCGGCTCGAGGCGTCGCTCGTCGAGCTTCTCTCGTCGCGGGAGGGCACTCGTTCCGCCGACCTCGGCGACGGGATCCGCGCCGTCCGCGCCTACGACACGCTCCGTCTCGAAGGCTCGGTGCGGTGGGGCCCCTGGCGGCTCGAGAGCGACCGGCCGGGGCTCGTCGTGCGCTCGCGGCGGCCGGGCGACCGCCTCGCTGGTCGGACGCGTAAGGTGCAGGATGTGCTCGTGGACGCCAAGGTGCCGCGCGAGGAACGCGACGACTGGCCGCTCGTCGCGACCGAGGACGGCGCGGTCGTCGCCGTTCCGGGGCTCGCCGAGGCACCCGGGTGGGAAGGCGTCGTGCGGGCCGTGAGGGAGGAGTCGTGACGTCCGTCCACTCCGACGTCGGCGAGGTGCTGATCGACGAGGAGGCGCTTCGCAGCCGCGTCGTCGAGCTCGGCGCGGAGATCTCCGAGGACTACGAGGGGCGCGACCTGCTGCTCGTCGGAGTCCTGAAGGGGGCGATCTTCTTCATCTCCGACCTGATGCGCGAGCTGACCGTGCCGTGCGAGGTCGACTTCATGGCGATCTCGAGCTACGGCGCGGCGACGGACTCCTCGGGCGTCGTCCGGATCCTCAAGGACCTCGAGATCAACATCACGGGCCGCGACGTGCTCGTCGTCGAGGACATCATCGACTCGGGGCTCACGCTCTCGTACCTCCGCCGCACGCTCGGCGCCCGGAAGCCCGCCTCGCTCGAGATCTGCGCGCTCCTGACGAAGCCCGAGCGGCGCGAGGTCGATGTGCCCGTCCGCTACGTCGGCTTCGAGATCCCGAACCGCTTCGTGATCGGCTACGGGCTCGACTTCGCCGAGCGGTACCGCAACCTGCCGTATATCGGCGTCCTCCACCCGGATCTCGTCCCGAGCGGCCATTGATGCCCTGCAAACGGGGGTTTCAGGTCGGTTAAGCACCCCCAGGGGGACTGGTAGCCCGGGACGACGCTGCTACCCTCCGATGCACGTGAATCGTTTCTTCCGTAGCGCGCTCTTCCCGCTCGTCGTGATCGTCCTGCTCGTCTACCTGGCGAGCCAGACGCTGATGCCGCGCCGCGACGGGGACCAGAAGCTGACGTACTCGCAGCTGATCGACGAGACGCAGAAGGGGAACGTCAGCGAGGTGAACGTTCAACCCGAACCGCCAGGGGATCACCGCGGTCCTCGACTCGGGCCAGAAGGTCAAGGTCAGCTACCCGTCGCCGCAGTCGCAGATCGAGTACCAGAAGGTGCTCCAGCAGGAGAACGTGAAGTTCGACTCCAAGGGCACGGGCACGAGCGCCTGGTGGGCGCTCCTCACGGGCTTCCTCCCGTTCCTCCTGCTGATCGGGTTCTGGATCTTCCTGATGAACCAGATGCAGGGCGGCGGCTCGAAGGTGATGAGCTTCGGCAAGAGCCGCGCGAAGCGGATGTCGCCCGACTCGCCGAAGGTGACGTACAAGGACGTCGCCGGCGCGGACGAGGCGGTCGAGGAGCTCCAGGAGATCAAGGAGTTCCTCGAGAACCCGAAGAAGTTCCAGGCGCTCGGCGCGCGCATCCCGAAGGGCGTCCTCCTCTACGGGCCGCCCGGCACCGGTAAGACGCTCCTCGCGCGCGCGACGGCCGGCGAGGCGGGCGTGCCGTTCTTCTCGATCTCGGGCTCGGACTTCGTCGAGATGTTCGTCGGCGTCGGCGCCTCGCGCGTCCGCGACCTGTTCGAGCAGGCGAAGCAGGCGAGCCCCTGCATCATCTTCATCGACGAGATCGACGCCGTCGGCCGCCACCGCGGCGCCGGCCTGGGCGGCGGCCACGACGAGCGCGAGCAGACGCTGAACCAGCTCCTCGTCGAGATGGACGGGTTCGAGCTGAAGGACAACATCATCCTCATCGCCGCGACGAACCGGCCGGACATCCTCGACCCGGCGCTCCTGCGCCCGGGCCGCTTCGACCGGCAGATCGTCGTCGACCGCCCCGACCGCAAGGGCCGCCAGCAGATCCTCGAGGTGCACGCGAAGGGCAAGCCGCTCGACAAGGAGATCGACCTCGACGTGCTCGCCGCGTCGACGCCCGGCTTCACCGGCGCCGACCTCGCGAACGTGATCAACGAGGCGGCCCTGCTCGCCGCGCGCCGCGGCGAGAAGACGATCGGCCAGAACGAGCTCGAGGAAGGGATCATGCGCGTGATCGCCGGCCCCGAGAAGAAGTCGCGCCTCTTCTCGGAGAAGGAGCGGAAGATCACGGCGTACCACGAGATGGGTCATGCGCTCGTCGGCTACTACCTCGAGGGCACGGACGAGGTGCACAAGATCTCGATCGTCAGCCGCGGCCAGGCGCTCGGTTACACGATCTCGCTGCCCGCCGAGGATCGCTACCTGACCACCAAGGGCACGCTGATGGACCAGATGGCGATGACGCTCGGCGGCCGCGCCGCGGAGGAGCTCGTCTTCAACGAGGTGACGACGGGCGCCGCGAACGACATCGAGCGCATCACGTCGACCGCGAAGCAGATGATCATGCGCTTCGGGATGAGCGAGAAGCTCGGCCCGCGCGTTCTCGGGCGCAACCACGACATGCCGTTCCTCGGTCGCGAGATGGGCGCCGAGCCCGACTACTCCGAGGAGATCGCGAAGGAGATCGACGACGAGATCCGCCGCGTGATCGAGGAGGCGCACGACAAGGCGACGAACGTCCTGCGCGACCACATGGACGAGCTCCACAAGCTCTCCGCGATCCTCATCGAGCGCGAGACGATCGACAAGATCCAGTTCGAGCGGCTCCTCCAGGGCGAGTCCGAGGAGTCGGTCTTCGCCGAAGAGCCTGCCGCCGCCGAGACGGAGCCGGAGGCCGAGGCCGAGAAGAAGCCGGCGATCCGCCCGCAGCCGCGGCCGCTCCCCGGTGCGGCGATGCAGCCGCCGCCCGACCCGGCCGCCTCCTAGCGACCGCTAGCCCCCGGACGGCTGTCCGTCGCGCGGACCGCGCGCGAGCCGGCGCGCGACGAGCAGCGCGGCAAGGGCGCACGCCGCGCCGATCGCCTCCACGGCCAGCCCCTCGACCCGTGCGAGATCGACCAGGGCGAGGAGGGCCCAGACGAGGAGCAGGGCGCCGATCCCGAGCGATGCGATCCACACGGGCCGCCGCCAGGCGCCGCCCGGCTCGTCGCGTGTGGTCGCCGCGAGCTCGCGCGACCATCCGACGAGCTCGCCGACGATCAGCAGCGCCTGCCGCGACGCCTGCGGCCCGAACGTCGAGCGGCGGGTCGTCGACGGCGAGTATGAGCCCGTAGGCGGCGCCGGACGTCGCGAGCGCAAGGCCGAGGAGAATGGCCTGCACGAGCGCCAGGGCCGTGAGGAGCGCGCCCGCGAGCCCGAGGGCGAGCACGGGCATCGCCGCGTCCTCGCCGGCCACCGTGGCGAGCCAGGCGGCGAGGCCGAGCGACACGGCGACCGCGGTGACGCCTGCAGCTACCGCTGCACGAGGCGGGCGTGCCGTCGGTACTGCCCTCACCCCCTCCAGTGCCGCCTCGACGCTCGTCTCGTCGTCGAGCGTCGCCACGGCGACGCCGAGGCGCTCGAAGCGGGCGCGAAGCTCCGCCCTCTGGAGCTGCCAGAGGCGCAGGGCGACTCGCTCGACCTCGTCCGTAGGCGGGTCGAGGTACGGCTCGGGCGACACCTCGAGCACGACGAGGTCGTGGCCGCGCCCGCTCAGGTCGACGAGCGCCGTCACGGACCGTTCGTCGAGGAGCGGGGTGAGGGCCACGACGAGCGCGCCTGCCGGCAGCGTCCGCGCGGGGATGATGTTGACGTCCTTCCAGGCGTAGCTGAACTCGACGCCTGTCTCGAGCAGCGCGTCGACGAGGCGATAGCGCTGCACGAGCCCGCCCCCCGGCTGGAGCCAGCGCAGGATCCCGCCGAAGGCGACGAGGCCGACCCGGTCACGCCGCTCGAGGAAGCGTGACGCGAGCGTCGCCGCGGCGCGGACGGCCTGCTCGAGCGTCCCCTGATCGGTCGCGCGCGCCTCCGCGAAGCTGTCGAGGAAGATCACGACGTCCGCGTTCCGCTCGGGGTGGCGCTCGTTCACGACGAGGCTGCCGCGGCGGGCCGTCGCGCGCCAGTTGACCGACCGGACGCGGTCGCCGGGAACGAACGGTCGCGTGTCCGCGAACTCGAGGCCCTCGGCGCGCACCGGCGACACCTCGCTCCCTGTCGCCGCCTGCGTCCGGGCCGGCGTGATGAGGCGGCGAAGCCGCTCGGGTGCGGGGTAGACGCGGAGCGGGCGGCGCCGGTCGACACGGCCCTCGAAGCGGACGAGGCCCGCGCGGTCGCGGGCGCGAAGCCAGACCTCGCCCACCTCGGTCGACATCCACCGCACGCAGCGCAGGCGAAGCGCCAGCTCGCGCTCCTCGCCCGCGGCGAGGTGGATAGCGACCGGGTTGACCCCCTCGGCGAGCTCGAGGCCCGGTGGGAGCGCGAGCCCGATCTCGAGCCGGTCGACGGCGGTGTCTGCCCGCACGGTCACGAGCGCCTCGAGCTCGTCTCCCTCGAGCGCCCGCGCACGGTCGATGTCGACCCAGGCCCGGAGGGTGGGCGGGGGCATCCGAACGCCCAGGGCGACGAGGAGGGCGAACGGCGCGGCGAGCACCGCAAGCTCGGGCCGGCGGAGCGCGAGCGCAGCGACGAACGCAGCGGCGGCGAGCGCCGCGTAGGCGCCGAGCCGCGCGTCCGCCGAGCGTGTCACACGCGCTCGGTGCTCGGCGTCCGGACCTCGTCGAGGACGTCGCGCACGACGTCCTCGCCGGTGCGCCGCTGCACCCAGAGCTCTGGACGTAGGACGAGCCGGTGGGCGAGCGCGGGCACCGCCGCGCTCTTCACGTCGTCCGGCGTGACGAAGTCGCGACCTGCCAGCGCCGCCTGGCAGCGCGAGAGCTTGAGCAACGCGAGCGAGCCGCGCGGGCTCGATCCGACCGCGACGCTGGGGCTCTCTCGGGTCGCCGCGACGAGGGCGACGACGTACCGGCCGACGCTCTCGTCGACGTGGACCTCCTCGACCGCACGCTGCATCTCGAGAAGCGTCTCGCGGTCGACGACCCGACGCAGCTCGACGTCGTCAGCGCCGCGCTCGAGGCGGCGCTCGAGCATCTCCCACTCGTCGTCCGACGACGGGTATCCGAAGCCCGTGCGCAGCACGAACCGGTCGAGCTGCGCCTCGGGTAGCGGGTAGGTGCCCTCGTACTCGATGGGGTTCTGCGTCGCGAGCACGAGGAACGGCGGCTCGAGCGCGTGCGTCGTCCCGTCGATCGACACCTGTCGCTCCTGCATCGCCTCGAGCAGCGCCGCCTGCGTCTTCGGCGGGGCGCGGTTGATCTCGTCCGCCAGGAGGAGGTTCGAGAAGACGGGTCCAGGGCGGAACTCGAACTCGAGCTCACGCTGGTTCCATATCGACGAGCCGGTGACATCCGTCGGCAGGAGGTCGGGCGTGAACTGGACGCGCGAGAAGCGGAGACCGGTCGTAGTGGCGAACGACCGCGCCGTCAGCGTCTTCGCAAGACCCGGGACGTCCTCGAGCAGGACGTGCCCGTCGGCGAGGAGCCCGGCGAGGACGAGCTCGAGCCGGTCGCGTTTCCCGACGACGGCCCGCTCGACCTCGTCGAGCACGGCCGTCGCGTGGCGCGAGAGCTCCGCGAGCTGCATCAGAGGCGCTCCAGGTCGTCCACGACGCGCTCGATCGCCTTCAGCGGAAGACCGGGCGCCGTGCGGTCATCGGGCGCCGCACGGTCGGGACGAATCAGATCCCACAGCTCCGGGCCGACCATCGTCTGCGCCCGCTGGGGATTCCGCACGAGATCGACTCCGCGGCGAGCGAGCAGACCGGACGCCACGGTGCTTACAGGCGGCCGGAGGCGGTAGTGCACGTCGAACGCCGTGCCACTCGCGAGGGCCACCTCCCGCTCGACGCGCTCGAGGGACGCGGGCCGGGCCAGCGTTTGCCCGCGCGGTGCGAAGGCGGCGTCGAACGCGGATCGCCGCGCCGGGAGAGAGCGCAGGAGCGCGCCGACCGCGGCGACGAGGCCGATCGCGAGGACGAGGACGAGCCAGACATGCCCGACGACCGACGCGCGGCCGGGCACGAGCACGAGCACGATGCCGGCCCACGCCGAGACGACGAGCCCGAACGCGCTCGCGCGGTCGATCCGCTTCACGCCGGCGCTCCCGCGAGCTCCGCCTCCCGGGCCGTCTCCGCCGCGGCCAGCTCGCGCTGCACCTGCTCGAGCGTCTCGATCGCCTCGTCCTTCATCTCGGGACGCACATCGTGCACGGAGAACCGCGCCCATGCGAACAGCGCGGTCAGGTGGCCTGCCGCGCGCGGGGAGATCTCGATCTCGTCGAGCACGCGCGTGAGGTACTCCTCGGGTGCCTCGGCACCGCTTCGGGGAAGCCCGCTTGCGGCGAGCGCGCGCTCCATCCGCGCGTACGCGGCGATCACCGCGCGGCGCGGGTCGCGTTCCGCGCGGAGGTCGTCGAGCGTCTCCGCGAGCACGTCGGCGAGCGCCTCGGCCGTTGTCGCGCTCATCGGCTCCATCGCCTTGCGCCGACCCCGCGCCGAGAGCCAGAGCGCGACGCCGGCGACGGCGAGCAGCGCGACGATCGCGACAACGGGCCAGACGGCGAACTCGGGGTCGTACCGGGTCGCCGCGTCGCTGCTCCCACGGCCGCTCTGGCCGAAGTCCCGGGAGGCGCAGCCCGCCCTGCTCGCTGCGGCTCCCGGTGATCGCGCGGACGAACAGCGCGAGCGCGGCGATCGAGAGAAGCAGCGACACGATCGACCGCAGCGGGCCGCGCCGTGACGGCGCGGGCGCCGTCGGGTCGTAGCGCCGGAACCACGTCAACGCGACGGCGACGAGCACCGCGCACAGCACCATCATCACGAGGAAGAGGCTGAAGGCCGTGTCGATGAAGCCCTCGGAGGGCCGCCGGACGCTGTTGCTCCCGGTCGGGACCGAGCCGGTCGAGGCAACCGCGACGACGGCGACGAGGACCACGACAGCGAGCGGCGAGCGCGAGCGTCCGGACGGTCGACCCGCCCCGCCGCGGCGCGTTACCGTCCATGCCCGATGAGACGAGCGACGGACAGCGAACGTTGGCCGCGGCCGACGGTCGTCGGAATCGTCAACCTCACGCCCGACAGCTTCTCCGACGGCGGGGCGTACGTCGACGCCGACGCGGCGGCCGACGCGGCTGAGGCAATGCTCGCCGCCGGCGCCGCCATCGTCGACGTCGGGGGTGAATCGACGCGACCGGGAGCGGCTGATGTCTCGCTCGACGAGGAGCTCCGCCGCGTCGTCCCCGTGCTCGAGCGGCTCGAGGGCCGGCGGGTCTCGATCGACACGTCGCGCGCCGAGGTCGCGCGGCGCGCGCTGGCCCTCGGGGCCGAGCTGGTCAACGACGTGACCGCGCTCCGGCGCGATCCCGAGCTGGCGGGGGCGGTCGCCGAGTCCGGCGCGGCGCTGTGCCTCATGCACATGCAGGGGGAGCCTCGCACGATGCAGGAGGCGCCGGGCTACGACGACGTCGTCGCCGAGGTGGCCGCGTTCCTCGAGGAGCGCCTCGCGCATGCGGTCGGAGCGGGGATCGAGGAGGACCGGATCTGCCTCGACCCGGGCTTAGGGTTCGGCAAGGCGCCCGACCACAACCTCGAGCTGCTCCGCCGGCTCGACCGGATCGTCGCGATCGGCCGTCCGGTGATGGTCGGCATCTCGCGGAAGTCGACGCTCGCGCGCATCGTCCCGAGGCCCGGACCCGCGCGTCGGGTCCGACGCCGCCTCCGTCGGCGCCGCGGTCTCGGCGTTCGACCGGGGCGCGACGCTGTTCCGCGTGCACGACGTGCGCTCGCACGTGGAGGCTCTGGCGGTCGCCGCCGCAGTGGAGCGGGGGACGGTGGACCGGTGAGAATCGAGCTCCACGGGATCGACCTGCACGGCTTCCACGGCGTGCTGGAGCCCGAGCGGCGCGAGGGCCAGCGGTTCCTCGTCGACGTCGACCTCGACCTCTCGGACGAGACGGCCGCGGCGACCGACCGCATCGAGGACGCGTCGGACTATCGCGACGTGGTCTCCACGGTCGCCGAGGTCTCGGAGGCGCGCGCGTACCACCTGCTCGAGGCGTTCGCGACCGCCATCGCCGAAGCCCTCGTTGCGCGCTTCCCCGTGACGCGGGTGCGTGTGCGCGTGCGGAAGCCGGACGTCGTCCTCGCGCACCCGGTCGACCACGCCGCCGTGGTCGTCGAGCGGCGGACGAGCTAGGCCTTCGGCTTCGCCTTGGCCTTCGCCGGCGCCGGCGGCTTCGGCTTCGCCGACGCCGTGGTGAGCTGGTACGTCGTGTCGAGCGTCCTCGCATGCGGTGCGACGGTGAGGTACGCCCAGCGCCCGAGCGCCGGTGTTCGTGTACACGAGCCGCTCGGTGCGGCCCGTCGCCGTCGCGTTGGCGAGCCGTCCCGTCGCCGCGAACCGGCCGGCGACCGTCCGCGCGTTCGCGCGATGGAGCGACAGGTCGCCGTCCGCGGTGCCCGTGAGCCGGAACGTCACCTGCCGGCTGGCGGGAAGCCAGACGCGGTAGACGTCGCGCGGGTCCTCGTACGCGTCCACCCGGCCGCTGATCCGGACCGCCTGCTTCGCGACGGCGGTCAGCGGCGGTGCCTTGCTGAAGTTGCGGTCGCCGTTCGGGTCGACCTCCTCGACGTCGTCGTTCGGCTCGTACGGATCCTTGATCGGCGCCGCGAGCGCGAGCGCCGCCTGGACGTTCAGCATCCCGAAGCCCGACGCCGAGTCGCGTCCCGGCTGATCGATGTCGCGCGCCGAGCGGCGGAGGATCTCGGCGAGCTGTCGAGCGTCGAGCTCGGGGCGGGCCGTCCAGATCCAGGCGGCCGCGCCCGCGACGAGGGGCGAGGAGAAGCTCGTCCCGGAGGATGGCCGCCAGTCCTTGCCGATCGCGCTCGCGACGAGGATCGCGTCACCGGGCGCCGAGACGTCGACATACGGAGGAGCGGCTCGAGAACGCCGTGACACTGCCGGACTGGTCGGTCGCCGCCACGGTGGTCACGTGCGGAAGCGCCGCCGGGTAGCTCGAGGAGCCGCCGCGGTCGCCGTCGTTGCCCGACGCGGCGACGACGAGCGAACCGCTCGCGACGGCCTCGCTGATCGCGAGCTCGACCGCGAGGTCGCGGTCGCCGCCGAGGCTGAGATTGATCACGCCGCGTCCGGCACGCGCCGCCGCGAGGATCCCGGCGGCGATGTCGCTCGAATCGAGCCGGGTGCCCGCACCGCGCGCCGCGTCCCACGAGCGCAGCACCGCCTGCGGGTAGATCCCGATGACGCCGACGCCGTTCACCGGGGCGCCGATCACGGAGGCGACGGACGTGCCGTGCTCCCCGCCGATGCCTTCGGGCTCCTGGGTGTTCAGGAGGGCGATGTCCGGACGGCCCGCGAACTCGGGGTGCGAGACGTCGAGCCCCGAGTCGACGATCGTGATCGGAATGCCCGGGCCGGGCGGCGTCAGGCCGTCGATCCCGATCTGCGAGAGCCACCACTCCTGCGCCTGGAGGGGATCGGGTGTCGCGGTGGTCGCTGCGACGTCGTACGTGCGCTCGGGCTGCGACGCCTCGACCGCGCCGCGGACCTCGAGGGTCTGCAGCAGCGCGCCCGCGACGTCCGGCCCGAGGCGCCAGAGGCGGAGCTTCGCGTCGATCAGCCGCGCCCCGGCGGCGGCGAGGGTCGCCGACTCGGCGCAGGACGAACCGGCGTTCAGCCGGACGATCGTGGCAGGCCCTCCGGCCGCCGAGGCAGAGCTCGGGGCGATGGCGAGCGACGTGGCGGCGACGAGTACAGCGAGGATGCGGAGGGGCATGAGGGGAGGAGCCATGGTCGCGGCCGGGGATGAGGAGAAGTTAAGGACGGCCGTTAAGCCGAGGTTACAGACCCCCGCCCCGGCGGATCGCTACCGTCGCGTGCGTGCGTGCGTACGTCGGCGTCGGAGCGAACCTCGGCGAGCGAGAGGCCACGATCGCCCGCGCGATCGACCTCCTCGGGGCCGAGCCCGGCATGGAGGTCACGGCGGTCTCGACCCTCCGCGAGACGGAGCCGTGGGGGCCGGTCGAGCAGCCGCGGCTACCTGAACGGCGTCGTCGAGATCGAGACCGACCTCGACCCGACGGCGGTCCTCGCGGTCCTCCTCTCCGTCGAGCAGGCCCTCGGCCGCGACCGCACCGGCGAGCGCTGGGGCCCGCGGACGATCGACCTCGACCTCCTCGTCCACGACGGGCTCGTCGTCGACGAGCCTGGCCTGACCGTCCCGCACCCGCGCCTCCACGAGCGGCGGTTCGCCCTCGAGCCGCTGGCAGAACTCGCCCCCGATCTCGTCGTTCCCGGGCAGGGGAACGTGGCGGCGCTCCTCGCCGCGCTCTCCGACTGACGCAGGCGCCGCGACACGGCACTCACGCACGCGGGGGCTAGACTCCACTGCGTGAGCCATCTCGACGAGCTCGACGAGTTCGAGGCGGAGCTGGAGCTCCAGCTGAAGCGCGAGTACACGGCGGTCTTCCCGCTGTTCCGGTACTGCGTGCTCACGCAGGACGCGACGTACCTCTGCAACAAGCTCGACCTCAAGGTCGTGCCCCAGGCGAGCTACCCGTTCTTCCACGCGCAGATGGAGGACGTCTGGGTGTGGGACAAGAACCGGCCGACCCGGATCATCCCGCGCGCCGAGGTCTACACCTCGGGCGACGTCACGGTCGAGGAGCTCCGCGGCGAGGGCGACGAGCCCCGCCTCACGGCCGAGGCGCTCGCCGAGCGTCTCGGCGAGTCGCAGCGCCTGGACGACGACGACACGTTCTGAGTTAGTTCGCAAGCGGGATTACGCAGGAGCGAAATCCCGCGCTCGGATCCGCGCCTGCGGCGGGGCACATCCCTGAAGGCGTCGCCTTCGGAGCCGCAACCGGTGTCCGACTTCGGTCGGACACCCGCTCTTATACGCTCGCTCCATGCTTCTCGCCGTCGACGTGGGCAACACGCAGACCGCGTTCGGGCTGTTCGACGGCGAGCGGCTCGTCGACAACTGGCGGGTGGCGACCGATCGGAGCCGGACCGGCGACGAGCTCGTCGTCCTGCTGGGCGGGCTGCTCGACCCGGACGCGGTGGACGGGATCTGCCTCTCCACAACCGTCCCGCTGCTCCTCCGCGAGTGGGAGCGGCTCGCAGGCCGCTGGGCACATGCCCCGCTCCTCGCAGTCGGCCCGGGCGTTCGCACCGGGATCCCGATCCGCTACGACGATCCCCGCGAGGTCGGGCCCGACCGGATCGTCAACGCGGTCGCCGCGAAGACGCGCTTCGGCGCGCCCGTGATCGTCGTCGACTTCGGGACGTCCACGAACTTCGACGTCGTGTCGCCCGACGGCGACTACGTCGGCGGCGTCCTCGCACCGGGGATCGAGACGTCGATGGACGCGCTCTTCGCCCGTGCGGCGCGGCTGGTGAAGGTCGACTACGTCGAGCCGACGAGCGTGATCGGCAAGACGACGGTCGCAGGTCTCCAGTCCGGCATCGTCTACGGCTTCGCCGGCCAGGTGGACGGGATCGTCGCGGCGATCAGGGGCGAGCTCGAGTCGCCCGACGCGCCGGTGGTCGCGACGGGCGGCCTTGCCGAGCTCGTCGCGACGCGTTCGAGCACGATCGGGCAGGTCGACCCGTACCTCACGCTCGAGGGCCTCCGCCTCGTCTGGGAGCTGAACCGGTGATCCCGGAGCCCGAGACCCTCGCCGTCTTCTGCCTCGCGGCGCTCGCGCTGCTCGTCGTGCCCGGGCCGGCCGTGCTCTACATCGTCGCGAGCTCGATCGACGGCGGCCGCCGCGCCGGCGCCGCGTCGATGCTCGGGATCCAGACCGGGGCGCTCGTCCACGTCTTCGCCGCGGCGCTCGGGCTGTCGGGCCTCCTCGCCGCATCGGCGCTCGCCTTCGACACCGTCAAGTATCTGGGCGCCGCGTACCTCATCGCGATCGGCCTGTGGACGCTGCTCCGCGGAGGGAGCCCGACCGACGCCGACGAGGAGCGTCCGCCGACGCGCTACCGGAGGCGCTTCGCGCAGGGCGTCGTCGTCCAGATCCTGAACCCGAAGACGGCGCTCTTCTTCCTGGCCTTCCTGCCGCAATTCGTCGATCAGAAGGCGGGGCACGTCGGCCTGCAGATGCTGTTCCTCGGCCTCATCTTCGTCGCGCTCGCGATCGTCAGCGACGGGACGTGGGTGCTCGTCGCGGGCACGGCGTCGGACAAGCTGCGCGGCCACACGGGCTTCCTGCGCGCGCAGCGCTGGGTGAGCGGCACGGTGTTCGTCGGCCTCGGCGTCGCAACGGCGCTGACCGGCTCGCACCGCTCGACGACGACCTGAGGTCGTCGGTTCTTCGCGGCCGGGAGGCGTCGCCGGCGCGGGGGGCTCTCAGCCGCCGCCGTAGATCGAGATCGGGAGCTCGAGCGTCACGTCGTCGCCCGACGGGACCTCGGCCTCGAGCCGCTCGATGAGCTCGAGCGAGCCGGGGGCGGCGGCGATCAGCCGGCGCTCGACCTCCTCCGTCGAGTCGAGGACGACGAGCTCCTGCTTGAACGGCCGCGGGAAGCGGCCGCGGCCGAGGTACCAGCCGTAGAACTTCTTCAGGAACCCGCT
This sequence comes from uncultured Actinomycetes bacterium, assembly GCA_963706915.1. Taxonomy (GTDB): domain Bacteria; phylum Actinomycetota; class Thermoleophilia; order Gaiellales; family Gaiellaceae; genus Gaiella. The sequence goes on from CAVPOH010000001.1 coordinate 352,035, forward strand.
CGCGCGGCGCTCACCCAGCTCACGGACGGTCTCGCGGATGAACAGGACGAGCTCGGCGACGATCTCCTCGCGCGAGGGCTCGCGCGCCTCGCCGTCGGCGATCTCCTCGAGCACCCAGGGATTGCCCTGCGCGGCACGACCGACCATGACGGCCGATGCGCCGGTCGTCGCGAGCACCGCCTGCGCCTTCGCACGCGAGACGATGTCGCCCGAGGCGATGACGGGGACGTCGACGAGCGAGACGAGCTCGGCCGTGAGCTCGTGGTCGGCGAGCCCCGTGTACATCTGCTGCGCGGAGCGCGGGTGGAGCGTCAGCGACGCTGCGCCGGCCACGACGAGACGCGGCCCGACGACCAGGCAGTCGCGCGACCCGTCGCGGAGACCTCGGCGGAGCTTGACCGTGACCGGAAGGTCGACCGCGTTCGCGATCGCGGAGACGATGCGGGCGGCGCGATCGGGATCGTCGAGCAGCGTCGCGCCGGCGCCCGTCTTCGTGACCTTCTTGACCGGGCAGCCGAAGTTCAGGTCGACGAGATCTGCGCCGGCGGCCTCGACCATCCGCGCGGCTTCGGCCATCGTGCGCGGCTCGGAGCCGAACAGCTGGATCGCGAGCGGGTGCTCGTCTGCGGCGACGCGGAGGTACCCGAGAGTCCGCTCGTTCCGGTGCTCGATCCCTGCGCAGCTGACCATCTCGGAGCACACGAGACCGGCGCCGAAGCGCCGTCCCTGGCGGCGGAACGCCTGCACGCTGACGCCCGCCATCGGCGCCAGGACGAGCCGTGTCGGGATCTCGACCGGCCCGATCCGCCAGGTCTCGCGGAGGTCGACCATCGTCGACAAGCCATGGTAGACGGCGCTTTCGACGCAGCCCCGCCGCGCGTTTGCGCTCGTCCGGGTAACGGGCTACCATGCGCGTCCGCGTGGCGCGGACTGCGCCTCGTTCTCGTTATTGGAGACAAGACCTCGGAGGTCTTTCCGCTGAAGGACGTGATCCTCACCCCCGAGGGCTACGAGGCCCTCAAGCAGGAGCTGGAGACGCTTCGGACCGACCGGCGGCGAGAGATCGCCGACCGGATCCGCACTGCTCGCGAGTTCGGTGACATCGCCGAGAACGCGGAGTACGACGACGCGAAGAACGAGCAGGCGATGCTCGAGCACAAGATCGCACAGCTCGAGGAGCGCCTCGCCCGTGCGCGCGTGATCGACACCGACGACGTCGACACGAGCGTCGTGTCGGTTGGATCCGTCGTCCGCCTCCGCGACGTCGACGCCAAGGAGACCGTCGAGTACCACATCGTCGGCTCCGCCGAGGCCAACCCCGCCGAGCACAAGCTCTCGAACGAGTCGCCGGTGGGCAAGGCGATCCTCGGCAGGAAGAAGGGCGAGACCGTCGAGGTCGCGACGCCGCGCGGCTCGATGCTGAAGTTCAAGATCATGGAGATCAAGGCCGCCTAGCGGCCGTCCCGACTCCATCTCCCGGCCCGCCTCGGCCCGAAGCCCGTCCCTTCTCGATCGTCGTCATCGGCGTAGCTCCGCCTCGCCGGCGGCGGAGACCCACGTGTCGGGGTCATGGAGAATGAACGCGCAGTGGAGATCCGGCATCTCGGCCCGCTCGAGGTGGCGGCGGAAGGTCGCCCGCCGGAGCTCGGCGACGGGAGGCAGCGCGCGCTGCTGGTCGTTCTCGCTCTGCGGCCCAACCAGGTCGTCTCGACAGACGCGTTGATCGACGCGTTGTGGGGGTGAGGCAGCCTCCGACCGCCACCGCGAAAGGTGACGTTCGGGCTCGCGACGGGCGCGGGCTCGCTGTGGGTCACGAACTACTGCGACGGAACGGGGTCGCGCATCGATCCGGCGACGAGCTTGGTCGTTTGCCACGGTCGAGGTCGGCTACCAGCCGAAGTGGCTCGCCGTCGGCAGCTGGGCACGTGTGGGTCGGCGTGAGTGGGACGAGGTACCGGGAGCTGGGCTGCGACGGGCCGGTCCGGGGTTGAGGACTGCCCGCGTTCGCACCATGCGTAGACTCGTCCCGCCATGACGGCCCCGAAGCGCTTTCCCGACCGCGCGCACATCGACGCGGTCCGCGTGGAGGCCGAGCCGCTCGAGGCCGGCGCCGACACGGGGACGACGCGGCGGATCGCCGGCCGCGCGATGGCGCGCCGCGGGATGGGGAAGCTCGTGTTTCTCGACGTCGTCGACCTCTCGGGACGCATGCAGGTCATCTGCGACGTCGCCGTGACGGGCGAGGTCGACGTGCACCTCGGCGACGTCGTCGGCGTCGTGGGGCGGCCGGCGAAGTCGCGCCGCGGCGAGCCCTCGGTCCTCGCGGAGAGCGTCGAGATCCTCTCGCGCAACACGCAGCCGCTGCCGGACACGTTCCACGGTCTCACCGATGTCGAGCTCCGCTATCGCAAGCGCTATCTCGACCTCCTGATGAACGAGGAGACGCGCGACGTGTTCGTCACGCGCGCACGCGTCGTCACGGCGATGCGGGCGACGCTCGACGAGTGGGGCTTCGTCGAGGTCGAGACGCCGATCCTCCAGCCGCGGTACGGCGGCGCGTTCGCGCGGCCGTTCGTGACGCACCACAACGAGCTGGACGCAGACTTCTACCTCCGGGTCGCGACCGAGCTCTACCTCAAGCGCCTCATCGTCGGCGGGCTCGAGCGCGTCTACGAGATCGGCAAGGACTTCCGCAACGAGGGCGTCTCGTTCAAGCACAACCCGGAGTTCACACAGCTCGAGTGGTACGAGGCGTACGCCGACTACCACGACACGATGGCGCGGATCGAGGAGCTCGTGGAGCGAGTCGCCCGTGAGGTGCTCGGCACGACCGCGGTGACGTTCCGGGGGCACGAGGTCGAGCTGAAGGGGCCCTGGCAGCGCGTTCGGTTCGTCGACGCACTCGAGCGGCAGGAGCTCTGGACCCGCGATCCGGACGAGCTGCGCGCCTGGCTCACCGAGCGCGGGGTCGACACGGACGCCGACAAGGACTGGGCGCAGCTCGTCGACCACGCGTTCTCGCACTTCGTCGAGCCGTCCCTCGTCCAGCCGACGATCGTCCACGACTACCCGGTCGAGCTGTCGCCGTTCGCGCGTCCGACGGACGACGACCCGACCCTGACCGAGCGCTTCGAGTACTTCGCCGGCGGCATGGAGCTCGGCAACGCCTTCACCGAGATCAACGACGCAGCGATGCAGCAGGCGCGCTTCGACCAGCAGTCCGAGCAGGTCGAGGGCGAGCGCGGAGACCCCGAGTACGTCGACGCGCTCTCGTACGGCATGCCCCCGACCGGGGGGATCGGGCTCGGCATCGACCGCCTCGTGATGCTGCTGACGGGGTCGGAGTCGATCCGCGACGTCGTGCTGTTCCCCGCGCTCAGGCCGCTCCCCGACTGAGTTCCCCCGTTCGGGGTACCCCGGGAGGGGTGGAGCGACGCCGCGGGGTGGGCGATACCAATCTCGTGGCCCTGCGGGCGAGGCGTTCGAACGTGCGGGCACGCGCCCGCCCGTCCTTCACGACCGGCCGCGCGAGCGGGTCGGCGGTCGGCCGCGCGCACGCCGCGGCGGCGATCGCAGCCGCCATCGATGCGCTGATCACGATCGACCATCACGGGCGCGTCCGCGAGTTCAACCCGGCCGCGGAGGAGATCTTCGGCTACTCGCGTGCGGACGCCGTCGGACGCGAGCTCGCCGATCTGATCGTGCCTCCCGCCGAGCGCGACGCCTATCGCCGCGGGCTCGCCCGCTGGACGGCCGAGGGGGCGACCGACGATGCGGGGGAGCTCCTCGACACGCGGGTCGAGATGACGGCCCTGAACGCGCGAGGCGAGGAGTTTCCCGTCGACATCGCGATCTGCCGGCTGGCGGTGGACGGACCGCCGCTGTTCATGGCCTGGATCCGCGACATCCGCGAGCACAAGCTCGGCGAGGAGCGCCTCCGCGCCGCCGAGCAGCGCTATCGCACGCTCGTCGAGCAGCTCCCACTCGTCATCTACGTCGACGCGATCGACGCGGTGAGCTCGAACCTCTACACGAGCCCGCAGGTCGAGCCGCTGCTCGGCTACGCGCCGGAGGAGTGGCAGGACGACCCCGGCCTGTTCGTGCGCATCCTTCACCCGGACGACCGTGAGCGCGTCCTCGCAGCGCACATGGCGGCGCACGACGGCGAGCCGCTCTCCGTCGAGTACCGCATCCTCGCCCGCGACGGCCGGGTGGTCTGGGTGCACGACGAGGCGCGCGCGATCGTCGGGCCGGACGGCGCCCCCGTCGCGTTGCAGGGATACCTGCTCGACATCACAGCCGAGCGCGAGGCGGCGGAGCAGCTGCGCTACCAGGCGTTCCACGATCCGCTCACGGGCCTCCCGAACCGGACGCTGTTCAAGGACCACGTCCTCGGGGCGCTGGCAGCCGGGAACGAGGGCGCCGAGGCGGCCATGCTCCTCCTCGACATCGACGACTTCAAGGCGATCAACGACCGCTTCGGCCACGTAGAGGCCGACGTCCTCGTGCGCGACATCGGCGCGCGCCTCCGCGAGGCGCTACCGGGCTCGGTGGTGATCGGGCGGCTCGGCGGCGACGAGTTCGCGGCGCTCGTCGACCCGGCGGACGACCCGGCGGGCATCGCGGTTCGCTCGGCCGGCGCGCTGATCGACGCCCTGCGCAAGCCGTTCCCGATCGCGGGGGTCGAGGTCTTCGTCACGACGAGCGTCGGGATCGCGCTCGGCAAGGACGTCGACCAGCTCTTCCGCCGCGCCGACGTGGCGATGTACCGCGCGAAGTCCGCGGGGAAGGCGCAGTACGCGCTGTACGCGCCCTGGATGGACGACGCCGTCCTCGGGCGGCTCGAGCTTCTCGGTGAGCTCCGGCAGGCGCGGCCCGACGAGGACTTCCTCCTCCACTACCAGCCCGTGCTCGACCTCGCGACGCGCGAGCTCGTCGGCGTGGAGGCGCTCCTCCGCTGGCGGCACCCCACGCGCGGCATCGTCCAGCCGATCGACTTCATCCCGATCGCGGAGGAGAGCGGCCTGATCGTCCCCGTGGGGCGCTGGGTGCTCGAGCAGGCGTGCCGCCAGGTCGCAGCCTGGCGCGACGCTCCCGACGGCTACGAGCTGACGGTCAGCGTGAACGTCTCGGCGAGGCAGCTCCAGCACCCCGAGTTCGTGCACGACGTCCGTGTCGCGCTCGACGCCGCTGCACTCGACCCACGGCGGCTCGTCCTCGAGATCACCGAGGGCGCCGTCGTCGGCGATCACGCGCTCGTGTCGGAGATGCTCGAGGCGCTCCAGCTGATGGGTGTCGGCCTCGCGCTCGACGACTTCGGGATCGGCTACTCGTCGCTCTCGATGCTCGAGACGCTCCCCTTCGACGCCCTGAAGCTCGACCGCGCCTTCGTCAGCCGGCTCGGAGCGACGCGGTCGTCGGCGCCGCTCGTCCGCGCGATAGCGGATCTCGGCGCGGCCCTCGAGCTCGAGGTGGTCGCCGAGGGGATCGAGACCGAGCGGCAGGTCGCCGAGCTCCGTCGCCTCCGCGTGCCGCGCGGCCAGGGGTCGTTCTTCAGCCCGCCGCTCGAGCCGCGCCGGATCGAGGAGCTCGTCCGCGAGAGCCGGCGGTCGCGCCCGACCGCCGCCTAGACGGGGGCCGTCTTCCAGCCGAGCCCGGTCTCTTGCGCGCGCTCGTGGTCGGCGGCGACGACGACATCCTCGTCCGGATGCGCCTCGCGATGTTCCTTGAACCACGCGACCGCGCGCGCGATGCCCGCGTCGAGAGGAACCTTCGGGTCGTAGCCGAGAAGCTCACGCGCCTTCGTGAGATCGGCGACGTAGTGCGTGACCTCGCCGAGGAGCGACGGGGCGAGCGTCATCTGCGGGTCGACCTCGAGCTCGTGTGCGATCCGCTCTGCGCAGTGGACGAGGGTGTTCCCCTGGCCGTAGGCGAGGTTGATCGTCTGGTTGACGACCCGGCGCTCGGCGAGCGCCTCGATCCCGCGGGTGATCCCGTCGACGCAGTCGTCGACGTACGTGAAGTCGAGCGTCTTGTCGCGGCCGCCGTAGATCGTGATCGGCTCGTCGCGCATCATCGAGTGGATGAAGAGAGGGATCACGCGGACCATGCGGTGCAGGTCGTTGTCGTAGCGGCCGTAGACGTTCGAGAAGCGGAAGACGAGATAAGGGAGGCCGTAGCACCGGGCGTACGAGTAGATGAACGCCTCGCCGGCGATCTTCGACGCGGAGTACGTGCTCTCCGTGTACGCGAAGTCTGCGACCTGCTCGTTGTAGCCCTCGAAGCGATGCACGTCCCCGTACACCTCGCGGCTCGACGAGAAGACGATCGGGATGTTCCCCTGGCGCGCGTACTCGAGGACGTTGAACGTCATCACCGCGTTCTCGAGCGCCCGATGCGGCTCGCCGACGAGTTGGTGGACCTTCGCGTGCGCAGCCAGGTGGACGACGAGGTCGGTCTCCGGGTACTCGACGCCATTGATCCCGCCGGGGTACGGCGCGTAGTGTCCGGCGAGGTCCTGGAGCAGGTACGGGAACGCGTTCGTCCAGCTGTTCTGGCGCTTGTCGATGCCGAACACCTCGTGGCCGTCGGCGAGCAATCGGAGCGCGAGGTTGGTGCCGATCTGGCCCGACGACCCTGTGATCAGGATCCGCATGTGCGCCTTTCGCTCTCCGACCGCGGTGGTTCGGGCGCGAAGGCTACCGCCCGCATCGGAAGCGCCGGTCGGCGACCTCCCGGGCGTGGGGTACGATCAGTGTGCTTCGACCCGGAGCCGGCGGGCAGCGCAGACTCCGGATCACGCGGAAAGGAGGGTCGAGGCACCCGTGTTCGAGCGTTTCACAGAACGGGCCAGACAGGTCGTCGTCCTTGCCCAGGACGAAGCACGCGCTCTGAAGCACAACTACATCGGCACCGAGCACATCCTGCTCGGGCTCCTGCGCGAGGAGGAGGGCCTCGCCGCGCGCGTGCTCGAGCAGCTGGACATCACCGTGGAAGAGGTGCGCGCGCAGGTCGCCCGCATCGTCGGCCAGGGTGACGAGGTAACGACCGGACAGATCCCGTTCACGCCGCGCGCGAAGAAGGTCCTCGAGCTCGCCCTCCGCGAGGCCCTGTCGCTCGGCCACAACTACATCGGCACGGAGCACATCCTGCTCGGCCTCGTCCGCGAGAACGAGGGTGTTGCCGCACGCATCCTGCTCGACTTCGACGCGGACGCGGAGAAGATCCGGAACGAGATCATCCGCATGCTCTCGGGCCCCGGCCGGAGGCAGTCGGGCCAGTCGGGCGGGGCGGCCCAGGGCGAGAAGACGAAGAACTCGAAGCTCCTTGACCAGTTCGGCCGTAACCTGACGAAGCAGGCGACCGAGGGCAAGCTCGACCCGGTCGTCGGTCGGCAGACGGAGATCGAGCGCGTGATGCAGATCCTCTCGCGCCGCCAGAAGAACAACCCGGTGCTGATCGGCGAGCCGGGCGTCGGCAAGACGGCGGTTGTCGAGGGCCTCGCCGCGCGCATCGCGGCCAACCAGGTGCCCGAGCTCCTGAAGAACAAGCAGATCTACACCCTTGACCTCGCCGCGCTCGTCGCGGGCTCGAAGTACCGGGGCGAGTTCGAGGAGCGCCTCAAGAAGGTGATGAAGGAGATCACCCAGCGCGGGGACATCATCCTGTTCATCGACGAGCTCCACAATCTCGTCGGTGCGGGCGCGGCGGAGGGCGCGATCGACGCGGCCTCGATCCTCAAGCCGGCCCTCGCGCGCGGCGAGCTCCAGACGATCGGCGCGACGACGCTCGACGAGTACCGCAAGTACCTCGAGCGCGATGCCGCCCTCGAGCGGCGGTTCCAGCAGGTGCGCGTCGAGGAGCCGACGATCGACGAGACCGTGCAGATCCTCCGCGGCCTGCGCGACCGCTACGAGGCGCATCACCGCGTGAAGATCTCCGACGACGCGCTCCGCGCCTCGGCGGTGCTCGCCGACCGGTACATCCAGGACCGGCACCTGCCGGACAAGGCGATCGACCTCATCGACGAGGCGGGCTCCCGGGTCCGCATTCGGACGATGTCCGCGCCGCCGCGCTACCGCGAGCTCGAGGAGGAGATCGAGACCGTTCGCTCCGACAAGGAAGCGGCGATCGAGGCCCAGGAGTTCGAGAAGGCGGCGTCGCTCCGCGACAAGGAGCGGAAGCTCACCCAGAAGAAGAAGGAACTGGAAGAGCGCTGGCGCAACGAGGCCGATGAGGAGCAGCCGGAGATCGGCGAGGACGAGATCGCGGACATCGTCTCGATGTGGACGGGGATCCCGGTCTTCAAGCTCACGGAGGCCGAGTCGCAGAAGCTCGTCCGGATGGAGGAGGAGCTCCACAAGCGCGTGATCGGCCAGGAGACCGCGATCGTCGCCGTCTCGAAGGCGATCCGCCGCGCGCGGGCCGGGATCAAGGACCCGAAGCGCCCGACCGGCTCGTTCATCTTCCTCGGCCCCTCGGGCGTCGGGAAGACCGAGACCGCCCGGACGCTCGCCGAGTTCCTCTTCGGCGACGAGGACGCGATGATCCAGGTCGACATGTCGGAGTACATGGAGAAGCACTCCGTGTCCCGGCTCGTCGGCTCGCCCCCCGGCTATGTCGGGTACGACGAGGGCGGCCAGCTCACCGAGGCCGTGCGGCGCAAGCCGTACTCCGTGCTCCTGCTCGACGAGATCGAGAAGGCGCACCCGGACGTCTTCAACATCCTCCTCCAGATCCTGGAGGACGGGCGGCTCACGGACGCGCAGGGGCGGAAGGTCGACTTCCGCAACACGATCGTCGTGATGACATCGAACATCGGTGCCGGCCAGATCTCGAAGAATCAGTCGCTCGGCTTCAACGTCGGCGAGGAGCAGGGCCTTTCGTACGACGACATGAAGGCGCGCGTGATGGGCGAGCTCAAGAAGGTCTTCCGGCCGGAGCTCCTCAACCGGATCGACGAGATCATCGTCTTCCACAAGCTCGAGAAGGACGAGATCCTCCGCATCGTCGACATCAAGATGAAGCGGCTGCGCGACCAGATGGCCGTGCACGGCGCCACGATCGAGCTGACGCAGGCGGCCAAGGAGCTGCTCGCCGAGGAGGGCTACGACCCGGCCATGGGTGCCCGGCCGCTCCTCCGTGCGATCCAGCGCCTGATCGAGGACCCGCTCGCCGACTTCATCCTCGGCCGCGAGCTCTCCGAGGGGTCGACGATCATCGTCGACCGTCGCGAGGATCCCGGCCCGGACGAGCGGAAGGTCGAGATGCGGATCGTCGAGGGCGAGGTTCAGCCCGAGCCCGTCACCGTGCCGGCCGACGAGCCGGTCACGGACGGCGCCGAAGAGACGGAATGAGACGTGCGCCCGGCTTCGGCCGGGCGCACGTGACAAGTACGGGGAACCGCACGCCCGGATCGGGCCGCCGCTCGTACCGTCCTTCAGCCGCGGCGTGTCCCGCGGCACGTGCCACCAGGAGGACCCGATGAACACAACGACCGGAGCGCGCTACCGCGATGTGCTTCCCCAGCTCGCCGACGTCCCCTTTTTGACGGACGGCGGGATCGAGACGACCCTGATCTTTCACGACGGCCTCGACCTTCCTCACTTCGCGGCCTATGACCTCTTGACCCGCGACGGCGGCGCCGAGGCGCTCCGCCGCTACTTCGACCCGTATGCCGAGATCGCCCGCGCCTCGGGCGTCGGCATCGTCCTCGAGACGCCGACCTGGCGGGCGAATCCCGACTGGGCCGAGCGTCTCGGGCACGGCCCCGAGGAGCTCGCGGAGCTCAACCGCAGCGCGGTTCGCCTCCTCGAGGATGTTCGCGCGGAGTACGAGACCGAGACGACGCCGATCGTCATCTCGGGCTGCATCGGCCCGCGCGGCGACGGCTACGTCGTCGGCGAGGCGATGACCGCGGAGGAGGCGGAGGCGTACCACGCCCTGCAGATCGGCACGTTCGCCCAGACGGCGGCCGACCTCGTCACGGCGATCACGATGACGTACGCCGACGAGGCCGTCGGGATCGTGCGGGCCGCCACCGCAGCCGGCCTGCCGGTCGTGATCTCGTTCACCGTCGAGACGGACGGCCGGCTGCCGAGCGGCCAGACGCTCCGCGAGGCGATCGAGGACGTCGACGTGCGGACCGATGGCGCGGCCGCGTACTTCATGATCAACTGCGCGCACCCGAGCCACTTCGAGGGCGTGCTCGAGCCGGGAACCGACTGGACCGGCCGGATCCGCGGGCTGCGGGCGAACGCGTCGAAGCTCAGCCACGCCGAGCTCGACGAGGCGGAGGAGCTCGACGAAGGGGACCCCGACGAGCTCGCGTCCGACTACCTCGCGCTCCGCGAGCGCATGCCCGAGCTCCACGTGCTCGGCGGGTGCTGCGGCACCGACCACCGCCACGTCGGCGCTATGTGCGCCGTCTGGCTCGACGACTAGCTCGCGAGCGGGAATCCGCGGGAGCGGATTCCCGCCGCTTGATCCCCGCCTCCGGCGGGGATACCCCTGAAGGCGCCCGCTTCGCGGGGCAGTGCCCTTGTTGCCAGGCGCCGGTTGAAGACGTTCTAGGCTGTCCGCGTGGAGATCCGGCACGCCGAACCGGCCGACTACGGCCGCGTCATCGCCCGCGTCAACGCCTGGTGGGGCGGTCGCGACATGGCGCCGATGCTGCCGAAGCTCTTCTTCGTCCACTTCGAGGGGACGAGCTACGTCGTCGACGACGAGGACGGCCAGCTCGCGGCGTTCCTGATCGGGTTCCTGTCGCAGACCGACCCCGACGAGGCGTACGTCCACTTCGTCGGCATCGCGCCCGAGCGCCGCGGCGAGGGCCTCGGGCGAATGCTCTACGAGCGCTTCTTCGCGGACGCCACGGCGCACGGGCGGACCGTCGTCCGGTGCGTCACGTCGCCTGTGAACCAGGTCTCGGTCGCATTCCACGAGGCGCTCGGCTTCGAGGTCGAGCGTGTGGCGAAGGACTACGACGGCCCGGGCGAGGACCGGGTGCTCTTCGTGAAGCGCCTGGGCTAGCCCGCTCGGTTCGCTACCTTCAACGAGCATGTCCGGGCCGTTCCTGTCGACGGCGGCGAGGCCGCGCCGCCGTACGAGTCGCCTGCTCGTCACCCTCGCCGGCGTGCTCGGCGTGCTCGCCGTGCTCGCGGGAGCGTTCGGCATCGTCTGGCTGCTGGAGCGGGAAGCGATCCCGCGCGGGACGACCATCGGCGGGGTCGCCGTCGGCGGCATGAGCGAGAGCGAGGCGCGCGAGGCGCTCCAGACGGCGGCCGCCCAGCGGCGATCGCGCCCGATCGCGCTCACGGGGCCGAGCGGCGTGATGACGACCAGCGGCGCCGCTCTCCGCGCGACGCCGGTGCTCGACGCCGCGCTCGACGAGGCGCTCGAGGCGAGTGCGCCCGACCGCGTCCTCGCCCGCCTCGGCCTGCGCGACGGCCCGGAGCTCCCGCTTACCTATCGGCTCGCGCCGGTGCGCGCCGCCGAGCTCGCGAACCGGATCGACGCGCGGTTCGGTGATCCACCCGAGGACGGCCGGGTCGTCGTCACGGATGACGCGATCCGTGTCGTCGACGCGCGCGCAGGAACCGCGGTCGACCGGCGGACGCTCCGCCGCGCGCTCGCGACGCTGCCGACCGAGGTCGCGCTCTCGGTGGTCGAAGCCGGGCCGGTGGTCACCACCGAGGAGGCGCAGCGCGCCGCAGCACGGATCGAGCGGCTGCTCGACGGGCCGCGTCGCGTCCGCTCGGGCGACGCCGAGGCGACGTTGACCCCGCAGCGGCTGCGGGCGCTCGTTGTGACGGAGCGAGAGGACGGGACGCTCGCGGTGCTGCTCGACCCGAAGGGCCTCGGCGCCTCGCTGCGGATCCGTCTCGGTGCCGAGGAGGTGCCCGCACGCGACGCGACCTTCGCCGTGAGCGGGAAGCGCACACGGGTCGTGCCGTCGCGACCCGGCCGCACGCTGGACCTGGCCGCGATCTCGCGCTCGCTCACGTCGAACCTCGACTCGACGGTGCACCGCGCGCGGTTCCTGAAGTCGCCGCCGGCGCTCACGACCGAGGCAGCAGAGTCCCTCGGGATCGAGGAGCTCGTCTCGGAGTTCACGACCTTCTACCCGTGCTGCCAGCCGCGCGTGACGAACATCCAGCGTGCCGCTCAGCTGCTGGACGGCACCATCGTCCGTCCGCTGACGGCGTTCTCGCTGAACGAGGCGCTCGGCAAGCGGACCGTCGAGAACGGGTTCGTCTCCGCGCCGCAGATCTTCGCCGGCCGGCTCGAGGACGCCGTCGGCGGCGGGATCAGCCAGATCGCGACGACGCTGTACAACGCCGCGTTCTTCGCCGGCGTCAAGCTCGTCGCCCACCAGGCGCACCAGTTCTACATCTCGAGGTACCCGATGGGGCGCGAGGCCACGGTCTCGTGGGGCGGGCCCGAGCTGATCTTCCGGAACGACTGGCCCGCCGCGATCCTGATGAAGCTCACCGCGACGAGCTCCTCCATCACCGTGCGGTTCTACTCGGAGAAGCTCGGGCGCCGCGTCGAGACGACGACGGGCGAGCCGTACGCGTACGTCGCCCCGAGGACGATCACGGTGCGGAACTCGACGCTCGCCCCGGGCACGACGAGCACCGTGCAGTCGGCCGGAGCCTCGGGGTTCACCGTGCAGTACACGCGGAGGGTCTTCGAGGGCCCGAAGCTGATCAAGAACGAGCGGTACACGGTGCGCTACGACGCGCAGAACGCGATCGTCGAGGTCGGGCCGCCCAAGGCGAGGGCCAGGCCGAAGCCGCCGCCCGAGGCGAGCACCGAGACTGGCGAGCCGACCGAGGAGCCGCCTGCGGACGACGTCCAGCCGCCGAAGGCCGAGTAACGCCTAGGACCGGCGCAGCTCGATCAGCGCGTCGGCTGCGTCATGGTCGACCTGCAGGGTGGTGTGCGTGATCCCGAACCGCTCGGCGATCATCCGCTCGACGTCCCGCCGGCGCGCATGGCAGTCGTCGCCCTGCCCGACGAGGACGTGCGCGGAGAGGGCGTCGAACCCGGACGTGATCCGCCAGACGTGGAGGTCGTGGACGCTCGACACGCCGTCCACCTCGACGATCGCGCGCGCCACCTCGTCGGCGTCGATCCCGGAGGGCGTCTCCTCCATCAGGATCGCCGTCGAGTCGCGGAGGATCGTCCAGGCGCTCGCCACGATCAGCACAGCGATGAGGATCGACACGATCGGGTCGACGCGCTCCCAGCCGGTCAGGACGATGACGAGCGCAGCCACGACGACGCCCGCCGAGCCGAGGAAATCGGCGAGGACGTGCCGGAACGCGGCGTCGACGTTCAGGCTCTCCCGACCCGAGCGGAGGAGGATTGTCGCGGCGATCGCGTTGACCGTGAGCCCGACGAGGGCGACCACGAGCATCCAGCCGCCGAGGATCTCGGGCGGGTCGTCGAAGCGCTGAATCGCCTCCCAGACGATCCAGGCGCTCACGAGGAAGAGCGCGAGGCCGTTGACGAACGCGGCGAGGATCTCCGCCCGCTGGAACCCGAAGCTGCGACGGGGGCTCGACGGACGCTGTGCCAGCGTCAACGCGATGAGCGCGAGTGCGAGCGCGACGACGTCCGAGACCATGTGACCCGCGTCCGCGAGCAGCGCGAGGCTGTCCGTGAGCACGCCGCCGACGACCTCGACGACGGTGAAGGCCAGCGTCAGGAGCAGGACGATCACGAGCGCCCGGCGCGAGGCGCTGCGGTGGTCGTGCGGATGGCGATGGCGACCCGCGTGCGTGTGCGCGTGCGTCTCGCTCACGCCGAGCAGGATAAGCGTGATCCTGTTGTCGATATGGAGAACACGACGTCCGATGTCTGGTCTACCCTGGTCGCATGGCAAAGGTCGTCGTCCAGTTCACGTGCAGCGAGTGCGGCGCCACCAGCGGCCGGTGGCTCGGTCGCTGCCCGGGATGCGGCGCCTTCGGGACGCTCGTCGAGGAGCTGCACGGCCGCGACAGCCGTTCGTCGGCCGCCGGCCCCGCACGGCGACCCGAGCGGCTCGGCGACGTTCGCCTCGAGGAGGCGGCCCGGTTCTCGACGGGCGTGCCCGAGCTCGATCGCGTCCTGGGCGGCGGCATCGTCCCCGCGTCACTCGTCCTCCTGGGCGGCGAGCCGGGCGTCGGCAAGTCGACGCTCCTGCTGACCGCGCTCGGCGCGATCGCACGGAGCGGCCGCAGCGCGCTACTCGTCACGGGGGAGGAGTCCGTCGCTCAGGTCCGTCTGCGGGCCGAGCGGCTGGGCGGCGCGGACGACGTTTCGATCCTCGCCGAGACGGAGCTCGATGCGGTGTGCGCCACCCTCGGGCGCGATGCGCCCGCCGTCTGCGTCATCGACTCCGTGCAGACGCTGTACGCTGCCGAGCTCGGCTCGGCACCGGGCTCGGTGGCGCAGGTCCGCGAGGCGGCTTCCCGCCTCCTTCGCGTCGCGAAGGAGAGCCATGTCGCCACGATCCTCGTCGGCCACGTGACAAAAGACGGGTCGGTCGCAGGCCCGCGCGTCCTCGAGCACCTCGTCGACTGCGTGCTCCAGTTCGAGGGCGACCGGTACCACGCCCACCGCATCCTCCGGTCTGTGAAGAACCGGTTCGGCTCGACGAACGAGCTCGGCGTATTCGAGATGACGGCCGCGGGGCTCGAGGGCGTCCCGGAGCCGTCGGCGCTGTTCGGCTCGACGAAGGACGGAGAGGTCGGCAGCGCCGTCGCCGTCGCGCTCGAGGGCACGCGCCCGATCCTGCTCGAGATCCAGGCGCTCGTCTCCCGGACCGATCTCGCGATGCCACGGCGCGTGGCGACGGGCGTCGACCCGAAGCGCCTCGCGATGATCGTCGCCGTCCTCGCGCGTCACGCGGGTGTCCCACTCGGGGCCGCTGACGTCTTCGTGAACGTCGCAGGCGGGGTGCGGATCGACGAGCCGGGCGCGGACCTCGCCGTCGCGCTCGCGATCGCGTCAGCCGCGCGCGGGGCTCCGGTGACGGCCGGGACGGCAGCGTTCGGCGAGCTCGGGCTCACCGGACGGCTGCGACCCGCCGCGCAGGCGGAGCGGCGCCTGGAGGAGTGCGCGAAGCTCGGCGTCGCCGTGGCGCTCGCCCCCGAGGGCACCCGCGGGCGGTCTGCGGGGCCGCGCGTGGTGGGCGCAGAGACGCTGCGAGAGGCGCTCCGGGCGGGGCTCGACGCGTCTGTCGCGGCGGAGGAGCTCGAGGACGCGGCATGAGCCGGCCGATCGCCGGGGAGGTGCGCATATGGGCGGGAGTGCAGCGAAATCTTCGGTAGAATGGGGGTACACGCCGGCAGACCACCGCCGGCGCTTTTCGTGAGTCAGGCGCACACAAGGACCGGACGACGGGAGGGCTCCAGGCGTGTTCGATGTCGGCGACAAGGTCGTGTATCCCCACCACGGCGCGGGGACGATCGTTTCCAAGGACGTCAAGCTCGTCCTCGGTGAGCAGCGCGAGTACCTGACGATCAAGATCCTGCACAACGAGATGACGGTGAACGTCCCCGTGGACAACGCCGAGAAGGTCGGTCTCCGATGGGTCATCGATCAGGAGATGGTCGACGTCGTCGTGAAGGTGCTTCTCGGTGGCTCGACCGAGATGCCGAAGAACTGGAACCGCCGCTTCAAGCACAACCGGGACAAGATGAAGACCGGCGACATCCTCGAGCTCGCCGAGGTGGTGCGGAACCTCGCGCTCCGCGACCACGAGAAGGGCCTCTCGACCGGCGAGAAGCAGATGTACGTCAAGGCGAAGAAGATCCTCGCCTCCGAGCTCATGTACGCGAAGAGCATGACCGAGGACGAGGCGCACGCCTGGCTCGAGGAAGTGCTCGCGAACCCGGCGAAGGGCAAGCGCGTCAAGGCGAAGCCGAAGACGGCCGCCACCGCGACCGTTTAGGAGCGTTCGGCGAGATAGACGCCAGGTCCCCAGGGGAGCGCCGGTCGTCGTGATGCGGCGTCCTCGGTCGCGTCCATATCTCCGGATATGGACGCTCCCTGTGTCCTTGCCTCACGACGACCGGCGGCACCCTGGAGACGGGGACTATGTCGTCGAACGCTCCTAACCGCGTGCGCCTTCGCTCTGCGGAAGCGCTGAGAACCAGAGCCCGGAACGCGGGGCCGTGAGCCCGTGAGCCCGTCACCGAGCTCCTCCGGCGAAGCCGGAGGGACGTGGGCCGTCCTCGTGGCCGCGGGAAGCGGCTCGAGGCTCGGCAGCGAGCATCCCAAGGCGTTCGTCGCGCTCGGCGAGCGGCCGCTCCTCGCGGAGAGCCTCGAGCGGCTCGACCTGTCGGACTGGATCGACGCGATCGTCGTCGCCGCGCCGGCCGACTGGGAGGAGCCGACGATCCTCCTCGCCGAGGAGCTCGTCGCCTCGAAGGTCGCGTCCGTCGTCACCGGGGGAGCGACCCGAGCCGAGTCGGTTCGCAACGCGCTCGCGGAGGTCGCCGCCGACGCGCTCGTGGTGCTCGTCCACGACGCGGCGCGACCGCTCGTCGACGATGCGGTGCTCGAACGCGTGCTCGGTGGGCTGGCCGGGGGCGTCGACGGCGTCGTCCCCGGCCTTCCGGTGAGCGACACCGTCAAGCGGGTCGATCGCGGCGTCGTCACCGAGACCGTCGCGCGAGACGGGCTGGTGACGGTGCAGACGCCGCAGGCGTTCCTCGCCGACCGCCTGCGCTCGGCCTACGCCGGAGACCTGACCGGCGCGACCGACTGTGCGTCGCTCGTCGAGCAGGCGGGAGGGCGGATCGGCGTCGTCGAGGGCGACCCGCGGCTCCTCAAGGTCACGACCGCCGCCGACCTCGCCCTCGTGGAGCGCTTCCTCGGGGAGAGCTGAGGTGGCGATCCGAGCTGTCTTCTTCGACGTCGGGGAGACGCTCGTCGACGAGGAGCGCTACTGGCGCGAGATGTCGAGCGCCGCGGGCGTCGGGCCGCACGTCATCTGGGCCGCCCTCGGAAAGACGATCGAGCGCGGGGAGGAGCATTGGGAGCTCTGGCGGCATCTCGGAGTCGAGCGGCCCGTCGAGGCCTGGGACCACGTCGTCTACTCGATCGACGACTTCTATCCCGACGCGCTCGCGTGCCTCACGACACTGCGTGAGGCCGGTGTCCTGGTCGGTCTCGCCGGCAACCAGAACGCGGCGCTCGAGGAATGGGCCCGCGCCGCCGAGCTGCCCGTCGACGTCGTGACCGGCTCGGCGAGCCTCGGCGTCCGCAAGCCCGACCCGGTTTTCTTCGAGCGGCTGGTCGAGCTCGCAGGGGCGGAGCCGGCCGAGGTCGCCTACGTCGGCGACCGCGCGGACAACGACGTGCTTCCCTCCCTCACGGCGGGGCTGGTCGCCGTGCACGTTCGACGCGGTCCCTGGGGGATGCTCCAGGCGACACCGCCGGGCGCGGTGTCGGTCGCGTCGCTCGCGGAGGTCCCCGGCGTGGTGCTCTCGCCCGGGAGCTGAGCGCGTCGCGCTAGGAGAGAGCGCGGAGGGACCGCCGGAGCTCG
Organism: uncultured Actinomycetes bacterium; assembly: GCA_963706915.1. Taxonomy (GTDB): domain Bacteria; phylum Actinomycetota; class Thermoleophilia; order Gaiellales; family Gaiellaceae; genus Gaiella. The sequence continues at coordinate 369,577 of CAVPOH010000001.1, forward strand.
GCGTGACCGTCGTCTCCGAGCGAGCGCCGTGCGGCGCGGTCGAGGCGGGCGAGAACGCGCTCCGCAGCGGGCTCGAAGTGCCGGGCCTTCCCGGTCAGGTGGACGCGGGTCGCACGCGCGTCTCCCGGATCGGCCCGGCGCTCCACGAGGCCGTCGCGCTCGCAGAGTCGCACCAGCGTCGTCATCGTCTGCTTCGAGAGACGGGCGCGGCGGGCGAGCTCGCCCATCCGCAGCCCGTCCTCCTCGAAGAGCGGGACCAGCACCGACCCGTACGACGCCCGCACCTCGGGGTACCCGGCGTCCGCAAAGCCCGCCTGCAACTGCTCGTTCCAGCGCTGCGACGCCTTTGCGAGCAGGTAGCCGAGGTTCTCTCGCGTCGCATGGGGCATCCGAGTCAGGCGCCCGGAGACGTCGTAGCAGCGCTGCCGGCCGCGCCGTAGGGATCGTCGATGATCACGCGCCACGAGCCGTCGGCGCGACGGCGGAGAACGTCGGCGCTGAGACCGGCCTGTCTGATCGGCGTGCCGTCGGGCGCGGTCGCCTCGAGCTGCCAGCGGTAGGCGACGAGCGCGGTGTCGCCGGCCTCGAGGACCTGCTCGATCCGACCGCTCATGCGCGGCGTCAGTGCAACGAGCGGCTCGAGCTCGGCGCGGATCGACTCGAGACCGCTCACCGTGCGGCCCGGCTCGGGGACGAACGCCGCGTCGTCCTCGTAGAGCTCGAGCAGCTCCTCCAGGCGGCCGGCGCCAAGGAGCTCGGAGAAGTGCTCGATGGTGGCCGCCGGAGTGTCGTATCGCTTCGTTGTCATGGATCCTCCTTCCATTTAGTCTGATATCAGACTATATCGGACCGTGTCGAGCTGGAACGGGCACGAGCCGTGGGCGGCTGCGGTTGTAGAGTGAGCGCCGTCGTGAGGCCGCGATCGCTGCGCGAAGAGTCGTCCCGGGCCTGTGCCTTCCGGCCGTCGACGATCGCACTGCGCGGGGCGTGAGCGACCTCCGCATCGGCCTCGGCGTCGACGCTCACGCGTTCGGCGAAGACGTGCCTCTTGTGCTCGGCGGCGTCCGCATCGAGCATTCGCGCGGTCTCGTCGGCCACTCCGACGGAGACGTTGTCGCGCACGCGCTGACGGACGCGCTCCTGGGCGCCGCGGGCCTGGGCGACATCGGCGGGCTCTTCCCGTCGGACGACGAGCGCTACCGCGGCGCCGACTCGCTCGTTCTCCTCGCCGAGGCCTACGCGTCCGTGCGCGCTGCCGGCTATCGGCTCGTGAACGCCGACTGCATCGTGATCGGCCAGGAGCCGCGCGTCGCGCCGCACCGAGAGGCGATGCGCGAGCGGCTCGCGAAGGCCCTCGGCGTCGGGAGCACCACGGTCAACGTGCGGGCGACGACCACCGACGGGCTCGGGTTCACGGGCCGCGGGGAGGGGCTCGCGGCCCAGGCAGTCGCCTTGCTGGCGCGGACGTGAGCGAGCTCGAGACCGAGCGTCTGCTTCTCCGCCGCTGGCGCGAGGGCGATCGCGTGCCGTTCGCGGCTCTCAACGCCGACCCGGTCGTCATGGAGCACTTCCCGGCGCTCGGCAGCCGGGGCGAGTCGGACGCGATGGTCGACCGGATCGAGGCGCACTTCGACCGCCGCGGGTTCGGGCTCTGGGCGGTCGAGGTACGAGGAGGCGCCCCGTTCGTCGGCTTCGTCGGCCTCTGGACGCCGACGTTCGAAGCGCACTTCACGCCGGCGGTCGAGGTCGGCTGGCGTCTCGCGCGCGAGTACTGGGGCCGCGGCTACGCGACCGAGGCGGCCCGCGCCGCAGTCGACCACGGATTCGAGGAGCACGAGCTCGACGAGATCGTGGCGTTCACCGTTCCGGCGAACTTCCGCTCGCGGCGGGTGATGGAGCGCCTCGGGATGAAGCACGACCCGGCCGACGACTTCGACCATCCCGGCATCCCGGAGGGTCGTCCGCTCCGGCGTCACGTCCTGTACCGCCTGGCCAGACCTGCGGAAGCTCCCTCGCCTCCGGCAGCCTGAGTCGCTATGGTGGAAACAGGAGATTCCCTTCGAAAGCGGAAGGGGTTTGACGTTGGAGCAGAGTCCACCGGACTGAGGTAACGCGCACGCCTTGCGCGTGCGCAGGCCGCGTGTCCGTCCGCGGCCAACGAGCTCTACCGGAGCCGTCGGCGACGCGGCGCTCAGCGCGCGTCGGACGCGGATCCACAGATCGCGGGTGTGTCGGCGGGCAGAAGGCACACCCGCATCGCTTTCCGCGAGAGTCAGACGCCGCGATCATGGGGCGGGGAGCGTGAAGGAGACGCGTGCGCCCCCGCCGGGTCGGTTCTCCGCCCAGATCCGTCCTCCATGGGCTTCGACGAGCCCGCGCGCGATCGCGAGACCGAGGCCGGAGCCGCGTGCCGAGCGCGCCGGATCGGCCCGCCAGAAGCGGTCGAACATGCGCAGGCGTGCCTCTTCGTCGAGTCCCTCGCCCGTGTCCTCGACCGTGACACGTACCTCTCGGTCGATCTGCTCCACGCGCACGGCGATCGAGCCGTCCGACGGCGTGTGGCGCAACGCGTTGGTCAGGAGGTTCGCGAGCACGCGCTCGACCTTCTCGGGCGCGCACTGCGCGCTCACGTCGTCGGGGACGCTCGCGGCGAGCCCGATGCCGCGTCGCCGCGCGTCGGCCTCCACGCCGCGCAGGCACGACCCGACGACCGGCTCGAGCGGCGCGTCGCGCAGCTCCAGGGTGAGCGCACCGGCGTCGATGCGCGCGAGCTCGAAGAGATCGTCGACGAGGGAGGAGAGGATGCCGACCTGCTCGCGAAGGATCGGGATGGTCGCCTCCACGGGGACGAGACCGTCCTCCAGCGCCTCGAGCATCGCCTGCATGTTCGCGAGCGGTGTCCGGAGGTCGTGGCTCGCCCACGCGACGAGCTCGCGGCGCGCGTCGAACAGCCGCTCGAGGCTCGCCGCCATCTCGTTGAACGAGGCGGCGAGGTCGACGACCTCGACCGGGCCGGACTCCGGGGCGCGGACGCGGAGGTCGCCTGCGGCGAGCTCGGCCGACGCCGACCGAACGCGCTCGACCGACTCCGAGATCGACCGCGCGAGGAGCAACCCGGCGACGACCGCCACGGCCGCGGACGCGGCCGAGACGGCCAGGATCTTGACGTCGTCGCCCATGTGGAACGCGACCCAGCCGGAGAGGAGGACGGACGCGAGCGGGAGGCACACCGACAGCGCGGCGAGTCCGACGAGCTGCAGGCGGAGGCTCGGGAGGAGTCGGAGAAGCACGACGGCGACGAGGCCGACGGCGAGCGTGAGGGCGCCGACCGCGATCGCGGTCTCGACCATGGCGAGGGGCATCACGGCACCAGCCGGTAGCCGACGCCCCAGACGGTCTGGAGATGGCGTGGCTCCGAGGGATCGTCCTCGATCTTCTCGCGAAGGCGCCGGACGTGCACCGTGACCGTGCCGGTGTCGAGCGCTGCCTCGTATCCCCAGACGCGGCTCATGAGCTGATCGCGCCCGAACACGCGTCGCGGGTGGCTCGCGAGGAACCACAGGAGGTCGAACTCCTTGGCCGTGAGGCGGACGTCCGCGCCCGCCTTGCAGACGTCGCGGGTCGCCGCGTCGAGCTCGACGTCACCGAACGTGACGCGCTCCGTCGCGGCGGCGGCGGCATTCGTGCGCCGCAGGACCGTGCGCACGCGCGCCGCGAGCTCGCGCGGGGAGAACGGCTTGGTGACGTAGTCGTCTGCGCCCAGCTCCAGCCCGACGATCCGGTCGGCCTCCTCGCCGCGTGCCGTCAGCATGATCACGGGGAGCTCCGTGCGGGAACGGATCCATCGGCAGAGCTCGAGGCCGTCCGTGCCGGGGAGCATCACGTCGAGGACGACGAGGTCCGGCGAGTCGCGCTCGACGATCAAACGCGCGTCGTCGCCGTCGTCGGCTTCCAGCGTCGCGTAGCCCTCGCGCTCGAGGTAGCGCACGACAACCTCGCGCACGATCGGCTCGTCGTCGACGACGAGGACGGTGGCCACGGACCGCATCGTGCCTGCCGGCGCATTACGCACGCGTGAAATCCGGTTCGTTCCGGAAGCGTTCATCACGGCGTCGCACGCGCCGACGCGCGCACCTCGCGTAGCCTGGGTCGAGTGGAGCTACCGCTGAGGGGCGGCTGCGGGTGCGGCGCCGTCCGCTTCGAGGTCCGGCGCCCGTTCGTCTCGGCGGGCTACTGCCATTGCACCCGATGCCAGCGGCGCACCGGTTCGGGCGCGTCCGCCACTGCTCGCGCCGAGTCGGGCACCGTCGTGGTCACCGACGGCGTGGCGGAGCTCCGCGGCTGGGCGCCCGAGGGCGGGCGCGAGAAGGTGTTCTGCGCTCGCTGTGGATCGGCGCTCTTCAGCCGTGAGCCCGGATCGAGCGACAACACGGGCGTCCGGCTCGGCGCGATCGACGGCGATCCCGGGATCCGGCCCCAGTCCCGTCAGTTCGTCGCCGACGCCGCCTGCTGGGAGGGGATCCCCGATGACGGGCTCGCGCGCTATGACGAGGCGCGTCCTGGCTACGCCGAGGGGCGGTAGCCCTACGAGGGGAGTCGAGCGACGCCGTGCTCGACGACCACGAGGCCGTCGCGTTCGAGCGCGCTGACGGCCTCACCGTCGAGGCTCGATGCGCGCCGCGGCCGGTCGGCGACGAGTCGGAGCGTCGCGGCTCGGCGCTGGCGGAAGGAGCCCTCGAACCGCGACTGCTTCCGGAGCGGCTCGTCCCGGGTTCCGCGCGACGGGCACTCGGCCGCGAGGGGGCAGCGGTCGCAGCGGGCGACGCGGGCGACGCAGATGGTCGCGCCGAGGTCCATCAGCGGCTGCGCCGCGGCTCCCGTGAACGCCTGGCCGGTGCGTCGCTCGACCCGCTCGACGTTCACATCGCGCGGGAGAATGTCCTCGCCGAACGCGAAGTTGCGCACCGCCGCGGCGGTGTACGCCCCGACGCCGGGCAGCGTCGTCAGGTCGTTCGGCCAGCCCGTGTCGGACACCTGCCGGGACGCGCGATGGAGCGCGAGCGCGCGATTGTTGTAGCCGAGGCCCTGCCACTCGACGATCACCTCGGCGGGCGTCGCGGCAGCGAGCGCGTCGACGGTCGGCCACCGCTCGAGCCATTGCGCGTAGCGCGCCACGACCCGCTCGACCTGCGTCTGCTGCAGCATGACCTCGCTGACGAGGATCGCGTACGGGTCGCGCGTCCGGCGCCAGGGAAGCGCGCGGCCGTTCTCCCGGTACCACGCCAGCAGCAGAGCCTCCACAGCCCGAGCCTAGTGGTCGGGACGGCGTGCCCCCGCCGCTTCGGTCATGGTGCACGGATGGACCCCGAAGGCACGCGGCCGAACGTCGACGACGCAGAGCTTCGGGCCGTCGCCGAGCCGAACACGATCCTGCTCGGCCTCGTCGGGTCGACCGTCCACGGAGTCACGGTGGAGAGCGCGGACGACCGTGACGAGATGGGGATCTGCATCGAGCCGCCGGAGTACGTCGCCGGGCTACGGGTCTTCGAGCAGTGGGTCTACCGCACCCAGCCGAGGGAGCCCGGTCGGGGCCTGGAGACATCGACCGGACGGTCTTCTCGCTGCGGAAGTGGTGCCGGCTCGCGCTGGCCGGGAACCCGACGGTGATGCTCCTGCTCCACGTCCCCGACGATCAGTGCTCGGTGCTCGCGGAGCCGGGCGCGTGCTGCGCGCGAACAGGCAGTGGTTCGCATCGCGTCGTGCAGGACGCGCCTACCTGGGCTACATGGAACGGCAGCGAACCGCACGGCCGGCTGAGAGGGGGTGGAGAAGCGCGTCGGCGGCCGCGATGCGGCCGCCGCGCACGGTGACGACACGGTTGCCTGCCATTGCTCCACTAAGTATAGAAATGATTTCCATGGAAATAAGAACGAGAGTGGACCGCATGACCGGTGAGCGGGGGCAGATGCGCGTCAACCGGCCCGAGCTGATCGCCGCTCACGGTTACGACACGAAGTACGCCGGCCAGTGTGCTCCGGCTCGGCTACCAGGGTATCGAGTTCCTGGAGACCGGACGGCTGACGCTGCCCCTGCCGAGCCGCGAGCGAGCTCGGGGCTCGATGTCCGGAACGGGCGCGTCTCGTTCGAGGACGTTCTCGCCGAGGCGGACGACTTGCGCCGCCGGCTCGAGCGGCTCCTCGAGGGTCGCCGCTCCCCGAGCGTCCCGACCACGACGGCGTGAACGTCTTCCTCTCGAAGGCGTACCTGACCTGGTGGCGGCAGCGGGGGTAGCCCGCCGAGACGCCGCCCGCGGGGCGGGTGGGTAACGTCCGCGCGTGCTCCTCTTCAACTCTCCGGTCTCGGGCAACTGCTACAAGGTGCGCCTGCTCCTCGCGCATCTCGGCCTCGAGTACGAGCGGCGCGACCTCGACGTCGTCGATCGCTCGGACCGCGCGGAGGTGCTCGGAGGCCTCAACCCGGATCTCCGCGTTCCGACGCTCGTGCTGGACGACGGTCGCCCGCTGGCGGAGTCAGGCGCGATCCTCTGGTACTTCGCGGACGGGACGCGCTTCGTCCCCGAGCACTCCTACGACCGGGCGAAGGTGCTGCAGTGGATGTTCTTCGAGCAGTACAGCCATGAGCCGGCGATCGCCGTCGTGCGCTTCCTCGTCGCGTACTCGGGCGAGCCCGAGCGCCACACCGCGACGATCGAGCAGCGCACGGCCGCGGGCTACCGCGCGCTCGGCTCGATGGAGCGCCACCTCGACGGCAACGCGTACTTCGTCGGCGATTCGCTGACGCTCGCCGACATCGCACTCTACGCCTACACCCACGTCGCGCACGAGGGCGGCTTCGAGCTCGGCGAGTATCCGGCGATCCGTGCGTGGATCGAACGGGTCGCCGCCGAACCGGGGCACGTCCCGATCGATGCCTGAGACCGACCTCGACGCGATCTTCGCCCGGCTCGAGACGTCTCTCCGACGCTACGCGCCACCGTTCGTCGTCCGTTCGGGCGGCGTCGCCGGCAAGCGCGACTGCCAGCTCTGGTCCGAGAGGCCGGTCGAGATCGGGGGGCGGAAGCGCGGCGAGGTCTATTTCGCGGGCCTGATCGCCCAGAAGGGCTACGTCGGCTTCTACTTCATGCCGGTGTACACCCACGGGTCCCAGAAGGAGATGTTCGCACCCGAGCTGCTCGCCCTCCTGAAGGGGAAGTCGTGCTTCCACGTGAAGCGCGTGGACGACGAGCTCTTGAAGCATGTCGAGGACGCGCTGGCGGCGGGGTTCGAGCTGTACCGCGAGCGCGGGTGGGTGGACGAGGCGGCGGCGTGACCGTTCGCGTCCGGTTCGCCCCGAGCCCGACGGGATCGCTCCACCTCGGAAACGCACTCACCGCCTCGGCGAACCGGCGCTTCGCCGAGGAGAACGGCGGCGCGCTTCTCCTTCGGATCGATGACACGGACCCGTCCCGCGTCGTGGAAGGCGGTGAGGAGGCGATCCTCGACGATCTCCGGTGGCTCGGGCTCGCATGGGAGGAGGGCCCTTTCAGGCAGAGCGCGCGGGCGGACCTGTACGCCCGTGCTGCCCGGCGAGCCGAGGCGGAGGGGGGAGCCGCGCGGGACGTCGACGGGTCGCTCCGGCTCGACGGCGTCACGCTGCTTCGCGCCGACGGAACCGCGACGTACCAGCTCGCGACCGTCGCCGACGACCTCGACCTCGGCATCACGCACGTCATCCGCGGCTCCGACCACCGGCCCAACGAGGAGCCGCAGCGCCGGATCGCGCGCGCGCTCGGCGGCGAGCTGCCCGAGGTGATCCACCACGGCCTACTCCTCGGCGCCGACGGGAAGAAGCTCTCGAAGCGACACGGCCACGCGTCCGTCGCCGAGCTGCGGGACGAGGGGATACCGGCGGCCGCCGTTCGCCGCTACCTCGACGAGCTCGGGCTCCCGGCGCACGACGTCCACCTCGACCGGGCGCGGCTCGGGCGCCTGTCGATCGAGGCGATCGCGGCGATGACGGACGACGAGCTGACCACGGTGGCCGGCGCCGACGCGTCGCTCGCGCGTGCGCTCCGGGGCGCGCGAACACTGGTCGAGGCACGTGAGATCGCCCGTGCCATCGCGAGCCCGGTACCGGTGACGCTGCCCGCCGAAGCGTCGCGGACGATGGGCCGCTTCGTCGAGCTCCGGTCCGGTGCCGGCGACCTCGACGAGGCGGGCGCAAGGGCAATCGTTCGCGAGCTGAAGGCCGTCGGGGGGGACCTGCGCGCCCTCCGGCTCGCCCTCACGGGCGCCGATCGCGGCCCCGAGCTGTGGACCGTCGTCGCAGCGCTGCCCGAGGACGAGGCGATCGTGCGCGCCTCGAGGGCGACGGTGGTCGGCTAGAGCCAGGGGCGTTCGACCTCCGTCTACGATCGCGTCATGCGCCTGTACGACACCCTGACGCGATCGCTCGTCGAGCTGCCGCCTGCTCCGGGGCCGATCCGGATGTACTTCTGCGGCCCGACGGTCTACCAGCGCATACACATCGGGAACGCCGTGCCGTTCGTGCTGTCGATGTGGCTGAAACGGTGGCTCACGGTGAGGGGCTACGAGACGACGCTGGTCGTCAACATCACCGACATCAACGACAAGATCTACGACGCAGCACCCGGTGAGAGCGCCGCGCTCGCCCAGCTTGCGACGCGGTGGTACCTCGACGATACGGATCGACTCGGCCTTGGCCGCCCGGATGTCGAGCCCACGGCTGTGGGCACCGTGCCCGATCAGATCGAGATGATCGAGCAGTTGATCGCCGCCGGCAACGCGTACGAGTCCGCGGGCGACGTCTACTTCCGCGTCAGGACGTACGCCGACTACGGCCGTCTCTCCCGTCAGAAGCTCGACGAGGTGCGTGAGCAGGAGGCGAACCCCCGCAAGGAGGATCCCCGCGACTTCGCGCTCTGGAAGGCAAACAAGCCGGGGGAGGACACGTGGTGGGAGTCGCCCTGGGGAAAGGGACGACCCGGCTGGCACATCGAGTGCTCGGCGATGTCCGAGAAGCACCTGGGCACCAGCTTCGAGATCCACGGCGGTGGCATGGATCTCGTGTTTCCGCACCACGAGAACGAGATCGCCCAGTCGCGGTCGCTGGGGCACGACTTCGCGCGGATCTGGATGCACAACGGGATGCTGAGCATGGGCGGGGAGGAGATGCACAAGTCGGCCGGCAACGCCGTGCTTCTGTCAGAGGTGCTTGACCGATTCGGGCACGAGACGGTCCTGTTGTTCTTCATGACCGGGCAGTGGCGGAAGCCGCTCGACTTCTCGGAAGCGACCTTGACCGCGGCGAGGGCGCAGGCCGAGACGCTCCGCAACGCGCTGCGGGGAGAGACGCGCACGCGCGGCGACTGGCAGAGCTTCGCATCGGCGCTGGAGGACGACTTCAACACGCCGGCGGCGGTGGCGATCCTCCACGAGTGGGCGCGAACAGGCGCCCTCGATGAGCTTCGGCGAGGGCTCGACGTATTCGGGCTCGCCGGCCTTGCCGAGCAGGCGCAGGCGCCGCCCGAGGTGGTGACGCTCGCCGACGAACGCGTGGCCGCACGCGCCTCGCGCGACTTCGCCGCGGCCGACCGGCTTCGTGACGAGATCGCGGAGCGCGGGTGGGAGGTGCGGGACGTTGCCTCCGGCTACGAGCTCGTGCCGCGCTCGTGACCCGCGACCTCGTCTACGGCCGCAACGCCGTTCGCGAGGTGCTCCGCGGCCGGCGCGCGCTGCTCGAGCTGTGGGCGAGCGAGCGCGCCGTCGCCGGGCTCGAGTGGCTTCACGAAGGCCCACGTCCGCGGGTGCACAAGGAGCGCGAGCTCACCGAGGCGGCCGGCACCTCCGATCACCAGGGCGTCGTCGCCTGGTGCGAGCCGTACCCCTATGCGGACGCCTGGGAGCTCGCTGCGGTGGAGCGGCCGTTGATCTGCTGCCTCGACCAGGTGACGGACCCCCGGAACCTCGGCGCCGTCGTCCGGAGCGCGGCGGGCGCCGGCGCGACGGGCGTCGTCGTCCCCGCGCACGGCGCGAGCGTTGTGACGCCGGTCGTGTGCCGGGCGTCCGCGGGCGCGGTGGAGCACCTGCCGGTCGCCGTCGTCCCGAACCTCGCCCGCTATCTGGCGGATGTCAAGGGCGACCGCCTGTGGGCCTTTGCGGCCGCAGCCGACGGCGAGCAGCGGCTCTGGGACGCCGATCTCACGGACGGCGCCGCGCTCGTCTTCGGCGCGGAGGGGAAGGGTGTCCGGCCGCTCGTCCGACGAACGTGCGACGCGACGATCTCGATCCCGCTCGCGCCCGGAGTCGAATCCCTCAACGTGAGCGTCGCCGCGGCTGTGGCGCTGTTCGAGGCGAGGCGGCAGCGAGTCGCAACGCCGGCCAGAGCATCAACCTCGACTGGAGGTTGAGAGTGCCCGGAGCCGTCGCTCTACCTGTTCGACGGTTCCAATCTCTTTCACGCCGGGGCGTTTCGTGACCGGGACGAGCTCGTCGACCTGCTCGCGAGCTTCGTCGCCGCCAGGGGAGCCCGCGGCGTGGTCGTGTTCGACGGCGTCGGGACGGATCGCACGGTCGGGCCGCTCGGCGTGCGCTTCGCGCGCGATGCAGACACCGCGCTGGAGCGGCTTGCAGCCGAGCATCGAGAGCACGAGCCCGTGCAGCTCGTCACCTCGGATGCAGCGGTGCGCGGCACGAGCGGCCAGGAGGTCAGGAAGCGCGGCTCGGCCGCGTTCCTCGCCGAGCTCGAGGCGATCGTCCATCGCGAGGAGAAGCCGAGCCGGCTCGGCGATCGCGTGGACGAGGAGACCCGCGCCCGGTTCGAGCGCCTCCGCCGCGGGCTGAGCTAACACCGCCGATCGCAGGTGGGCGGCTTCTCGGCGCGGCCCGATCCCTGAACACGAACACCTGTTCTTATCAGATTGGAAGTTGCGCAAAGGGGTTGTAACGCTTGCAAGATCCTGCTAGCTTCTGCCTCGACCTCAGGGTGAGACTCGTCCTCGAGGGCGGCGATCGTGACCACGACCAAGGGGAGTACGACATGGCGGCGCGTCAGGCACTCGCACCGAAGAGCCCGCAGAAGCTGCAGCGGGAGCTCGAGGACCTCCAGCTCGTCCTCAAGGCCCGGAACGGGAGCAAGACGGCGCTCGACGAGCTCATGCGCCGCTACCACGGCTTCGTCCGGCTCAAGGCGAGCTCGTACTTCCTCGCCGGCGGGGACGCCGACGACCTCGTGCAGGAAGGGATGATCGGCCTCTACAAGGCGATCCGCGACTTCCGCTCGGACAAGGAGACCTCGTTCCGGTCGTTCGCCGAGCTCTGCGTCACCCGGCAGATCATCACCGCGATCAAGTCCGCGACGCGTTACAAGCACGCCCCGCTGAACACGTACGTCTCCTTCAGCCACACGCCGGCGGGTCAGGACTCGGACGGCGAGTGCACGCTCGGCGATGCGCTGCCCGGGCCGTCGGTCGACGACCCGTCCGTGCGCGTGATCTCGACCGAGGAGCTGCAGGCGCTCGTCGGCTGCCTCGGGACGACCCTGTCCGGGCTCGAGTCGGAGGCGCTCCGCCTGTACCTCGACGGCAACTCGTACGAGTCGATGGCCGAGGTCCTCGACTGCGACTGCAAGACGATCGACAACGCCCTGCAGCGCGTCAAGCGGAAGATCCTCGCCCACCAGGAGACGCGCGCCGTTCCCGCCTGAGCAGCGCGCCGGTGCCCCGAGACGGGGGCGTAGGATCGCGCCATGACCGACCTGCGGGAGGCGCTCGAACGCGCGGTCGAGCAGATCGTCGAGTACCGCGAGGGGCTTCCCGGGTCGCGGGTCACGCCCGTCGTCGGGACGGGCAGACGTCCGGCGGGCGCTCGGCGAGCTGCGTGACGGGCCAGCGAGCCTCGACGAGGTGATCGACGAGCTCGTCGCCGCGGCGTCACCCGGCCTGATGGCCTCCGCAGGGCCCGCGCTACTACGGGTTCGTGATCGGCGGATCGCTCGACGCGGCGCTCGTCGCCGACGTCATCACCTCCGGCTGGGACCAGTGCGCGTTCAACGAGGCGCTCTCCCCGGCGGCGATCGCGCTTCGAGGACGTCGCCGGTGGCTGGCTGAAGGAGCTGCTCGGCCTCCCGCCGGCCGCGTCGGTCGGGTTCGCCACCGGTGCGCAGGCCGCGAACACGATCGGGCTCGCGGCGGGTCGCTGGTTCGTCCTGAACCGCTGCGGCTGGGACGTCGGCCGGGACGGCCTGCACGGCGCGCCGGAGGTGCGGGTCGTCGTCGGCGCGGAGCGGCACGGGACGATCGATCGCGCCGTGCGCCTCCTCGGTCTGGGCGAGCGCGCGATCGTCGAGGTGCCGGCGCTGCCGAACGGCGCGATGGACGCGGACGCCCTGCCCGCGGCGCTCGCGGGCCGTGAGGGCAAGCCGACGATCGTCTGCGCGCAGTCCGGCAACGTCAACACGGGCGCCTGCGACGACCTGACCGCGATCGTCTCGGCGGCGCGCGCGGTCGGAGCATGGGTCCACGTCGACGGCGCCTTCGGGCTGTGGGCGGCGGCGAGCCCGCGGACGGCCGCGCTCGTCGACGGGGATCGAGCTCGCCGACTCGTGGGCGTGCGACGGCCACAAGTGGCTCAACATCCCGTACGACGGCGCGTACGCGTTCTGCGCCCATCCCGACGTGCACGCGACGGCGCTCGCGTACACGGCCGACTACCTCACCGGTCAGGTCGCGGGACGCGAGTTCGGCGGCGGCGACTTCGTGCCGGAGTCGTCGCGCCGGGCGCGCGGCTTCGCGACGTGGGCCGCGCTCCGCTCGCTGGGCCGGTCGGGCGTTGCCGAGCTGCGTGGACCGCTGCTGCGCGCTCGCGCGCCGCTTCGCCGCCGGCCTCGACGAGATCGAAGGCGTCGAGGTCGTGAACGACGTCGTGCTCAACCAGGTCCTCGTCCGCGGTCGGCGACGCCGAGCTCACCGATCGGCTCGAGCGGGCGATCCAGGAGGACGGCACGTGCTGGATGGGGGCGACGACGTGGCGGGGCGAGCGCCTGCTGCGGATCGCGGTGTCGAACTGGACGACGACCGAGGCCGACGTCGACCTCGTCGTCGAGACCATCGCCCGCCTTCGTGCGGGGCTCGTCGGCGCGTCAGGCTGAGGGCGGCGCCGCGTCCCAGCGCTCCCAGCGGACGAGCTCGTCGAGCGAGAGCCGTCCGCTGCGAGAGTCGCGACACGAGCGCGGGCTCCTGCGGGTCGGGCGCTGGCCGTCCGATCGTCACGAGGCAGACGAAATGGACGTCGTCCGGCACGCCGAGCAGCGCCTTCACGTCCGGTACCTGCTCGGGAAGCACGCCGTAGACGCCGCTCGCGAGCCCCTCGTCGATCGCGGCGAGCTGGAGCAGGATGAACGCGGCGCCCGCGTCGACGTACCAGTAGGGCGCCGGCCAGCCGATCTCCTCGCCGTCGCGAGCTTGTCCGGCTTGCGGTAGCGCTCGTGGTAGCTCTCCTCGCGCGTGCCGTGGAAGACGTGGACGGGCGCCGTCGAGATCCAGGCCTGGCCGCCCGCGGCGACGTACTCGTCCTCACCGGCGAGGCGCGCCAGTTCGGCGCGGGTCTCGGGCTCCGTCACGACGACGAGCCGATGGCCCTGGCTGAACCCGCCGCTCGGCGCCCGCCGCACGGTGACGACGATGCGCTCGACGACCTCACGCGGGATCAGGTCCGGCAGGTAGCTCCGGACCATCCTGCGGCGCTTCAGGATGTCCGCGAACTCCATCCGCCTAGTATCCGACGAATCCACTGGAGGAGGAGACACGCGTGACCGACGTGCTGGCGTTCCTGACCTTCGGCGAGTCGCTGCTCGTCGCGATCGCGCTCGCCGTGTACGCCGCCGTGATCTGGATGATCGTGGACATTCTCCGGCGTCCGGACTTCTCCGGCCTCGAGAAGGTGCTCTGGGCCATCGCCGGGCTGGTGTTCAGCATCGCGACGCTGATCGTCTATTTCCTCTGGGTCAGGAAGCGGGACTACTCGAGGGCGTAGCCGAGCAAGGTCCTACGCGCGCAGGTACGTCAGAACCGCCTGGACGCGGCGGTTGCTGGACGCGCTCGGAGAGAGCGAGAGCTTCTGAAGGATGTGGCGGACGTGCGTCTCGACCGTCGCGGTGCTCAGCCAGAGCCGTTCCGCGATGCCCCGGTCGGTGAGCCCCTCAGCCATGAGCGCGAGCACCTCGCGCTCACGCTCGGAGAGCTCGTCCAGCGGATCGCGCGAGCGCGGGCGGGCGAGCAACGCGTGACGAGCTCCGCATCCACGACCATCTCGCCGGCCGTGACCCGGTTCAGGGCGTCGACGATCTCGGACGCGTTCGTCACGCGGTCCTTGAGCAGGTAGCCGCAGTTCCCCTCCTGCCCTTCGATCAGGCGGAGGGCGTAGCCGATCTCGACGTACTGCGAGAGGACGAGGACGCGTCTCAGGAAAGCGCGCGCGGATCTCGGCTGCCGCGACGAGCCCCTCGTCGGTGTGGGTCGGCGGCATGCGGATGTCCGTGACGACGGCGTCCGGCGGCGCCTCCTCCACGAGCGAGAGGAGCTCGGCGCCGTCGCACGCTCTGCCGCAGACGTCGAAGCCCTCGTCCTGCAGGAGCCGCGCCAGCCCGTCGCGGACGAGGGCCGTGTCGTCGGCGATCACGACGCGCATGGGATCTCGGCGACGATTCGCGTTCCGCCGGCCTGCGGGCTCTCGATCGTCAACTCTCCGTCGAGTGCTCCGACGCGGTCGGCGAGGCCGCGGAGCCCGGTACCCCTGACCGGCGTGGCGCCGCCCTTGCCGTCGTCGCGGATCTCGATGTGCGCGTTGCCGTTCTCGCGGCCGACGGTGACCCAGGCCTCGCTCGCCTCAGCGTACTTCGCGATGTTCGCGAGGGACTCCGCGACGACGAAGTAGGCGGCGGTCTCGACGTGGCCCGGTAGGCGGCCCATGTGCTCTTCCACGTCGACCGTGACGGGAACGGGAGCGCGCAGGGCGAGCGTGCGCACCGCGTCGGCGAGGCCGTTGTCGGTGAGCGCGGCGGGATGGATCCCCTGTGCGAGGTCACGGAGCTCACGCAGCGCCTGCTGGAGCTCGACCTCGCTCTCGGCCAGGAGCTCCTTGCCCGACCGGTCGACGTGGCCGTCGAGAAGCTGGAGCCCCATTCCGAGCGCGAGCAGCCGTTGCTGCGCCCCGTCGTGGAGGTCGCGCTCGAGCCGCCGCCGCTCCTCGTCGCCCGCGCGCACGATGCGAGCGCGTGACTCCCGCAGCTCGACGAGCTGGGCCCGAAGCTCGGCATGCAGGCGCGCGTTCTCGAGCGCGAGCCGCGCCGCGGACCCCGCTGCCTCGACGAGCGCGGGCTGATCGACGAGATCGAGCTCGTGGACGACGACGGCGAGCCGGTCGCCTATGTATGTCGCGTGGCGGCCCTCTCCGGGCGGCAGATGGAGCGGCTCGCCACGCTCGTCCACCCACGCGTCGCGGAAGGGGAGCCAGAGGCCGACCTCGAGCGTCGGGTCGCCGACGGCGCGGGCCAGCGCCTCTCGCACCTGCCCGGGCTCGACGCGGTTCAGCTCGACGACGAGGTCACCGACGTTGCCGCGGGCGCGGTGGATCAGGAACAGCCCGGACAGCCCGATCACGCCGAAGGCGACATTGGCGACGAAGACGACCGCGTCCTGCTCCAGCGACCAGACGATGTCGGAGCCCCAGAGGTCCTGCGCGACTGCGAGAAACCACGGCGGTGCCTGGATGAGCGCGGCGATCATCAACGGGCCGACTGAGCGGCGGGCTGCGGGGCTCAGCGAGCGGAGCCGATCCACGAAGAAGGCCATGCCGATCAGGACGATGGGGGCGAGCCAGAAGACGACGTTGAGGCGGTTGTACGTCGTGATGTCGAAGGGGAGGTCCCCCGGGAAGAAGTACGAGCCGGGGTAGACGAACAGGTACGGGATGTTCAACGGCACGATGAGCGCGTAGATGACGCACAGGTAGACGGCCGCGAGCCTCCGATAGACCCGCCCGGTCGGGTACGCGAGCATCCAGTGCACTTGCACGGTGGCGGCGACGCCGAGCAGCAACAGCGCCTCGGTCACGAGGAACCGTGACCCGGGCATCGAGCTCAGGAAGTTCTCGTTCAGGTGGAGGATCCCCGACCAGGCCCATAGGGGGCCGGTCAGGCGGAGGTACGGCCGCACCGCCCAAACGAAGAGCCCGATCGCCGTCCAGGCGCCCATCCACGAGAGGTAGAGGTACGTGAACCAGTCGGCCGTGCCCTGATCGAGCTCGCCCCTGACGTTGAGCGCGAGGACGATCACGCCCACGGCCGCGCTGACCCACCACGCGACCGATCGGATCCCGCCCCGGTAGAGGGTCATCGCTCGAGGAGGCGGGCCAGCGACGCCCCGCTCAGCTCGCTCTTCGGGATGAACCCGTCCACCTCGGCTTCGTCGAGCGCGACGCCGAACTCGTCCGCACCGCGGCTCGAGGTCAACACGACCGTCGTCGACTCGCACGGGGCCAGCCTGCGCGCGACGTCGAGGCCCGACACGTCGGGCAGCAGAACGTCCAGCAGGACGATGTCCGGGGCGAGCCGGCACGTCTCCTCGATCGCGCTCGTCCCGTCGGCTGCCTCTCCGACGACCTCGAAGCCTGCCTGCTCGAGCGACCGGCGGGCGAACCGTCGGAAGGACGCGTGGTCGTCGACGATCAGCACGGAACGGCTCACGTCCGCGATCCTGACACCACGCGGCGCGGACGCATCCCGGGAATCCCTGAACGGCCCCCCGCGGGTGCTTAGGGGCGCGCGCATGGGATCTCGACGACGATTCGGGTGCCGCCGGTCGGCGGGCTGTCGATCGTCAGGTCGCCGTCGAGGGCGCCCACGCGGTCGGCGACGCCGCGGAGCCCGGTACCCCTGACCGGCGTGGCGCCGCCCTTGCCGTCGTCGCGGATCTCGATGTGGTTGCCGTTCTCGCGACCGACGGTGACCCACGCCTCGCTCGCGTGGGCGTACTTTGCGACGTTCGCGAGCGCCTCGGCGACGACGAAGTAGGCGGCGGTCTCGACCGGGCGGGGAAGCCGGCCGACGCTCTCGTCCACGTCGACGGTGACCGGAACCGGTGCGCGCTGGGCGAGCGTGCGGACGGCGTCGGCGAGGCCGTTGTCGGTGAGCGCCGCGGGGTGGATCCCCTGGGCGAGCTCGCGGAGCTCCTTCAGCGCCTGCTGCAGCTCGTGCTCGCTCTCCGTGAGCAGCTCCTCGGCGGACGGATCGACGTGGCCGCGCAAGAGCTGCAGGCCCATCCCCAGGGCGAGCAGCCGTTGCTGAGCGCCGTCGTGCAGGTCGCGCTCGAGCCGCCGCCGCTCCTCGTCGCCGGCGCGCACGATGCGCGCGCGTGACTCCTGAAGCTCGACCAGCTGAGCGCGGAGCTCGGCCTGCAGCCTCGCATTCTCGAGCGCGAGCCGCGCAGCGGAGCCCGCAGCAGCGAGCAGCGCCGGCTGGTCGACGAGGTCGCGGTCGTGGACGATCACGGCGAGCCGATCGCCGATGTACGTCGCATGGCGGCCCTCTCCGGGCGGCAGATCGATCGGCTCGCCCTGTTCGTCGACCCACGCTTGACGATCGGGCAGCCAGAGCCCGACCTCGAGCGTCGGGTCGCCGACGGCATGTCCGAGCGCCTCCCGCACCTGCCCCGGCTCCACGTGGTTCAACTCCACGACGAGATCGCCGACGTTGCCGCGCGCTCGCTTCACGAAGAACAGCCCTGAGAGCCCGATCACGCCGAACACGAAATGGGTGACGATGATGACGGTGTCCTGCTCGACCTCCCATGCGATGGTCGTGCCCCAGAGCTCCTGGGCGGCCGCGAACGTCCAGATCGGCGCATGGATGAGCCCGGCGATCATCAACGCACCGACCGACCGGCGGGCAGCCGGGCTCACGGTCAGCAGCCTGTCCGCGAAGAGGCCCATCACGACCAGTGCGATCGGGACGAGCCAGGTGAGCGTGATCACGCGGTTGTACGTCGTGATGTCGAGCGAGAGACCGGGCGCGTAGAAGTACGACGACGGATGAACGAGCACATACGGGATGTTCAGGAGGACGTTGCCCACGTAGACGATCGAGAGGAACACGGCCGCGAATCGGCGATAGACCCGCCCGCCGGGTAGACGAGCGCCCAGTTCACCTGGACGGTCGCCCCCATGCCGAGCAGCAGCAGCGTCTCCGTCACCACGAAGCGCGAGTCGGGCATCGCGACGAGGAGGTTCTCGTTCATGTGCAGGACGCCCGACCACGCCCAGAGCGGGCCGGTCAGGCGCAGATCGGGCCGCACCGCCCAGACGAACAGGCCGATCGCCGTCCAGACGCCCATCCAGACCAGGTAGAAGACGGTCGAGCGGCCGGCGATACCCAGCTCGAGCTCGCCGGCGACGTTGAGCGCCAGCACTGCCACGCCAAGGCCCGCGGTGACCCACCACGCGACCGACCGGATCCCGCCGCGGTACAGGCTCAGCCTCACGCCGGAGATCGTGACACTCGTCTCATGCAAATGCATCCCGGGGATTCCTGATCCCGGGCTGCCGGCGTACTCACGGCGATCCCTGAACCGGCGGGCCGTTCCGGGATCCCCTGGATGGCAGCGCGCCGACGCCCTCCTAGCTTCGAACGCGACCGGCACGTGCCGGCCATCCGGAGAAGGAGGAGCGAACATGAAGCCCACGTCCATCAGCCGACTGCGAATGCTCGTCACCGCGTTCGCCGCGCTCGTGCTCATTGTGGCCGCCGGACTCGTGGCGCCGGTCGACGCCCGTGGCGCGAGCCGGCCACGGTGCTCTCTTCAGCAGACCGGATACACGGGGATGCTCCGCACACATTGTGTGGCGACTCGGCCGTCGGCGAGGACGCTCAAGATCGCTGAGGCGGATCCCGCGTACGGATGCAACCTGCTCGATCGGATACCTCGCGGCGCTCGACCCGGACCCGGTTCGGCGTTGGTGCTGACGGACGCGGTCGCGCATTTGTCAGGCGAAGGCTCGGCCGGCAGCCGGGCCTTCGCGCGTCGAGAGAAGCGCGAGCGGCAGCCGTCCAAGGCCCGGCCAAGGAGAGAGCCGGAGAACGGATTCGAACCGTTGACCCCCTGTTTACAAGACAGGTGCTCTGACCAGCTGAGCTACTCCGGCGCCCTCCGCATCGTAGAGGGTTGCGTCATTCCGATTCTTCCGCTTTCCTGGGGGGACGAGACGGCGGGCGACGACGCTCCCTCTCCCCCTCGACGACACAGGAGGTCCTCCATGGCGGAGGAGAACGAACGCCCGGCACGCGGGCGGAAGAAGACGACGGAGGCAACCGGCAAGAAGGCTGCGCCGAAGCCGAAGTCGGCGAAGCCGGCAGCCACGAAGGCGAAGGCGCAGACGACCGCCAAGGCCCGCAAGACCGTGGCGGTCGCGGCCGCGCCGACGCCCGAGGCGATCGCCGAGCACGCCTACCTGCTCTGGGAGCGCGGCGAGCCCGGCGACCAGAACGCGCACTGGCTCCGCGCAGAGGCCGAGCTCCGCGCGGCGTAGGCATACGGGAACGAGGCCGGGGCCCGGCTGGGGGGAGCCGGGGCCCCGGCATGCCGGCCCCGAATCGGGCCGGCCCGTGGGCCCGGACTGCGGCGGCCGGGCCCACGGATCCTTCTCGAGCTCAGGCGGCGAGCCGCGCGGGCTCCGCCTCCGCCACGGGCTCGGGCGAGCGCTCGTGCTCGATGCGCGGCAGCCACTCGAGCCATCGCGGCAGGTACCAGTTCCAGTCCCCGAGCAGCATCATCGCCGCGGGGAGCAGGACAGCCCGCACGATCGTCGCGTCGATCAGGACGGCCGTGGCGAGGCCGACGCCGAACTGCTTCAGCATCACGATCGAGAGCGTCGCGAAGATCCCGAACACGAAGACCATCACGATCGCCGCGCTCGTCACGACGCCGGCGGTCGTCTTGATCCCGTACGAGACGGCGTCCTCGGTCTTCATCCCGCGGTCGTACGCCTCCCGGATCCGGCTCAGGATGAACACGTGGTAGTCCATCGAGAGGCCGAAGAGGATGACGAAGAGGAACACGGGCATGAAGGCCATCACGCCGCCCGAGTAGTCGAAGTCGAGGATGCCCTTCGCCCAGCTGTGCTGGAAGACGAGCACCAGGACGCCGTACGCGGCGGCGACGGACAGCAGGTTGAGGACGATCGCCTTCACCGCGAGCACGATCGAGCGGAACGAGACGAGCAGGAGGACGAACGCGAAGGCGAGCACGAAGGCGAACACGAGCGGCGCCGTCGAGCGCATCGACGTGTCGAAGTCCTTCGAGATCGCCGTCGTGCCGGTCACACCGACCTCGACGCCGTCGAGCGCGCCGACCGTGGCGGGGACGATGTCGTCACGCAGCGACGCGAGCGCCGCGTTGGACGCCTCGTCCGTGCCGGTCCCGTCGATCGGGAGATCGATCTCCGCGACCGTCCGGTCGGCGTTGACGTCGACCGTCACGGGCTCGTGCGCGCGACCGCTCGCGAGCGCCTGCTCACGGAGCTCGGCGATCGCGGCCTTCACCTCCGGGGCGTCGATCGACGGCGCCTTGACGACGACGACCGCCGGATCCTGCTCACCGGGGAAGGCCTGCTGGAGCCGGTTGTACGTCTGCACCGCCGGCAGGTCCTGCGGGAGCGCCTCGGCGCCGGGCACGACCGTCTTCATCCCGAGCGCCGGGAGCGCGAGGGCGACGAGCACGGCCGTGGCGGCCACGGCGGAGACGAGCGGCCGCGCGAGGACGCGGTCGAGGATCCAACCCCACACCCGGCCTCCCTCCGGCCGCTGGAGGCGGTGGAGGAAGGGGACGCGGACCTTGTTGACGCGGTCGCCGAGCCACGAGAGCAGCGCCGGCAGTACGGTCAGCGAGCCGAGCACGGCGATCGCGACGACGAGGATCGTCGCCATCGCGAAGGAGCTGAACGTCTCGTCGCCGGTGAGGAACATCCCGGCCATCGCCGTCATCACCGTGAGGCCGGAGATGAGGACCGCGCGGCCCGAGGTCGACTGCGGCAGCCTCGAGCGCGGCGCTCTCGCTCTTGCCCGCGGCACGTTCCTCGCGCTCGCGCTTCAAGTAGAACATCGAGTAGTCGACGCCGACCGCGAGCCCGATCAGCAGCACGATCGCGCTGATGTTCTCGTCGACCGGCCAGACCTGGCTCGGGATCGCGAGCAGGCCCATCGTCGCCATCACCGCCGAGAGGGCGAGCAGCAGCGGGATCCCCGCGGCCACGAGCGCCCCGAAGGCGATCACGAGGATGACGATCGTGACCGGGAGCGAGAGCAGCCCTGCCCGCTCGAGGTCCTTGTTGAACTTCTCGTCGACCTGCTTCTCGGCGCTGACGCCGAACTCGTCGATCGACAGGGCCGGGTGAGCAGCGGCCGCCGCGTCGACGGCGTCGATCACCGGGTCGATCTTGTCGACGGCCTCGTCGGCGTCGCCGCGGATGTCGAAGTCGACGATCGCCGAGTGGCCGTCCGCGGAGATCTGTCCGCGATTGGCCGCGGCGTACGGGCTCTCCACGTTCGCGACGACCGAGACGGCGGACACGCGGCGGACGACCTCCTCGACGGCGGCCCGGAAGGCCGGGTCGTCGGCGGTGAGCGTCCTGCTCTCGACGAGCACCGTCTCGTCGGCGGGCTGATCGAACGCCTCGTCGAGGATCCGGGCGGCCCGGCCGGACTCGCCGGGGAGGGTCTCGTTGTCGCCGAGCTGCTTGGTGCCGATCGCCCCGCCGATCACGACGGCGGCGACGATGAACGCGAGCCAGCCGAAGATCGCGGTCTTCCGATGGCGCGCGCTCCAGCGGCCCATCCGGGCCGCGATGTTGGTGCTGGGCTTCAAGGGGGACATTGCCTGGTCACTCCTGTTCCGAGGTTGCGATCGCAGGCTCGCACCCCGCGGGCGCCGTGTCGGTGAGGCCCACTGGTGTCCTCGGGTGCGGCTCGCCTGACCCGAGGGTGTGGCTGCCCACACCCGGCCGCGTGGGGCTGGCCCTCAGACGCTGCCGGCGGTCGTCGCGATGCGGCGCGGCGCGGCGGTGCGCCGAGCGGGCGGCGCGACCACGAGACGGCGTGCGGCGAGCCAGCCGACGAACACCACGAGGCCGCCGAGCATCGCGTCGACGAAGAAGTGGTTGCCCGTCGCGACGATGATGAGGAGCATCGTCGCGGGATACAGGGCGCCGGCGATCCGCCACGCGCGCCGCTCCGCCAGGATCGCGAGGGCGACGCCGACGATCAGCGCGTAGCCGAAGTGGAGGCTCGGCACCGCGGCGAACGGGTTGTACAGCGCGCCGAGCAGGTCGGAGCTCAGGTCGAGCCCGGTCGAGTGGGTGACCGTGTCCGAGAAGCCGAGTGCGGCGAGGCGCGGCGGCGCGGCCGGGAAGAAGACGTAGCCGACGAGGGCGAGCGCCGTCGCCGCGATGAAGGTCGTGCGGACGATCGGGAAGCGATCCGGATGGCGGCGGTGCACCCAGACGAGCGCGACCGCGGTGCCCACGAAGTGGAGGAGCACGTACGCGAGCCCGAGGAGCGCCGGCGCGAACGGGACCGCCTCGAAGGCGTCCTGGACGTTGCGCTCGACGTAGATCCCGACCGTCTGCTCGAACGCGACGATGTCATCCGTGTGCGAGAGCGCAGCCTGGACGTTCTCGCCGCCCGCGCCGCGGACGACCTCGTAGAGGCCGTAGAGCGCAATCAGGGCCGCGATCTCGCGGGCGCCGGAATGCGAGCGTGAGAGCCAACTGCGAATCATGTCTCGAGTCTGCATCTCGACTCCGACCCTGCGCAGGGGGCCTTCCCGCGTATTGCGGTTCGGAAAACCGCACCGCGACGAGCGCTATGCGCGGAGGTACGCGAGCACCGCCAGCACGCGGCGGTGATCGTCCGTCGAGGCGGGCAGCCCGAGCTTCGTGAAGATGCTCGTGACGTGCTTCTCGACGGCGCGGAGCGTGACGAACAGGCGCTCCGCGATCGCCTGGTTCGAGCGGCCCTCGGCCATCAGCTCGAGCACCTCGCGCTCGCGCGGCGGTGAGCTGCTCGAGCGGGTCGTCGGCGCGCTTGCGCCCGACGAGCTCGCTGACGACGGCGGGGTCGAGCGCGGAGCCGCCGTCGGCGACCCGGCGCACGGCGGTGCCGAACTGCTCGAGGTCGGCGACGCGGTCCTTGAGGAGGTAGCCGACCCCCTCGGCGCTCGTCTCGAGAAGCGCCATCGCGTAGCCCGGCTCGACGTACTGCGAGAGAAGCAGCACGCCGACGTCGGGATGGCGCTCGCGGATCTCGCGCGCAGCCTGCAGTCCCTCGTCCGTGTGGGTCGGCGGCATGCGGATGTCGACCACCGCCACGTCCGGCTTGTGCATCGCGACGTGGCGCAGGAGGTCCTCGGCGGTGCCGGACTGCGCCACGACCTCGAAGCCCGCCTCCTCGAGAAGCCGCGCCACTCCCTCTCGGAGGAGGACTGAGTCGTCGGCGAGGACGACGCGGCGCGCGTCTCCGAGCTGCGACACGGTGCCGCGGAGCGGAGGGAAATCGCGCGGGAGCCCCTCGGAGAGCACCTGGAGGATGCGCTCCGGGTCCGGCAGCCCCTGGAGCCGGTGTGTCCCGAGGTCACGCGTCTCGACGTCGGCGACGAAGGGGGCAGCCGTCGACGACAGCAGGACCTGGCCCCCGTGGCCCGCGGCGGCGATCCGCGAGGCGCGGATCACGTCGAGCCCCGTGTAGCCCTCCTCGCCGAGATGCGGCACGCCGGTGTGGAGGCCCATCCGGACCTTCACGACGAGGCCGTCGGGCCACGTGTGGTCGCGGATTCGCTCCTGGCCGGCAAGGGCTGCCTTGAGCGCCGGCTGCACCTCGCCGAAGACGGCCGAGAGCTCGTCGCCGGTCGCGTCGACCTCCGTGCCGCCGGTCGTGGCGATCTCCGCGCGGAGGATGCGGCGGACGTCCGCGATCACGTCCGCGTACGCGCCCCCGGCGGTCTGGACGAGCCTCGTCGAGCCCTCGACGTCGGCGAACAGGAACGTGACGGTGCCGGTCGGCAGCAATTCCATGGTGGCAGAGTCTACGGCGCTCCGGGCCGCACGACCGGGCGAGGCGACCTACAGCGGCAGCGCCGGCCGCGCGAGCGGGATGCTCGCGCGAAGCCGCGTTCCTCCGCCCGGCAGGGCTCGAGATGGCGAGCCTCCCGTCGAGCGATTCGACGCGGTCCTCGAGGCCCCGGAGCCCCGTCCCGCGGGTCGGGTCGGCGCCGCCGACGCCGTCGTCCGAGACCTGGACGACGAGCTCGTGGCCGTCCTCCGACTCGAAGATCTCGACGCGCGCCATGGTCGCGTGCGCGTACTTCGCGACGTTCGCGAGCGACTCGGCGGCGACGTAGTAGGCGGCGGCCTCGATCGGCATCGGCAGCCGCTCGTCCGGGGCGACGACCTCGACGGGGAAGGGCGAGCGCAGGACGAGCGCCTCGAGCGCGGCGCAGAGCCCGCGGTCGGTGAGCACGTTCGGGTGAAGCCCGCGTGCGAGCTCGCGGAGCTCCTCGAGCGGCGCGGGTCAGCTCCTCCCGCGCGCGGGCGAGGATCTCGGTCGCCGCGGCGACGTCGGTCTCGATCCGCGACTCGGCGAGCCGCAGCGAGAGCGACAGCGCGGCCAGCCGCTGTTGCGCGCCGTCGTGGAGGTTGCGCTCGAGGCGACGGCGCGCTGCATCCGTCGCGTCGACGATCCGCGCGCGCGATGCGCGGAGCTCTTCCTCCTGGCGCTTGCGCTCGCTCACGTCCGCCCCCGAGATCAGCACGCGCGCCACGCCCGACTGGTCGAGGATCGGCGTCGCCGTCCAGGCGACGGTGAGCTCGCGCCCGTCGCCGGTGATCCACCGCGACTCGCGCTCCGCCTGCGGCACGCCGTTCGCCGCGCCGGCGATCGCCATCCGCGCGGCGAACTCGTCGTCGCGCGCGACGATCTCGAGGAACGACTGGCCGCCGATCTCCTCGACGCTCCGGCCGGTCGCGTCGCAGAACGCCCGGTTCGCGCCGAGCGGGACGACGTTCGCGTCGTGGTCGGTGATCACGATGAAGCTCGGGATCGTGTTCGCGACCGTCGTTGCGAAGTCCCGCTGGCGCTGGAGGTCGACCTCGCGCCGCTTCCGGTCGGTGATGTCGATCCCGCCCGCGATGATCCTGACAACGTTGCCGCTCTCGTCGGCGAGCGGCGCCGAGCGCCAGGCGATCACGCGCTCCTTGCCCTTCGCGTCCGTGAAGGCGTTCTCGTACTCCGCCGCCTGGAACTCCGGCGACGCGTCGTGGAAGCGCTGGATCATCTCCTCGCGCTCCGAGTCGTCGATGAAGACGTCCCAGAAGTACGCGCCCTCCAGCCGGCTCCGGTCGTCGTCGATCCCGCTCGCCACCTCGACCGCGCGGTTGAAGTTCCGCATCCGGCCCTCCGTGTCGACGACCGAGAGCAGGCTCGGGGCGGTGTTGATGACGGTCTCGAGGAAGCGGTACTGGGCGCGGAGCTCCGCCTGCAGGCGCTCCTTCTCGATCGCGAGCGAGGCGGTCGCGGCGACGGCGTCGACGAGGTCGCGCTGGTCGGCGAGGCTCGGGTCGTGCAGCAGCGCGGCGACGCGCTTGCCGGCGTTCTCGACGAAGGTGGCGGCCTGGCGGCCCGCGGTGATGGGCTCGCTCAGGGCCCGGCCTTCGGCGTCGACCCACGCCTGGCGCTCGGTCGACCAGTACGCGAGGTCGAGCGACGGGTCGCCGAGGGCGTCGGCGAGCGCGTCACGGAGCGGCGTCCCGCGGCCGAGCGCGATCGCGAGGTCGGCGATCCCCGCCCGCGCGAGCTTCGTGCGGAGGATGCCCGCAAGGAACGCGATCGGCATCAGCGCGAGAGACGCGAGCGCGAGGTGCTCGAGCCAGAGCGCGGCGGTCTCGTTCACGGTTCGGACGAGGCTGCTCGCGACGAGCGCAGCGAGCGCCTCGAGGGTGAAGAGGTAGACCGGCCCGATCACGCGGCGGAGCGGTGGCGTCGCCGCGCGGTAGCGTCGTACGAGCCGGACCATCAGAGCGCCGCCGACCGAGGCGGCGAAGAGGGCGTACGCGACGGTCGCCGCCCGGGCAGCCCCCGGGGCGTCCGTGATCAGCAGCACGTTCTCCGGGCAGTCGGCGCAGTCCGGGATCGGCGTCGGGTCGAAGAGCGCGATCGCGAGCGGCCCGAGAACGACGATCGCTGCGGACGCAGGCACGAACCAGCGGTCCTGCCGGCGGAGCCGTCCTGTCGGGTAGGCGAGGATCAGCAGGATGAACGGGACGAACGCCACCCCGCTCAGCACATAGCCGATCGTGAAGGCAAGCGAGCCCTGGGCGGCCTGGAGCGACCCGAGCGACCAGAGAAGCCCGACGGCGAGCATCTGCGCCCCGGTGCGGTTGTCGGGGCGGCGCATCGCCGCGATGGCGCCGGTGACGGTGAAGATCAGGCCCGCGGCGATGACCATGAAGACGAGCGTCCGCCGGTCGCCGAGGTCGTCGCGGAGGATGAGGGAGACGGCGCCGGCGTACAGGATCGCGCCGAGCGCGACGGCGGCCGCGAGGCGGCGCCGGGTCACCGGAGCAAGGAGCGAACGGTGATGCCGGACAGCTCGGCCTTGGGGATGAAGCCGCGCGCGCGGCTCTTGCGGATCAGGCCGTCGTAGTCGCACGCGTCGCGGCTCGACACGAGGACGACCGGCGGTGCGTCGGCGCCGAGCTGGTCGAGCACGTCGAAGCCGTCCATGTCCGGGAGCTGGATGTCGAGCAGAACGAGGTCGGGGTGGAGGGCCTCGATTGCGGTGAGCGCGCTCGCGCCGTCCTCTGCCTCGCCGATGACCGAGAACCCGTCCGCCTCGAGGATCATGCGCGCACAGGTGCGGAAGCTCGGGTGGTCGTCGACGATGAGGACCTTGGTGCGCGTCTCCATGGGCGAATCGTGGCAGACACCGAGCCGGCCGGGTGGTGTGGCAAACCGCACTGCAGTTGCACGTGCATGCATCCTGATCGAGAGGCCCGAGGACGCACCGCGGGGTTGCGACCGCGAAGCAGGCGCCTTCAGGGGTCTGCCCCGCCGAAGGCGGGATCCGAGCGGCAGGAATCCACTCGGTGGCTTCCTGCTCGCGAACAAACGCCTCGCAATGCGAGGCGGATTGCGCGCCATGCCACGCGTTGCTCCGTCATACTCGCGCGCATGACATCGACAGAGCAGCACACGTCCGAGCGGATCCTCGCGGACCGGCGGCGGTTCGTGTCGCGCGGGGTCTCGACGCCGCGGCTCGTCGTGACGCGCGCCGAGGGCGCGCGCGTGACCGACGCCGACGGCCGGGTGTTCCTCGACTTCGCCGGCGGCATCGGCTGCCAGAACACCGGTCACCGCTTCGCTCCCGTGGTCGAGGCGATCCAGCGCCAGGCCGACGAGTACCTCCACCAGTGCTTCATGGTCGGCGTCTACGAGCCGTACATCGACACCTGCCGGCTCCTCGCCGAGCTCTCGCCGTGCGCCGGTCCCGACCAGAAGTCGATCCTCGTCAACTCGGGCGCCGAGGCGAACGAGAACGCGGTCAAGATCGCGCGCGCCGCCACCGGCCGCCCCGCCGTCGTCGTGTTCGACAACGCCTTCCACGGCCGCACGCTCCTGACGATGACGATGACGAGCAAGGTGCACCCGTACAAGGCCGGCTTCGGCCCGTTCGCGCCGGAGGTGTACCGCGCGCCCGCGCCGTACCCGTACCGCGGCATCACGACCGACGACGCGCTCGACGGGCTCCGCAAGCTCTTCAAGTCCGAGGTCGACCCGACCACGGTTGCGTGCGTCCTGCTCGAGCCGGTGCAGGGCGAGGGCGGGTTCGTGCCGATGCCGCCGGACTACCCGGCGCGCCTCCTGGAGCTCTGCCGCGAGCACGGGATCCTCTACGTCGACGACGAGGTCCAGTCGGGGGTCGGCCGCACGGGGAAGATGTGGGCGATCGAGCACTACGACGGCGTCGAGCCGGACCTGCTCGTCTCTGGCAAGTCGATCGGCGGCGGCCTGCCGCTCGCCGCGGTCACCGGCCGCGCCGAGCTGATGGACGCGGTGCCGCCGGGCGGTCTCGGCGGCACGTTCGGCGGCAACCCGCTCTCGTGCGCCGCCGCGGTCGCCGTGCTCGAGGCGGTCCGCGAGCCGGAGTTCCTCGCACGGGCCGCCGGGCGTCGGCGACACGGCTTCGCTCGCGGCTCGACGAGCTCGCGAGCCGACATGACGAGATCGGCGAGGTCCGCGGGCTCGGCCCGATGATCGCGTTCGAGCTCGCCGAGCGGACGCCCGACCGCGCCAAGGCGATCGTCGACGCCGCGTTCGAGCGCGGGCTGCTGCTGCTCTCCTGCGGGCTGTACGGCAACGTGATCCGGCTGCTGCCGGCGCTCACGATCTCCGACGAGGAGCTCGAGGAAGGGCTCGCGCTGCTCGAGGAAGCGCTGACCGTCGCCGCTGCGTGAGCGACGTGCCGGACATCCGGATCCGCGGGCTCGTCAAGCGCTACGGCGACGTGGCCGCGGTCGACGGCGTCGACCTCGACATCGCGCGCGGCGAGTTCTTCACGATGCTCGGCCCCTCGGGCTCGGGCAAGACGACGACGCTGCGGATGATCGCCGGGTTCGAGCAGCCCCGACGCGGGGACGATCGAGCTCGGCGGGCGCGACGTCTCGAGCCTGCCGCCGTACGACCGGCCGGTGAACACGGTCTTCCAGGACTACGCGCTGTTCCCGCACATGACCGTGCCGGCAGAACGTCGAGTACGGGCTGAGGGTGAAGAGGGTCCCCAAGGCCGAACGCGCCACGCGTGCACGAGAAGTCGCTGGCGATGGTTCGGCTCGATGGGTTCGGCGGTCGCAAGCCGGCCCAGCTCTCCGGCGGCCAGCGTCAGCGCGTGGCGCTCGCGCGGGCGATCGTCAACACGCCGCGGGTGCTGCTCCTCGACGAGCCGCTCGGCGCGCTCGACCTCAAGCTCCGCCAGGAGATGCAGATCGAGCTCAAGCAGATCCAGCAGGAGGTCGGGATCACGTTCGTCTACGTGACCCACGACCAGGAGGAGGCGCTGACGATGAGCGACCGGGTCGCCGTCTTCAACCGTGGCCGGATCGAGCAGCTCGGGCCGCCGGCGGAGGTCTACGAGCATCCCGCGAGCGAGTTCATCGCGGGCTTCGTCGGTGTCTCGAACGTCATCGAGCGGGACGGCCGGCGGTTCACCGTCCGGCCGGAGAAGATCCATGTTCTCGACGACGGCGAGCAGCCGGGGGCGGGGGCGCACGTGGAGGAAGGCGTGGTGCACGACGTCCAGTACGTCGGGCCGGTGACCCGGTACCACGTCACCCTCGACGACGGGGGCAAGGTCCAGGTGCTGGCGCAGAACCTGGAGGAGTCGTCTGTGGAGGTGAAGGCGGTGACGGGGCGCCGCGTGCGGTTGCAGTGGCGGCCCGAGCAGGAGGCGGAAATCGTCGAACGGGAGGGACAGACAGCATGAGCGAACGGAGACGGCGCTACGGGATCAAGGGGGCGCTCGCCCTCGTGGTCGGCAGCCTCGCTCTCGTCGCCGCAGGCTGCGGCGGCGACGACGAGAGCGACTCGGCGCAGCGAGGGCCTCGGCTCCTCGATCGAGGAGATCCAGGAGAAGGCGAAGGAGGAAGGGCAGGTCAACCTCATCAACTGGGCGGGCTACGTCGAGAAGGACTGGGTCACGCCCTTCGAGCAGCAGACCGGGTGCACGGTCAACTCGAAGGTCGGCGCCAGCTCCGACGAGATGGTGACGCTCATGCGGACCGGGAACTACGACGGCGTCTCGGCCTCGGGTGACGCGACCCTGCGCCTGATCGCGGGCGAGGACGTCGCCGTCGTCGACCTCGACCTGATCCCGAACTACGAGAACGTCTTCGAGGGTCTCAAGGACCAGCCGCACAACACGGTCGACGGCGTGCCCTACGGCGTGCCGCACGGCCGCGGCGCGAACCTCCTCGCGTGGAACACGGAGACGTTCGACGGCCAGCCGCAGACGAGCTGGAAGATCGTCTGGGACGCGAACTCGCCGGCGGCGGGAAGATCTCGGTCTACGACAGCCCGATCTACATCGCCGACGCGGCGCTCTACCTGAAGGCGACCCAGCCGGACCTCAACATCACGGATCCGTACGAGCTGGACGAGGATCAGTTCAACGCGGCGGTCGAGCTGCTCAAGCAGCAGAAGCAGATCGTCGGCGAGTACTGGTCGGACGCGGCGAAGCAGATCCAGTCGTTCGCGAGCGGCAACAGCACCGCCGGCACGACCTGGCAGTACCAGGTGAACCAGCTGAAGGGCGCAAACCCGCCCGCGCCGGTCGACGGGACGCTGCCCGAGGAGGGCTCGACCGGCTGGTCGGACACGTGGATGATCGCATCCAAGGCGGCCCACCCGAACTGCATGTACCTCTGGATGGACTACATCATCAGCCCCGAGGCGAACGCGAAGGCGACCGAGTACTTCGGCGAGGCCCCGGTCGACGAAGGAGGCGTGCGAGCTGACGGCAGGACAAGGACCACTGCACGAAGTTCCACGCCGAGGACGAGGACTACTTCTCGAAGGTCTACTACTGGACGACGCCGGTGGCGGACTGCGGCGACGACCGGGGCGACGTCTGCAAGGACTACTCCGAGTGGACGGCCGCCTGGACGGAGATCCGAGGCTAGCGGTGCGCTCGCTCCGCGATCGCACCTAGGTGAGAGGGGCGGCCTCCGGGCCGCCCCATCCCCTCCGACGCCATGTCCACCGTCGACGAAGCGAGCCGCCGCCCGCGCCGGAGGCCCGGGGCGGCGGCTCTCGGCCTGCCTCTACCGGCGCCCCTGGCTGCGCCTCGGCGGGCTCCTCGCCGGGCCCTTCGCGTGGCTCGTCATCGCGTACCTCGGGTCGCTCGCCGTCCTTCTCGTCTCTGCGTTCTGGCAGCTCGACCCGTTCACGGCGGAGGTCGTCCACGAGCCGACGCTGGAGAACTTCCAGGACGATCGTCGAGGTGCCCGTCTACCGGACGATCGCGCTCCGGACGATCACGATGGCGGCGGCGGTGACGATCGCCTGCGCCCTGCTCGCCTTCC
The DNA here is from genome assembly GCA_963706915.1 of uncultured Actinomycetes bacterium. Lineage (GTDB taxonomy): Bacteria > Actinomycetota > Thermoleophilia > Gaiellales > Gaiellaceae > Gaiella. The sequence continues at coordinate 400,770 of CAVPOH010000001.1, forward strand.
CGATCGCGTACTACATGGCCCGCATCGCCTCGCACGCGGACGCGCCGCCTGCTCCTCGTCGCGATCCTGATCCCGCTCTGGGCGAGCTACCTCGTCAAGGTCTACTCGTGGCGGATCATCCTCGCCAAGGACGGGCGTGCTCAACTGGCTGCTCGAGCCCGTTCGGGCTCAGCGGCCCGGGCTACTCGATCACCGGCACCTGGCTCGTGTTCACGTACCTCTGGCTGCCGTACATGATCCTGCCGCTCTACGCGGGGCTCGAGCGGATCCCGCGCTCGCTGCTCGAGGCCTCCGCCGACCTCGGCGGCGCAAATCGGGCCGCACGTTCGTCCGGGTCGTGCTGCCGCTCGCTGTTCCCGGCGCTCGTCGCGGGCTCGATCTTCACGTTCTCGCTCACGCTCGGCGACTACATCACGCCGCAGGTCGTCTCGAGCACGCAGTTCATCGGCAACGTCATCTACGAAACATCGGCGTCGCGAACAACCTGCCGTTCGCCGCGGCGTACGCGTTCGTGCCGATCTCGGTCATGGTCGTCTACCTGCTGCTCGCGCGCCGCGCGGGGGCATTCGAGAACCTCTGGTGGTCGAAGGCCCCGCTGACCCGGTGGTTGCTGCGCTCGGCACGGCGCTCGTGCTCGCCTTCATCTACTTCCCGCTCGTCATGATCGGGCTCTACGCCTTCAACGACAACGTCACGCAGGCGTGGCCGATCCAGAACTGGACGCACGAAGTGGTTCAGCGAGGCGTTCCAGGACGAGGATGTGCGCGACGCGTTCCTCCTCTCGGTCAAGGCGGCGGTCCTCGCGACGCTGGTCGCGCTCGTGCTCGGCACTGCGCTCTCGTTCGCGGTCGCCCGCTACCGCTTCTTCGGGCGGCAGACGATCTCGTTCCTCGTCGTGCTGCCGATCGCGCTGCCCGGGATCGTCACCGGCCTCGCGCTGAACGCGACGATCGACACCGTGCTCGAGCCGATCGGGATCGGCTTCGGGCTGCTCACGATCGTGATCGGCCACGCGACCTTCTGCATCGTCGTCGTCTACAACAACGTCATCGCGCGGCTGCGCCGGACGGCGCTCTCGTTCGAGGAGGCGTCCTCGGATCTCGGCGCCGACTCGCTGGCAGACGTTCCGGCTCGTGACGCTCCCGGCGCTCGGGACGGCGATGCTCGCCGGCGGCCTGCTCGCCTTCGGGCTCTCGTTCGACGAGATCATCGTCACGGTCTTCACGGCCGGCGCCGACCAGACGCTCCCGATCTGGATCTTCACGAACCTCGCGCGGCCGAACCAGCTGCCGATCATCAACGTCGTCGCGCTGGTCGTGATCCTGATCTCGATCATCCCCGTCTGGGCGGCGCAGAAGCTCGCCGGCTCGATCGAGGGCGACGAGCAGCGGACGGTGGGCATCGCCGAGCCCTAGGGGTCAGGCGGACGCGACGCCGGTGTCGATCGGACAGGCGACGCCGGTGCCGCCGAGCCCGCAGTAGCCGTTCGGGTTCCCCATCGTTTGTATCCGCCGCTGACCTGCTGTTCGCCCCGATCCCGGTGGCCGTCAGCTGACCGAGGCTCCAACCGGCCCACGACGAAGGACGCCCGGTTGGGCCTCCTTCTCGTCTCAGGGGTCAGACCGCGGCCGCGTGCCTCTGCTTCCAGTCGAGGGCGAGCGTGAGATGCCAGACGGCGCCCGTCCACCTGACCGGCTCGCCATCGTCTGCCCACACCTCGGCGTCCGGCCAACCGTCTGCCGCCTCCGCGACGTACTCACGCACCGCCGCTGCGAGATCGACGGGCATCAGCAACGGCACGTTGAGCAGGAGTCGAGCGGTCTCCACGACGTCGCTCGCCTTCATGCGGACGATGCCGCCGCTGCCATCGTCACGGGCCCAGCAACTGACCCGAACGTCGTCCGGGAACCCGGACTCGATCCATCCGGCGAACATCGCGCCTGCCTCCAGCTGGCCCTCGGTGTACCCACCGGCGAGCCGCGCCTTGTTGTTCCCCTTCGTGAAGTGCTTCGGCCGACGTACTCGACGCTCATCGTCTCCTCCTCCGCTCGTAGGGACCCGGCACCGAAGCACAGGACGGCCAATGCGCCAACTAGCGCGCTTTTCAGGCACCCGCAAATACCGCAGATTGCGTGGACGGGTGACCCGGTTGTGCCGCACGCGCCGACCCCGACGCGCGTAGAGAGGAACCCCGCCGCGGGCCGTGAGATCTTCGCTCCGGCCCGCGACGGGGTCTACTAGCGCCCTGCTCTTCCGGCAGCCCCCGACAGCCGGAGAAGCCCGGAGAGGGATGGACCCGATTGGGTCATCTCCGGCCGCGGCGACCGTGAGACTCATCACCACCACGCTCAATCCACGAGCGGTTGCGTTCGGCACAAGCGCCACCTAGGCTGCCACCGCCGCTCACCCCAAGACCCAGGAGGCGGGAAATGACCGTTCAGCCATCAAAGGAGCTTGAGCAGGTCGCTCAGGAGGCACATGCGGCATGGGAGCGAGGTGACGACGACTGGTTCAAGGCGCACCTGTCGGCCCACGATCCGATCATGCTGGGCTCAGACCCCGAAGAGCAGATGATCGGCGCGGACGCCGTCACCGAGAGCACCACGGAGGAACTCGCCAACCGCGACCAGTACGCGTTCAAGGCCACCGCTCCGCGGATCATCGACGCGCGCGAGTCGGGAGATATCGGTTGGACGCTCACCGAATCCCGGTGGGAGTTCGAGGACGGCAGCTACGTCCCCGTCCGCGGACTCACGGTCCTGCATCGCGAGGACGGCGTCTGGAAGCTCATCGCTGGCGTCGCAGCACCCGCGATCTCCAACGAACTGCTTCGGCCAGGATCACCGATCGCGCAGCCAGCCCGCGCCACTGCCTAGCGCCAGCCCCATCACAAGCAAGTATCAAAGCCCCGGTGGCGCAGGGTCGTGAGCGAAGCTCTGATTGGATCGAGGAGCTGCACCGGCCCGGCCCACGTTCCACAGCACCGGCGGTCCCGACGACGACGACGCGCGTGTGTACGCACTGACGCCTGACGGCGTGCAGGAGGTGCCCATCGTCGACACGGACGACGACTACGGGACACGACGGTCATCGTCTACGGCGGCGACCTGTTCATCGTCGGCGACGCCATTCGACACATGATGCTCGTGGGATGGAAGCAGTAGACCGCGCGGGCCGCTCGGGGGGTCGAGCCGTCCTAGCTCCCAAGCGTGTCGCGGGGCTGCGACCGCTCGACCAGCGATGAGTATGGCAAGACCGCCCGGTCTAAGAGTTCACACAGCCGGAGCAACACAGACAGGGAGACTGGAACATGCCGCAGCGGTACCTGATCTCGTTCGACGACGGATCGATGGATCACATCCCCGAGGAGGACTGGCCGACGGTCGGTGAGGCGTCGCACGCGGTGGTTCGGGAGATCAAGCAGGCGGGGGCGTGGATCTTCGGCGGCGGGGTCATGCGTCAGCAGGCGAGCATCGTGTCGACCGACGGGTCGGTCGCTGACGGCCCCGTCCCGGAGACCAAGGCCGTGGTCGGCGGCTTCTCGATCATCGAAGTCGCCTCACGCGAGGAGGCGCTCGCCTGGGCGGCCAAGATCGCCGAGTCCTGCCGATGTGCCCAAGAGGTACGCGAAATCGGGTACGACCCGGAGTCCTGAGGCCGAGACCGGAGAAGCTCGACCAGGGTCAACTGCCTCTCCGGTCCTTCTCCGGCTGTCTCCCGGTCGCGCCTCCCGCTGGCCCGGCAGACCGGCCGCAGGCCCGGAGCGAAACGCGGAGCGGCAGCGGCGGGCATGCTCCCCGGAACGACCCGAGGGAGCCGTAGCTCCCTCAGAGTCGAGCGCGGCGCCAGCTAGAGCCTTGATTAGTAGAAGACGAGATCGTCTTCCTTGTCGTTGACAAATCGCTGCTGGGCCCTAGCGGGCGGTGACGTCCAGGTTCCGGAGGGGAGCTGGACGGCAGCGACGTCGAACTCCGGCATCCATCCCCAGCGACCGCCGACAGGGAATCTCACATGAGATGTCGGCGCGATCTGAGGCAACGGCCGTGCTCGTTTCGCGCTGGCTCTTAGCCGCCTGCGCCGTAGCCGTCGACGCGCTCGGGATGGATCTGGATGATCACGCGCTTCTCGCCGGGGCCGAGGTAGGGGTACTTGTCCTCGCCCAGGTACTTTTTGGCGAGCGTGTTTATGTGCTCGAACGCGCCCTCCTCCACGATCGTGGCGGTGCCGCTCACCATCACGTAGCCGGACTGCTGATCCTCGGCGGGTAGGACAGTGACGGTTGCTCGCGGATCGCGCTCGATGTTCTTGACCTTCGTCCTCCCGAGAGCGCTGTTGACGAGCACGTTCTCGCCGTCGTAGTCGATCCAGACGGGAGTTACATGCGGAGATCCGTCCTCGCGGATCGTCGCGATCACGCCCCAGTTGCGGTCGGTGAAGAGCTTCGCCTGATTCTCGTTCAGCGTGGTTATCGCTAGGCCTCTCGGTTGCGTGCTTGTGCCGCAAATGTTGGTTTCGGACAAACCTTCCAACGCGCCTAAGACTGCAGATAGTCCGCGGCCAGTCGGAAGTTGCCGCTCAGCTGCGGCACGAACTCGGAAGCCTGAAGCACGAGCGGGACATCGAAGTCAGGCGGGACGAACTCGGCCACGCTGCCGATCACAGAGGTCCGTGGGCGCACCAATCGTCGCGTGGGCGAGCGTCCTCTCGCCTAACCAACGCCGTTCTGCCCTAACGCTCCACGCTCAGTAGCGTCTCAGACCAGAACGATCGCGAGTTTCACATCAAGCCTCTAGCTGTCGATGCGGCTCCGGTAGAGGAGTCACCGACGGCTGCTGGGGACGCCGGGACTGGGAGCTGGTCGAGGCCCGGTACCAGCCGCTCGGCAAGACGCTCCCCGCACCGGCGCCAACCCGGCACTTCCAGGGCTTCCGGCTCTTCCCCGGCCAGCGTGCGCCGGAGACGAAAGGCGAGCGCGTCGTGCGCGAGATCAGGCATCCAAGCTCGGCTCCCGTCGTTGATGCGGCGGCGGGAGTCGGCATGACCGTGGCGTGGGGAATACGTCGCGATCGCCGGGCCGCTGACCCGGCAGGTCGAGGTGGACATCCCATGCACCTCCGACCGATCAGCGAGGCGCGTCCAACGGCGGGTGGCCCCCATGACTGAGCGGGGTCACCCGTCGCGCTAATGGCACGCCGACGACACGGCATGGCGCTCGCCGCGCCCGGCGGGTTCAGCCGCGGGAACTTCAAGAGCGCCGAGTGCGTGCTCTGCGGCGTCTGGTGCACCTCGGCTTCGGGTGCCTCCACGTGCAGACCGCCAGCGTTGTCTGCCCACGGTGCATGCCCGACCCGTGGGCCGAGGAACCGCAGGAGGTCAAGCTCGACGCCGACCCCCAACCCGTCTACGTCGGCAACCGGTCGCCGCCGAAGTGCGGGCCGCAGTGGGGATGCCTGCCGCATGACCACGACCCGTCTTTTAGGAAGGGACGTGCCGCTCGACCCCGCATGTCATTTCGGGAGGTCACACCCCATCGAACGTGAAGGGGCAGATAGTGCCAAGCAGCGACACATGGAGCGCGTTGCCGCGTCACAGCGCGCGATGCATCTGTCGCAGGTGCCGGGACGCGCGGCGTCGCACCGAGTGGGAGGGCTGGCGTGCGTACGGGCCGGAGGTGGAGCGCGTCTACTCCGACGAGGCGAGCGCGCACATCCACGTGCTGCTCCGCCACGGCTGGAAGCAGACCGAGATTGCGCACGTGACCGGGCTGGCGCCGTCGACGACTAGCCAGGCTAAGGAACGTGGGGTGACGATCAACGCGGAGACCTCCGAGCGCATCCTGGCGGTCGCGCCGGGCATGTCGCGACGGTGAAGATCGGGGACACCCGTCGGACGGACGCGCACCTGTCGGTCGGTTCGTCTGCTGGTGGCGGGTGACCTCGATGACCCCGAGCGCATCGAGTGGTCGGTGTGGCCCGAGCTGCGGTGCGCCGAGTGTGACAAGCTGCTCGCATTGGCAACGGAGGAGGGCTTCATGTCCACCACATCTAGCGAGCGGACAAAGCTCGGGTATGGGCTGCGTGAGGAGGAAGGCGAGGATTTCTGGCTGTTCGGCGCCCTCGTGACGATCAAGATCAGCGCCGAGGACACTGCTGGCCAGTACTGCGTGATCGATATCGAGGTGCCACCGGGCGTGGGCTCCCCTTGGCACGTCCACCGCGACGAGGACGAGTGGTTCTTCGTCCACGAGGGCGAGTGCGAGGTCTACATCGGCGACGCGCACCTGACTCTGACAGCCGGTGGGTTTGCCTTCGGCCCCAAGGGCGTGCCTCACACCTTCTTCGGCGGGCCCAATGGAGGGAAGATGCTTGTCTGGGCGGAGGGGAGTAAGTTCGAGGGACTCCTCAGAGAGATCGCTGAGCCCGCTCCCGAGCACGTTGTGCCGCCACCGCCCGACGGTCCACCGGACATGGAGCTACTCCTGCCCATCGCGGAAAAGTGGGCGTACGGCATCCTCGGGCCGCCGGGTCCGCCGCCCGGGCGCTAAGTCAGTCACTCTCCCATCCGGTCCGCGCTGGATCAGATGATCGCCCGGCGTGAGTCGACCAACCGGTCGCACCGCACCCGCGGCGGCATGCTCACCTCAGCCACCGCTGGCCGGGTGAACGGCGGGCCGCGCAGGTTCGGGTTCGAGAAGGCTGGCGGCTCCGGCAGCTGACGCCTCGCCCGGCTGAGGTGGCCGTCGTCGAGTCAATGTTCGAGATGGCCCGAGCGGGCAAGACGCAGATGGCCATCGCCCGCGAGTTGAACGACGCCGGGCACCGCACCGCGGGTGGGCACCTGTGGAGCCAGCCGAAGGTCGGGCAGGTGCTCGAAGAACCCGATCTGGGTCGGCAAGCTCGTCAACCAGGCGGGCACGCACGACCTGTTCGACACCCCGCTCATCGACCGCCGAGTTGTGGGCCGCAGTCCAGCGCACCTCTGCAAGGACGGGAAGCGCCGGGGTCGCCACTCGCAGCGCTTCCTGCTCGCGAACGGACTGCTGCGCTGCGGGTGCTGCGGCTCCAAGCTGTCCATCCGTCGCGCCGAGACCCCGGCTGGCATCCGCGAGCACTACCGCTGCATGGGACGCCGCTCCGGGTGCCACCGAGTGCGAGCAGCCAGACGTTCCGCGCCAGCCGATCGACACCGCGGTGCTGGCCTACTTCGAGCAGATCGCGCTCGACGTGGAGGGCACCGTGACGCAGATCGCAGACGAGCGTGACCGGCGGCTGGCCGAGTGCGACGCGAAGCTGTCCCAGGCCCGCAAGGTCGAGGTTGAGGCCGCACGTCAGGTCGAGCGGCTGGACGCGATGATGCGGGAAAGGGGATGACGCTGGACGAGTGGCGCGGGCTGGCCGCGGTGCCGCAGCGTGAGGCCGAGGCCGCGGCGCTCGCCATCGCCGACCTCACCGCCGAGCGTGAGCAGGTCGAGGCGACGCTCAACACGGCCGATGCCGCGGGCGAGTTCATGGAGCGCATGGCCGCGCTCCGGGCCGCTGCCGCCGGGGAGGTCACCTCGGCCGAGGGCATCGCCGCGACGCAGAACGCGCTGTGGAGGGTCTTCGACGGGTTCACGCTCCACCGCGTTGACGCACCCGAGGCACCCCGCCGGTTCAACGCCGAGCTGGCGGTCGGGACGAGCTATGTGCTCGAACCGCAGGTGGCGGAGGATGCCCGGCTCGGCACCCTGCCCGCTGGAACCCCGGTAGTTACTCGCTCGCCGTTGTCGCTGGCACAGGACAACTCACGCCCGTCCCGCCAAGGCCGCAATAACCGTTCGGGTTCGCCGCGAGGTACTGCTGGTGGTAGTCCTCGGCGTAGTAGAACGGCCCGGCCTCGTGGATGTCCGTCGTGACGCCCGGGTAGCCGGCGCGGCGGAGCTCGGCGTCGTACATGTCGCGCGTCGCGACCGCGAGGTCGAACTGCCGCTGGTCGTGCCAGTAGATCGCCGAGCGGTACTGGGTGCCGACGTCGTTCCCCTGGCGCATGCCCTGCGTCGGGTCGTGGCCCTCCCAGAAGATGCGGAGCATCTCCTCGTAGCTCGTCTTCGCGGGATCGAAGACGGCGAGCACCACCTCCGTGTGCCCCGTGCGGCCCGAGCACACCTCTTCGTACGTCGGGTTCTCGGTGAAGCCGCCGGCGTATCCCACCGCGGTGGTGTAGACGCCCGGGGCCTGCCAGTAGAGGCGCTCGGCCCCCCAGAAGCACCCCATCCCGACGACGATCCGCTCGAAGCCCTCCGGGAACGGAGGCGTGATCGGAGTGTCGAGCACGAGGTGGGGGCGCGCGACGACGATCGGACGGTCCCGCCCGGGGAGGGCGGTCTCGGCCGTCGGCATCTCGACGGACTTGCGGAAGAGGAAGCTCATGGCTCTACGGTAGCGCCGTTGCCGTTGGCGGTGCAGGCGACGAGAATCGGCACTCGCTCGATCAGCGCCCCGCGGCCCACGTCTCAGGCATCCCGGAGCGCCTGCTCGAGGTCGTTCCAGAGCGCATCCGGGTCCTCGAGCCCGGCCGAGAGCCGGATGAGGCCCGTCGGGATGCGGTCGCCCTCCCAACGGTGGCGCGCCTCGAGCTTCGTCCGCGTTCCGCCGAGGCTCGTCGCGTTCTCGATCGTCCGAATGCCGCGCTCGACCCGCTCGGCGGCAGCGCCGTCCGCGACGTCGAACGAGAGGAGGAACGAGAGGCCTGGATACCGCACGGTCTCGACGGCCGGGTGCTCGGCGAGCCGCTCGGCGAGCAGGCGCGCGGTGCCCTCCTGGCGCTCGAGGCGCACCTCCAACGTCCGGAGCCCGCGCTGCACGAGCCAGGCCGTGTCGGCGGGCGCGACGATGCCCGCGAGCCGCCGCGTCGTGTGCAGCCGGTCGCGCAGCTCGGGGTCGCGCGTGACGGTAACGCCCGCGAGGACGTCGTCGTGGCCGGCGAGGATCTTCGTCGCGGAGTGGAGAACGACGTCGCAGCCGTGCTCGAGCGGCCGAAGGCGGAGCGGCGTCGCGATCGTCGCGTCGCACACAACCGGAGCGGGATGGGCGACCGCCGCCTCGAGGTCGGGCATCGTCAGCAAGGGGTTCGCGGGCGCCTCCACGAGAATCAGGTCAGAGTCGTCCGGCGGCGAGTCCGTCTGGTCGTACTCGACGACGTTCACGCCCCACGGCGCGAGATGGTCGAAGAGGACGCGGTGGCCGTAGTACGCGCCCGCCGCGAGCGCGATCGTCCCGGCCGGGCGCAGCATCGTCAGGACGACGGTCGTGACGGCGCCCATCCCCGAGGGGTAAAGGAGCGCGTGCCCGCCGTCCAGCGCACCGAGCGACTCCTCGCAGGCGACCCCGGTCGGGTGGTCGGCCCGCGCATACGAGAACCGCCCCGGCTCGCCGTCCTCGTACGGCCAGGTCGCCGAGCGGTCGAGAGGCGCTCCCATGCGTCGATGCTAACGCGGCCCGGTTAGGCTCCTCGCGATGGCGACGCGGCACGAGACGACCGAGGAGAAGCTCGCCTGGCTGCGCGAGCTCAGCGAGGCCGCCGAGCACGCCGACACCGACAAGGCCGTGGCGCGGCAACACGAGCGCGGGAAGCTCCTCGCCCGCGAGCGGATCGACCTCCTGCTCGACGCGGGGTCATTCGTCGAGCTCGACCGCTTCGTCCGTCATCGCGAAGTGGAGTTCGGGATGCGCGACCAGCGGCCGTGGGGCGACGCGGTCGTGACCGGTTACGGCACCGTCTTCGGCCGTCCCGTCTGCGTGTTCAGCCAGGACTTCACCGTCTTCGGGGGCTCGTTGTCGGAGGTCTTCGCCGAGAAGGTCTGCAAGGTCATGGACATGGCCCTGAAGGTCGGGTGTCCCGTCGTCGGGATCAACGACTCGGGCGGCGCCCGGATCCAGGAGGGTGTCGTCTCCCTCGCGGGCTACGCCGAGATCTTCTGGCGCAATGTCCAGGCGTCGGGGGTGGTGCCGCAGATCTCGCTGATCATGGGCCCCTGCGCGGGTGGGGCGGTCTACTCGCCGGCGATCACGGACTTCGTGCTGATGACCGAGGGGTCGTCGTACATGTTCATCACGGGTCCCGACGTCGTGAAGACCGTGACCGGCGAGGACGTGAGCTTCGAGGACCTCGGCGGCGCTTCTGCGCACGCGACCCGATCGGGGGTCGCCCACCTCGTCGCGACGGACGAGCGGTCGTGCATCGAGGACGCCCGCTACCTCCTCACCTTCCTTCCGCAGAACAACCTCGAGACGGCGCCCTATGCCGCTCCGACGGATCCGCCCGCGCGGGAGTCGCCCGAGCTCGACACGCTGATCCCCGACTCGCCGAACAAGCCGTACGACATGAAGCGCGTCATCGAGACGATCGTCGACGACGGAGCGTTCCTCGAGATCCAGCCCGCGCATGCAGAGAACATCGTGTGCGGGTTCGCGCGTCTCGGCGGCCATGCGGTCGGCGTCGTCGGGAACCAGCCGGCCGCGCTCGCCGGAGTGCTGGATATCGACGCGTCGGTCAAGGCGGCGCGCTTCGTCCGCACCTGCGACGCGTTCAACGTCCCGCTCGTCACGTTCGTGGATGTTCCCGGCTTCCTCCCGGGCACGGCGCAGGAATGGGGCGGGATCATCCGCCATGGGGCGAAGCTGCTGTACGCCTACGCCGAGGCGACGGTGCCGAAGCTGACGGTGATCACGCGGAAGGCGTACGGCGGCGCCTACGACGTCATGAGCTCCAAGCACATCCGCGCCGACGTCAACGTCGCGTGGCCGACCGCCGAGGTGGCCGTGATGGGCCCGGACGGCGCGGTCAGCATCGTCTTCCGCAAGGAGATCGAGGCGGCAGACGACCCGGAAGCGCGGCGCGCGGAGCTGATCGCGGACTACAAGGAGCGGTTTGCCAACCCGTACTCGGCGGCCGAGCGCGGCTACGTCGACGACGTCATCGAGCCGCGGCTGACAAGGCCGTACCTGATTCGCGCGCTCGAGGCGACGCTCACGAAGCGCGAGCCCGGGCCGAAGCGGAAGCACGGGAACATTCCGCTCTAGTCCGGCGCCCGCCCCGCGGTCGTGTGCGTTACGAAGACGGCGCGAAGTCGGCGCGCTTTCGTAGCCTTCGTTGTCAGTCTGGGCGATAGAATGGAAAGTGGGTGGTGGGATGGGGTGCCCCGAGGGAAGCGCGCACATTGCGAGCTCACCCGCCTGCGAGCACCCACCGCCCCTGCTCGAGGATCCGCACGACCGACCCGTCCGCGCCGACGCCGTCCACGTCCACCTCTGGCCCGCCGATCATCAGGTCGATGTGGATCGTCGAGACGTTGATCCCGGCGGCGAGGCGACCGTCGTCGTCGAGTGAGGAGGAGCCGGGGACGGGATCCGTGTAGCCGGAGCCGATCGCGACGTGCGAGGACGCGTTCTCGTCGAGGAGGCCGTTCCGGAAGAGGATGCCGCGTCTCCCGATCGCGGAGTCGACGTCGACGAGCGCGACCTCGCCGAGCCGTGACGCGCCGGGGTCGGTCGCGAGCTTCGTCCGCAGGAAGTCCTCGCCCCGCGCTGCGCGCGCCTCGACGACGTCGCCTCCTGCGAACCGCAGCCATCCTCCCTCCACCGTCGAGCCGTACCAGTAGAGCGGCGCCGTGAGTCGCACGGTGCCCTCCGTCGCCAGCCGGTCAGGCGTCGTGAAGACCTCCTCGGTCGGCAGGTTGACGACGTGCTCCTGCCCCCAGGACGTCCGACTCGTCGCAGACAGCCAGCTCGCACCCTCGATCAGGCCGACGCTCAGGTCGGTGTCGCGACCGCGGAAGCAGAGCGAGACGAGATTCCGCTCGTCGAGGAGGCGGGCTCGTTCGAGGAGCGCCGCGATGTGGCGCCGCCATGCGTCGACCGGATCGTCGACGTCCAGCCGCGTGACGACGGAGATCTCGTCCCAGAGGCGACCGACGTCCGGCTCTCCGAAGAGGCTCCGCGCCCAGCCCTCGGTCGGGCAGGCGATGATGCACCACGCCGTCGCGAGGCGTGCAGTCAGGTCGTGCGCGATCTCGCGCAGGCGCTTCGGCTCCGCGAGCGCCGCCCGCCGCGGATCGACGTCGGCGAAGAGCTCGGGGTCGGCGTCGCCGAGCGTCTGGATCAGCGCAGCGCCCTCCGTCGCGAGGAAGGCCGTCTCGGCCCATGGCGGCGTCCGGTCGAGCAGGTCCTCGGGTGCATGGATCGCATGCAGCCGGCGGATCTGATCGTCCGCGTACACGCACTGGACGTCACCGGCGCCCGCGCGCCACCCGGCCTCGGCGAGCGCCCGGAGCAGCTGCGCGTGCTCCGGCTCGCCGAGAAGGAACAGCACCTGGCCGGGCTGGACGTTCGCGCCGACGCGCACAGCGAGCTCGGCGTAGCGCGAGACGGCGTCCACCGGTGGACGATCTCGCGCCGGCGGGCCTGCGTCAACCGGTCGGTTCGAACGCGAGGTCGCGCGAGTCGCAGACGCGCTCGTACCCGATCCGCATGTAGATCGCGTTCGAGGTCGGGTTGGCGAGGTCGGTATAGAGGAAGCAGAACCGGCGCCCGCGCTCCAGCTGCAGCCGCGAGACCGCGGCAGTCACCGCGCTCCCGTAGCCGTTGCCGCGGAGCTCAGGGGGCGTGTAGACGGGTCCGATCCGGATGCCGTTCGCCGTCGGGCCGCCGTACCCCGCGAGCGAGACCGTTCGGCCGTCGACCTCCCAGAGCCCGAACCCGGCGTCGCCGTCGGCGAGCCGGGCGTCGATCGTCCGCTCGTGCCGCTCGGGAGCGGTGATCGGTTCCTCGTGGAGGATTTCCTTGGCGAACGCGTCGACCCACTCGAGGAGGAGCGGGCGGTCGGACGCATCGGCGAGCCGCATGCGGCCGGGCACGCCGTCCGGAACGGCGACCTCGCGGAGCGCGTACACACCCTGCTCGAACCGGGTGGCGAGCGCGACGTCCCGCTGCGCCGCCCAGGCGCCGGCAAAAAGGTCGACCTCGGGGATCGCGCCGACGACCCCCGGCAGCTCGCCCTCGATCGCCTCCGCGAGCACGAACAGCGCGCGGTCGTCGGTCGGGCGCACGAGCACGAGGTTGTACGGCGGCGTCCGGACCGCGGCGCCGACGACCGAGTCGCCGTCGCGCACCACCCAGCCCTCGACCTCGGGGTACAGCGCGGGGTGCGCCCGTGCGGTCGACAGGATCCCGAGCGCGAGGTTGTGGCGCGCCTCGTCGGCGAGGATCAGCCCGCCGGCGCGCTCGAGCACGGCATCCGCGCCCACGATGGCCTCGACGTCCATGGCGCATCCTACGAGGCCGGTCGCCGACCGACGCACACGGTTGCGCAACCTCCGTCGATCAAACAGACTCGACGTGCGCCGTGACCGCGCCGACCACGATCGACGAGCTCCGCGCGCTCCAGCTCGAACGGCTGCGCGAGACCGTTCGCACCTGCTACGAGCAGGTGTCGCACTACACCCGCGCCTTCGACGCGGTGGGCGTTCATCCGGACGCGCTCGAGAGCCTCGCCGACCTCACGCGCTTCCCGTTCACCGCGAAGGACGACCTCCGCGCGAACTACCCGTTCGGCCTCTTCGCCGTCCCGCGCGAGGACGTGGTCCGCATCCACGCCTCGTCGGGTACGACCGGCAGGCCGACCGTCGTCGGCTACACGCGCCGCGACATCGACACGTGGGCGGAGCTCATGGCGCGCTCGCTCGCCGCCGCGGGCGTGAGACCGGGAGACGTCGTCCACATCGCGTACGGCTACGGGCTCTTCACCGGCGGGCTGGGCGTTCACTACGGCGCCGAGCGGCTCGGCTGCACGGTCGTCCCCGTCTCGGGCGGTATGACCGAGCGCCAGGTACAGCTCATCACGGACTTTCGCCCCGGGTCATCGCCGTCACGCCCTCCTACTTCCTCGTCATCGCGGACGAGATGGAGCGGAACGGGATCGATCCTGCCTCGACCTCGCTCGAGATCGGCATCTTCGGCGCGGAGCCGTGGACGAACGAGATGCGCGCCGAGATCGAGGAGCGCTGCGGCATCGACGCCGTCGACGTCTACGGGCTCTCGGAGGTGATCGGACCGGGCGTGGCGGCGGAGTCGATCGAGACGAAGGACGGCCTCCACGTCTGGGAGGACCACTTCTACCCCGAGATCGTCGATCCCGAGACCCACGAGCCGCTGGCCGACGGCGAGGACGGCGAGCTCGTCTTCACCTCGCTCACGAAGGAGGCGATGCCGATCGTCCGGTACCGGACGCGCGACCTCACGCGGCTCCTGCCGGGCACGTCGCTCGCCCCGCACCGGCGGATGCAGAAGGTGACCGGGCGGAGCGACGACATGATGATCGTGCGGGGGGTCAACGTCTTCCCAAGTCAGATCGAGGAGCAGATCCTCCGGATCGACGGTCTGACGCCCCACTACGTCTGCGTCCTGACCCGACCGGGCCGGCTCGACGCCCTGACCGTCCGCGTGGAGGCGCTCGACACGTTCGCGGCCGGCGACGCCGCGGCCCGTCTCGGCGCCGAGCTCGTCGAGCGCGTGAAGGACACGGTCGGCGTCGGCATCGAGGTCGACGTCGTCGCGCCGGGGACGCTCGAGCGCTCGCAGGGCAAGGCGAAGCGCATCGTCGATCGCCGTTAGGGATGCCTGGAGTCGCGTACGGTTCTCGCGTGCGCGTCTCCGCCAAGGTCGACTACGCCCTTCGCGCGATGCTCGAGCTCGCCGCGGCCGGCGGCCTCGTGAAGGCGGAGCAGCTCTCGAGCGCGCAATCGATCCCGCGAAAGTTCCTCGAGAGCATCCTCCTCCAGCTGCGCCACGAGGAGCTCGTCTCGAGCCAGCGCGGGGTCGAGGGGGGATACGCGCTCGCCCGGCCGGCGGACGAGATCAGCGTCGCGGACGTCATCCGCGCGGTCGAGGGGCCGATCGCGACCGTCCGCGGCTCACGCCCGGAGGACGTCGAGTACGTCGGCGCGGCGGCCGGGCTCCAGCCGCTGTGGCTCGATCTCCGGACGGCGATGCGCGACGTCCTCGAGCAGACGATGCTCGCCGACCTCGTCGCGCGCTCGTCGCGTGGCGCGGTCAGCCCGAGCCCGACGGATCGACCTGCAGCGCGATGATGTGCCCGTCGGCCGTGAGGAAGTACTGCACGGCATAGCCCGGCGTCACGAGGACCGGCCGACATCTTCGGGAACTCGTTTCGAGCGGGCGAGCTTCGTCGCCGGTCGCGGCGTCGCGCCAACACGACCTGCTCGGTCTGTACTCCGTGAGCTGCTTGAAGAACCGGATCGGGATGTCGGTCCCGATCAGGATGGCTGGCCTCCGCGCCGATGAGAGTCGTGAAGCTCAGCGTCGTCTGGTCGTCGCTCCACACCCTCGACAGCTTGCCGTCCTCGAGCGCGAGGGCGCCGATCTTCCCGGCGCCGGCGTCCATCACGTAGATCCGCTGCGCCGAGGGATCGACTGAGACCATCGACGGGATGAAGTTGTTGTCCGAGCCCGCATCGGCGAACGGCTGGATGCTCGCCACCTCGTTTGCGTCGGCCTGCGACACGGCGACCACCTCATCGGCGTGGACGTCGGCGCGCCGCCGTTCGTCATCGTGACGACGTAGTCGCCGAGCACCGCCATCGCAGAGCCCGCCGTCTGGCCGTCCTTCAGGTACGCGACGGGCCCCCGTCGTGTCCTGCGCGAAGGTGCCGTTCTCGAACGTGTAGCGGTAGAGGCTCTTCGTGCCGGGGAGGTAGATGTAGCTCGTCCCGTCATGCGTGGCGGTGGTCACGCGGCCGCCCATCGTCTCGGGGAGCGTGATCTGGCCGATCACCTCGAGGCTGACGGGTCGATCGCGACCATCACCGACGGCGGGACGTCCGACGCGTCGGTGCACTGCAGAAACGCCGAGAACCCGTTCTCCGTGCATCCCGCCTGCCGGTTGACGGTCTCTGCGATGAGCGTGCCGTCCGGGAGCCGTCGTAGCCGTTGTAGGACGTGTCGCGCGGTGCGGCAGCGCCGTCGAGGTTCGATCGCTCCGGTCGCGGGGTCGAGGCGCGCGATGTGGTAGCCGTAGATCACGACGAGGCTGCCGTCCTCGAGCACGTTCGGAACGCCCGGGTAGTCCCACTCGTCCGTCGCGTTCGTGTTGATGAGCACGCGTCGCCAGCGCTCGTCGAGCGTCCCCGGCTCGACGCTCGCGACGAACGAGCCGGAGGCCGACGAGTTGTCGCCGTAGCCGCCGCCGTAGACGAACAGGTTGTCGGGCCCGAGTGTGACGATGCTGTACGGCGTCTCGTAGATGTCGGTCGACGAGTACGCGAGCACCTCGTTCGCGCCGTCGGACGAGCCGAGGAAGTGGGCGAATGCGTAGACGCGCGTCCGTGCCGAGTCGTGCACCTCGAACGCCGCCATGGTCGGGTACCACGGCGCGTTCGCCTCGCCGTTCACGCATGTCTCCTCCGACGCGACGAGCGTCAGGTCCCCGACGAGAGGACCTCCCCCGCGGCCCGCTGGTCCGGGGTCGCCGTCGTCGAGTCCGTCGACGACGAGGAGTCGCGGTTGTCCGCCAACCAGTACCCGGCACCGCCGGCGGCGAGCAGCGCTGGGACGACCACGGCCACGAGCAACAGACGTCGCCACGTGAACCGACGACGCCATCTGCGGGCCTCTGCGCGAACGTAACACCATCGGCGGCGGCGTGAGCCGCCCCGGGCCGCCGCGGGTCCGATCAGGCGAACGTCTGCTCGTGGGCCGCGCGCACCCAGACGATCTGCCCCTCCTCCAGCTCGAGGAGATCGAGGCGCTCCCGCGTCACCTGCACCGTCAGGGACTCTCCCTCGCCCGGCGCGAGCTCGATCCGTGCGTCAAAGCCGTACGTCGTGATCCGCTCGATCATCGCCTCGACCGCCGCGGGCTCGGGCTCCGTCGCGATGTCCAGCTCGTGCGGGCGGACCCAGCCGTCGCCGAAGGCGCTCGCCTCGCCGACGAAGCGCATCACGAACTCCGTCGCGGGCTCGTCGTAGAGCTCCGTCGGGGTACCCACCTGCTCGATGCGGGCGTGGTTCATCACCGCGATCTGGCTCGCGACGTCCATCGCCTCGGCCTGGTCGTGCGTGACGAAGATCGTGGTGACGTGAACCTCCTCGTGGAGGCGCCGCAGCCACTCGCGGAGCTCGGCACGCACGCGGGCGTCGAGGGCGCCGAACGGCTCGTCGAGCAGAAGGACCTGCGGCTCCGGGGCGAGCGCGCGGGCGAGCGCCATCCGCTGCCGCTGGCCGCCCGAGAGCTGCGCCGGATAGCGGTGGCCGAACGCCTCGAGCTGGACGAGCCGGAGGAGCTCGTCGACGCGGTCGCGGATCTCGCCCTTCGGCCGCTTCCGGACCTTGAGGCCGAAGGCGATGTTGTCGCGTACGGTCATGTGCTTGAACGCCGCGTAGTGCTGGAACACGAAGCCGACGTTCCGCTTCTGCGGCGTGAGCGCGGTGGCGTCCTCGCCCGAGAGCTCGACCTCCCCCTGATCCGGCCACTCGAGGCCGGCGATGATGCGGAGGAGCGTCGACTTGCCTGATCCGCTCGGCCCGAGCAGCGCCGTCAGCGAGCCGCCCTCGACCTCGAGCGAGACGTCGTCGAGGGCGACGAAGTCGCCGAATGTCTTCGAGACGTTGCGGATGACGATGGACATCAGGCGGCGGACTCCTTCGGCTTGATCAGGGTCATGGCGATGAGGACGAGCACGGCGAGCAGTGCGAGGACGAGCGAGATCGCGTAGGCGCCCTGGACGTCGAAGCTGTCGTAGCGCTCCTCGACGCGGAGGGTCGCGGTCTCGGTCTGCCCCTGGATGCGGCCGGAGACCACCGCGACCGCGCCGTACTCCCCGAGGCAGCGCGCGGCGGTCAGGACGACGCCGTAGATGACCGCCCAGCGGATCGACGGCAGGGTGATCCGCATCAGCGTCTGGAAGCCGCTCGCGCCGAGCGTTCTCGCCGCCTGCTCCTGCTCGTCGCCGATCTCGCGCAGCGTCGGCACGACCTCGCGGCACACGAACGGCAGCGAGACGAACACCGTCGCGAGCACCATCGCCGGCAGCGCGAAGAGCACCTGGACGTCGTGCTCCTCGAGCCAGCCGCCGAACCACCCCTCGCGTCCGTAGAGCAGGAAGAGCGACAGGCCGACGACAACCGGCGAGAGCGCGAGCGGCAGGTCGACGAACGCGTTGAGGAACCCCTTGCCCGGGAAGTCGCGGCGCACGATCGCGAGCGCGCACACGACGCCGAAGACCGTGTTGAGCGGGACCGCGATCGCAGCGATGAGCAGCGTCAGCTTGAAGGCGTTGATCGTCTCCGGGGTCGTCAGCGCGTCCCAGGCGGCGTCGTAGCCGTTCTCGAACGTCCGCCAGAACACCATCGCGAGCGGCCCGATGAGGACGGCGAGGAGGTAGAGGAGCGCGATCCAGCGGAGCGCGAACCTCCGGGCACGGGTGCCGGCCGTCTCCGTCCTCATGCCCGCGCCTGCGCTTCCTCGTGGCGCGTCGCCAGCCGGCGAACGACACCGATGCCGAGGATGACGAGGAACGACGAGACGAGCAGCACGACCGCTATCGCAGCCGCGCCGGCGCGGTCGCCGCTCTCGACCCGCGAGAGGATGTAGACGGACGCGACCTCCGTCTTGAACGGGAGGCTGCCCGAGATGATGACGAGCGAGCCGATCTCGCCGACCGCGCGCGCGAACGCGAGCGCGACGCCGGAGAGGATCCCGGGGAGGATGTTCGGGATCACGATCCGCCGGAAGACGGTGAGCTCGGAGGCGCCGAGCGAGCGCGCCGCCTCCTCCATCTCCGTGTCGAGCTCGTGGAGCACGGGCTGGACGGTGCGGACGACGAAGGGCAGCGTGACGAAGAGGAGCGCGAGGACGATCGCCGTCCGCGAGAACGCGACGTCGACTCCGACGGGAGACGTCGGCCCGTAGAGCGCGAGGAGCACGAGCCCCGCGACGATCGTCGGCAGCGCGAACGGGAGGTCGATGATCGCGTTCACGGTTCCCTTCCCGCGGAAGTCGTCGCGAACGAGGACCCAGGCGATCAACGTGCCGACGACGCCGTTGATCGCGGCGATCACGAAGGACGTCCCGAAGCTGAGCTTCAGCGCGGCGATCGCCTGCGGGCTCGAGACGACCTCCCAGAACCCCTCGGACCCCTCCTTCGTCGATTCCCAGATCAGCGCCGCCATCGGAAGCGCGACGACGATCGAGAGATAGGCCACGACGAAGCCGAGGGAGAGGGCTGTCGCCCTCTCCCTCGGCGCCCTCAGCGGGCGGACCTTGCCGGCGGTCTCGACTGCCGACATCTACGTCCCGACGCCGGCGCGCCTGGCGATGCCGACCCAGATGCCCTTGTCGGGATCGAACCACCGCTTGTCCACCGCGTTCCAGCCGCCGATGTACTTGTCGGTGATCTTGAAGATCCCCGGCCGGCGCGGGTACTGCTTGATGAACTCCTGGTTGACGGAGGGGAGCAGCGGCCGGAAGCCGTACTCCGCGAAGATCCGCTGTGCGGCCGCCGTCTTCGTGAAGCGGATGAACTTGTTCGCCGCCTCGCGGTTCTCGCTGTTCTTGATGACGGCGATCGGCGCCTCGATGAGCAGTGTCTGCCGCGGGATGACGTACTGCAGCTTGGCGAGCCGCGCCTCGTTCTCGTACGTGATGAAGACGTCACCGCGCCCGGCGACGAACGTGTTCGTCGCGTTGCGGCCCGACGTGTCGAGCGAGACGACGTTCTCGAACATCCTCTCGACGAAGTCGCGGGCCTGCTTGTCGGTCTTGCCGAGGCGCCGCTGGGCGCCGTACGCGGCCATCACGTTCCACTTCGCCGCGCCGGACGAGAGCGGGTTCGGCGTCACGATCCCGACCCCCGGCTTCAGCAGGTCGCTCCAGTTCTTGATCTTCTTGGGGTTGCCGTCGCGGACGGCGAAGACGACGATCGAGTTCGTCGCGATCCCCTTGAACGACTGCCTGTCCCAGTTCGGGTCGACGAGCCCGGCCTTCTCGAGGAGCTCGATGTCGAGCCCGGTGGAGAGCTGGACGACGTCGGCCTTCAGCCCGGCGGCGACCGCGCGTGCCTGGTCGCCCGACGCGCCGTAGGACTGCGTGAAGCTCACGTCCTTGCCGTCCGGGGTCTGCTGCCAGGCCTTGATCACGGCGCCGAGGGCCTCGCGGGGGACGGCGTAGCCGACGAGGCTCAGCCGCGTATCGCTCGAACGGGCGGAGGCGGTCGACGCGACGACCGCGGCGGCGACCGCGACGAGCGCCAGAACGACGGCGGTGAGACGTCCACGCATGCTGACTCCCTTTCTCTCTGCTTTGTCCATCGGAGAGATGGACATTAACACATCAAATGCGAGATATAACCGATGCCAATGCGGGGGTTCCAGCCGGGGCGCTCCGGAGCGGTGGCTGATATGTATAGGTAATGCCTAGGCAATCCTTCTCCGCATCCGACGCCGCGCGTGCGCTCGGGATCAGCCTCGACACGCTCCGGCGCTGGGATCGCGAGGGGCGAATCCGCGTCGAGCGGGACAGCGCGAACCGTCGCCTCGTCCCCGCCTCCGAGGTCGAGCGCCTCCGCGGGCCGCTCGGCGAGGAGGTGCTGTCGGCCCGGAACCGGTTCCGCGGGATCGTCCGCTCCGTCGAGGTCGACGGGCTGCTCGCGCGCGTCGAGATCGACGTGACCGAGCCGGCGCGCGTCGTCGCGATCATCACGCGCGAGTCGGTGGAGGAGCTTGGCCTTCAGCCCGGGTCGAGCGCCGCTGGCGTCGTCAAGTCGACGAGCGTGATGGTGGAGCGATGAGGCGCGCAGTCGTCCTCGCCGCGGTCGTGTCCTGCGCGATCGCCGCCGCCTCCGCCGGAGAGGCGCGGACAACGGACGGCTCGGCGACCGTGCTCGCCGCCGCGTCCCTCACCGAGGCTCTGCCGAAGGTCGACGGCGCGGCACGCGCCTCCTTCGGTGGCTCGAACCAGCTGGCGCAGCAGGCCCGGCAGGGGTTCCCGTTCGACGTCTTTCTCTCGGCGAGCCCGCAGTACACCCAGGCGCTGTTCGCGGAGGGGCTCGTGCGCAAGCCGGTCGCCTTCGCGACGAACAGCCTCGTGCTGATCGTGCCCCGGCGGAACCCGGCGCGCATCAGGAGCGTCAACGACCTCGCGAGGCGCGCGAAGCTCCGCCTCGTGGTCGCCGGCCCGAAGGTGCCGATCGGCCTGTACACCCGCGAGGTCCTGAAGCGCCTCTCGCTCCTGCAAGGTGCTGCGGAAGACCGTCAGCCTCGAGCCCGACGTCAAGGGGATCGTGGGGAAGGTCGCGCTCGGCGAGGCAGACGCAGGGTTCGTCTACGCGACGGACGTCCGGCCCGTGGCGACCAAGGTCCGGGTGATCCCGTTCCCGCGGCGCGCACAGCCGACGGTGGTCTACGAGGCGGCGATCGCAGCGCGGCCGCGTGACCTCGAAGCAGCCCAGGCGTTCCTCATCGCGCTCCTCGGCCCGGACGGCCGCAACGCGCTCCGTGCAGCCGGATTCGGTCTTCCGGCGTGAGCCGGGCGTTCGGAGTGCTTCTCTGGGCGGCGACCGTCCTCGCGCTGGCGTTCCTCGTCCTGCCCGTCGTCGCGATCTTCCTGCGGGTCCCTCCGGGCGACCTGATCTCCGCGCTCGGGACCGACGCGGCGAAGGACGCGCTCGTCGTCACGCTGGAGACGAACGCGATCTCGATGGTCCTGATCATCCTGTTCGGGACACCTGCCGCGTACTGGATCGCGAAGCGCGGAAGCCGCGTCCGGGACTTGGTCGTCACCGCGGTCGAGCTCCCGCTCGTGCTGCCTCCCGCGGTCGCCGGGATCGGCCTCCTCGCGGCCTTCGGCCGGCTCGGGCTCCTCGGCGGGACGATCGACGCGCTCGGGATCGACATCGCATTCACCAAGGTGGCCGTCGTCCTCGCGGTCACGTTCGTCGCGAGCCCGTTCTACCTCCGGACCGCCGTCGCCGCCTTCGAGTCGATCGACCCCACCCTCCCCGCAGCCGCGCGGACGCTCGGCGCAGGGCCGGGGCGGGTGTTCCTGCGAGTGGCGCTTCCGCTGGCAGCGGGCGGGCTCGGGGCCGGGGCGGCGCTCGCCTTCGCGCGCGGGATCGGCGAGTTCGGAGCGACGATCATGTTCGCCGGGTCGCTCCAGGGGAGGACCCAGACGCTGTCACTCGCGATCTACGAGCAGTTCGACCTCGACTTCGACGTCGCGCTGGCGATCAGCGCGGTGCTCGTCGTCGTGAGCGGCGGGGTCCTGCTCTCCGTCAAGCTTCTCACCCGATGGCGCTCCGGATCGAGTACGCCCATCCCCTTCGCGCCTTCGACGCGAATGTCGACCTGACGGTCGAGCGCGGCGAGACCGTCGCGCTCGTCGGGCCGTCCGGAGCAGGCAAGACGACGACGCTCCGCGTCGTCGCAGGCCTTCTGCGGCCGCAGGAGGGTCGAGTCACCGTCGACGACGAGACGTGGCTCGACACCGCGGCCGGGATCGACCGCGCGCCGGAGCAGCGGCGCGTGGGCTACCTCTTCCAGGAGTACGCCCTGTTCCCGCACCTCGACGTCTCGCAGAACATCCGGTTCGGCGCGCCCCGAGGCACCTCCGTCACGGAGCTTCTCGAGCGGTTCCGGATCGCCCCGCTCGCCCGCGCGCGGGTGCGGGAGCTCTCGGGCGGCGAGCGGCAGCGCGTCGCCCTGGCCCGCGCGCTCGCTCGCCGGCCCGAGGCGCTGCTGCTCGACGAGCCGCTCTCGGCCCTGGACGCTCATACGAAGGCGTCCGTCCGCGCCGAGCTCCACGAGCTGCTGCGCGAGCTCGGGCTGCCGACGATCCTCGTCACGCACGACTTCGAAGACGCCGCTGCGCTCGCCGACCGGATCGGGGTGGTCGTCGACGGCCGCGTCGTCCAGCAGGGGACTGCGCCGGATCTCGTCTCGCGTCCCCTCGATGCGTTCGTGGCGAGCCTCACCGGCGCGAGCCTGCTCCGCGGCATCGCACGGGCAAACGGCACCGGTCTCACCGAGGTCGTGCTCGACGACGGCCGCTCGGCGTGGAGCACGCACGAGGCCACCGGCCGGGTCGGGCTTGTCGTCTACCCGTGGGAGGTGACGTTGGCCCGCGACGTCGGTGACGACTCCTCGATGAACCACTTCACCGGCGTCGTCACCTCGATCGTGCCGGTCGGGAACCGGGCGCGCGTCCGCGTCGGCGACCTCGTCGCGGAGATCAGCGCCGTCTCGCTCGACCGGCTCGGTGTCCGCGAGGGCGACACGATCGTCACGGGGTTCAAGGCGACGGCCGCGCGCCTCGTGCCGCTCGCATAGGGTCGGCGCGTGGAGATCGAGCTCGCCGATGACCCGGACGGCCGGATCGCCAGGGCCGCGAGCGCGGCCGCCGAGGACACGGGCCTCCTCTCCGCCGACGGTGGGCCGGCAGCGAGCGCGTGGTGGCGTGCGGGCGTCGCCGAAGCGCTCGAGCGGACGCCGAACGGTGTCGGCCCCGAGCGCTACGAGGCCGCGCGCTCGCCGCGCAGCACGCGCGGCGCGACGCGCGCGTAGTCGAGCCCCGAGACCCAGGTCAGGATCGTCGCGACGAGCAGCGCCCACCACGCGATATCCGCGTCCCACGCGCCCGCCGCCTGCAGGCCGGCGAGCGTCGCCGCGACCGTCTGCGCCCACGTCTTGAGCTTCCCGAGGTCGCGGGCGCCCATCACGACGCCGCGCTCGATCGCCGCGAGCCGGAGGCCCGAGACCGCGATCTCGCGCGCGACGATCGCCGCAACCATCCAGGCCGGCGCAACGCCCTCGCCGATCAGCATCACGAGCGCCGCGAGCACCAGCACCTTGTCGGCGATCGGGTCGAGCAGCGAGCCGAACGCCGAGGTCTGGTTGCGCCGGCGCGCGAGCCAGCCGTCGATCTGGTCGGTTGCCATGGCCACGGCGAAGACCGCGGTCGCCCAGTAGGCGTGGTTCTGGAAGTCCCAGGCGAACAGGACGATCACGACCGGAACTGCAAGCGCCCGGGCAAGCGTCAACTGGTCGGGCAGCGTCACCGTTGGGGGAGAATACGCGTCGCATGCCTCCCTTCTCGAAGGTGCTCGTCGCCAACCGCGGTGAGATCGCGATCCGCGTCTTCCGGACGCTTCGCGAGCTCGGGATCGGGTGCGTCGCCGTGTACTCGGAGGCAGACCGGGGGCGCGCGCACGTCCGCGCGGCGGACGAGGCGTACCTCCTCGGGCCGGGGCCGGCGGCGGAGAGCTACCTCCGCGGAGACGTCCTCGTCGAGACGGCGCTGCGGGCAGGCGCGGAGGCGATCCACCCCGGATACGGATTCCTCGCGGAGAACGCGGGCTTCGCGCGCGCAGTCGAGGCTGCCGGGCTCACGTGGATCGGCCCGCCGCCCGCGGCGATCGAGCTCATGGGGTCGAAGACCGCGGCCCGCGCGGCCATGCGCGCCGCCGGTGTCCCGATCATCCCCGGTGCGGTCGATCCGGTCGGGACTGCGGGCGAGGTCGTCGCGCTCGGCGAGGAGATCGGCTTCCCGCTGATCATCAAGGCGGCGGCGGGCGGCGGCGGCAAGGGGATGGAGATCGTGCGGGAGCCCGGCGACGCCGAGCGCGCGTTCGAGGCAGCGACCCGCCAGGGCGAGAAGTACTTCGCCGATGCGACGGTCTACGTCGAGCGATTCGTCGAGGACCCGCGTCACGTGGAGGTGCAGGTGCTCGCAGACGGGCACGGCAACGTGATCCATCTGGGCGAGCGCGACTGCACGATCCAGCGGCGCCACCAGAAGCTCGTCGAGGAGACGCCCTCGCCCGCCGTCGGTAGCGAGCTGCGGGACCGGATCGGCCGGATCGCGGTCGACGCGGCGCGCGCGGCCGGATACCGATCGGCCGGGACGATCGAGGGGCTCCTCACGCGCGAGGGCGAGTACTTCTTCATGGAGATGAACACCCGGATCCAGGTCGAGCACACGGTGACGGAGCTCGTCACCGGGGTCGATCTCGTGCGGGAGCAGGTGCTTGTCGCGGCGGGAGAGCCGCTCTCGGTCTCGCAGGACGACGTCGAGATCCGCGGTCACGCGATCGAGTGCCGGATCAACGCCGAGGACGTCGGGCACGGGTTCCTCCCGACTCCCGGGCGGATCACTGCCTATCGCGAGCCGGCCGGCCCCGGAGTGCGGGTCGACTCGGGCGTCGAGGCCGGGGACGAGGTGAGCGGCCTCTACGACCCGATGATCGCGAAGCTGATCGTCCAGGACGTCGACCGCAGTCGCGCCATCGCGCGGATGCTCCGCGCGCTTGCCGAGTTCCGAATCGAAGGGACGTCGACGCTCCTCGGCTTCCATCGCGCGCTGCTCGAGCACCCCTGCTTCGTGGCCGGTGAGACATGCGCGGGCGTGGTTGAGTCGAAGTCGCTCGCCGAGCGCGCGCAGGAGCTCGAGCACAAGACGTTTTCTCATGAGGCAACGAGCATTGCACCCGGATCGGACGGGGTGCTCCCGACCGTTCCGCGACTGGTCGGCGTGGAGGTCGACGGCCGCGCGTACGACGTCCGCCTGCACGTGACGGAGCCGCCGTGGGCAGACCTCGCTCGACGACGGCGCGAGCGCGCTGCCGCAGGGGGCTCGGCGGCCGGAGACGGAGCCGTCGTCAGCCCGATGCAGGGCACCGTGCTGAAGGTCGCCGTCGCCGACGGCGACGAGGTCGAGGCCGGTCAGCTCCTCTGCGTCGTCGAGGCGATGAAGATGGAGAACGAGATCGTCGCCCCGCGCGTCGGGGTCGTGCGCGACCTCGCCGTCGCGCCGGGGGTCGCCGTCGCGAGCGGCCAGCGCGTGTGCGTCGTCGCGGCGCCGGACGCCGGCGGCGAGGCCGACGCCGACGCCGACGGCCCTAGCTGCGCGGGCGGTGGGTCAGCCCGCGTTCTGCCATAGGCCCATCACGTTTCCCTCGCTGTCGGCGAAGTACGCCGCGAAGCCCATGTCGCCGACCTGGAGCTTCTCGCCGATCGCAGAGCCGCCGCTCGACCGGACGCGCTCGAGCGTCGCGTCGATGTCGTCGACCGCGATCGTGATGACGGGCCGGCTGACCATCTCGCCGCGCTGCGTCATGCCTCCGCCGATGTAGCCCGGCTCTGCCGGGAAGCCCCCTTCCCCTGCGGGACCCGTCGAGACGATGTCGTACTGCATCTCGGGAATGCGCTGGATCTGCCAGCCGAACACGTCGCCGTAGAAGCTCCGCGCCCGGTCGCCGTCGTCGTAGGGGACCTCGAAGTGGACGACTCGACCGCTCATGCCTGCCTCCCGTTCGTCGTGGGCTCAGCCCTGCAGACGGTACGCGTGATCGGTGATCCAGGAGAAGGGAGACTGGATCCCCTCCGGCGGATCGCTCTCCGAGGCGAATGGGCCGAAGACGATCCGCACGTAGAGACCCGCCGCAAGAGAGCCGCGGGCTGCGATCGTCCCGCGCCACTCCTCCCCGGGCGCCAGAGTCGTCGGGAGCGCCGGGGTGTACTCGTCCGCCTCGCGCACTCCCGGCAGATCGCCCTGCGTGTTCCGCTCGTCGAGCTCCCCGAGCTCGCCCGTCCGGAAGAGCATCACGCCGAACGACGTCGGAACGGCGTGGAGTGCGCCCGGTATCTCCCACATGACGTCTGTCCGGTTCTCGACCTCGATATCCGCCTCCCAGCCGCGCTGCGTGACCGCGAATCGATGGACCTTGAAGACCATCGCGGCCCCGGACTCGGGGGTCTGCTCCCTCCAGCCGAGCTCCGCCGCCTGCGGTGGCGCCGCCTCCGTGGGCAGGTCGGGCGGCGACTCGTCGCTGCAGCCGACGGCGAGCACCACGACCGCGGCGAAGAGCGCCCCCGTCGCCGTTCTCACCGTGCACGCCCCGGCCCAAGACGACCCATCGCCCCGCTGGAGATCGCCCGTTGCACGGACGACAGGCTAACGGCGCGAGTACCGATCGATCCTCCGGCGGCCGTCGCTATGCTCGCCGTCCGGTGGACCTCTACGAGTATCAGGGGAAGGAGCTCTTCCGGCGCGTCGGGATCCCCGCGTCGGACGGGCAGCTCGCGACGACGCCGGGCGAGGCGCGGCAGGCCGCGGAGGTGCTCGGGGGCCCAGTCGTCGTCAAGGCGCAGGTGCTTACCGGCGGCCGCGGGAAGGCGGGTGGAATCAAGCTCGCGGCCAACGCGCACGAGGCCGAGGAGCGCGCGCGGGAGATCCTCGGGCTCGACATTCGCGGTCACGTCGTCCGGAAGCTCTGGATCGAGAGGGCCTCCGAGATCGCGAAGGAGTACTACCTCTCGCTCACGTTCGACCGCGGCGAGAAGCAGGCGCTCTACATGTTCACGACGCGGGGCGGCGTCGACATCGAGCAGGTCGCCGAGGAGAGCCCCGAGGCGCTCGTCCGGCTCCACGTCGATCCCCTCGAGGGCTTCCACCCCTGGCAGGCACGGAGGCTCGTCTACGGGGCGGGCATCACCGATGCCTCGGAGCAGAAGCAGATCGCGGCGATCGTGGGGAAGCTTCACGAGGCCTTCATCCGCTTCGACGCGATGCTCTGCGAGATCAACCCGCTGATCGTCACGCCGGAGGGCGAGGTCAAGGCGCTCGACTCGAAGTTCACGGTCGACGACAACGCGCTCTTCCGTCATCCCGAGGTCGCCGAGATGCGCGACCGGGACGCCGCGGACCCTCTCGAGGCGCTCGCACGCGAGAAGCACGTCACGTACGTGAAGCTCGACGGCGAGGTCGGCGTGCTCGGCAACGGCGCGGGCCTGACGATGTCCACGGTCGACGTCGTCACGTTCGCCGGCGGCCGACCGGCGAACTTCTGCGACCTCGGCGGCGGCGGCGACGCGCAGGGGGTCGTCGACGCGCTGTCCGTGATCACGAAGGACCCGCAGGTCAAGGCGATCTTCTTCAACATCTTCGGCGGGATCACGCGCTGCGACGAGGTCGCGCGCGGGATCCTCCAGGCGCTCGGCGAGATGTCGCTCGAGCTGCCGATCGTCGTCCGGCTCGACGGGACGAACGCCGAAGAGGGGCGCCGGATCCTCGCCGACGCGGCGCCGTCGAACCTGCGGGTGTCGCCGACGATGCTCGAGGCGGCGAAGACCGCCGTCGAGCTGGCCGCATGACATCGATGGACTGGAGCGACCGGGCGCAGGCCTACGTCGACTCGGATGCGCACCGCGAGGGCGACGACCTCGAGCTGCTCGTCGCCTGGGCAGCCGGCGCGACGACGGCGCTCGACGTCGCGACGGGCGGCGGGCACGTCGCTCGGCGGCTGCGCGACGCGGGGCTCGAGGTCGTCACGCTGCGACCCCGCCCCGGGCATGCGCCCCGACGTCATCTGCCGCGCGGAGTCGCTTCCGTTCGCGGACGGCTCGTTCGACGTCGTCGCGTGCCGCACTGCGGCCCACCACTTCGCCGACATCCGGGCGGCGGCGCGCGAGATGGCGCGCGTCAGCCGTGACCGCGTCCTGATCGTCGACACGACCCACATGGGCGACGCGATCGAGGAGGCGGAGTCCCTGCGCGACCCCTCGCACGTCCGCAACTACACGGAGGCGGAGTGGCGGGGCATCGTCGGCGAGACGGGACTCGGGATCGACGACGTGCGGCTCTTCTCACACACGTTCGACTTCGCCGCATGGCTCGCGCGCACCGGCTGCGAGGGCGAGGAGGCGCAGCGGGTGGAGGAGCTTCTCGGCGACCGCGTCGCCGGCGGGCGGTTGACCCTCGACAAGATCGCGATCAAGGCGGCCAGGGGACTCTAGTGCGCCGACCAGCAATGCCCCCCGCGTCCCTGGCGCACGATGAGCGGCGCCATCCTTCGCCCTCGGTCGCGTCCATATCTCCGGATATGGACGCTCCCTGCGTCCTCGCCTGGCTTGCTCCTCGCAGGTCAGGAACACGGCAGCATCACTGGACGGCGCACTGATGGCGATCTTCGTCGACACCGAGACGCGGCTCGTCGTCCAGGGCCTCACGGGCTCCGAGGGCCGGTTCCACGGGCTCCGCAACCGCGACTACGGCACGACCCTCGTCGCAGGCGTCACCCCGGGCAAGGGCGGGCAGGACGTGGAGGGCGTTCCCGTGCTGGACACGGTCGCCGAGGCGGTTCGCGACCACGGGGCGAACACGGCGATGGTCTTCGTGCCCGCGCCGTTCGCCGCGGACGCCGTCTACGAGGCGGTCGACGCCGGGGTGCACACCGTCATCGCGATCACGGAGGGCGTGCCCGCCCACGAGATGCTGCGGATCCACGCGTACATCCGCGCGAACGGCGTCCGGATGCTGGGGCCGAACTGCCCCGGCGCGCTCTCGCCCGGAAAGGCGAACGTCGGGATCATCCCGGCCGAGATCTTCACGCCCGGGAACATCGGCCTCGTGTCGCGCTCGGGGACGCTCACGTACCAGATCGGCCACGAGCTGACGCAGATGGGGCTCGGCAACTCGACCATCGTCGGCATCGGCGGCGACCCGATCGTCGGGTCGTCGTTCGTCGACGTCCTCCGGCTCTTCCAGGACGATCCGGAGACGGAGTACGTCGTCATGGTCGGCGAGATCGGCGGCGACGAGGAGGAGAAGGCCGCGGCGTTCATCGAGACCGAGATGACGAAGCCGGTGGTCGCCTACATCGCAGGGTTCACGGCGCCTCCGGGCAAGACGATGGGGCACGCCGGAGCGATCATCTCCGGCTCGTCGGGCACGGCCGAGGGAAAGAAGCAGGCGCTCGAGGCGCGCGGGATCCGGGTCGGGACGACGCCGACCGAGACGGCGCAGCTCGCCGCCGAGCTCGCGGGGCGCTAGGCACTCACCGATGGCTGCAATCGCGCCACAGGCGGCCGGTCACCGTGTCTCGATCCGCGACGACGCACGGGACGTCGCGACGACGATCCTCGCCGGGACGGCGGCAGGGGCCCTCGCAGGGTTGGTGGTCGGCGGCATCGGCGGTCGTCTCGTGATGCTCCTTCTTCGCGTCCTGTCGGACCCGGTCGTCATCGGCGTCACGTCGGACGACGGCTTCGAGATCGGCGTCGTCACGCTCGGCGGATCGTTCCAGCTCGCCGGTGCGATGGCCGCGCTCGGTGCCGCGAACGGGATCCTCTACGTCGTGCTCCGTGGGGCGATCCCGCAGCGTGCTCGAGCGGGGCTCTGGTCGCTCTTCGCCGCAGCGGTGGGCGGCTCGCAGCTCGTCCACGACGACGGCGTCGACTTCACGCTGCTCGAGCCACGGTGGCTCGCGGTGGCGGCGTTCGTTGCGCTGCCCGGGCTCGCGGCGCTCGTCGTCGTGGTACTCGTGGAGCGCTGGCTCGGCGACGCCGGCCGGCGGCCGCGCCCGGCGCTCCTCGCGCTCGCCGCACTCACCGGGACGGTCGCTCTGGTGCTCGCGGCAGCGGCGGCAGTCGTCGTGCTCGCCGTGCGCCGGCTCGGGCTCGCCCGGTGGGTCGCCGCCCTGGGGCGCGCGGTGGTGCCCGCCGCCCTCGTGGTCGGGATCGTCGCCGGGGTCTGGCACACCGCGAGCGAGGCCTCGCGGATCCTGAGCTGACCGCCGTCACGGAAGGGGCGGAGCCACGTGGGCGAACCCGAGGACGTGCGTCCCACGATCGAAGACCGCCTACAGCCAACCATCGAGAGGCTGACGATCATCCGCGCGGTCCGGCTGGTCGCGCTCGTGGCGCTGAGCCTCGCCGTCGTCGCGGCGATCCTCGAGTGGGCGATCGATCCGGGGATCGGCACGTTCCGGGACTCGCGGTGGTGGTCGGTGGTGACGGTGACGACCGTCGGCTACGGCGACGTCGTGCCGACCAGCTCCGGTGGGCGGCTGGTCGCAGCCCTGCTCATGCTGGCCGGGGTGAGCGCCATCCCGATCACGACGTCTCTGGTCGTCTCCGTCTCCGTCTTCGTCTCGCAGCTCCAGCGCCAGCAGCACGCGCAGGACGCCGAGGAGCGCGAGGAGCTCGTCGCCCGCCTCGAACGGATCGAGGCGCTCCTGAAGCGCAAATCCGCCTGAGGAGGATTTCGCCGCACCGGCGACGACCGCATAGGATCGGGCCGTGGAGCTGCGATCCCTCGCCGAGGCCGAGCCGTTCACGACGAAGGACGGCTCGACGATCCGCGAGCTCCATCACACGCCGGCGCAGTCGCTCGCCGAGGCGACGCTCGGCCCGGGCCAGGCGACGCAGCGCCACTACCACGCCCGGAGCGAGGAGATCTACCTCCTCACCGACGGCGGAGGGCGGCTCGAGATCAACGGCGAGGCGCGCGACGTCGCGTCCGGCGACGCGGCGCTGATCCCGCCCGGCGCCTGGCATGAGCTGGTCGCCGGCCCCGACGGCGTGCGGCTCCTCTGCATGTGCGCGCCGCCGTACTCCCACGACGACACCTTCTTCGCATGAGGCGGATGGCGTTCGCGCTCGTGCTCGTCGTCGCGCTTGCGGTGCTCGCCGCCGGCTGTGGCGGGGACGACTCCGACGGCGGTGACGAGGCCGTCGCGCCGGCGACGTGGGCCTCCGGCTTCTGCGATGCGCTGAAGACCTTCACGACGAGCATCTCAGAGGCGGGCTCGGGACTCACCGGCGGGGGGCTGCCGAGCGGTGACGAGATCGATCGAGGTGATCGACAACGCCGCGAGCGCGGCGAGTACGTTCGCGGACGACCTTCGCGCGCTCGGCAAGCCCGACGTCCCGAGCGGCGAGGAGATCCAGAACGAGCTCGAGACGGCCGCCGACGAGGCGGGTCAGACCTTCGATGACGTCAAGGACGAGGTCGACGACGAGATCGACAGCGCGGCCGACGTCGCGACCGTCGCGGCCGCCATCACCACGGCCGCGCAGACGGCGCTCACGGGCATCCAGGCGGCGACCAACCGCCTGCAGGAACTCGACGTCGAGGGCGCCTTGACGTCGGCGTTCCAGAGCGCCTCGGAGTGCACCGGCGTCGGCGGCTGAGGCCGCCGACGCCGAGCCGTCTCCTAGCGTCGCCGCTGCCTCGTCGAGCCCCAGCCGCCGCGCCTGCGCGACGTGTAGACGAGCTTCGGTGCGGCGCTCGTCATCCCGGTGCTCGCGAACGTGTCGTGGTGCCCGTTCAGGCGCGCGACGCGGCTCATGTCGGCCTGCTGGTCGGGCAGCACGAGCGTCACGCCCGTGCCCGAGCGGCCCGCACGCCCGGTGCGGCCGACGCGGTGCGTGTACGACTTCCCGTCCTCGGGCGGATCGAAGTTGATGACGTGGGTCACGTCGTCGAGGTCGAGCCCGCGGGCGGCGACGTCGGTCGCGATGAGGGTCGTCACGCGACCGCTCTCGAACCGCTCCAGCGCCCGCTGGCGCTGTCCCTGGCTCAGGTCGCCGTGCATCGCCAGCGCCTTGACGCCGCGTTGCTCGAGCTTGCGGGCGAGTCGGTCGGCGCCGCGCTTCGTCCGGACGAACACGAGCGCGAGCCCGCGCTCGGCCTCGAGCAGCTCGATCAGGGTGTCGACCTTCGTGTCCGGCGTAACCGGCACGAACTGGTGGTCGATCTCGACGGGGCCGTGCACGGACGGCAGCTCCGCCTCGATCCGGGCGGGTGACTGCGTGTATGCCCGCGCCAGCTCGCCCACCTCGCCGTCGAGCGTCGCGGAGAAGAACATCGTCTGCCGGTCGCGCGGAAGCCGCTTGACGATCCGGTCGACCTGCGGCTTGAAGCCCATGTCGAGCATGCGGTCGGCCTCGTCGAGGATGAGGATCTCGACCGCGTCGAGCGCGAGCAGGCGGCGGTCGATGAGGTCCTGGAGGCGGCCCGGCGTCGCGACGACGACGTGCGCGTCGCGCGCCGCGTTCGCCTGGGGCCTGATCGGCACGCCGCCGTAGACCGCGGCGACCGACAGCTTGCGCGCGGCTGCGAGCGACTCGATCTCCGCGGTCACCTGGACGGCGAGCTCGCGTGTCGGGACGAGGACGAGGGCGGCCGGGCGCGCGTCGTCGACGGGCATCCGCTGGACGAGCGGCACCGCGAACGCGAGCGTCTTGCCCGACCCGGTCGGGGACTTCGCGAGCAGGTCGGTGCCGGCGAGGGCCGGCGGGATCGCCCGCGACTGGATCTGGAAAGGGGTGTCGATGCCGCGCGCACCGAGCGCTGCGGCAAGCTCCGCGCTCACGCCGAGCGCGGCGAACGTCTCCTGAGGCAATGTGACTCCTGTGTTGTGAGTGGCTCGAGACCTACGACCTTCGAGCCCAAGAGGAGTCGAACGAAGCGGATCTCACGGGCCGACGGATGTCGACCGTAGGAAGAACGGTAGCAGTCGGCCCGGTCACGGCCTCGGGGTAGGCTCGTCGCCATGACTGCCATCTCGTTCGCGCGCGGCGCCCCGTCCCCGGAGTGCATCGACGTCGGCCTCGTCCAGGACTGCGCAGTCGCCGTGCTCGAGCGTGACGGCAAACCGGTCCTCTCGTACGGGGTGGGGGGCGGGTACGGCCCGCTGCGCGAGCTGCTCGCGGAGCGCCACGGCGTCGACCCGGGCAGGGTCTTCGTCACGACGGGAGGGCTGCAGGGCTTCGTGTTCTACGCCGCGGTCCAGCTCGAGCGCCGCCCGGGCCGCGTGCTCGTCGAGGGGCCGACGTACGACCGGCCGCTGAAGATCCTCCGCCGGCACGGCGCCGAGGTCGTCGCGCTCCCGATGGACGAGGAGGGGCTCGACCCCGATGTGCTCGAAGCCGAGCTCGCGCGCGGGGGCGACATCTCGTTCCTGTACACGATCCCGACGTTCCAGAACCCGAGCGGGCGCACCCTCGGCGAGGCCCGGCGGCAACGGATCGCCGAGCT
The DNA here is from genome assembly GCA_963706915.1 of uncultured Actinomycetes bacterium. Lineage (GTDB taxonomy): Bacteria > Actinomycetota > Thermoleophilia > Gaiellales > Gaiellaceae > Gaiella. The sequence continues at coordinate 434,633 of CAVPOH010000001.1, forward strand.
CGCTCGTGGACACGGCCTGGACGTCCTCGAGGACGACCCGTACGGGCTCGTCCGCTTCGAGGGCGAGTCGCCGTCGTGGCTCCACTCGATCGAGGGCGGCGAGCACGTGACGTTCACGTCCTCGTTCTCGAAGACGGTCGCGCCCGGGCTGCGCGTCGGGTGGTTCGTCGTGCCCGAGGCGATGCGCGCGGCGTACGACGACCGCGCGGTGTCGACCTACATCTCACCGCCGCTCCTCCCGCAGGCGATCGTCCACGAGGTCCACGAGCGCGGGCAGTTCGAGCCGAACCTCGAGCGGATCCGCGGGATTCTCCGCGCGCAGCGCGACGCGATGCTCGGCGCGCTCGAGCGCGAGCTCGGGGGCCGCGCCACGTGGAGCCATCCGGAGGGCGGCTACTTCCTCTGGCTCGATTTCGGCGACGGGGTCGACGCGGGTGAGCTGCTCACGCGCGCGACCGAGGCGGGCGTGACGTTCGTCAGCGGCGCGGACTTCTTCGCGGGCGACGGGGGCGGGAGCGCCGCGCGTCTGGCGTTCTCTTACGAGCCGCCCGCGCGCGTCGACGAGGGCGTGACGCTCCTCGCCGGGCTCCTCGGCTGACCTCGGCGCGGCGCTACTTGCCTCGGCGGCGCCACCAGCGCTCGCCGACGGTCGCGAGCAGCGCCCCGAGCAGCATGCTCAGGAGGATCAGCCAGATGAGCCGCGTCTTCACCGTGAAGAAGACGAAGCTCACGTCCTGCTTCTCGCTGTTGACGAGCAGGAACACGACGGCGTAGAGCGCGAGAACGACCCAGAGGACGATTTTCCAGGGGATTCCCTCGCCTTTTGACGGGGAACCCCCGGGGGGGAGGTGCGAGCCGCTCACGCGGCGATCTTACGCGCCGGCGTGAGCGACGTAGGCGCCGTGTGCGACGGCGGGAGGACGGAGAACCAGTCGCGGCTGCGGGGGAGGGGCGAGCCGGCCGACCGTCGCCGCCCTGAACGTGGGGCACGTCATGTTCCCGGGGAGGGCGCAGAGACCCGCCTGACGGAAGTAGCAGTCGTCGCACGTAGCACCGGAGCGCTTGCTCAAAGTCGTCCCCTCTGTCGCCGCTTCGAACCCCTGAGAACAGCGGCCATTGTGGCCACGACCCGCAGTGCCGTGCAACCCCCCTTCGGTACGAAATCCCCGCAATTTGCGGGTGTCGTCCGGGGAGACAAACCCCTGCAAATAAGCTATTTCGGCGGCAGTGTTTGCAGGACGTGCAACGCCTGTCGAAAACTCTCCACAGGCACGACCCGCAACGTCCCTGCGTAGCGGCGTGCGGTGCTCGCGTTTTCCCCAGCCGGGACGAGGAAGACGTCCGCTCCCGAGCGCCGGACCCCGACCGTCTTCTGCTTGATGCCGCCCACCGGAGCGACCGATCCGTCGAGCTGGATCTCGCCCGTCGCGGCGATCCGATAGCCGCGATCGACGTCCTTCCCGAGCTGCTGGTAGACCTCGAGCGCAAACGGCAGCCCGGCGGAGGCGCCGCCGACGTCGCCCAGGTCGATGCTCACCTTCCGTGGGAGCCGGATCCGGGCGTCCTGCGAGATGCTGATGCCGATGATCGCGCGCTCGGCGTCGTCCGGCGCCCGAACGGTGCGGACGGTGCGCTCGATCGTCTTGCCGCTCCGCCGGAGGCGAAGCGTGACCTTCTCTCCCGGGGTGATCGTCCCGATCGCGGCGACGAGGCCGCCGGGGGTCAGCACGGGTCGTCCCTCGGCCTCGACGATGACGTCGCCGCCCTGCAGCGTCCTCGCTGCCGGCACGTCGATCGCCACCGCCTCGATCAGGGCGCCGCGGGGCGTCGCGTCCACGTCGAGCCCCGCCTCGCGGAACGCGACGGCGGCAGCGATCTCCTCGGAGCGCTCCATGTCCATGCGCGCCTGCATGCGCCACTGGGAAAACGTCTGCCCCGGAGGGGTCACGGCATGGCCCGGCACGAGGGTCGCACCGTCGGGCCGGACGAACGGGAGCAGCTGCTCGAGCCAGCGGGCCTTTCGCACCCGGACGTCGATGAAGTAGATGCCTCCCGCGTCAGCCGGGTCGTGCTCGCCGGCGACCTCGATCTTGTCCGCGACGGGCTGCGCCTCGTTCGGGACGTAGAGATAGTCGCCGCTCGTCGTCGTCCAGAGCGCGAAGAAGACGACGGCGACGAGCGCGGCGCCCAGGAGGACGAGCGTACGTGGGTGCAGTGCGCGCAGGACTCTCACAGCAGTCCTCGGGTCAGCCCGCCGTCGACGGGGACGACGGCTCCCGTGACGTATGCGGCGCGGTCGGAGGCGAGGAAGGCGACGGCGGCGGCGATCTCGGCGGGCGTCCCGAGCCGCCTCGCCGGCACGTCCTCGAGGTCGCCTGCCGACGGCCCGTCGGCCCCGTACACGGCGCGCAGGCGGTCGGTGTCGATCCGCCCCGGTGCGATCGTGTTGACGGTGATCCCGTCCGGCCCGAGCTCGCGCGCAAGTGTCTTCAGCCAGCCGACGACGCCCGGCCGGACCGCGTTCGAGAGGGCGAGGTTCTGGAGCGGCTCGCGCACCGAGGAGGACTCGATCGCGACGATCCGGCCGCGCCCGCTCTCGCGGAGGTGCGGCAGGGCGTGCCCGACGAGCGCGACGTGCGACGTGAGCAGGAGCGCAACTGCCTCCTCGACGGTCCCGGCCGTGAGCCCGACGGCGGGTCCGGCGGGTGGGCCGCCGCCGTTGAGGACGAGCACGTCGAGGCCGCCGAACGCACCGACCGTCGCCTGCACGAGGCGCTCGAGGTGCTGCGGAATCGTGAGGTCGCCCTGGACGGCGAGCGCCCCGAGGCGCTCTGCCTCGCGCTCGAGGAGGTCGCGGCGCCGCCCGAACATCGCGACGTTGGCGCCCTCGGCGACGAGCTCCTCGGCCACCGCGAGGCCCATCCCCGAGGTGGCGCCGCAGACGATCGCCGTGCGACCGGTGAGCCCGAGGTCCATGTCGGCGGAAGGCTACTGGCGGGCGTGTTCAGCGGCCGTGAAGCACCTGTGCGGGATCCGCGCGGCTACGCGGTGGTCGTGAGCACGCCGACGACTTCGCGAACGGCGCCAGCGGACTCGCGCAGCATCTTCTTCTCGTCCGCCGTCAGCTTGAGCTTCACGATCTCCTCGATCCCGCCCGCGCCGAGACGCACCGGGACGCCCATGTAGAGGCCGTCGACGGAGTACTCGCCCTCGAGCAGCGCCGTGCACGGCAGCACGCGCTTCTGGTCGAGGCAGACCGCGTCGACCATCTGCGCGGCTGCGGCGCCGGGGGCGTACCAGGCGGAGGTGCCGAGCAGGCCGACGAGCTCCCCGCCGCCCTTTCGCGTCCGCTCGACCATCTTCGAGATCTTCCCCTTCGTCGTGAGCTGCTCGAGCGGGACGCCGCCGACGGTCGTCGCGGACACGACCGGGACCATCTGGTCGCCGTGCCCGCCGAGCACCATCGCCTGCACGTCCTTGATCGACGATCCCGTCTCCCACGCGATGAACGCGGAGAACCGGGCCGTGTCGAGGATGCCCGCCATCCCGAAGACGCGCTCCTTCGGGAAGCCCGAGACCGCGTGCGCGACGTGGCACATCGCGTCGAGCGGGTTCGAGACGACGACGATCACGCTCTTCGGAGAGCGGCGCACGACCTCCTTCGTGACCGAGGCGACGATCGCCTCGTTCGTCGTCACGAGGTCGTCGCGGCTCATGCCCGGCGAGCGGGGCCGGCCCGCGGTGATCACGACGACGTCGGAGCCTTTCGTCGCCGCGTAGTCCTCGCTGCCGACGATGGTCGGCTCGTAGCCCGTGACCGACGCCATCTGGTTCATGTCGAGCGCCTTGCCGGCGGCGAAGTTCGGGACGATGTCGACGAGGACGACGTCTGCGTAGTCGCTCCGCGCCACCTCGAGGGCGCACGTCGCGCCGACGTTCCCGGCACCGACGACGGTGACCTTCTTCCTTCCGTTCACTGTGCTCTCCTTGGTGTTCTCGGTCTGCGCGCTACTGCAGGCGCTCGATGATCGCGTCCGCGTATTCCGACGTGCCGACCGCGGTCGGGTCGTCTCGCGTGGGCTTGAGGTCGTACGTGACGCGCTCGCCGTCCGCGATCACGCCCGCGACCGCCTCCTCGAGCCGGTGTGCGGCGTCGCGCTCCCCGAGATGCTCGAGCATGAGCTTCCCGGAGAGGATCATTGCGGTCGGGTTCACGCGGTTCTGTCCCGTGTACTTCGGCGCCGAGCCGTGCGTCGCCTCGAAGACCGCGGCCTCGGTGCCGATGTTCGCGCCGGGCGCGACCCCGAGGCCGCCGACGAGGCCGGCGGTCAGGTCGCTCACGATGTCGCCGTAGAGGTTCGGCAGGACGAGCACGTCGAACTCCTCCGGGCGCTGGACGAGGCCCATGCAGAGGGCGTCGACGAGGGTCTCCCACGCCTCGATGTCCGGGTAGTCCTTCGCGACCTCTCGGAAGACGGCGAGGAAGAGGCCGTCCGTGTACTTCATGATGTTCGCCTTCGTGATGCACGAGACGCGTCGGCGGCCGTTGGCGCGCGCGTAGTCGAACGCGAAGCGGATGATCCGCTCCGAGCCCTCCGGGCTGAGCGGCTTGATCGAGATCCCCGCGCTCGCGGCGATCTGCTTCGCCTGGCGGCCGTTCAGGAAGTCGATCACGGCGTGCGCGTCGTCGGTGCCCGACTCGAACTCGATGCCGGCGTAGAGATCCTCCGTGTTCTCCCGGATCACGACGAGGTCGACGTCCTCGTAGCGCGACCGCACGCCGCGGTACGTCTTGCACGGCCGCACGCACGCGTAGAGGCCGAGCTCGTGCCGCAGGGCGACGTTGACGGAGCGGAAGCCCGTGCCGATCGGGGTCGTGATCGGCCCCTTCAGCGCGACGCCGGTCCGCTTGATGGCGTCGAGCGTCTCGGGAGGGAGCGGCGTTCCGGCCGACTCCATCACGTCGACGCCGGCCTGGCGGACGTCCCAGGTGAAGTCGACGCCGGTCGCCTCGAGGACGCGTCGCGTCGCCTCGGTGAGCTCGGGCCCGGTTCCGTCTCCGGGCACGAGGGTGACGACGCGCGGCATGCGCGGCAGGATAGTGACACGGCGCCGGGCGCCTGCTCAGGTACCGTCGTGGGGCAGATCGGCCCCGACCACAAGGAGTGGGATGAGCGAGTTCAAGCCGGGTCTCGAGGGTGTTGTCGCAGTCGAGACCGAGATCGCCGAGCCCGATCGGGACGGCGGCGCGCTCCGGTACCGCGGCGTCGACATCGAGGATCTCGTCGGCCACTTCCCGTACGAGAACGTCTGGGGCCTGCTCGTCGACGACGACCTCTCCTCGACGATGCCGGAGCCGGACCCGTACGAGCCCGCGGGCCTCACCGGGAACGGCCCCGCCGACCTCCAGGCCGAGACCGCGCGCCTCTCCGGCGAGTGGCGTCTCGGCAAGCTGAACGAGATCTCGGACGAGCAGGCGCGAAGCGATCTCGGCCGGATCTCGGCGCAGATGATGGCCATCGTCGCGCGCTCGGCGCGGGTCGCCGACGGCGAGACGGACATCGTTTCCGAGGACGTCGTCGCCCAGGGGCGGACCGCGGCCGAGAAGTTCCTCCTCCGCTGGCGCGGCGAGGCCGATCCCCGCCACGTGAAGGCGATCGATACGTACTGGATCTGCACTGCCGAGCACGGCCTCAACGCCTCCACCTTCGCCGCGAGGGTCGTCGCGTCGACCGGAGCGGACTGCGGTGCCGCGCTCTCGTCGGCGGTCGGGGCGCTCTCCGGACCGCTCCACGGTGGCGCGCCGGCGTACGTCAAGCCGATGCTCGAGGAGGTCGCCGCGATGGGCGACCCGGAGCAATGGGTGCGGGACGCGCTTGCGAGCGGTAAGCGGATCATGGGCTTCGGGCACCGCATCTACCGCGCGGAGGACCCCCGCTCGCGGATCCTCAAGCGGACGGCGAAGGAGCTCGGCTCGGAGCACGTCGAGGTCGCGGAGGAGCTCGAGCACGTCGCCCTCGCGGCGCTGCAGGAGCGTCATCCCGAACGCGTTCTCGCGACGAACGTCGAGTACTACTCGGCGATCGTGCTCGACGTCGCCGAGATCCCGCCGAAGCTCGCGCCGGCGATGTTCGCCTGCTCCCGCGTCGCCGGATGGTCCGCGCACATCCTCGAGCAGAAGCGGACCGGTCGGCTGTTCCGGCCGTCGGCGCGCTACGTCGGGCCTCCGTCCCGATCGCTGCAGACGGCGTGACGCTCGCGGAGGCAGCCGAGCAGGCGAACGCGCTCGCCGCAGCGGGCGACCAGCGGGCGCTGGCCGTGCTCCGCACGCAGTGGGACGACGAGCTCGAGGCGGCGGCGCGCAACCAGGACTATCGCGTGCGCGGCGTTGCGTATCGCGCGATCGCGCAGTTCCGCTTCCGCCAGAAGCTCGAGCTGCTCCGGCGCGGGCTCGAGGACGAGAGCGCCGGCGCGCGCGGCTCGGCGCTGCTCGCCCTGCGGGCGCTCTCGGCCGACCATCCCGGCGACGTGAACTCGTTCCGCCCGCTGCTCAACGAGCTCGCGGCCCGTGACCCGAACGACGCGGTCCGGCGGCTCGCGATCTTCACGCTCCAGAACGGGACGCCCGACCGCGGCACCGTCCAGCTCCTCCAGAGCATCTCCGAGGACGACGAGGCCGATCGCGAGGTGCGGGACGCCGCGCGCAAGGTGTCGGCGGCGCTCGTGAAGAAGTCGCGAGCACGGTGATGCGGCGCCGAAGGCGACTCCTCTAGGGATCTGCCTCCGCCGCAGGCGGAGGATCGAGCGGCGGGGATCCGCGCGAGCGGATCCCGCATCGCGGACAAGCATTAGGCTCCTCCCCGTGGCGACGCCGCTCGTCGGTCTGATCATGGGCTCGCGCTCCGACTGGGAGACGATGCGTCACGCGGCGGAGACCCTCGACGAGCTCGCGATCGCGTACGAGCGGCGCGTCGTCTCGGCCCACCGGACGCCCGACCTCCTCTTCGAGTACGCGTCCTCCGCCGAGGAGCGCGGGATCCGCGTGCTGATCGCTGGCGCCGGCGGCGCCGCCCACCTGCCGGGCATGACGGCCGCGAAGACGACGCTGCCCGTGCTCGGCGTCCCGGTCGAGTCGAAGGCGCTCTCCGGGATGGACTCGTTGCTCTCGATCGTGCAGATGCCCGCGGGGATCCCGGTCGGGACGCTCGCGATCGGCCGGGCGGGCGCCGTCAACGCGGCGCTGCTCGCCGCCTCGATCCTCGGCACGAGCGAGCCGGCGATCGCCGAGCGGGTCCGCGTGTTCCGGGCGGCGCAGACGCAGGCCGTGCTCGACAGCCCGGACCCCGCTGCGTGAGCTCGGCTCGAGCCACCCACGAGCTCGCATGACGCTCGTCGCGTGCATCGGCGGCGGCCAGCTCGGCCGCATGCTCGCGCTCGCCGGCCTACCCCTGGGGCTCGACTTCCGCTTCCTCGACCCTGCCGCGGACGCCTGCGCGGGCGCGGTCGGCGAGCTCCTCGTCGGCGAGTACGGGGACCCGGCGGCGCTCGATCGCCTCGCGGCAGGCGCCGACGTCGTCACCTACGAGTTCGAGAACGTCCCGGTGGAGGCAGCGGCGCGGGTCTCGGCCGTCCCCGGCATCGCCGCGCTCGAACGGGGCCAGGACCGGCTGCACGAGAAGGAGCTCTTCCGCTCGCTCGGCATCCCGACGGCGCGCTTCGGGACGCTCGACGACGCGGGGCTCCCCGCGCTCGTCAAGACGAGGCGCCTCGGGTACGACGGCAAGGGACAGCGGCTCGTCGAGACGGACGGGCAGCTCGGCGACGGCGAGCTCGCCGAGGAGCTCCTCCGGTTCGACCGCGAGCTCTCGATCGTCGGCGTGCGCGGGCGGGACGGCGAGACGCGGTTCTGGCCGCTCGGCGAGAACGTCCATCGGGACGGGATCCTCCGGGTGACGCGCGCGCCCGCCGCCGATGCGCAGCAGGCCGACGCCGAGGCGATCTGTACGGCGCTCCTCGACGCACTCGGCTACGTCGGCGTCCTCGCCGTCGAGCTCTTCGAGGTCGACGGGAAGCTCCTCGCGAACGAGTTCGCCCCGCGCGTGCACAACACGGGCCACTGGACGATCGACGGCGCGGTGACGAGCCAGTTCGAGAACCACCTGCGCGCGATCCTCGGCCTGCCGCTCGGCGCGACGGACGCACGGGCGCCGTGCGTCATGGTCAACCTGATCGGCGACATTCCGCCGCTCGCGGAGCTCGCGGGCCTCCCCGGCGCGCGGGTGCACGTCTACGGCAAGGAGCCGCGCCCCGGCCGGAAGGTCGGCCACGTCACGCTCGTCGACCCGGCGGAGGCGACGGTCGAGCGCGCGCTCGAACTCGTCGGTTAGGAGGTTTGACGAAATAGACGCCATGTCCCCGGGGAACGCCGGATCGTCGCGATGCTGCGTTCCTCGGTCGCGTGCGTATCTCCGGACATGGACGCTCCCTGCGTCCTTGCCTCACGACGACCGGCGGCACCCTGGAGACGGGGACCATTTCGCCAAGCCCTTCTAGCCCGCGTCCGGCGCCCGCTCGGTGCGGCGGCGGGCGTGCGGGTGAGCGCGGAAGTATGCGTCGCGGCGGTGGCGATCGGAGACGTGGGTGTAGCGCTCGGTCGTCGCGACGTCGGCGTGGCCGAGCATCTCCTGCACGCTGCGCAGGTCGGCGCCGCCCTCGAGCAGGTGGGTCGCGAACGAGTGGCGGAGCAGGTGGGGGTGGACGCGGCCGGGCTCGAGCCCCGCTCGCTCGGCAAGCCGGCGGAGGATCAGGAATGCGCCCGCGCGCGTCAGCGCGCCGCCGCGCGCGTTGAGGAACAGGTCGGGGCGATGACGGCGGTCGAGGTGCGGGCGCCCGAGTGCGAGGTAGCGGCGCAGCGCCTCCGTCGCGGGCCGGCCGAGCGGGACGAGGCGCTCCTTAGCGCCCTTGCCGACCACGCGCACCACGCGCAGCTCGAGGTCGACCGAGCCGCGCGACAGGCCGAGGGCCTCGGAGACGCGCAGGCCGGCGCCGTAGAGGAGCTCTACCAGCGCGCGATCGCGCATCGCCCGCGGCGTCGTGCCGATCGCGGCGTCGACGAGGCGCTCGGCCTCGGCGGGGGAGAGGGTGCGTGGCACCGTGCGAGGCCGTCGCGGGCCTGCGATCCCCGCGGCGGGGTTGTCTGCACGGGCACCGACGAGCGTCTGATGGCGGAGGTACGCCCGCACCGCGGCGAGCCGGCGCGCGATGGTCGACGGCGCGCGGCCGTCCGCGCGCATCGTCGCGAGCCACGTCTCGAGCTCGTCCTTCGTCGCGGCTCCGACGGGGCCGTCGAGCGACGCGTCGCAGGCCGCGAGGTCGCGGCGGTACGCGTCCACCGTCCTCGGCGAGCGGCGGGCCGCGAGGAGGAGCAGGAAGCTCTCGACGTCGGGATCGGGGCGATCGCTCATCGCGGCGGGACCCGATTCGGCGGCGTGCCGCGTCCTCCTGCGGCGCGCCTACGACCGCGGGTGGGAGTGGTCGTACACGCGACGCAGGCGACGGGCGTCGACGTGGCTGTAGACCTGGGTCGTCGAGAGCGAGGCATGGCCGAGGAGCTCCTGGATCGTCCGCAGGTCTGCGCCGCCCTCGAGAAGGTGCGTCGCGTAGGCGTGCCGCAGCCGGTGCGGGCTCGGAAGGAGCCGGCGGAGGACGCTCGTGTCGAGGCGCCGGCCGCGGACGGAGACGAACAGCGCGTCGCAGGCGCCGCGCACGAGAGCCGGACGGCCGTCACGAAGCCACCGCCCGACGCGCCAGGCCGCCTCCTCCCCGAGCGGGACGAGCCGCTCCTTGCCGCCCTTGCCGCGGACGTGCACGTGCTCGCGGTCGAGGTCGATGTCGGCGAGGTCGAGCGCGACGGCCTCGGCGGAGCGAAGACCACAGGAGTAGACGAGCTCAACGAGCGCGGCGTTGCGCAGCGAGAGGGGGTCGTCGCCGTCGACGGTGTCGACGAGCTGCTCCACCTCCGCGACCTTCGGCGTCTCGGGGAGGCGACGGGCGTGCCGCGGCGCGAGCGGCGCCTCGGGGACCCTTGCAGGGCCGAGCGCGTGCCGGGCGAGCGCGCGAACCGCGGAGAGCCGCCTCGAGATCGTGGCCGGGGCGAGGCGACGCCGCGCCCTTCCGAGCTCCGCGGTGTACTCCGCGAGCGTCCGCACGTCCAGGTCGTCCAGCTCGAGGCCGCGGTCGGACAGCCAGGAGGCGAAGTCCCGCAGGTCGGCGCGGTAGGCGCGCCGCGTCGCGTCCGAGAGCGATGGGCTCGCGAGAAACCGGTCGATCGCGGCCGCGGTATCCACGTCTAACGTTTCTCGCCCGCTTCCTCGACGCCTGCCATGCGCCTCACGCTCACACTGCTCCTGCTCGCCGCCGCAGCCGCGGTGGCGTTCCTCGCCGTCGGCCGCGACGACGACAACGCGGCGGCGACCGGCACCGGCGCTCTGACGATGGTCGGCGACTCGCTCAACGTCGGAACGGATCCGTACCTCCGCGAGGCGCTTCCCCACTGGGACATCGACGCCCACGACCGGGAGGGTCGGTCGACCGAGGAGGGGCTCGCGGTGCTGCGGGAGCGGCGGAGCGCCCTCGCGCCCGTGGTCGTCGTCAGCCTCGGGACGAACGACGCCGAGGGCACCGAGGCCCGCTTCCGCGAGCTCGTCGACGAGGCGGTCGCGCTCGTCGGACCGGACCGGTGCCTCGTCTGGGCGACGATCGTCCGCGACGGTACCGAGCGAACCGGGTTCGACGACGTCCTCCGCGACGCGGCGGATGCGCATGCGAACGTCCTGCTCGTCGACTGGGCCGCGCTCGTCGCCGAGGACGAGGAGCTGCTCGCGGGCGATCTCGTGCACGGCACGCCGGCGGGATACGCGCGTCGCGCGCGAGGAGACGGCGCATGCCGCTCCGAACCTGCCCGGACCGGCGTGCGGCATGAGCACGAGGCTCGTGCCGCTGCCCACGGGCGCCGAGGCCCGCCTCCGGAACGAGGGCGGCAGCCTTGCCGCGGTCCTCGCGAACGGCGGCACGGCGAAGCATGTCCCGGGAACCTGGAGCGCGACGAGCGAGCTCCTCGCCGAGGAGCTCGCGCCGCGGCATCCGGAGATCGCGTTCGCCGAGGTGCGCTACCGGGTCAAGAGCTGGAACACGCTCGACTCGTGCATGGCCGACACCGCCGCGACCCTGGACCTCGTCGACCGGCTCGGCACCCGCCACGCGCTGCTGATCGGCTTCTCGATGGGAGGCGCCGTCTCGATCGGCGTCGCCGCGCACGACAGCGTCGAGGGGGTGCTCGGCCTCGCCCCGTGGATTCCCGACGAGCTCTCGCTGGACGGGCTCGAGGGCAAGCGGCTCGACGTCCTCCACGGCGCCTGGGACCGCTGGCTGCCCGGCGTTCCCGGCGTGAGCCCCGGGAGCTCGCGCCGCGGCTTCGAGCGGGCGCGGGCGCTCGGAGTGACGGGGACGTACACGATCCTCGATCGCGCGCTCCACGGAGCCGCGGTGCGTCGGCGGCTCGGGCGAGCTCGTGCGGTTGCCCCGCTGGCGCGCCTGGGTCGAGCACGTCCACGGCTCGCTCGAGCGCTTCGCGGCCGCCGCCGCATGAAGCTCTACGGTGCCGTCCGGGCCGTCGTCGCGCCGGTGGTCCGAGCGGTCTGGGGCGCGCGCGCAGCGGGCGCCCGGCTGCCGCCGGGGCCGCATCGTCGTCGTCTCCAACCACGACTCGCTCCTCGACCCGTTCCTCCTCGGCACCGCGCTCGACCGGCCGCTGCGCTTCGTCGCGAAGGAGGAGCTCTGGGCGAACCGCCTCGTCGGCGGCGTGCTCGACGGGCTCGGCGGGATCCCCGTGCGCCGCGGTCGCGGCGATCTCGACGCGATGGCAGCGGCCGCGCTCGCGCTCGCCGAGGGGGACGCGGTCGCGATCTTCCCGCAGGGGACGGTCCTCGGCAGCGACGGGCGCCCGTGGCTCCGCGGCGCGGCCCGGCTCGCGCTCGGCACGGGCGCGCCGATCGTGCCGGTCAGGATCCTCGGCGCCGAGCGCGCGCTCCGGCCGGGGACGCGCGTCCCGCGACGCGCCCAGGTGCGTGTCGTCGTCGGCGAGCCGATCCGTGTCGAGCCGGCGCAGGCGACGATCGCCGCTGCCCGCGACCTGACCGCAACCGTCCGGACGACGATCGAAGCCCTCGCCTAGGGGCGCGCGCCGCGGCGAGCGGACGGGTCGTCCGTACACTCGAATCGGTGCCCGGACGGCGGTGGGAAACGATCGAGCCTCGACCCTCCCGAGCGCCCGGCGGACCCGGCCGTCCGGAAGGCGAACCTCACGGCGGATCATCCGGCTCTTCCGGCCGTACAAGGCGCGACTCGGGCTCGTCTCGCTGCTGATCGTCATCTCGGCGGGGCTCGGCGTCGTGACGCCGTTCCTGCTCCGCGAGGTGCTCGACACGGCGATCCAGGTCGATCCGCAGACCGGCCAGGCGACCGTCGAGCTCGGGCTCCTGACCGCGCTCGTCGCCGGCATGGTCGCGATCCCGATCGTCACCGGGATCCTCGGCGTCTGGCAGACGCTCCTCTCGAACCTCGTCGGCCAGGCGGTGATGCACGACCTGCGGACGGCCGTCTACCGCCACCTGCAGCGGCTCTCGCTTGCGTTCTTCACCCGGACCCGGACGGGCGAGGTGCAGAGCCGGATCGCGAACGACATCGGCGGGATCGAGAACGTCGTCACCTCGACGGCGACCTCGGTGCTCTCGAACGTGACGACGGTGCTCGCGACCGTCGTCGCGATGGTGCTGCTCGACTGGCGGCTCGCCGCATTCGCGCTCGCGCTCCTCCCGCTCTTCGTCTGGCTCACGAAGCGCGTCGGCGAGCAGCGGAAGAAGGTCACCGCCGAGCGCCAGGCATCGCTCGCGGACGTCTCCTCGCTCGTCCAGGAGTCACTCTCGGTCTCCGGGATCCTGCTCGGGAAGACGATGGGCCGCACGGGCGACCTCGCCGAGCGCTTCTCGACGGAGTCGGAGCGCCTCGCCGGCCTCGAGGTGCGGAGCCGCATGACCGGGCGATGGATGATGGCCGCGATCCAGACGACGTTCGCGGTGATGCCGGCCCTCGTCTACCTCTTCGCCGGCTGGACGATCTCGCGCGGCGCCGACACGATCACGATCGGCACGCTCGTCGCGTTCACGACCCTGCAGACGCGGCTGTTCTTCCCGATCGGCAGCCTGCTCGGCGTCCAGCTCGAGGTGCAGAGCTCTCTCGCCCTCTTCGACCGGATCTTCGACTACCTCGACCAGCCCGTCGACATCGTCGAGGGCACGCGCGGCATCGAGCGGCCGCAGGGCGACGTCGCCTTCGACGACGTGTGGTTCGGCTACGAGAGCCGGTCGTGGACGCTGGAGGACGTCACGTTCACCGTCCCGGCGGGGACGAAGACCGCGCTCGTCGGGGAGACGGGCTCGGGGAAGACGACCTGCGCCTACCTCGTCGCGCGCCTCTACGACGCGACTCGCGGAACGGTCACGATCGACGGCATCGACGTTCGCGAGCTCGACTTCCGTTCCCTCACCGAGGCGGTCGGGGTCGTCTCGCAGGAGACCTACCTGTTCCACGCGACGGTCCGCGAGAACCTCCGCTTCGCCCGGCCAGAAGCGACGGACGAGGACATCGAGGAGGCGGCGCGGGCGGCGCAGATCCACGAGCTCGTGGCGTCGCTTCCCGAGGGGTACGAGACCGTCGTCGGCGAGCGCGGCTACCGCTTCTCCGGCGGCGAGAAGCAGCGGATCGCGATCGCGCGGACGATCCTCCGGAACCCGCCGATCCTCGTGCTCGACGAGGCGACCTCCGCACTCGACACGCAGACCGAGCGCGCCGTGCAGGCAGCCCTCGAGCGGCTCGCGGAGGGCCGCACGGTGATCGCGATCGCGCACCGGCTCTCGACCGTGCGCGACGCCGACGAGATCGTCGTGCTCGACCGCGGGCGCGTCGTCGAGCGCGGCACGCACGAGGAGCTGCTCGCGCTCGGCGGCCGCTACGCGGCACTCGTCGCCCGCGACGCGGACGTCGGCGAGGTCGTGCCGACGCCGAGCTGACCCTGGCGCGCGGCGGGCGCGTCTCCTAGATTCGGCGCTCGATGAGACGCGTGCTCGCCGTGGCTCTCGTGGTGGCCGTCGCCCTGGGGGCGCTCGCGATCGTCGTGGCCGTGCGGCGCGGCGAGCCGGCGCCCTCCCTAGAGGCCGAGGCGGACGAGCTCGTCGCGACGGGCGTACCGGGCGTTCTCGTCCGGCTCCGCGAGGGGGACGACGTGGATGAGCTCGCCCGCGGCGCCGCCTCGCCGCGCGAGCGCTTCCGCGTCGGGAGCGTGACGAAGACCTTCGTCGCGGTCCTCGCGCTCTCGCTCGCGGACCGCGGCGCGCTCTCCCTCGACGACCCGGTCTCGCGCTACGTGCCCGGGCTCCTTCGCGACGGCGACCGCGTGACCGTGCGCCAGCTGCTCGACCACACTGCCGGCCTCTACGACTACACCCTCGACCGGGAGCTCCTCGACGGCGACCTCGTCCCGCGGAGACTCGTGGCAATCGCCGATCGCCGGCCCCGGAGCCACGGCTACGCCTACTCGAGCACGAACTACCTCGCGCTCGGGCTCGTGCTCGAGGCGGCGACCGGCACGCCGCTCCGCGAGCTCCTTCGCCGGGAGGTGTTCGAGCCGTACGGGCTGGACGACACGGCCTTCGAGCCGGGACGCGTGCCGGGCGACTACCTCCACGGGCACGCGCGCGCCTCGCGCGACGGCGTCGCGACGGGGCAGCTCCGCGACACGGGCCCGCGGACAGCGCGCTCCGCCTGGGCCGCGGCGGCGGCGGTGTCCTCGGCGCCCGACCTCGACCGCTTCTTCACGCGTGTGCTCGAAAGCGACCTCGGGCGGCGCATGCGTCCGCCCGACGGGGCGCGCTACGGGCTCGGTCTCGCGCGCTTCCAGACCGACTGCGGAGCGGTCGTCGGCCACACGGGGAACCTGCTCGGGACGGTCACCGTGGTCGGCGCGCGCGGCGACCGCCTGCTCGTCGTAGCGGTGAACGTCTATCCCCTCGAGCCCCCGCAGGAGGCCGCCTTGCAGCGCCTGCTCGTCCGCGGGCTTTGCGGCTAGGTCCGCTGCCATGTCACGCCGTTGCGACTAGGTTTCCCCTGCAGCTGACGTGAGGCGCTGCCCTCGCCTGGGCGCGCGGCGACGGAGGGAGAGCTTCGACGATGACCGCGACGACGACGGGACTGGACCTGGAGCGACACGGGCTGGCGCCGACCGGCGACGTGCTCCGGAACCCGACGACGTCCCAGCTCTACACCGACGCGCTGAAACGCGGGGACGGCCGGCTGGCCGAGGGAGGGCCGCTCGCCGTCGACACCGGCCGTTTCACCGGACGGTCGCCGCAGGACAAGTTCGTCGTCCGGGAGCCGGGCTCCGAGGACCGGATCTGGTGGGGCGAGATCAACCGCGCCGATCGAGGAGCACCACTTCGACGGTCTTCGGCGCAAGGTCGCCGAGCACCTCTCCGCGCAGGAGCGTCTCTACGTGATCGACGCGTTCGCGGGCGCCGATCCCGCGCATCGCATCGGCGTCCGGGTCGTCACCGCGAGCCCGTACCACGCGCTCTTCGCGAAGACGATGTTCATCCGCCCGACCGAGGAGGAGCTCGAGGCGCACGAGCCGGAGGCGCTCGTGCTGCACGCCCCCGAGGTCGAGGCGGACCCCGAGACGGACGGGACGCGCACGGGGACGTTCGTCGTGCTCCACCCGTCGCGCACCGAGGTCGTGATCGGCGGCACCTTCTACGCCGGCGAGATCAAGAAGTCGATCTTCACGGTCATGAACGACCGGCTCCCGCTCGAGGGCGTGTTCCCGATGCACTGCTCGGCCAACGTCGGCGCCGACGGCGACGTCGCGATCTTCTTCGGCCTCTCGGGCACCGGCAAGACGACGCTCTCCGCCGATCCGTCGCGCAGCCTCATCGGCGACGACGAGCACGGATGGGGGACGAACGGCGTCTTCAACGTCGAGGGCGGCTGCTACGCGAAGGTGATCCGCCTGTCGCCGGAGGCGGAGCCGGACATCTTCCGGACGACGCACACGTTCGGGACGATCCTCGAGAACGTCGCGATCGACGAGCGGGGGGTCGTCGACCTCGACGACGACTCGAAGACGGAGAACACCCGCGCGGCGTACGAGCTCGAGCAGATCCCGAACGCGCACCCGTCGAAGATGGCGGGTCACCCGCGCACCGTCGTGTTCCTCACCGCCGACGCGTTCGGGATCCTCCCGCCGATCGCCCGGCTCTCGCGCGACCAGGCGCGGTACTGGTTCCTCTCCGGGTTCACGGCGAAGCTCGCAGGCACCGAGATCGGCGTGACCGAGCCGCAGCCGACGTTCTCGACGTGCTTCGGCGCCCCGTTCATGCCGCAGTTCCCCGCGCTGTACGCGCGCATGCTCGGCGACAAGCTGGCCGAGCACGGCGCGACGGTCTGGCTCGTCAACACCGGCTGGACCGGCGGGCCGTTCGGCGAGGGGCATCGCATGCCGATCAAGGCGACGCGCGCGCTGCTCACCGCGGCGCTGTCGGGGGCGCTCGACGCCGTCGAGTTCCGCACGGACGAGGTGTTCGGGTTCGAGGTTCCCGTCGCGGTTCCCGGCGTCGACACCGCGCTGCTCGACCCGCGCTCGACGTGGGCCGACCCGGCCTCGTACGACGCGAAGGCGCGCGAGCTCGCCTCGATGTTCCGCGAGAACTTCGAGAAGCGATTCGCGGACCAGGTCGAGCCGGCCGTCGCCGCGGCCGGGCCACGCGCGGGGTGAGCGTCCACCAGCTCCGCGTGGTCGTCACCGCCGACGACTACGACGAGGCGCTCCGCTTCTACCGCGACGTGCTCGGGCTACCGGAGCTCGGCGCCTTCTCGGGCGAGCACGGCCACGTGACGATTCTCGACGCCGGCAGGGCGACGCTCGAGCTGACCGACCCCGCCCACGCGGTGTACATCGACGAGGTCGAGGTGGGCCGTCGGGTCGCGGGACACATCCGCATCGCCTTCGAGATCGACAACGCCGAGGAGGCGACGCGGCGGCTGGCCGAAGCCGGGGCGACTGTCATCGCCGAGCCGACGAGGACGCCCTGGGGCTCGCGCAACTCCCGTCTCGAGGCGCCAGCGGGGCTCCAGCTGACGCTCTTCCAGGAGCCGGCCGGGGGTACACCCGAGCAGATCAGCGCGTGAGCGCTGCAGGACCGTCGTGAGACGGCCGTTACGCCGCTGTTAGCCGCCGCGCCGACTCTCCGTGCATGCGAACCGCACGGAGAGGAGACGAGTCAGCATGAGGATCACCATGAGATCGTGCGCGGCACGACTGGTGTCGCCGCCGGCTCGCGTGGTCGTCGGCGCCGTCGCGGTCGCGGCGGTGGTCACGACCTCCGCGTTCGCCGGGACGATCATGGGCACCGCGAAGAGCGACACGCTTCGGGGCACCCCGGCGCCGACAAGCTGTACGGGCGCAACGGGAACGACGCGCTCTTCGGCCTCGGCGGCAGCGACTACCTGAACGGCGGCGCGGGGAAGGATCGCTTCGTCTGCGGCGCCGGCCGGGACACGGTCGTCGCCGAGAGAGGCGAGAGCGTGAGCCGCGACTGCGAGATCGTGCGGCGCTCAAGCCTGACGCCGACACCGCCCAGCCCACCGGCGCCTCCCGCGCCTCCGCCTCCGCCGGCGCCGCCGCCTCCTCCACCGCCTCCACCGCCCGCCGCTCCGCCTGCCAGGGCCGGCTTCTTCGGAGGCTTCGCGAGCACCGGCGGCAGCATCAACTTCGTCGTCGCGGCCGACGGTCGGAGCTTCTCGCAGTTCAAGTTCAGCTATGAGGCCGATTGCCAGCCGCCGGGGCGGCTCAGCGCCGGCCTGACCTTCACCGGCGTCATCCCGGTCGCGGCCGACGGGACGTTCTCGACGAGCGGCACGACGAGCGGCGGCACGACGGTGAAGTTCTCCGGGGCGTTCGACGGGTCCGGCACGTCGGCGACGGGCCGCTTCCAGGTCCACGTGCCGTACGACGAGGACGGCACGCACTACGAGTGCGACTCCGGTGGCGCGGACTGGTCTGCGAAGTGGCAGGGCTGACGCCGGCGGCGCGCCAAGCGCCCACGAACCGCAAGGCGAGGAGCGGCATGACGCCGCTTCTCGCCTCTCCGGGAGATGACCCGTGGGCCAGGATGAGCGCCGAGTTAGCGCCCGATTAGGCGCGCCTCGCACCCTGCGAGCGTGGTGACGCACGCACGAGCCGCGCTCCCAGGCCCGTTCGAGGCGGATCGCGCCGTCCGACTCGCGCACTCGAGGCCCCGGCGCTTCCCGAGCCGGACCGGCCCGTCGTGGCGCGGGGCCGCCGCCGCAGCGTTCGCTGCCCTCGCGGTGCTGCCGCTCGGCCTGGCCGACGGCGGGTACTTCGGGCGCTCGGTCACTACCCTGACCGTCGCGCTTGCGGCGGCCGGCGCGCTCGCGCTGCTCCGGCTCGACATCCGCCTCCCCTCGCTCGCGTTCGCCGTGACGGGTGGTGCGCTCGTCCTGCTGACCGCCTGGGTCGCGCTCTCTTCGCTCTGGGCCGCGCCGGGTGCGGGCGTGGAGCTCGAGGTCCGGCGCTGCGTCCTCTACGTCACGGCGCTAGCCGCCGTCGGGGCCCTGGTCGACCGATGCTCCCGGTCAGTCCTCCTGCTGTCGCTCGTCGCGGCGATCTCTTGCCTGGCCGTCGTCGGGCTCGGAATGCGTGCTCTCTCCGGAGTCCCGGTCGATCCGTACTACGGGAGCCTGCTCGCAGAGCCCGTCGGCTACCCGAATGCGATGGGCGTGCTGACGGCAATGGGCGCCGTCGTCGCAATCGGGCTGGCGCCGGTGCTCGGGCGATGGGCGCGAGCGCTCCAGGCCGTCTCGTCGTTGCTCGTGCTCGCTCTCGGCCTTTCTGGCAGCCGCGGAGGCGCTCTCGCTCTCGCCGTGGGGCTCGGTGCGCTGGTGGCGCTCTCGCCGCGGGCCCAGCGCTGGACAGGTGTCGGGAGGGCGGCGTCGGCGCTCGCGGTCGGCGGCGGCGCCTGGGCGATCACCATGGCGGCGGGGGGAGCCGGCATACCGCTGGTGATCGCCGCCGCCGGTGCCGCGGCGATCGGCGCCGCCGTCCCGACACCCGGTCGCCGCGGTGCGCTCGCGCTGATCTCGTGCATCGCGCTCGCGGCGTTCGCGGTGGCGGTGCAGCATCCGCCTTCGACGACCTCGAGCTACCGGTCGGCGTACTGGCGCGCCGCGCTCGACGAGGTGGGTGAGCGGCCTCTCCTGGGCAGCGGCGCCGGGAGCTTCTTCCTGACCTGGCGCGAGCACCGGACGGTCGCGGCGGACGTGCGCGATGCGCACAGCCTGTACCTGGAAACGCTGTCGGAGCTCGGCCCCCTCGGGCTGGCGCTCGTTCTCGTCGTCGTCGCGGCACCGTTGGCGACAGCCATTCGCGGGCGAGGGGATCCGATCGTCGCGGCCGGGGGCGCGGCGTTCGTCGTCTTCGCGGCCCACGCGGGGCTCGACTGGGACTGGGAGATGCCCGTGGTGACGCTCGTCGCGCTCGCGTGCGCGGGCGTCGTGCTCGCCGATCGCACGGGAATCGGCGCGATAGAGCCGTGAGACGAAGGAGGAAGCGATGCCGATGAACACGATTCGAAGGACGCCGTGGCGCAACGCGACAGCTGTGCTTCTCACAGCGGTGCTCGCGGTCGCCGTCGTCACGCTCGTTCTCGACGGTGGCCGTCCCGCCTTCGCCGCGGACGACTGCCAGTACGGTCAGTACGGTGAGTACGGGCAATACGGTCAATACGGGCAGTACGGCCAACAGTGTGCGAAGGCGCGCCCGAGCCTCAGGATCAGTGCTCCCGCCACCGCCGGAATCGGCACCAACGCAATGCCCGTCGCGATCCTCGAGAACGGCAACGATCCCACGGGGACACTCATCCTCCGCCTGCATCGACCCGGGCAGCAATGCGCCAACCCGTCGCAGCCGCCGTTCTGGCTCGCGCAGGTGGAAGTCCGCGGCAACGGTGCCTACAGCGCGAGCCTCCCGTTCGGTGTGCCGCAGGCCTTCGATCAGCTCGGGACGTGGACCTGGTCAGCGACATATGTCGGAGACGCCCGCAACGAGCTGACGCACACGATTTGCGGCGCGTACACGACGAACGTCACGAAGCGGACTCCTGGGCTGAGTCTCACGAACTGGACCCCCGCGCCGTACGAGCCAGGAGTCCTCGCGGTTGTTCGCGGGGAGTTCTTCGCCTATCAGCCGAGCAACCCGCTGACCGTTGCGCTCCACGCCCCCGGTGACACGTCCTGCACGGGCACCCCCGCCTTCGTGCAATCGGTGACGACGTCGACGTTCGAAGCGCGGCTCGGCCCTCTGGGCGTGGGGACGTGGCGGTTGAGAGCCACCTACCCGGGTGACGCGTTCAACTTCCCGCTCGCCTCCGGTTGCTCGCCCTGGGTCGTCGTCTCGAAGCGCTCGACGAGCCTCGTGCCCTACGTTTCGCCCGCCAACGCCACGGTTGGGCAGGCCGTGACCGCCGGCGCGAGCGTGCTCGGGTCGTCGCCGACGGGAACCCTGACGGTTCGGCTGTTCGGACCGGACAATCCGTCGTGCACCGACCCCGTCGCGGCCGAGACGCTCCAGGTGGCTGGATCCGACCCGCGCACGACGAACTTCGTGCCGGAGAGTGTCGGGACATGGCGTGTCACAAGCGAGTACTCGGGTGACGCCAACAACACGTCGGCGACGACGGCCTGTGATGCCACGGTCTTCGTGGCGCAGAAGGCGACCCCCGTGCTCTCCGTCACCGCGGTTCCCGGCCAAGCGGAGGACGACCAGAGAATCCACGCAAGAGTCGACCTCGCCTCCGCCTACCGACCGACGGGTCCCGTGACGTTCGTGCTCTTCCCGCCGAACGATCCATCCTGTTCGGGTACGCCGGCGCACGTCGAGGACGTCCCGCTGACGGGGACGGGCGCCACGACGTCCGTCGGCTTCGAGGTCCCCAAGCACGAGGTTGGCACGTGGAACTGGAGGGTCACGTATCAGGGTGACGCGAACAACGAGCTCAACGGCTCGGCTTGTGGGAGCGCGACCGTCGAGGTCGTGAAGAAGGTCAAGAAGGAAAAGTAAGCGCGGGTGGGGCCGGCTTCCGCCGGTCTCACCCTCACCCTGCCGCCGTGGAGAGTGGCAGAGGCCGACCACGCTGGTCGACGGATGCGATGAGCAAGCGGTCGCGAGGCTCGTCGACCATCTCGACGCGCTGCCCGGTGACAACGAGGGGTTGCATCCCCGAATCATCGCGATCAAGGGGTGAACCCACCCGGCGTGGGCGGCCGAGTGGCCGTCCACGCCGGATACGAGCGGCGAGGTCGGGCGGCCCGACGCTGATCGCATCCGATAGTTTCCAAGCGATGGACGCCTCCTTCGACGTGCTCGTCGTCGGCGCCGGCTGCGCAGGCATGCGCGCCGCGATCGAGGCTCACGATGCCGGTGCGCGGGTCGCCGTCGTCTCGAAGCTCCATCCCACGCGAAGCCACTCGGGGGCGGCTGAAGGCGGCATCAACGCGGCCCTCGGCAACAAGGCGGACGACAACCCCGAGACGCACGCCTTCGACACGGTGAAGGGCTCCGACTACCTCGGCGACCAGGACGCGATCGAGATCTTCACCCGCGAGGCGCCCGGCGACATCTACCAGCTCGAGGGCTGGGGCTGTGTCTTCTCGCGCAACGAGGAGGGCAAGCTCGACCAGCGCCCGTTCGGCGCAGCGGGCTCGCCGCGGACCGTCTACTCGGCCGACATCACCGGCCACGTGCTCATTCAGGTGCTCTACGAGCAGCTGCAGAAGCGCATGGACGAGGGGCTGGTCGTTCTCGAGGAGTACTTCGCGTTCCGGCTCGTCGAGGAGGACGGCCGCTGTACGGGCGTCGTCTGCTGGGACCTCCTGAACGGCGGCGTGAAGGTGGTCACCGGATCGGCGACGATCCTGGCGACGGGCGGCGTGGGGAGGCTCTACCGCGCGACGACGAACGCGTACGCGTGCACGGGCGACGGGATGGCGATGGCGCTCCACGCCGGCCTGCCGCTGAAGGACATGGAGTTCATGCAGTTCCACCCGACCACGATGTACCCGTCCGGGATCCTCATCACCGAGGGGTGCCGCGGCGAGGGCGGCTACCTCATCAACAAGGACGGCGAGCGCTTCATGAAGCGCTACGCCCCGAACGCGCTCGAGCTCGCGTCGCGCGACGTCGTCTCCCGCTCCGAGACGACCGAGATCGAGGCGGGCCGCGGCGTCAACGGGTCGGTGATGCTCGACCTGCGACACCTCGGGCCGGAGAAGATCCTCAACAAGCTGCCCGGCTCGCGCGAGCTCGCGATGACGTACGCCGGCGTCGACCCGATCTTCGAGCCGATCCCGGTTCGACCGGGCGCCCACTACCACATGGGCGGCGTCGCGACGGACGAGTGGGGGCAGACCGAGCTCGAGGGCCTCTACGCCGCGGGCGAGGTCGCATGCGTCTCGGTCCACGGCGCGAACCGGCTCGGCGGCAACTCGCTCATGGAGACGATCACGTTCGGCCGCCGCGCCGGGAGGCACGCCGCGGAGTACGCGCTCGGCCGGGGCATGTCCGCCGACGGGAACGCGGAGGCCGTGCGCACAGACGCGGAGACCTGGGTCAAGGGCCTCCTCGACGTCTCGACCGGCGAGCGTCCGTGGCAGATCCGCGACGAGCTCGGGCAGTCGATGCTCGAGAACTTCGGCGTCTTCCGCTACCCCGACCGCATGGAGAAGCAGCTCGGGCTGATCGACGACTACCGCCGCCGCTACGAGCGCGGCGTGATCGTCGAGGACAAGGGCACGGTCTTCAACAGCGACCTCACGCAGGCGATCGAGCTCGGCTACCTCCTCGACCTCGGCGCCTGCATGCTCCAGGCGGGGCTCGCGCGGCAGGAGTCGCGCGGCGCCCACTCGCGCCCCTCGGACTTCCCGGAGCGCGACGACGAGAACTTCCTCAAGCACTCGATCACCCGCTGGGTCGACGGCGAGGCGCAGCTGAGCTACGCCGAGGTGCGGATGACGCGGTGGGAGCCGATGGTGAGGACGTACTGATGGGACGATGTCGGCACAGAGCTGGGCCACTTCCGTTGCACAATGAGACAACGGCGCCGATAGAATTGGCAGCGGGTGGTGGGATGGGGTGCCCCGAGGAAGCCATCCCGGCGACGCGAAGCAGGACGGCGTGAAGGTCGAGCTGAAGATCTGGCGCTACGACGCGTCGACCGGCGAGCGGGCGCTCCGGCCGTACGAGGTCGACGTCTCCGACGAGGCGACGCTCCTGGACACGCTCGACGTCGTCAAGGACAAGGTCGACGGGACGCTCGCGTACCGCAGAAGCTGCCGCATGATGATCTGCGGCTCGTGCGGGATGCGGGTCGACGGCGGCGCGGTGCTCGCGTGCAAGACGCGGATCGCGGACATCATGACCGACGGTCACGTGCCCGTCATCTCGGCGATGGGGAACCTGCCGATCGTGAAGGACCTCGTCGTCGACATGGATCCGTTCTGGCAGAAGATGCGCGCGATCCAGCCGTACCTGGAGCCACGTCTCGACCGGTCGACCGAGCGCGAGAACGTCGTCCCGCAGCAGAGGATGGACGTCATCCACAAGGAGTCGCTCTGCATCAACTGCGGCTGCTGCGTCTCCGAGTGCAACTCGATGGAGTCCGATCCCGACTTCCTCGGCCCGGCGGCGCTCGCGAAGGGGTTCCGCTTCGTCGGCGACGCCCGCGACGGCGCGACGATCGAGCGGCTGGAGCGCTACAGCGAGGAGCACGGGATCTGGGACTGCACTCGGTGCTACTTCTGCAACGAGCGCTGCCCGAAGGGCGTCGACCCGCGCGACGCGATCGCGAAGCTCGGCGCCGAGGCGATGAAGGCCGGGATCGACCGCGACATGGGCGCAAAGCACGCGAAGTGGTTCGTCACGTCCGCGAAGACGACAGGTTGGCTCCGCGAGACCGAGCTCGTGCCGAAGACACAGGGCGTCGTGAAGGCGATCAAGGAGATCAAGTTCGCGATGTCGCTGCTGCCGAAGGGCAAGGTACCGCCGCCCTTCCCGCCTCACGTCGCGGCGGACGTCGACGAGTCGCGCGCGCTCTACGACCTCGTGAAGACGCAGGGGCGCGACGGCGCGGCCGGCATCGTCCAGGGCGAGCGGGCGCTCATGCACCTCGCGCACGAGGGCGACACCGTCGACGGCCCGAGCCATCCGTACGACGACCCGCGGTCGTTCGTTCGGCCGTACCTCCCCGACGACGCCGAGACGTCGGACTAGGCTTCCCTCGCCCGTGAAGAAGGTCGCCTACTACAAGGGATGCCTCGCGAGCCTGTCGGCGAAGGAGCTCGACACGTCGACGCAGGCGCTCGCACCGAAGGTCGGCTACGAGCTCGTCGAGCTCGAGTCCGTGACCTGCTGCGGCGCAGGCGACATCCACGAGGCGGAGCCCGATTACTACCTCCACCTCAACGCGCGAATCCTCGCCTACGCAGCCGCAGCCGGCGTCGACACGCTGATGACTGTCTGCAACGTCTGCACGCTGAACCTTCGCCAGGCGAACCACCAGCTGCTCCACGACGCGGCGCTCCGTGAGCGGGTGAACGACAACCTCGAGCGGGTGGGTGCGCCCCGCTACGAGACGGACGTCGACTGCGTCCACTTCCTCTGGCTCGTCGCGGGCGAGAGCTTCGCGCAGCTGCAGGAGGTCGCGCACAAGGGCCTGCGCGGGCTGAAGATCGCGCCGTTCTACGGCTGCCAGATCCTCCGCCCGTCGAAGCTGATGGGCTTCGAAGACCCGGACAAGCCGGACTCACTGGAGCGGATCATCACCGCGTGCGGCGGCGAACCGATCGACTACCCGGCGAAGATCAAGTGCTGCGGGTTCCCGATCATCCAGGCGCGCGAGGACACGGCGCTCGGCGAGCTGATCCAGCCGATCGAGCAGGCGAAGGAGGCCGGCGCGGACGCCATCGTCACGCCCTGCCCGCTCTGCCACCTGTCGCTCGATGCATGGCAGTCGAAACTGAAGAAGCAGACGGGGAAGGACTTCCAGATGCCGATCCTGCACCTGTCGCAGCTGATCGGAGTGGCCGCGGGCCTCTCGGACGCCGAGCTCCGCTTCAAGCGCCACGTCGTCTCGGTGCAGCCGGTTCTCGAGAAGCTCGCGCTCTAGCTTGTCCGCAAGCAGGAATCCGCAGGAGCGGATCCCTGCCGCTCGATCCCTGCCCTCCGGACAGCGCAGATCCCTGAAGGCGCCCGCTGTCGCGGTCGTAACCCCCTCGACTCCTCGGCAGCTCCCATGACGCTTATCTCGATCATCGCGATTACCTGCGCGGTCGTGGTCGCCTGTGGGCTCTACGGCTGGCTCGAGGCCGGGTGGCTACGCACGCGCGTCGTCGAGGTGACGATCGACGGGCTTCCCCACGCTCTCGACGGGGTCCGCATCGGCCATCTCTCCGACTTCCATCTCGGCGCGCCGCTGTCGCTGGGCAACCGTGCGAGCTCGCGTGCCGTCGAATGGGTCGCCGCGAGGCGACCGGAGATCGTCTGCGTGACCGGCGACCTCGTCTCCCATCCGCGCGGCGAGCGCCGGCTTCGGGAGCTGCTCGCGCGGCTCGAGCGGCCCTTCGTCGTGCTGGGCAACCACGACGTCGCGGTGACGCGCGACCCGTTCTCGCGGGCGGCCGAGCTCCGCGACCTCGAGCAGACAGTGCTCCTGCGCGACGCTGCAGAGACGGTCGACCTCCGCGGAGAGCGCGCGTCGGTCGTGGGGGTCGACCCGGTGGCGTATCGCGCGCTCCGGTCGCGACCGGACGAGCTGGTCGACGCCACGGCCGCGCTCCGCCTTCTCCTCTGTCACTTTCCGTCCGTCGTCGACCGGATCCCCGCCGACGCCTTCCACCTCGTCCTGTCGGGCCACCTCCACGCCGGGCAGATCTGCCTCCCGCTCGCGCGTGGACGCCGGTTGACGCTCGCGCACCCGAAGGCGCGGTTCGTCGCCGGGGTCTATCGAACCCCTTCGGCGACGATGCACGTCTCGCCGGGGACGGGCACGACGTTCGTCCCGTTCCGCTTCTTCGCGCGGCCGGAAGTGACGGAGCTCGTCCTGCGTGCGGCGAACTAGACTCACGACGTGGAGGGCCATGCGGTCATCTCGCACGAAGTGCTCGCGTCGTACGCGGCCGATGCGGCACTCGAGATCGATGGCGTCGGCGAGCTCGTCGACGGCCCCCGCCGCCACCGCGGAGTCCGTGTGACCGAGGACGACGGGTCGTTCGCGTTCGAGGTTCACATCGCGCTCGAGTGGGGCGCGCGAGCCCCCGAGATCGGGACGGCGGTGCAGAAGCGCGTCGCGGAGTACCTCGTCCGCACGGCGACGCTCCCGTCGGTCGCCGTCGACGTCGTCGTCGCAGCCATCGCCGCCCCCCGGTAGATGGCCGCGGGCGTCTCCGGGCTCACGCGCGGAACGCTCCGGTCGGCGCCGTCCGTCTGTCGCGAGTGCGTCTGGTGGCAGTCGCGTGGCAACAAGACCGCCTCGAAGGATCGCTGGATCGACCGGGCCGAGGAGGATTGGGGCGAGTGGGGGACGATCTACCTCGACGAGGGCGGCCGGCTCCTCGGAACGCTGCAGTACGGCCCCTCGCACCTCTTCCCGCGCGCCGCCGACCTGCCCGCGGGACCGCCCTCCGACGACGCCGTCCTCGTGACGTGCTCGTATCTCCTCGGCGGCGTCGCCGAATGGGTCGAGAAGTCGCTGCTCCTCGCCGCGATCGGCGAGTCCCGCGACCGTGGCGCCGTTGCCATGGAGGCGTTCGCGTACAGCTATCCCGAAGGCGAGTCCGTCGAAGAGCGCTTCCTCGTCCACCGAACCGTGTTCCCGCGCGATTTCCTCGAGGAGTTCGGCTTCCGTGCCGTGCGCGCCCAGGGGCGTGTCGAGCTCTGCCGGCTCGAGCTCGGCGGGCTGAAGCCCGTGGCCGAGGGAAAGCGCGCGCGCGTCCTGCGCGTTGTCCAGGACGCTTTCGTCCCCACCCCGGCGCCGGCCCCGGACCGCTGACGGCTAGCGCCGAGAGGCGAGCCGACGGGCACGCCGGCGCACTCCGTGTGCGTGCTCACGAATCGCAAAGCGCCCGAGCGCCGCGCCGATACGGATGCGTGCGCCCACGGGAAGGCCCCTGCTCGCCTCCGCCACCTGGAGTATCGAGACCTCACGTTGAACGAAGCCGTGCCACGCCGGCTGGCCGACGAGCGTTTTCGAGGCCGGCGTGCCCCGTGCGTCGCCCGGCAGGCGCCGGTTCGCCAGAACCTCGGGTACATGGACGAAAGGCCCGAGGAGTGCTACCTCGCAGGCGTAGACGAAGTCGCCGTCGCGGATGGACCCCTGAAGGCGCGTCTTCGCGGCGACGTCTCGTCGGACCAAGGAGTAGACGGGGTCGATGCCGAGGTGCCCACCATCCTGGAAGAGACGGAGCAAGGCCTGGACGCGATCCGCAGGATCGTTCGAGTCGACTCCACCGAGGACGGGGAGCGGGTCGTTGATCGGTAGCGGACTTCCGTCGCGGTAGTGCCGTTGGATGGTCGTACAGAGGACCGAGGACGGTGACGCCGCCAGTGCCGCCACGGCACGTTCGGCGTACGCCGGCTCCAGCCAATCGTCGTCTCCCTGCCAGCGGAAGTAGGTTCCGCGAGCGAGACGGAACGTCTCGCGGAAGTTCTCGAGCAAGGGCAAGTCGCGCCCCGTCGGCACATGTCGAACACGGCTGTCGCGTGCCGCGAACTCCGAGCAGATTTCGGATGTCCCGTCTGTCGAGAGATTGTCGGAAATGACCAGTTCCCAGTCGTCGAAGGTCTGCGCCAGCACCGATTCGATCGCCTGGGCGATGGTCGGCGCTCCGTTTCGAACGGGGAGCCCGAAGGAAACGGCCGGGCGCGCATTCGACGTCGGCCGGTTCATCGCGATGCGTTGCCGCCGGGAAGGAGTTCGCCGCCTTCGCCGGAAGGAGCCTGCGCGCGGGGATCGGTTGGCCGGCGACCGTGTCGCGCGAAGCCTCTCAGCTCAGCGATCAGCTCAGGCTCGAGCCGGAGCAGGAGCGGGACGAACACCACCGCCCCGGTGGCGATACCGGCGAGGAGAATGGCGGCGCTGGCGACTCCGACCTCGCGCAATGCCACTACCACGAGGACGACGGCTGCCGCCATGATGCCCGTCGCGACTGCGATTCGTGCGAGTGGCCGAGCGAGATCCCGGAACCGAGCGTCCAGAGAGCCGGCGGTGACCCACATGATCACCGCCTGGAGGACGAGCGTCTGGGCCGCAAGCGCTGCGACCGTCGCGACGAGCCCGTAGGGATACGCCACCAGGATCGCCACCACGGTCGACGCGAGCGCGCCGGCACCCACCCACATGATCAGACGGGCGTATCCACGCGCAGAGAGAACGCTGAAGTTCACCCGCTGCAGCGCCAGCGCCATACCCGCAATGGCCAGGACACGGATCACGTCCTCCGTACCCGTCCATTTCGGTCCGAGCACGACGGCCGTGAACTCGGGCGCGAGCACGGCGAGACCGGTCAGCATCGGAAACGCGATCGCTGCGAGGACCTGGTTGATTCGGTTGAGCGCTCGGAGGATGCGCGCCGGCTCCTCCTGCATCCGCGAAAACGCGGGAAACATCACCTCCTGGATCGGGCCCGCTATGCGGTTGAACGGCAGGTAGACGAGCGTTTGCGAGACGGTGAGCCGTCCGACCGCCGCCGCGCCGAGGAACCGGCCGACGAGAATGACCTGCACCGTCTGGGAGAACTGGAGCAGGAGGTACGCTCCGAAGAGCGTTCCTCCGTATGCGAACTGCTCTCGGAGCGTTCGACGCGAGAACACCAGCTTCGGCCGCCAGTGCGACTGGAGCCAGATCGTCACGAGCGCGACGACGCGATTCGTGATCTCGCCACCGACGATTGCCCATGCTCCGAAGCCCCCCAGGGCAAGGGCGACCGCTACTGCGCCACCGACGAGGTTGCCCGCGATGACCCGTATCTCCAGCGCCCTGAAGTGCATTGCCCGGATCAGCAGTGCGTTCGGCACCGACGTGAGCGAGCCGAGAAGGAAGCAGACCGAGAAGGCGGCGAACAGAGGCTGGAGTGAGGGCTCGTCGAAGATCGAGGCAAGCGGCCACGAGAGCGCGACGCCGAGGCCCATGAAGCCCAGGCCCAGCGGGAGCGAGGTCCAGAACACCGTCGACCGCTCGACCTCCGTCAGCGTCGGCGTCTGGATGAGCGCGGCGCCGAGCCCGAGATCGGCGAAGAGCGGCACGAAGATCGCGAACGCGATGACGATGCCGGCGATCCCGAACTCGGACGGTACGAGCAGGCGTGCGAGAATGAGCAGGACCGCGAGCCTCGTGGCCTGCGACACGAGCTCGGCGGTGATCTTCCATCCGACACCGCGCGCAGCCGCGCGCTTGAGGTCACCGGGTCCTGCGGAGCTCATGTGGCACACCCTAGGTGTCGCCACTCAGGAATTCGCATGCTCGGCTCCCGCCGGACCGGACGGGTGGAGCGAGCACGCGTTGGGTGCGCTCGCTCGGCGGCCGAACAGAGCGCGTCGGGAAACGGCTCGAGGATGCTCCGACACGCGTCGGGCACTCGACCCTACGTGGGGACGTCCGCGCCCGTCGCGCGAGTGGCTTGCAACCGGAGCATGCTGGCTGCGAGCCCGATGAGCATCCAGAAGACGAATGCCTCCTGTACGAACGCCAGCGAGTCGTAGGTGAACATTCCCGCGGCGAATCCCACGAGTGACGCCGCCAATCCCGCTGCGAGCCAGCCCTCCGGCCCGGCTCGAACGCGGGCCTGCGTGCCGAGTCGCCGTACCGCCCGCACGACGAGCCACACCCACGCAACGACCCCGGCCAGGCCCATCTCGAGGAGCAGGCCGAGCCACTGGTTGTCGAGGATGGGCGCATTCCGCAGCGGATTGTCGAAACCCGTCTGACGGGTTCCGAAGCCCTGCCCGACGAGCGGCGTTCGACTGGCCTCGCGCAACGCGGGTCCGAGCTGCCGAACTCTTCCCCCGGCGAGGAGAGGATCCGCTTCCGCGCTCAGCGCGGTCTGCTGCTCGACGATGCCCCCCGGAGGAAAGAACGCATTCTTGACGGTGGCGATCGACCCCGGCAGCGCGAGCTTGATGACGACGAGGAGTGGGACGAGGAAGGGGATGAGGCTCCGCATTTCGCGTGGGCGGAGCGCGGCAAGCACCAGTGCTGCGGCGATCGCGACGAGGAGCGGAGTACGAGAAGCCGTCGCCAGGAGGCCGACCGACAGGAGGACGGTGCTCGCCCACCAGCGTCGACTAGTCGAGAACGCCAACGAGACCGAGAGAGGCAGGACCATCGCGAAGAGCACACCGAGCGCGATCGGGTGGTCGGCGCTTGCCACCGCACGGATGAGCCCGTCGCGGCTCGCCTCGACGGGGCCCGAGAACTGGAGGAAAGGAAGGACGGCGGCGAGATGGTCGAACGGATTGAAGTGGGTGCGTTGCTCGATCATGGCGATCGCAGCGATGCCGGAGACGCCGATCACGAGAATCTCGATGACACGCCGGATCGCCTGCTCCGTGCGGAGCGTCGACGAGACGAAGAAGAAGAGACCGACGAAGCTCGCGAAGAAGAGAGTTGCCTTGAGGACGGCCGGTCCGAGCGGCGCGACCCGGGATGCGTTCACAAGGATCGATAGGACGAGAATGGTCAAGACCACGACGACAGGCTTGTCGAGGTCGGTCCGGGGACGCGCGCCCTCCTTGAGAACGAGCGAGGTGCCCCAGGCGATCAGGACGACGCCGATGGTGACCCGGTACAGATCGAGGCCGAAAGGCAGACCGGCTGGGATCGAATACCTGCCGATGGGTACGACGAGGACGACGAGAAGGACGAGAGTGATGAGCGAGGTGTACGGGATGACCGTCGATCTCGACAGCGGGAGCACAAGGAGCACCATGGCGAGCACGGTGAGTGCGACCACCGGGGCGCCCGTCAGGGCGGCGACGGAGAGCGCCGCCAGTGCGCCGGCCAACAGCTGCGCGCCCGGATCGTGTCGGACCGAGAGCGCAGCACGCACGGCGCTCAGCGCTGGTTAGCGCGCCGCGTGCTTGCGGTCGACCGGGGCTCCCAACGACTGCCGGACGTCGAGCCGTCCGCCGCCTCGGGTCGAGTCGGAGTCTCCTCGGAGTCGATGGCCGTCAACACGGCGCTCGTGTCCTCGACCGGAGTCGCCGGGGTTGGCTTGGCGGGCCGCCGCCGCCGCCGCTTCGAAGATGCCGAAGCGGGCCGCTTCGAAGGTATCGACCGAGACTGCTCACGCGCGGGGGCGAGAGGAACGGACTCGGCAAGCTCGGCTTCCTCGGCTTCCTCGGCTTCCTCTGCTTGCCGGCGGAAGCGGCCGTCGCGGAGGAACACTGCTCCGAACGTGGCGGAGAGCCCGGCCAGGAACACGATGATCGGCAACGACTTGCTTCGCGGCTCGACGAGCGTCGGCTCTCCGAACCGCCGCACGGGTTGAACGAGCGTCCGCTGCGACGGCGGGATCCCGGCCGCTCTCTGTCGCCGCTCGAGCGTGTCGATGAAGGCCTTGGTCGCGCCGACGGTCAACGCGGTGGCTTTCGCGGCGGAGCTCGCGGAGCCCGTGATGGTCATGAGCGGAGTCGAGGCGCCGTTGTCCGAGACGACCGGCGTCGCCACGACCGGTATCTCGCCGTTGGACACGTCCTCCCTCTCGACGAGGCCGCGTCTGACCAGCAGATTGACGACCTGGTCGCTCTCGACCAGCGCCGCGTACACGTTGACCAGCGTCGAGAAGCGCTGGAGCGTCGTGTCGACCGCTGCGCCTCCGCCGGATCGCCCCTCGTTGAAGCCGGCCTGTGTGACCACGAGGGTGGCCTCGTTCACCCATCGCTCGCTCGACCGATAGGCGACGCCGGTGGGCGAGATTCGCACGAACGAGAGCACGGCCAGGGCGACTGAAGCGACAACCCCGACGATCACGAGCCGCCGATGGCGGTCGAGAAGCGATGTGTAGAGAGCGAGATCCAACAGTCTGAAAGGGGTACTCCGCGGGCGGCGTCTCAACCCATCGTATCCATGTCCCCGTCGCGAGCAAGGCCGGCCGCGGCGATCGACAGCATTCGATAGAACCTGCCGTCGTGGCCGACATCGCGGTGATCGTCGTCTCCCACAACAGCGCCTCGTGGCTGCCCGAGTGCCTGACGTCCGTGATGGAGCGAGCAGGCGACGTCGACGTCGACCTCGTCGTCGTCGACTCGGGGTCGGCCGATGCGACCGCAGACGTCGTGGCAGCCCATGACGCCAGGCTCATCCAGTGTGTCAACCGCGGGTTTGCGTACGCCAACAACCGCGGCTTCGAGACGACGACAGCCCCCTGGGTCCTGTTCCTCAACCCCGACACGCGCACGGTCTCCGGGTCCCTTGCCGACCTCGTTGCACGGGCCGAGGGGTACCCCGAGACAGGGATTTTCGGCGTGCGACAACTCGACGGCGCGGGTGGTCTCGAGCCGAGCATGCGCCGTTTTCCTCATCCGGTCCGGTGGTTCTTCGAGGCTCTGGGGTCCGAGAGATGGCCGATCCGCTCGTCATGGCTCGGCGAACGCGTTCTCGACCCCGAGCCGTACGAAAAGCCGACGCGGTGTGACTGGACCTCCGGATCGGCAATGTTGGCTCGGGCTGACGTCGTCCGCCAGCTGGGAGGAATGGACGAGTCGCTCTTCTTCTACTTCGAGGAGCCGGACCTCTGCCTCCGAGCGCGTGATGCAGGCTGGACAACAATGCACCTTCCGAGCTTGACCATTGTCCACTACGGCGGGAACCAGGGGTCAAGCGTGAAACTGGGCGCTCAGATGGCGTACGCGCAACGGCAATACATGCGGAAGCACATGTCGCGTGGAGCGGAGATCGTGGGGACGGGAGCGCTCGCGATGGGGTACGCGCTGCGCGCGGTGGCAGGACCGCGCAAGCCCGTGTCCAGGCGGGCACTCGTGACCGTCCTGGGACTTCGTCCAGGGCCCTTTCAGAGCACCTGACCCACGGCGCGCGCCTCGACCGTGTGATCGTGCCAGTATAGGGCCCGCCCTCCCCCAATTGGGGGGTTCCCCCCCATTTGGGGGGTACGAAACGTGATGGAGCTGCCGACGTCACCGGGCATGGCCGCCACCAAGAAATCTCTCCTGCTCGTATCCATCCTCATGCTCGTCCTCGGCGTGCTCACGCCGACGCTCTCCGCCAGTGGGAAAGCAGGGGGCTCCGAGCCTCCGGCATCTCCCGACGATCTCCGTCTGGTCAGCGCGACGCGGACGGAGCTCAAGCTCGAATGGTCCCGGCTGAAGGACGAGAAGGTCGAGGAATACGAGATCTACGTGAGTGAGCTCCGCAACGACGTCCTCGTCGACTCGCTCCACGGGAAGACGAAGCGTCCGACCTACACGATCGGCGAGCTCGAGTGCGGCACGTCGTACCGGCTCGCGGTGGCGGCCGTCGACCGTGACGGGAACCGATCGGAGCTCACGCGCGTGACGACCGCGACCAAGGAGTGCGCCGTCGAGGCGACGCCTCCGCAGTCGGCTCCGACTAGCCCCGCGCCGAGCGGCGACGGGAAGCCGGGGACCACCAGCGGGTCCGACGCCCCCGCGCCGGCACAGCCGCCTTCCGCTCCGACTAGCCCCGCGCCGAGCGGCGACGGGAAGCCGGGCACCACCAGCGGGTCCGACGCCCCCGCGCCGACACAGCCGTCGGCCCCGCCGACCGGTCAACCCTCACAGCAGACGGACACGGCTGTGCCGAGCGACGAGGTCGCGCAAGCCGACAAGGCGCCTGGGGACAACGGCTCGGGCACGAAGTCCGAGGCGCAGCGAGGGACGGTCGACGGGACGGCTCCGACGACACCCGCAAATCTTCGGGTCGCCAGCGCGACCTCGGCGCAGCTGGGACTTGCCTGGGATCGCTCCCGGGACAACGGGAAGGTGGTCGGGTACGACGTCTATCTCGGCGACGTGATGAAAGGCACCGCGAGTCGTCCCGGATACACCCTCGGCAACCTCGTCTGCGGGACGAGCTACGCGGCCTCCGTGGTGGCGAAGGACAAGGCAGGCAATCGCTCGGCGCCTGCGCGGGCGACGGGCGCCACGAGTGCGTGCGCCGACGCGAATCCCCCTTCGGCGCCGACGGACTTCCGGTCGGAGTTCGCGACAACGACGTCGGCGGTCCTCGTTTGGAACAGCTCGACGGACAACGTCGGCGTGACCTCGTACGGCATCTACGACGCGGGAGTGCGGATCCTGGAGACGCCGGAGCCGAAGCAGGCGTTCACGGGCCTGACGTGCGGCACGACCTACTACTACTTCGTCGACGCGGCGGACGCCGCAGGCAATCGCTCCGCGAAGGTGCCGGCGACGATTACGACTCTCGCGTGCGCCGACAGTCAGCCACCGACGAAACCCGCGCCGGTCACCGTTATGGACGCGACGCCTTCGGCCGTGACGGTCTCGTGGCCCACCGCCACGGACAACGTCGGTGTGGATCACTACAACGTCTATCGCGGTGCCGCTGCGGTTGCCGAGACGACCTCGACGTCGACCACGGTCACGGGGCTGTCGTGCGGCACGTCGTACACGATCGGCGTCAACGCCGAGGACGGCGCCGGGAACGCGTCCGACATGGCAAGCACCGTCGCGCAGACGGACCCGTGCGCCCCCGCGGGCGACACTCAGTCGCCGAGTGCGCCGGGTGCTCTGGCGGCGATCTCCGCAAGCCGGACGTCGATCGGCGTGACGTGGGCCCCGGCAACGGACAACGTCGGTGTCACCGGCTACACCGTGTATCGGGACGGCGCCGCCGCCGGAACGTCAACGGCGACCTCCTACACCGTGTCCGATCTCTCGTGTGGCGTGACGTACCGCGTCGCCGTCGATGCCTTCGACGCGGCCGGCAACCACTCCGCCCGTACCGAGGCATTTCTCTCGACGGCCGCATGCGCCGACACGACACCACCCCTGGCGCCCGCCTCGGTGAACATGGGCTCCCGAACGCAGACGAGCATCTCCGTCACGTGGCCGGCCGCGACCGACAACATCGGCGTCGTCGGGTACGGCGTCTACCGGGCCGGGACGAAGCTCGCCGAGGTTGCCGAGCGGGCGTACACCTTCGCGGGCCTTACGTGCGGGGCGAACTACACGCTCGGCGTCGATGCCTACGACGCGGCCGGGAATCGCTCCGCAGTGACGACGGTCATCATCGCGACGACCGCCTGTGCGGACACGACCGCCCCGACCGCACCGACGAACCTCTCCGCGGGTTCCGTCACCACGACGGGCCTCACGCTCTCCTGGTCGGCGGCGAGCGACAACGTCGGAGTCACGAAGTACGAGGTCTCGCGCAACGCGACGCTGGTCGCGTCGCCGACGACGACGTCGTCGACCCAGACCGGTCTCACGTGCGGGACGTCGTATTCGTTCGCCGTCCTGGCCGTCGACGCAGCCGGCAACCGGTCGACGCCGGCGCAGCTGAGCACGTCGACCACGGCGTGCACACCGACCGGTCCCGCTCCGACGCTTCAGCCGATCGACGGTGGCACCGGTTACTTCGGACGCTTCGTGAACACGTCAGGCATGGACGCTCTCTCGTACTTCCCGATCGCCGTCTGGGGGTCGTACAACCACACGCAGGCAAACCGTGACCTCGATGCGGCTGCGGGCCTCAACACGTACGTCTGGGCGGCGGACAACTCGTACGTGGACGACATCCGCAGCGACGGGCGCTTCAAGGTGATCCAGGACGAGGGCAACCGGGCCAACGTCGGCAGCGAGACGGCCGGTTGGCTGCTTGGTGACGAGATCGACATGTGCTGCGGGCCTCCAGGGTTCGCGGGCGGCAACGGCTACGACATGCTCAGCTCCACCCTCGCCAGCCTCCCGCAGGACAACCGGCTCCGCTACGCCAACTACGGGAAGGGCGTCCTGCTCTGGGAGAGCGACGCCGACGCCGCGCGGTTCATCAACGGACGCACCGGCCCGAACAGCTTCCAGCAGGTCGTGTCCTCGGACCTGTACTGGTTCACCGATCCGAACGAGAACGGAAACAGCCGGAAGGGGTTCGGATCCAGCTACGGCGACGACGTGACCAGGATGCGATTCCTCGACGCGATGGACGGCGCGCGAATGCCTGTGTGGGCGTTCGTCGAGACAGGCTGGCCGTTCACCGAGTCGGCCTCCCAGGGCGGACGGTCCATCCAGCCTGCCGAGATCCGCTCGGCGGTGTGGCACGCGTTGATAGCAGGCGCCCGCGGGATCATCTACTTCGAGCACTCGTTCGGTGGCCCCTGCCTCGGCGACCATCACACGATCCGCTCGAACTGCGAAGGCACCCGCCCGATGGTCACGTCGGTGGACGCGCAGGTCAAGAGCCTCGCGGCGGTGCTCAACTCACCGTCCGTGAGCAGCGGACATTCGGTGACGGACACGATGACCGGGAACGTCCGCGACATGGTGAAATGGGACGGCTCCAACTTCTACGTGTTCGCCGGGGCCGACAAGGGCGGCGGCAACGCGACGTTCTCGATGCCGTGCGTCGGCAACGCGACCGCGACCGTGCTCGGTGAGAGCCGCACGGTGGCCGTCAGCGGCGGCTCGTTCACGGACTCGTTCGCCGACAAGAACGCGGTTCACATCTACCGCATCGACGGCGGCTCACGCTGCGGGCTCTGATCGGCCGCTGAGCCCAGGGGGCCTCTGCCTGCGCAGGCGCACGGCAAGGCCCCCTGGGCACGGTCCCCAGAACGTGCTCGCGTGGAGCCGACCTGTTTCGCATCCGCGCTTCGTCAAGCGGCTCGACCCTGCGCTTCCCGCCGGCGCCGAGCGATGGTGCGGAGACGCTGGTCCCGGCGAATGACCGCGCGAGCCCCGGGATCGTCGAGGCGTGGGGAGCGGCGAAGCCCCGCCGCTGCATATCCCACGATGAGCGCGAACGCAGACCTGTCGCGGCGCATGTGGAACAGCGACCGACTGATCAGGTACGACGGCCTGTACCCCATGAAGTACGCGGTGTCGCCGTTCACGCGCCAATGCGCCCATCGCGATCCGTCCCGCGTGCCTTCGGGTCGGTGATGTCGGAACGGGAGGGAGACGATGGTCTGCGTCTTCCATCCGCGCGCCCGCGCCCTGAGCTGGTCGATGCCGTCCCAGCCGTGTCGCTCCTCGAGGGGCAGAACAGCGTCGAGGCACTCCCGGCGGTAGGCGCGGGTTGCCCCCCAGACCGTCCCCGCGGTCACGAATCGCTGCTGCCACTGCCCGTCCGACAGCTCCCACGCGCTCCCACTGGCGATACCCAGGTCAGGCTGTCGCTCGAACGCGGCGAGGAGCAGCGCGAAGTACGTCTCGTCGAAGGACACATCGGCGTCGACGGTCACGACGACGTCGGACCGGACGTCCAGTGAATCGATTCCCGCATGGATCGATCGGACGATCGGGGCACCTCTCTCGACCGCACCCACATCCTGCAGCACCAGAAGTCGCGCCCACGGGTGCTCGTCGACGATGTCGGACGCGACGGCGCGGGTCCGGTCGCGCGAACCGGCTTCCACGATGACCCAGCGCTCCGGGAGCTGTGTCTGGCTCGCGAGGGCACCGGCCAGCGTCGGCAGCGTCTCGGCTTCGTCTCGGACGGGCGTAATGACCGAATACGTCAGCGTCATGCGTTCATCGTGCGCGATCGAGCGCCTACCTGCAGATCGAGTTCATCGACGCGCATGTCGTCGAGACGCACGAAGATCGCGCGCGACGATGCTGACGAACCGCGGGTCCTCCACGAGGTAGCGCCGCCACATCCGCCGCGGTTCGCGCGCGAGCCGGTAGAGCCACTCCAGCCCTGCACGCGAAACCCATGGTGGCGCGCGGCGCACGCGCCCGACGAAGAAATCGATGCTGCCTCCGATACCGACGGCCACGGCAGGAGACAGGTGCTCCGCGTAGCGGTCGATCCACAGCTCCTGCTTCGGTGCGCCGAGAGCGACCAGCACGATGTCGGGACGAGCTGCTCGGAGGCGTTTCAGCGCTTCCTCGGGCGCACTCATTGCGCCGTCCATGTCGACGGAAGGTGCGTCGCACCCCACGAACGCGACGTCGAACTCATTCGACATGCGGGCTCCCGCGAGCTCGGCCACCCCCGGTTCGCCGCCGAGGATGTAGAGGCGCCATCGATGTCGGGCCGCGCATTCGGCAAGTGGCACCACGAGGTCGGAGCCGGAGATCTTCGCGGGCAGCGGCGAGCCGAGCAGCCTCGAGGCCCATACGATCCACGTTCCGTCGGCGAGGCACAGGTCGGCCCGCTCGTATGCACCCCTGAAGGCCGGATGAGTCTCTGCCTTCACGACGTGATCGACGTTCGGTGTGAAGATCGCTCCGCCGGTACCCCGCTCGACGAGAGCGATGATCCGGTCCAATGCTTCGTCGAATGAGACGGAGTCGACGAAGACCTGGCCGATCCGGACTCGTCGGCTCATACGCGTCGGTAGCCTAACGTCCGTTCGCATGTCGCTCGAACAGGGGAGGAACGGCTTGCGCGTGTTCGACCATCTCATGCGCGCTTCGGCGCGCACGAAGTACAGCTCCCGGCCCTACCCATCGCCGGCGTGCTGCGCAAGCCGTCTGCTTCCGTGATCCCACGGAGCGCGGCTGCGATCGTGGCGATCGCCGTCCTCACGTATCTCGTCGTGGGATCCGCCTCCGGCGCCCGGAGTGCCACGTCTCCGACCGTGGACCTCGAGGTGCGGTTCACCGCGAATCCTGCGCCGGTGGTCGCGGGTGGCGGCGCGCTTCGGCTCGAGCTCACGGTCACGAACTCGGGTGGAGCGAGAGCGCCCGGCGCTCCGGCGCGTGTGTACCTGTCGCGCGACCGCCGGCCGAGTCGAGGCGATATCGCCCTCGACCCGCCAATACGACTCGGAGCTCTCGCGCCTGGCGCGACGCGTCGTCGTACGACGGTCGTGCGGATCCCGAAGGGCGCGCCGCTCGGCCGCTGGCTCGTCATCGCTTGCGCTGCGCGCGATGATCTCGCCGCGAGCAGCCCGAACGACCGCCGGGACTGTGGGGCGTCGGAGGGGCGCGTGCGGGTGGTGAAGGCCCCCGCACTCGAGCCGTTGGATGGCGGCCTGGACTACTACGGTCGCTTCTCGAATGGATTCCCCACGAGCGCGTCCTATTTTCCGGTCGGGGTCTGGCTCGAGAGCGTCGTCGACCGCGGCGACCTCCTCAAGGACAAGGCCGCGGGGATCAACACCTACGTGGCCATTACGGCCGACAGCAACCTCTCGCTCCTCCGGGCGAACGGGATGAAGGTCTTGTTACAGCAGTCGGAGTGGGTGAGGAGCGCGTCGCCCGGGTCGGAGACGGCTGGATGGGAGATTCGCGACGAGATCGACATGCAGATGAGCCCCGACGAGGGTTACGCGGAGGTGCTGCGCATCAAGGGACTCCTCCCCGGCGACCGGCGGTTGCGCTTCAACAACTACGGCAAGGGCGTGATGTTCTGGGAATCCGACGCGCAAGCGGCGCGGTACGTGAATGCCGTCGACCTGGTCTCCAACGACATCTACTGGTTCACGGATCCGAGTGTCTGCGCCGCGAGCGAGGGTGGGGCGCTCTTGGCTGGAGGCTCGCGCGAGCTGACGAGCGCCGAATGCCGCCGGGCATCGAACTACGGAGCGGTCGTTCGCCGCATGCGGCGTCTTGTCACGCCCCTCGGGTCGAGGCCGGTGTGGGCGTTCGTCGAGGTGGGCCACCCGTTCACGGAGGCGGACGCGCCCACGATCACTCCGGTCGAGGTGCGCTCGGCGGTGTGGCACAGCCTGATCGCCGGTGCGCGAGGCGTCATCTACTTCAATCACTCCTTCGGCGGGCCGTGCCCGTCGCAGCATGTTCTCCGGGAGGGTTGCTACGCCGCCGTGCGAGCTTCGGTGACCTCGCTGAACGCACAGCTCAGATCACTCGCGCCCGCACTCAACGGAGCCTCGGTTACCTCCGGCTGGACGTACAGCCCGACGACTCGAGCGATGCTGAAGGCGTACCGAGGGGATCTGTACCTCTTCGCTGGATCGGCCGAAAACGTGAGCGCCCGCGGTTCCTTCTCCATCCCGTGTGCCGGAGACGTGCCGGCGACGGTCATCGGCGAGAACCGCTCGATTCCGCTGCGCGGAGGGTCGTTCACGGACACGTTCGGAGACGGAAACGCGATCCACATCTACCGGATTCGCGGCGCAGCGTCGTGCGGTCTGGCGTAGAAGATCGATTCGCGCAACTCCCATCCCGACCGATCCATCGCTGCCGTGGATGACTGAGAGTCTGGGTCAGCCTGCTGCCGCGGTCCAACGGCGCCGGAGCAGCGCTTCGTACGACGGCGGCTCCATTCCGGCCTTCGCGGTGATGCTCAGTCCGACCTCCTCCGGCGCCATCGCCTCGAGAAGCTCTTCGATCTCGGGCTCGCTCAGCGGAACCGTGGCCCAGTAGTCCTTGCACAGGGACGTCGTCGTCGCGAACTGGCGCCCGTCGCCGCCGAGGACGTCGGTGACGAAGCGGCCGTAGAGAACGTACTCGGAGACGTCCCACGCGTTGGCGACAGCGCTCATCCAGGATCGCCGGGACCGGGAGTCGAGGTGCTCGAGCAATGCGAGGGCGTTTGCACGCTTCCACGGTACGAGGCTCGTGATGAAGTCGGGTAGGGGGAGCGATCTCTCCGGCAGACCGAGCAGCGCCTCCGCGGTGCGATGCCACTTCACGTGGCCAGGCAGACGCCCGTCGATCGCATCCGGCTCGCAGTACAACCTCGTGCGACCTTCCCCGTCCACGAGAGAGCCGGGCCGGAACCTGCGGACGAGGGCGACGTCGGAGTCGGCATGGACGATCACGTCGGCCGAGACATCACGGCTGATCGCGAGCTTTACGAGCTGCTGAGCGAGCCATCCACGTATCGGCATGCCGAACTGGACGAAGATGTTCGACCGGAGCCCGAGCCGTCGCGTCCCGACCCGCCGGACCCGCCGGGGCAGCACGTCCTCCGTCAGCACGACACGCCGGCGCCCCGCCTCGAGATTCCTGAACAACGGCAGGTCCCCGCGGTCGACGACGATCAGGTGCTCGAACGACTGCGGCGCCAGAGCGTCGAGACTGCGGCAGAGCAGGCCGCACCGGCCTCGGTCGGGTCCGTAGCTCACGGTGACGAACGCAACGCTTGGCGCCTCGGCGTCGGTCTCGGAAGCGGTCACCCGGGCAGCCTCGTTCGTCATTGCCTCAGACCTACCGGTCGACGATGAGGCGCGCGGCGCGCCGTG
Organism: uncultured Actinomycetes bacterium; assembly: GCA_963706915.1. Lineage (GTDB taxonomy): Bacteria > Actinomycetota > Thermoleophilia > Gaiellales > Gaiellaceae > Gaiella. The sequence continues at coordinate 476,180 of CAVPOH010000001.1, forward strand.
TGCTTCGGGGCTCGACGGGTACCCGGCGCATTGCCCGAGAACCTACCGCCGCCACCGGCTACGCGGTCCCTTGCTCAATGTCTGCCGAGTCAGTATGTTTGTGCTTCGTAAGGGGGAGGGGATGGTGAGTCTACGGGGGCAGGCGTCCGGCGTCGGACGCCTTATCGGGGAACGCTCGCGATGAGCGAGAGTCTGACCGTCGGGGGTTGGCGTCTCGGCGCGGACCCGTTCGTCGACGACATCGAGGGCCTGGGCCTGCAGGAGCGGCCGGTCGTCGTGCCGCCGAGGCGGCGCTATCGGCGCGGCGCGCTCGTGCGACGAGTGCTCTTCGGGGCGGACGTTCTCGGTCTCTGGCTCGCATTCGTGCTTGCGAACATCCTGCTTCCAGCGCCCGTGGCGGCGATGGGAGACCGGGTCCACCCCGTGTTCGAGTGGGTGGCATTCCTTCTGGCAATCCCGCTCTGGACGCTCCTCCTCAAGCTGGAGGGCCTGTACGACCGCGACGAGGAGCGCACCGATCACTCGACGGTCGACGACATCGTCGGGGTGTTTCGCAGCGTCACCATCGGCGTCTGGATCTTCGCGCTGATCGACGTCGCATGGGGCGCCGTGCAGCCAGGTGTCGCCCGGCTCGGGGTCTTCTGGCTCCTCGCCGTCGCTCTCATCCCGATCCTGCGCGCGGTGGCGCGCGTTCTCTGCCGGCATCTACCCGGCTACACGCAAAACGCGCTCATCGTCGGTGCGGGGAACGTCGGCCAGCAACTCGCGCTCAAGCTGCTCAACCACCGGGAATACGGGATCAGACTCGTGGGGTTCGTCGACGATCGCCCCACGGAGCTCGACGACGAGCTTGCCCGGCGGTTGCCGCTCCTGCTCGGCGGTCCCTCGCACCTTCGCGAGTACGTCCAGGAGAACGGCGTGGAGCGCGTTGTCATCGCCTTCTCGAACGACTCGCATGAGTCGGTCATCGCCAACATCCGCGCGATCCGGGACCTCGACGTGCAGATCGACATCGTCCCTCGCTTCTTCGAGGTCTTCGGCGCTGGGGCGGAGCTCCACACCTTGGAGGGCATCCCGCTGGTCGGGTTGCGGCCGATCCGGCTGTCGCGCTCCTCGCGAGTCCTGAAGCGCGCATTCGACCTCGCTGCGTGCATTCTGGGCCTCCTGGTGCTGCTGCCGCTCTTCGCCGCCGTTGCCATCGCGATCAGGCTGGAATCCCGTGGCCCGGTCTTCTTCCGGCAGGTGCGGCGCGGCGCGAACGGCTCGACCTTCCGGATCTACAAGTTCCGAACCATGGTCGCGGAGGCCGAGGATCGGAAGACCGAGGTCTTGCACCTGAACATGCATCGGAGCCGCGACCCGCGCATGACCAAGATTCCGGACGATCCGCGCGTGACGCGTCTCGGCCGCGTGCTGCGCCGCTGTTCGATCGACGAGCTGCCGCAGCTCATCAACGTCCTGAAGGGCGAGATGTCCCTTGTCGGGCCGAGGCCGTTGATCCTCGAGGAGGACGCCTTCGTGCAGGAATGGGCGCGAAAGCGGCTCGACCTCAAACCCGGAATCACCGGCCTGTGGCAGGTACTCGGTCGGAGCGACATCCCGTTCGACGAGATGACGAAGCTCGACTACGTGTACGTGACGAACTGGTCCCTGCGCGAGGACATTCGCCTCATCATGCTGACGATCCCGTCGTTGTTCCGGGTCCGTCGCGCTTTCTAGCGGTGACCACGACGCGGTGGTCCACGCGAACGGCGAGAGCGCCGGCGGGCTAGCGGCAGGTCCCGGAGCCGGAATCCGCGAACGCCGGCCCCGAGGCCGTCAGAAACCGCCAGGAGTAGCCGCGCGGGTGAAGCGTCAGGCGGAGGACGCCGTACGACGAGCTCTGCCAGGCGACGCTCTCCCGACGGATCTCCTTGAACCCCCGGAGGCTCCGCCCGCCGGTTCCGACGACGAACGACCGGATGCCCGCGACCGGCGCGAACCGCTCGTAGCCGTGGTCGTGCCCTGCGAGCACGACGTCCGCGCGCGCGGACGCGAGAAGGGCCCAGAACGGCGCGTACGCGACGTCCGAGCCGTGATCGCCCGAGCTGAAGCGTGGGTGATGCCAGTACGCGAGCGTGCAACGTGCGGCGCGGCTTCGCCGGAGATCGCCCCCGAGCCACTGCCATTGCCGCGAGCCGACGTGGCAGCCGCCGACGGCGGCGCAGTTCGAGTCGAGGACGACGACGTGCCAGGCGCCGAGGTTGTACGAGTACCAGGCGTCCGAGGGGAGGCGGAGGATCGCCCGCGCCGCCGAAGCGTCGCTCTTGCCGTTCGCGTACTCGTGGTTCCCGAGGGCAGCCCGGATGCGCGGCAGGAGCGGCCCCCAGGCGGGCATGAAGCAGCGTGCGAACTCGTCGACCGTCCCGTTCTCGTAGACGATGTCGCCGAGCAGCGCGATGGTGCCGGGCATCCGGGCGACGAGCGCGGCGACGCGCTCGTCCTCCGGCGAGTCGCAGGAGGCGACGTCGCCGACCGCGAGCAGGGTCGGCACGGGTCGCGTTGCCGCGGAGGCCGTCGACGCGACGAGCGCGAGGACGCCGAGGCATGTCGCTGCGAGGAGGCGCCGGTGCCTAGGCGCCGACATGCGCTGCGTCGAGGAGCAGCTCCGCGATCTGGATCGCGTTCAGCGCGGCGCCCTTGCGCAGGTTGTCGCTCGAGAGGTAGAGCGCGAGGCCGTTCTCCGCGGCCCGGTCGGGCCGGATGCTGCCGACGAGCACCTCGTCCTCGCCCGCGGCGGCGGCCGACGTGGGGAAGGCGGGGAGGTCGAGGACGCGGACGCTGGGCGCGCCGCGGAGGAGCTCGGCGGCGTCCTCCGGCGCGAGCGGCTGCTCGAGCTCGATCCAGACGGCCTCCGAGTGGCCGACCATGACCGGCACGCGCACGCAGGTGGCCGAGATCGGCAGGTCGGGAAGCTCGAGGATCTTGCGGGTCTCCGCGCGGAGCTTCGCCTCCTCGTCCGACTCGTCGCCCTCCCACGTCCAGTCCATCACGACGTCGTGGTCGGCAGGCGCTTCGCCGGCGAGCGCGTCCATGCGCTGCGCGCCCGCGCCCGAGACCGACTGGTACGTCGAGACGCGCACGCGCCGCAGCCCGGCCTCGTCGTGGAGCGGCTTCAGGACGCAGGTGAGCGGGATCGTGCAGCAGTTCGGGTTGGCGACGATCCGGTCGTGCTCGAGCGACTCGAGCGCGCGGCGGCCGTTCACCTCGGGCACGACGAGCGGGTAGCCGTCGACGAGACGGTACGCCGACGACTTGTCGATGCAGATCGCGCCGGCCGCCGACGCGATCGGGACGAGCTGGCGGCTGGCGGACGTGCCGACCGAGAACAGGAACAGGTCGACGTCGCCCGCGCCGAGCGTCTCGGCCGTCGCCTCCTCGACGACGAGCTCGGCCTCGCCGAAGGAGACCGTCGACCCCGCGGAGCGGGCCGACGCGAAGGCGCGCACGCTCTCGTACCCGCGCTCCGCGAGGAGGGCGAGCGTGACGGTGCCGACCGCCCCGGTCGCGCCGACGACGCCGATCCGCGGTTGCGCGCTCATCAGGCTCCCTTTCTAGCCGAAGCGGCGCTGTCCCTGCCGGATCGCGATGCGCTACGCGGGCCGCCGCCCGGCGAGCGCCCGCCCGAGCGTCACCTCGTCGGCGTACTCGAGGTCGCCGCCGACCGGGAGGCCGCTCGCGAGGCGCGTGACCGAGACCCGGTCGCGCAGCCGGTCGGCGAGGTAGGCGGCGGTCGCCTCGCCGGTCATCGTCGGGTTCGTCGCGAGGACGACCTCCTCGACGACGCCGTCGCCCGCCCGCTCCAGCAGGCGGTCGATCCGGAGGTCGCGCGGCTCGACTCCGTCGAGCGGCGAGAGCGCGCCGCCGAGCACGTGGTAGAGGCCGCGGTACTCGTGCGTCCGCTCGAGCGAGAGGACGTCCACGGGCTGCTCGACGACGCAGATCACCGTGCGGTCGCGCCGCGTGTCGGAGCAGACGCCGCACAGCTCCTCCTCGGTGAGGTTGCCGCACTCCCTGCACGGCCGGACGCGCTCCTTCACGTCCGCGATCGCATGCCCGAGCGCGTTCGCCTCGTCCGAGGGGACGGCGAGGATATGGAAGGCGAGCCGTTGTGCCGTCCGCGTGCCGATCCCGGGCAGGCGCGTGAGCTGCGCGACGAGGTTGTCGACCGCGGGGCTCAGCACGCCGTCACGTTAACCGTCCACTGCGGACGTGGCGCCCTGGTACAGGATCAGCTCGCCGAGTCGCTCGAGCCGCCGCTCGACGATCTCCACGAACGCGCGGGTCGCCGGGGAGACGGGCGCGTCACGGCGGGCGATGAGGGCGAACGTCTCCCACATCGGGTCGTCGAACGCCGCGGCGTGAAGCGACCGCGTCCCGCGCAGCCGGCCCAGGACGGCGCGCGCGACCACCGTGTCGCCGACGCCGCGCGCGACGAGCTGGATCGCGGCCTCCATGTCCTCGACCTCGACGACCGGCCGAAGCGTCACGCCTGCCGGCTGCGCGCGCTCGGCGAGCTGCCGGCGCGTCGGGTCGTCGGAGCCATACTCGGCGTCGTAGAGGACCAGCGGCAGCTCGGCGAGCCGCTCGATCGTCATCGGGCCGGCGATCCGCTCCGGGTCGCGGCTGACGACGACGAGCTCCTCGCGGTGGACCGGCCGTAGCTCGAGGCCGTCGTCGTCGACCGGGAGCACGACGAGCGCCGCCTCGAGCCTTCCCTCGCGTACGGCGTCGGCGACCCGTGACGAGTTCTGGCCGACGAGCCGCAGCCGGACGTCCGGGTAGCGCTTGCGGAAGTCGCCGACCAGGTCGGCGATGAGGAACCCCGATGCCGTGCCGTACATGCCGAAGCTCAACGTGCCGCCACGTAGCTCGCGCACGTCGCGCACCGCGTCCCGCGCACGCCCGATGCCGTCGACCACCCGCGCGGCCTCGGGGCGGAACGCCCGTCCCGCCTCGGTGAGCGCGATCCCGCGCCCCGCCCGGACGAAGAGGTCGACGCCGAGCTCGGCCTCGAGCTGCCGCACCTGCTCGGAGAGCGACGGCTGCGCGACGAAGAGCGCCCGCGCGGCGGCCGTGAACGAGCCGTGCTCGGCGGCGGCGAGGAAGTATCGGAGCTGCTGGAGAGTCATAGTCTGTGCCTATCGATTTGTGTAGCAAACACAGAGTACGGCTACCGCTGGACGAGCCGTAGCCTGGCCTCGTGGTCGCTCGTCACCCCTATCGTCTCGGCGTCGCGCTCTGCTTCGGCTCCGGCGTCGCGTTCGCGGTCCAGCCCGTCCTCGGGCAGCTGGCGCTCGACGCCGGAGCGGCCATCCCCGCGCTGCTCGGCTGGCGCTACGCCATCGCCGCCGTCGTCCTCGCCGTGATCGCGCGCAAGCGCCTGAGGGCCCTGCCGCTGCGCGTCGCGGGTGCGGCGTTCGCGCTCGGCGTCGTCCTGTACGCGGCCGACTCGGCGCTCTTCTACGCGGCGCTCGGCCGGACCTCGGCCCCGCTCGCGATGCTCCTGCACTACGCGTACCTGTTGCTCGTCGTCGGCGCGACGGCCGCTCTCGGTCGCGAGCGTCTCGGCGTCCGGCGTGTCGCCGCGCTCTCCGCTGTGCTCGTCGGCGTCGCGCTCGTGGGCGGAGGCGCCGGCGTGCCCGACCCGCTCGGGATCGTGCTCGCGCTCGCGTCGGCGTCGGTCTACGCCGCGTACGTCCTCCTCTCCGACCGAATGCTCCGCGGGCATCGATCCCGTCGCGTTCGCCGCGCCGCTCGTCGCCGGCGCCGCGACGGCGTTCCTCGTCTTCGGCGCCGCGCGCGGCGAGCTGACCTCGATCGGCAACGGCATCGGCCTCGCGTCGGTCGCCGTCGGAGCGATCGTCGGCACCGTCTTCGCGGTGACCGCCTTCCTCGGCGGGATCCGGCTCGTCGGCCCCGGCACCGCGTCACTGCTCGTGACGATCGAGGCCCCGGCCGGCGTCGCGCTCGCGGCCCTCGCGCTCGGCGAGCGGCTCGCCCCGGCGCAGCTCGCGGGCGCCGCGCTCGTCCTCGGCGCGATCGTCCTCCTGCAGCCGCGCGTCCGGCTTGCGCGCCGTCGGACGCCCGAGGTGCGCTCGCTCCCGCGGCATGCGGCCGCGGAGCCCGCGGAAGCGCTCGCCGCCTAGAGCTAGAGCCCCGGCAGCCCGAGGCCGCCCAGGTCGGGCATCTGGCTCCGCAGCTTCGCCTCGACGGCCTGCGAGGCCGCGCGGAGCGCCTCGTTCGACGCGGCGAGGACCATGTCCGCAAGCATCTCGGGGTCGTCCGGGTCGATGGCGCGCGGGTCGATGACGATCCCGACGAGCTCGCCCGCGCCGTTCGCCCGCGCGGTCACCATGCCGCCGCCGGCCGACGCCTCGGCGATCTCGTCCTTCGCGGCTTCCTGGGCGCGCGCCATCTGCTCCTGCATCTGCTGCGCCTGCTTCATCAGCGCGTTCATGTCGAGCTTCACGGTGTTTCCTCCACCTCTGTTGCGTTCAGGTCGTTGACGAGCAGCGAGATGACCTCCTGCTCGCCGAAAGGGGTCTCCTCGGACGGCGGGTCGTCGTCCACATCCGCGACGGCGGTGAGGACGGCGAGCTTCCGGCCCGTCACGTCGTACAGCGCATCGCGGAGAAGCTTCGAGTTCGCCGGCTCGTCGATCTGCTTCCGGTGGAAGTCCGCGCCCGGCCGGAACGTCAGCGTCAGCGTGTCGCCCTCGAGGCCGGACGGGGTCGCCTCGGAGAGCAGCGTCGCGATCGGGATCGAGCGCTCCTTGACCGCGGGCAGCACGCTGCGCGCCCATGCGTCCTGCATCTGCTCGAGCGACACGTCGGGCGCGCGCGGCGCCTCGGCGCCCCCGTCGGACGGCGTCGTGTCGACAGGTGCCGGGCCCGCCGCGGGCGCGGGAACGGGGGAGGGGCCCCACGACTCCGCGGCGGGAGCACCGGCGTGCATCCGGGATTCCAGCACTTCGATCCGATGGACAAGCGATTCGCGTGCCAGATCCGCGTGGGGTCGGGTCACCTTGACGAGGGCCAGCTCGAGCGGCAGGCGCGGGTCGGCGCCCTGACGCTCGTCCTCCAGGACCACGGCGAGCAGGTCGACGAGCCGCAGAACCGTCGGCTCCGGAAGCTGGTTCGCCTGCTCGCGCAGCCGCTCGCGTGCCTCCTCGGTGAGCGGCAGCGACTCGGGGACGTGCCCGACGTGTTGGACGAGCAGGAGCTGGCGGAGATGCTCGAGCAGCTGCTTGGTCAGCTCGCCGAGATCCTGGCCGCGCTCGGAGAGCTCCTCGACGAGCACGAGTGCGCCCGCGACGTCGCGGTCGACGATCGTGTCGCAGAGCCGGAACAGGACGTCCTCCTCGACGGCCGTCCCGAGCTGCAGCACGTCTTGCACCGAGATGTTCTTCCCGGTCGCGGCGGAGAGCTGGTCGAGCAGCGAGATCGCGTCCCGGAACGAGCCGTTCGCGCCGCGGGCGACGAGCGAGAGCGCCGCGTCGGAGGCCTCGATGTCCTCGCCGTCGCAGATCTTGCGGAGCGCCTGGACGAGCTCCTGCATCCGCGGCCGCTGGAAGACGAACGTCTGGCAGCGCGAGCGGACGGTCGGGATCACCTTCGCCAGGTCGGTCGTGCAGAAGACGAACACGAGGTGCGGCGGGGGCTCCTCGATGAGCTTCAGGAGCGCGTTCCAGGCGGCCGTCGTCAGCTGGTGCGCCTCGTCGACGATGTAGACCTTCCACTGGCCCTCGGCCGGCTGGAGCATCGCGCGCTCGCGGATCTCGCGCACCTCGTCGATCCCGCGCTGCGACGCGGCATCCATCTCGACGACGTCGAGCGCCGTCCCGTCCGCGATCGACCGCGCGATCCGCGTGCTCGGGTCGAACTCCGCACTCGGCCCGCCCTCGGCGTTGAGCGCCTTGGCGAGGATACGCGCCATCGAGGTCTTTCCGGTCCCGCGCGGACCGGCGAAGAGGTACGCCTGCCTGACCTGGCCGCTCTCGATCGCGTTCCGAAGCGTCCGGACGACGGTTTCCTGGCCGACGACCTGCGTGAAGTCGAGCGGTCGATACGTGCGGTAGAGCGCCGTCACTCCGCGATTGTCGCAGACCTCGCGCGGGCGCCGGTGGGTCGAAATGCCCGGTCGTGCGCTCCGTCGTCGAACAAGCGGCCCCGGGTGGTGTCGCCGCCGCCTGCTCGGGTCGGGCGGTGCCGCGGCACCTGGGAGGGAGTCCTTAGCGCTGCTTCCTTCCGGACCTGACGCGGTTCGAACGCTCCCAGTGCGCGGGACCCGACCGTCAACGCCACGTGTCGATGACCCGTGCCCATGACCGCCGCCCTCGGACGGCGTTCGGTCCCGCTGGAGCGGATTTCGGGTTCAGGGAACCGCTGACTCCCCACCTAGCGCGACCGGGCGCGACGAGCGTAGCACCCGTTCGCGCTTGACACCTGCCGGAGCCCTTGGCGATAACGCGGCAATCCAGGGGGCGCTCACATCGCGGCGCAGTTGCAGCACTCGGCATGGACGGGGCGGACTACGCGCTCGGCCTCGTCGTGGTCGCGGCCTACGCCGGCTGCGCCGCATGGTGCGGCGTCGTGCTCCGCCGCCTCGTCGTTCCGTCCTGGCGCGGGCCGCTGGCCCTCCTTGCGGCGACGATCCTCGCGCTCTCCGTCCTCGTAGTCGTCGCGGAGCTGCTGGGGGCCGTCGGGCTCTTCCGTCGCTGGGCGCTGCTCGCGGCCCTGGCCGTTGCGACCGGGGCCGCGACGTGGATCGGCCGGCGCACTTCCACTCGCTCCGAGCCCACGGCGGCCGCGCTCCCGGGTCATCGCCTCGAGCTGACCGACGCGGTCGTCCTCGGAGCCGCCCTCGCGCTCGCGTTCGAGCCGTACATCCGTCGCGTCGGGACGGTCTACCGCCGCGGGATGCTCGAGTGGGACACGCACTGGTACCACGCGCCCGTCGCCGCCCGTTTCGCCGAGACCGGCGACCTCACACGGCTCCACGCCGTCAACAACTCGGCGGACTCGTTCCTGCCGTTCAACACCGAGCTCCTCCACGCGGTCGGGATGGCCGCGACGGGGCGCGACGTCCTCTCGCCTCTGGTCAACCTCGCCTGGCTCGCGCTCGCCGTGCTCGCGGCCTGGTGCCTCGGTCGCGTCTGGAACGCCGGGGCCGCGGCTGTCGCGGCGGCGGCCGTCGTGGCGACGATGCCGGTCATGGTCTATGCCTCCGCGGGGTCCGCCGGTAACGATCTCGCCGGCATCGCGCTGCTGCTCGCCGCCGCCGCGTTCGCCGTCCACGGTGCGACGTCGCCGCGCGTGGTCGGGCTCGCCGGGCTTGCCGCGGGGCTTGCGGTGGGGACGAAGCTGACGATGATCGCGCCGGTCCTCGCACTGACGGCCGTGCTCGGCGTCGCCTGGGTCAGGGAGCGCGCCCCGCGCGCCGCGGTGGTCTGGCTCGGGGCGATCCTCGTGACCGGTGGCTTCTGGTACCTCCGCAACGCCGTTCGCGCGCACAACCCGTTCCCGTGGTTCGAGCTCTCGATCGGGTCGTGGACGCTGCTCCCGGCGTCGACCGAGGTGCCGCCGGACTGCGGCACGACGAGCGTCGCCGACCGACTCACGGACCTCGACGTCGTCCGCGACGTCTTTCGGCCCGCCCTCGCCTCGGCGTTCGGCCCGCGGTGGGGCGTCGTTCTCGTCGTTGCGCTGGCGGGCGCGGTGCTCGCTCTGTGGGGGGAGCGCCGCCAGCGAGGCCTCGCGGTCGTGGCGCTCGTCTCGGGGGCCGCCTACCTCGTCACGCCCGCGACGGCGGGGGGGACGATCAGCCCGGCGTCATGCTTCGACTACAACACGCGGTTCGCGACGCCGGCGCTCGCGCTCGGGCTCGTGCTGTTCGCGCTCGTGTCCGCCAGATGGAGCCGCTACGCGAGGCTCGGGGCCGTCGGCCTCGTCCTGCTCCTCGCCGCGGTGCCGCCGTTCTCGGCGCCGCGGCTCGCGGCGGGGGTGGTCGGGGGCCTCCTCGGCGCAGCCGTCGTCCGCTTCCGGGTCGCCCCGTCGCGGCGTCGCGTCGCGGTCGGCGCCGCGGCGGTCGTCGGCGCGGTTGCGGTCTCCGGCTGGTTCGTCCAGGACTTCTACTACGAGCACCGGTATGCAACCGGGAGCCTCCCGGAGCCGATCGAGGCGAGCGCGCGCACCCTTCGTGACCGGGACCATCTCCGCATCGCGGTAGGCGGCTTCCGCGGCCATTACGCGCTCTACGACGCCGGGCTGACGAACCGGGTCGAGTTCCCGGTCGTCGAGGGCCCGCACGGAACACTCGAGCGGATCACGACGTGCCGTGCGTGGCAGGAGGCGCTCCGCAACGGCCGGTACGACTACGTCGTCACGTACGGGACCGAGGCAACGCGGCCGCCCCCAGAGGCGGACTGGACACGCGCCTATCCCGGCGCGACGAGAGTCCTCCGCGACGGGCTGAACGAGCTCTTCGCGCTTCGCCCGGGCGGTGGCACGGCATGCCCGTGACGCCGGTCAGGGCGCCGCAGACAGCTCGCCGACCGCGACGGCGGGTTCCTCCTGGGGAGCCGCGGTCGAGCGTCGCTTGAGACGCAGGCTCGGCGCCTCGACCCAGCGGTAGGTCGCCGCCGAGAGCGCGAGCGTCACAGCCAGCGTCAGGCCGAGCGTCAGCAGGAACCCACCAACGCCTCCGATGGTGAGCCCGTTGTCGTTGAGCCAGCGGATGAGCGGCTCGTGCCAGAGGAAAACGCCGTAGGAGACGACGCCGACGAGGAGCAACGGCCGCCAGTCGAGCGCGCGCACGACGCGCGGTGCGCGGTGGTCGTCGTGGGTCAGCACGACGGCCGCGAGCAGGAGCGCGAGATCGAGGGCTACGACCGTGTTCCAGGGCGAGTAGCTCATCTGCACGCCCTCGTCGGTGAACGTCGTCACGATGATCGCGAGCGCCGCCAGCGCGACGACGAGCGTGACGCCGCGCCAGCGTCGCGGCAGCCGCAGCCGGCCGTCCTCCCAGAGGACGCGGGCCACCGCGAGCGCCATCCCGAAGGCGAAGAGGTCGGCCTGGCCGAGGAAGCTCCGCTCGATCACGGAATGCCAATCGTTCTCCCAGCCGTCGTACGGGGCGAGCGGCGGCACGACCCAGGCCGCGATCGCCTTCCCGGCCAGACCGAGGGCGAGGAGGAACGCGGTCGGCACGAGCGCCGCCGCAACGGGGCGCATGCGGCGCGCGAGGACGACCGCGGCGAGGGCGAGGAGGGGAAGGCAGAGGTAGAAGACGACCTCGACGTTCAGCGACCACGCCGGCCCGATGCCCGTGACCACCTGGTCGGGGTCGTAGTTCTGGACGAACAGCATGCTCTGCAGCAGGAGCCAGGGGTCGGTCAACGCGCCGGCCGTTCCGCCCGGGCGGAGGACGGCGTCGAGCACGAGCGCCGAGACGAGCAGGATCACCCAGTACGCGGGGACGATCCGGAGCATGCGGTTCCGGAGGTAGCGCGCGGCTCCGGGGCCGTCGTGGCCGCGGACGATGGCACCGGCGAAAGGCCAGTAGAGCAGGAACCCGGACAGCCCGAAGAAGAGCGCGACGCCGAACTGGAGGTCCGGGACGAGTGCGCTCACACGGCCGAGGTCGTATGGCTTGCCGTCCGGCGAACCGATCCGCCAGACGTGGAAGACGAGGATGCTGCCCGCCGCCAGGGCGCGCACGCCCTCGATCCCCGGCAGCCGCCGGCCGGAAGAAGGAAACGGAATCAGCTCAGACCCTCCCGACTGATCGTACGCGCGACGGAGGCGAGTGGGGTCGCGCGCGACGAAGACCCCCGAGGGATCAAGCGCAGGGCGCCGAACGCCGATGAATGGTGTGATGACGCACAGCGGCGACAACGGCGTCCCTTCCGAGGGCGTCCGGCTCACTCCCGAGCTCGTCCTCGTCGCGGGCGACCTCGCCGACGCCAGGCATGAACCCACCGCGCCGGTGCCGGTGCGACGGCCGCCGCTGCCGACGCTTCATCTCGCCTCGCACGAGATCGTGCGATTCGCGCCGCCGCCCGACGACGCGGCGTAGTCATTTCTCACACTGCGTATCCTCGTCGGCGACGGGGATGACGGGCTTCGACGTGAGACCGCTCGGCGAATCGACATGGCCGGACTTCGCGCGGCTCGAGAGTCAGGGCTTCGAGCGAATCCGCCGCCTCGGCAAGAACCACTGGGTGGTCGCGAAGGTCGTCCCGGGCGATACGGGGCGCGGCTAGCGGCCGACGAGCTCGACGAACGCCGGCTTGTCGCGAATCGGGTCGAAGTCCGAGTCGCCCTTCGCCATCTCCCGGCATCCGTCGTACATCGCGATCGCGCGACCGAGGTGCTCGAGCGCGTCCGCCGTCCGCCCTGCGAGGCTCTCGCAGCACGCGACGTTTGAAGTAGAGGTCGGGGTGTCCGGGGTTGGCCTCGATCACCCTGAGCCCCCGGTCGGCGGCCTCTGCGTACTCGCCTGCTTCGTAGAGCGGCCGGACCGGATCCCAGAGCTCGGGCGCCGGGCCGCGCATGATCGTGTCGGGCAGGACCACCCACGCGTGCCGCTGTGAGTCGTACCCCGACTCGGTCGGCGGCGGGAAGGATGGGTCGGCGAACGAGCCGACCGAGACGACGATCAGGTCCGGCTCCGTCGGCTCGGTGTAGACGACTGACGAGCCGCACTCGGGGCAGAAGTGGAAGACGTGCTCCTTGGCGTCCGCCTCGTCGGAGATTCGCGAGTAGCCGCTGTGGCGGCCCTCGATGCTGACCTGATCGGGCTTGAACCCGGCCTGCATCCCGAACGCGCTCCCGGTGCGACGCTGGCACGCGAGGCAGTGGCAGAGGGAGACGGCGAACGGATCGCCGGTGACCGCGATCCGCAGTTGTCCGCAGTGACAGGCGGCCTCTCGCGTGGACATCGCGACTGAACGTAGCGGAGGAAATAGGACATCCGCTACGGCCGCCCCGGGGAAACCAGACCGCGCGTGACGCTTACTCGCTTCGCGTCGGTGGTTCCGATCACACGTTTCACCCCTTCGGCTACACGAGTCCGCGGGACGAGTTCGACTTGTTCGGGTCCAGCTGCAACCGGACACCGCGAGCCGGCTTCGCGAGCCGCGGCAACGGCCGCAGCCCAAGACCGACTGTCGGCCAGGAGAAGGCACGGATTCCCCCGCAGTGCCGGAGACATGACAGACGCCGTCGATCGTGGTTTCGCGCGGGCGACGGTGGGGCAAGCGAGATGGCACTGCGGACAACAACAGCGATCGCCTCTGCGGTTATCAGGCGGTTGCTTCGCCATCCGAAGGCGGAAGGAGGCGAGTGAGGATGCCCGACTCAGGGCTCTCGACACTTACACCGGGGACGGCCTCTCAGACCGACACCACGAGCTCTATCGGCGACGCCACGAGCACTGTCGGCGACGCCACGAGCACTGTCAGCGACGTGACGGGCACTGTCAGCGGCACGACAAGCGCTGCGGTCGACGCTACCGATCCTGCGACGGAGCAGGTGAGCCAATCACAGCCCACCGAGCCGGCTCCCGAGCCTGCGAGCGGGACGTCCGATGCCGCCCAGACGGGCTCGAGCGAGCCCGTGAGCGCCACGTCGGAGCCCGCCGGCGGGTCGACCGAGACGAGCGAACCGACCGCTACCACGGCATCGGCGGAGGCGCCCAGCGCGCCCACCGAGGCCGTGACCCAAGAGGCTGCCTCGTCAGATCTGACGGCTTCGAGTCCCACGGCTTCGAGCGGGGGCGCTTCAGGGTCGGAGCAGGTGGTGCAATCGAACGAGACGGTCCCGCAGGAAGCGGAGAACACCGTGTTCCAGGGGTCCGACTCCACGCCCACCCTCGACGGCGTACAGAGCACGGCCGAGCCGCTCGGAGCGGTCGAAGTGCCCGACGCGGGCGCAACGTCGGATCCCCTGAGCTCGACAGAGGCTCTTGTCGGCTCCTCGGGAGGCGCGACCGAGGGCGGTTCGGACGGCCTTGCCGCGATCACGCAGGCAGTCGGCGAGTCCGCCTCGTCAGGCGAGCAACAGCCCGCGAGCCAACTCGAGGTCCTCGATCCGTCCTTGGCCTCGGGAGGACAGCCTCTCGATGCTGCCACCGAGGCGCTCGTCGACACGGGCGGTGTGGCGGCGTCCCAGCCTCTCGAGGGCGTCGAAGCGTTCACCGATCCCGTCACGCAAGCCGTCCTCCCGGGCACCGAGCCCGTGGCCTCGGCGATCGAGCCCGTGAACGCCGGGGCACCGTCGCTGGGTGACGCTGCGGCGACCGAGCCGGTTGGGCGGGTTGCGGCAGCGGTGGGGGAGCCGCTGGCGGCCACGAGCGAGTCGCTTGGTGACTCGGTGGCGACGGTGACGGCGCCGGTGGGGGAGACGTTCGAGGCGGTGACGGAGCCGGCCGGGCAGGTTGTGGCGGCGATTGGTGATCCGGTGGCCGAGACGCTCGCGGGGACGAGTGAGTCGGTGGCGGCGGTGACGGCTCCGGTTGGGGAGACGCTCGAGACGGTGACGGAGCCGGTTGGGCAGGTCGCGGCGGCGGTAGCGGATCCGGTGGCCGAGACGCTTGCGGGGACGAGTGAGTCGGTGGCGGCGGTGACGGCTCCGGTTGGGGAGACGCTCGAGACGGTGACCGAGCCGGTTGGGCAGCTTGCGGCGGTGGTCGGTGATCCGGTGGCCGAGACGCTTGCGGGGACGAGTGAGTCGGTGGCGGCGGTGACGGCTCCGGTTGGGGAGACGCTCGAGACGGTGACGGAGCCGGTTGGGCAGGTCGCGGCGGTGGTCGGTGATCCGGTTGCCGAGACGCTCGCGGGGACGGGTGAGTCGCTTGGCGACTCGGTTGCGGCGGTGACGAGTCCGGTTGGGGAAGCGCTCGAGTCAGTGACGGAGCCCGTTGCCGAGACTCTCGCGACGACGAATGAGTCGCTTGGCGACTCGGTGGCTGCGGTGACGGCGCCGGTGGGGGAGACGCTCGAGACGGTGACGGAGCCGGTTGGGCAGGTTGTGGCGGCGGTTGGTGATCCGGTTGCCGAGTCGCTCGCGACGACGGGCGAGTCGCTTGGCGAGTCGGTGGCTGCGGTGACGGCGCCGGTGGGGGAGACGCTCGAGACGGTGACGGAGCCGGTTGGGCAGGTTGTGGCGGCGGTCGGGATCCGGTTGCCGAGTCGCTCGCGACGACGGGCGAGTCGCTTGGCGAGTCGGTGGCTGCGGTGACGGCGCCGGTGGGGGAGACGTTCGAGACGGTGACGGAGCCGGTTGGGCAGCTTGCGGCGGCGGCGGCGATCCGGTTGCCGAGACGCTCGCGACGACGGGCGAGTCGCTTGGCGAGTCGGTGGCTGCGGTGACGGCGCCGGTTGGGGAGACGCTCGAGACGGTGACGGAGCCGATCACGGCGCCGGTGATCGCTGCGACCGAGCCTGTCGTAGCGGTCGTGCAACCGGCCGCCGAGCCGATCGTCGGGGTGGTTGACCCGACGGTCGCGAGGGTCGAGCCGGTCGCCGGCGCGGTGGACGCGGCGGCGCCCGCAGTCGAAACGGTGACGGACGTAACAGGCCCGATCGCCACATCGACACCGACACAGGACGTGACCGCCGTGGTCGATGCCGCAGCGGATCCGGGCGTCGGAGTCCTCTCGGGGAACGTGGACCAGGCCACACCGCCTCTGGTCGGGGCGCCCATCTCAGAGGGGTCGGACACGGTGATGCCGATAGTCGAGGCTCCTGACTCGGAGGTCACCGTGCTGCCGTCCGTCTCGCCCGTGGTTGACGGTGTTGCGACCGGCGTGGACGGGTCGGGCGCCGTTGCGACGGCGCCCAGTCCAATGGTTCCGGCCATTCCCGAGTCCGAGTTTCCGACAGGCGACCTTCTGCCTGCGGTGCCGGATCCGAGCTTCGGCGTCCAGCCGTCGACGGACCTCGCCGGGAGCTCCCAGCTGCCTATCGGCGATGTGCTCGATGACGTGCTTCTGGACGGCGTTGCGGCCGGGCTTCCGATCGCCGCCGCACTCGGTGCTGCGACGCTCACTGTTGTCTCGATCGCACGGGGCGTCTGCTCGCCGGGCGCCGCAGTGATCTTCACGAACGTGCGGCTCGTTCCCTGCCTCGTCGGCTCCGCCGTGGAGCGCACGGCGATGGTCGGGACCCAGGCCGTCTCGGGGCTCGCAACGGGCGACGGGGGCTCGAACGCAACGGGCCGCAGGCGCGGCGTTGTACCCGCCGTCGTCGAAACGATCGTCGACCCCATCCGGGACGGATTCGAGAAAGCCGTCGCCCGGGACGGCGAGGAGGACGCGGAGGGGCTTCAGGACGCACGGCTGATGATGCAGATCGGAATCGTCCTGGGGACCGTCTACCTCGCGTTCCTCACCGTCTGGTTCTGGGCGACTCGGATGCGAGCGACGCCGCGCCTATAGCCGAAGGCCTCTCAGGTCAGACGAAGGGTGATTCCGATGCATGCCCAGATCAGCACGAGAGCAGCGAGTACCCAGAGAAGGAACGCGGCCTCTCCCACAGGGAGCCACGGAAGATCCGCGCGATCGAGGAAGAAGCGCGTTCGCCGGAGGACACGGCCGTGATCGTCGCGCTCTGTGATCTCACCGCTGGCGGCAAGCTCGGGATCATCCGTTCGTCGGCCGGCCCGATCGACGAAGTCGCGCGTCGTGCGCGTCTCGCGGGGCATGACCCGAGTGTATCCAGTCGTGGCAGAACTCGAACCCTCGATCCGGGCGGGAAAGAAGGAAAGAGCGCATGAGCAAGCTGCTGGTGTTGTCCGTTCTCTGCGCCGCGCTTGCTCTCGCGGCCTGGCTGGGGACCGGTGAGTGCCGCCGACGCCCCGAGCGGTCCCTCCGGCATGTCCTTCGTCGTCCAGTTGGGCGATCGGGTACGGGTGGTCGACGCGCCGATCGCATGCCGGGTCGTTCGGGTACGCGAGCTCGGCCGCCGCGTAGCGCTCGACTGCCGTCGCAGTGGACCGCTCCGTGGGACCGTGGGCACGCTCTTGACAGGGCATGAAGCAGCACTCGTGCGGTTTGCTGGCGCCCGTGCGGCCCGTGTCGTCTCGATTGCCGAGCATGACGGCGAGCTACGGAGATGCCGATGAGCGAGACCGCGACGCAGGAGGTCCTCGCACCTGCCGCGGAGGCGCCCGTCGACGCCGTGCTCCCGAGCGTTGGCCAGACATGGGCCGGAACGGGGATCCTGCCCGCGCGTGTGGTTGCCGGCCTCGGCCGTGCCGGCCTCGTCTGGTTCGCCCTTGCGGTCGTCCATGCGAGCCGCCATCCCCTGACGGATCGGGCCATGCTCGCGGTGACCGCGGCGGCGGCGGTCTTCGTGCTCGGCCTGAAGGCCGCGTCGTCGCCCGGCATTCTGGTGCTCGGCCGTGGTCTCTCGCGAGTCCTCGGCGTCGCCCTCGGACTGGGAACGGTGGCGGTTCTCGACGGAACGTCCGTCGGGCTCCATCTCGGCTGGGCGTGGCTGGCCGCGGTGGCGGTCGGAGTCTGGGCGACGACGTCGATCTGGGACAGGTGCGTCGATCAGGCCCTCCCGGTGAGGAAGCGCGTTCTCCTCGTGGGCGTCGACGGCACCGACGTGTTTCTGCCGGAGGACGTCCGAAGGTGCAGGGACTCGGGGTTCGAGATCCTCGGAGACTGCCGGGCTCCAGCGGGTGAAGGGCTCCCCACCCGCCCTGTGGGCGCAGACGAGCTCGAGCGTCTCATCGCGGCTCAGCATCCCGATGTCGTGGTCTTGACGGACGAGCGGATGTTCGGGGAGGCGGTCGACCGTCTGCTCGCCGCGCGGGCCAGGGTTCGCGTGGCGACCCTTTCTTCGTTCTGCGAGCGCGTCCTCGGTCGGGTGCCCGTCCAGTCCATCAGCCCGGCCTGGTTCATGTGCCTCGTGGACCTGCGGCGGCACGACTACTCGCGAACCTCGAAGCGCGCGTTCGACGTGGTCGCTGCCGGCGTGGGACTCGTGCTTGCGGCTCCGCTGCTGGCCGTCATGGCGCTCCTCGCCAAGACGACGCCCGGGCCGGTGTTGTTCCGCCAAACGCGGGTCGGGGAGCGCGGTCGATGCTTCACCGTCCTCAAGATCCGAACCATGCGATGCGATGCCGAGGCCGAGGGCGCCTCGTTCACGTGCGACGCCGACCCGCGCGTGACGCGCGTCGGAGGCGTCCTGCGCCGCACCCATCTCGACGAGCTCCCCCAGCTCTGGAACGTGCTGCGGGGCGACATGTCGATGGTCGGACCCCGGCCGGAACGGCCTGAGTTCATCCAGATGATCGAGGACTCCGTCCCCTTCTGGAGCCGGCGCCTCCTGGTCAAGCCGGGTCTCACCGGCTGGGCTCAGATCCTTGGCGACTACGCCTCCGACTGCGACGGCATGGCGCGAAAGCTCTCGTACGACCTCTGGTACCTCCGCCACGGCAGCGTCCTCGTAGACCTCGCCATCTGCCTCGAGACGATCGGGGTGCAGCTTCGAGCGCTCCTGCCGTGGCACTCGCCTGCCTGCCGCGCCGGGAAAGGGGGGATCGGCCGTTAAGCCGTTCCTCCAGATCGGTCTGCTCGTCCTCGCCGTCAGTGTCGCGGCGGCACTCACCGGGAACGGCGGATCCTCCAACGCGGCCGAGACGGCCGCTAACAGTCGGCATCGGACGACCGCCGCGCCGAGCGCCCCGATCGGGCCCGTTCGCCCGACGCCGCCGAGGCAGTACTGGATCCGTCGCCCCGTCGTGCTCGTACGCACCTCGACGCAGCTCCGGGCGGCTCTGGCGCGTCGAACGCCCGCCAGGATCGTCCTCCGACCCGGCCGTTACGACGCCGCCGGGCCTTTCGTGAACGACAACGGCCACGCGATCTACTCCGAGGCGGTCGGGCAGGCGGTTCTCACGGCCGGCGTGAGCCTGGGCCGCCCGGGAGGCGTCGCCGGCCTCCTCCAGGGCGTGGTGATCGACGTCCGTGACCCCGCCAAGACCGTGGACGGCGTGGCAGTGATGGTCCACGGCAACTCCGCCGGGGTGTTCGACGTCGTCCTCCGCGGGCACAGGACGATCCGCTCCGGGCTGGTCGTCCGGCAGCCGGAAGGGTTCCGGGCGGCGAGGCTCGTCGTCCGAGACTTCACGGACTACGGGGTCCTCGTGGACGCCAACGACCGCCGCCGGACCCAGCTGGCGAAGCCGTTCAGCCTCCGCGACCTCGACGTCGCCGGGATCAAGCGCGCCGATCCCGGGTCGTCACGGGGTCGAGGGGAGGCGTGCGTCTGGCTCGGGAACCCGGGGACAGCGGCGCGCCTGCGCGCGCGGGACTGTGGGTGGACGGGTCTGTGGACGGGCACGGCGGCGACCGGGCTGCGCGTGGCCGACGTCGACGTCGATCTGACGAGGACAGGCGTCTACCTGGAGCATTTCACCTACCGCAGCCTGTTCGAGCGGATTCGCGTCGGTCGAGGCGTTCGAGTCGGCCTGTCCGCCGAGTGGGCCGATCCGGGCTGGGGAGGGCTCCCGGCGAGCGTCGACAACGTGATCCAGGCGAGCCGATTCGAGAGCTCGCTCGCAGGCGTGTACCTCGACGAGGGGACGACGCGCACGATCGTCCGGGACAGCACGTTCGCCGGCCAGCGGTGGGCGGCGATCGGCGACTACGAGGGCGTCGACAACGCCTACTACGGAAACGACTATCGAGACATCGGCGACGGGGCGGTGCCGGTGACTCGGAAGCACATCAACACGGCTCCGGACCCTGACGGATGACGGTCACGGCCGACACGCCTCGGATCGACACCGTCTCGACGCTGGACGGCCTCGCGCCGCTGGAGCAAGAGTGGGACGCGCTCGTCCGTGCAATGCCCCGGCCGAGCCCGTTCCTCCTCCACGGCTGGCTCACGGCCTGGTGGCGAAGCTACGGGGGCGATGGGACGCTGGCGATCAGAGTGGCGCGCCGAAGGGAGCGGCTCGTCGCCGCGCTCCCGCTCTACGCGCACTCCGAGCTGGGACTGTCCGTCGGCAGCTTCCTCGGAGGACCGACGTCGGCTCTCGCCGACCTGCTTCTCGATCCGACAGAGCCGACCGAGCTCGCGAGACGAGCTGGCGCGGTCGGTGAGCGCCTCGGGTCTGGTCGACTACGTCGATCTTTGCGGCCTGCCGAAGGGGAGTCGACTGGCCGCGGCGCTCGGGCCGGACCTCGAGGTCATCGAGCGCGTCGAGTCGCCCGTGCTCGAGTTGGCCGACGGCTGGGATGACGTCTACCGCGCGAAGACGTCCTCGAAGACGCGCAATCTCCACCGCCGTCGTCGCCGTCAGCTCGCCGAGCTCGGCGACGTCGACGTGCACGTTGCCCGCACGCCAGAGGATCTCGCGGCCGCACTCGAGGACGCGTTCCGTATCCACGACCTCCGTTGGGACGGACGTCCCGACGGGTCCGGCTTCACCTCGTCGGCCGGCAAGACGTTCCACCGCGAGGCGATCCTCATGCTCGCGAAGCAGGACGTTCCCCGCATCGTGCTCCTTCGCGTCGGCGGCCGCGCGATCGCCTTCCACTACTACTTCGCCCTCGCGGGAACGATGTACGTCCACCGTCTCGGGTTCGATCCCGCGTTCGCGCGGTACTCGCCAGGGCTCGTCAACACGCTCGACACGATCGAGGCGGCCTCGGCCGAGGGGCTCGCGCGCGTCGAGTTCCTTGGCGGAGCCGAGCGGTACAAGGTCGAGCTCGCCGATCGGTTCGACCCGCTCTGCCACGGTCTCGGGCTCCCGAGCGGACCGCTCGCGCGCGTCGCGGTCGAGGCGCGCCTGGCCTCGATCCGTCTCCGGCTCGAGCTGAAGCGACACGACCGTCTCCGGCGTCTGTACGTCGACGGTGTCGCCCCCGTCCGGCGTCTCGCGGGACGCGCCCGGGACGCGGTACGGGCATGAGCGGTGTCTCAGCGACGCAGGAGCTCCTCGACCCGAGGAGCGCTGAATCGGGTCCCGGGGATGAAGCGGACGATCGGGCCGAATCGATGCTCGGAGGCGAACCCGACGAAGAGGACTCTTCGATCGGTCGACCGGAACCACCCGTCGAGGAGCGGCCAACCTTCCTCCACCGCAATGCCCGCGCGAATCTCGGGCGCAAGGAAGGAGAGCCGGTCGAGGGAGAAGCGGAAGCCCGCCGCGAGGATCACCGCATCCGCGTCGAGGGTCGCCCCGTCCGTCAGGCGCAGCCGAATCTCGCCGTTCCGGCGGTCGATCGTCTCGACGGCTGCGCCTTCCCTGATGCGCACGGCGCCCTCGATCGCCTGACGCAACCACGGCGAGCCGCCTGCGCGCAGGACACGGGTCGTGAGCCTGCGCCGGATCGGCCGCGGCAGCCGGGAGAACAGGTCGGGACGCATGACAAGGCGGTTCAGGGGCGGGGGGCCGTACCCGACGGCCGGGTATGCGACCCGATAGAGCCGCTGCCCCAGGGCGCTGCGACTCGTGTGGGGCTCGCGGTCGGTGAACCAGCGCAGGCTCGAGCGGACGACCATCTGCACATCGGCTCCGGCCCGGGCCGCGAGGAGCGCGCTTTCGAGGCCTCCCTGGCCGCCGCCGACGACGACGACGCGGCGCGACGCGTAGGCACCGTAGTCCTGGAGCTCGGTCGCGAACCTGACGTCGTCGTCCATGTCTCCGGCGAAGGGAGGGGGTGCGGCTGCGAACGGCACGGCCCCGACCGCCACGACCAGCGTCGATACGTCGACCTCCTCGTTTCCCGCGGTCGTGAGCCGGAACACGCCATTGCAGCGCTCGACACACGCGACGTCCGAGGTGTCGATGTCGCCCGCGTATCGGTCGCAGAACCACTCCGAATAGCGGAGGAACTTCTGGAGCGGGATGGGCTCTTCGCGCGGCTCGCCGGTGTCCGTGGCCCAGTGGTCGAACGTCGCGGCGCCGCCCGGCGTGGAGAACGACGTCTCGTGCCAGTCGGAGCGGAGACGCATGTCCGGCGGCATGCGGGTGCGCCACGTGTGCATCGGCGCGCCGAAGGCCCGCACCCTGAGAAGGCCGCGAAGGTGGGCGGAAACGGAGAGGCCGTACGGTCCCGTACCGACGACCGCGACGTCGAGTCGCTCTGTCATTCGGGCCGCCACGTCTGGAATGACGTGCTCGCTGGGTGGGGTCTCCGCATGCGCGTTCCGACCGTTCCGTACCCCGCCAAGGCGTGCGTCACACGCGTGCGCTCGGTGGCATGGCTCGCACGCGCCGGCCGTGAGCCCGCGCCGCAGGGGCTCCGATTGCTCTTCTACCATCGGGTCGCCGACGACGACGACGAGTTGGCCGTGCCGGTTCGGCGGTTCCGCGAGCAGATGGACTTCCTGGCGGGCGAGGGCTACCGCGTCGTCGACGTCGTAGAACTGGGCTCGCTCCTCGCCGAGGGGCACCTTCCGCCCCGCACGGTCGGCCTGAGCTTCGACGACGGCTGCCGCGACGTGGCGGCGAACGCGCTGCCGGTGCTCGCGCGGCATGGCTTCCGGGCGACCGTCTTCGTCACGACCGGCGTCACCGACGGACGCGCCCGCTTCACGTGGTACGCACGCCAACCGCCTCTGCTCACGTGGCAGGAGGTCGTCGCTCTGGACGGCGACGGCACGCTGACGTTCGAGTCGCATTCGGTCACGCATCCCAACCTGCTGGCAGTCCCCGACGAGCAGGCGGCGTACGAGATCGCCGAGTCCAGGCTCGAGCTCGAGCGACGCCTCGGGCGTCGCGTCACGGCGTTCTCCTATCCCACCGGCCTCTTCGGGGAGCGCGAGATGCGGCTCGTGGAGCAGGCGGGCTACGACGTCGCAGTGTCGTGCGAGCCCGGCGTCAACGTCCCGACGACGAATCGCTTCGCTCTCCGTCGACGGCAGATCGACCAACGCGACACGCTGCTCGACTTCCGCGCGAAAGTCGCGGGCGGGCACGACACCCCCCTGCCGATGCGGTCCCTCTACCGCCGCATGCGCTACGGCGCGGGACGAGGCAGCCCTCTCGCGGCGAGCGCTCCGCGGTAGAGGTCGAGGTGCGCATCCAGAAACGATTCGAGCCCGAAGTGCTCCTCGACACGCGCACGACCTGCGCTCCCGAGGCGAGCACGGAGCTCCGGGCTGTCCACGAGGCGCTGGATCAGAGCGGCAAGCGCGTTCGCATCCGAAGCCGGCGCGAGGAACCCGGTCTCTCCGTCGCGGACGAGCTCCGGAACGCCGCCGACGCGGGTGGCGACGACGGGAAGACCGGCCGCCATAGCCTCCAGAATCGAGATTGGGAGCGCCTCACTCCTGGACGACAGTACGAAGACATGCGACGAGGCAAGCGTTGCCGGGACGTCATCGCGCTCGCCTGCGAATTGCACGACGTCAGACAGACCGAGCCGCCGTCTCTCGGCTTCCGCCTCTCCGAGCCCAGGCCCGCCACCGACGACGAGTGCCGTGTAGTCGCCTCGCACGAGCGCGAGGGCGCGCAGGAGCGTCGTCACGTCCTTGGGTCGCCGGAGCCGTCCCACCGAGACGATCACCGGGACCCCGTCCGCAGGTCGCGCCAATGGCCTCGAGGCGGCGTCGATTCCCGTGCGTATCACCACCGTTCGGTCGGCGTCGCACGTGCCGGCGGCGATTCCCGCCGCGCGCTCGCTCTCGCTGACGCAGATCGTCGCCGTTGTCAACGGCCTGACGGCCCGCTCGGCAAGCCAGTAGAGCTTGGCTTCGAGGCCGTCATGGGCGCTGAACGCCCAACCGTGCACGGTGAAGATGCATACGGGGACGCCCGCGAGCCGAGCCGCTATTCGTCCCAGCACGCCGGCCTTCGAGCTGCTCGCATGGACGACATGAGGCTCGAGTCGCCTCATGAGAGTGACGAGCTCCGCGAGCCCCAGCACGTCGCGCGGCGAGACGGAGCGACGGACGTGGACGAGCTCGGCTGCCTCTGCCCCGGTCGACCGCGCGAGGTCCGTGAGCGGGCCTGCTCCGTGAGCCGCAACCGTGACGTCGAAATGGCCCACGAGGCGGGTGGAAAGCGCTCCGACATAGGCCTGTGCGCCGCCGGTCTCGGCCAGCGTCACGAGCAACAGGATGCGGGGCCGCGTCGTCACCGCTACCTGCGCGCGGGGACGCCGTGATGCGCCGTCACGAGGCGATCGTCTTCCCTCGCCCGCAGCCGCTCCACCCCTCGTGGCTCGCCCCGGCCATGCTCGCGACCGCCCTGCTCCTCGGAACGCTCTCGGCCCTCACCCTCTCGCGTCAACCGCCGCCGTACAACGTCGAAATAGGCGTCGGGGTCGGATTCCTGGCGGTGGTGTCGCTCGCGGTCCTCCACTCGGAGGCGGCGGCCTTCCTCGGCCTCGCGCTCCTCGGCGTCGTCGTCGTGGACCCGGCGCCGGCCGACTTCGTGCTGCTCGTCGTCATCGCCGTCGCCTTCGCGACCGGTCGCCTCCGTGCCCGCGTCCCTACGGGCGCCCTCCTCGCCCTCGGCGCATTCCTCGGTTTGAGCCTGCTCTCGGCCGTCGAGGTCGTCGACCACGGCGCGGCGGCGCTGTATCTCGGAATCAGCATGTATCTCACCCTGGCCGCCCTGTGGCTGAGCGGCTTCGTGGACTCGCGGCGCCGCGCCCGCGTCGTGGCGGGTGCGTACCTCACTGCGGCCGCGACGTCGGCGGCCCTCGGCGTGTTGGGGGTCCTTGCACCGGTACCGGGGAAGGAGCTCCTGGCCTCGGAACGGGCGCATGCCCTCTTCCAGGACCCCAACGTGTTCGGCCCCTTCCTGGTTCCGATCGCTTTGATCCTGCTCGAGGACCTCCTCAACCCCCGACTGTTCGGCGTGCGGGCGCTCTGGAAGGTCTTCCTCGTGGGGCTGCTCGCACTCGGCGTGATCCTCTCCTACTCTCGCGGCGCCTGGCTGAATCTCGCGCTCGGTGTCGTTGTGCTCCTGCTCGTCCTCGCGCTCCGCCGGGGCGGTGGACGGAACGTCGTCCGCGTCGCGGTGCTGGGGGCGCTCGTGGCGGGGCTGGTCGTGGTCGTGCTGGCGGCAACCGGCTCGACCGGCTTCCTCTTCGAACGCGCCCAGCTCCAGGAGTACGACTCTGGCCGATTCGCCGGACAGGTGGTCGGCATCGAGTCGGCCGAGCGATATCCGCTCGGGATCGGCCCGGGTCAGTTCGAGAGCTACGCGTCGATCTCGGCGCACAGCACGTACGTGCGGGCGCTGGCGGAACAGGGGCTTCCGGGACTGATCCTCGTCTGCGCGTTCCTCGTGGCGACGATTGCAGCGGCCGTTGGCAACACGGTAGCGGGCCGGGAGACGTACGGCATCGGCTCTGCTGCTCTTCTCGCGGCGCTCTGCGGCATCCTCGTGAACAGCGCGGTCATCGACACGTTTCACTGGCGGCACTTCTGGATCGTGGTCGCCTTGATCTGGGCGGGCACTGCCCGTCGGCGGCGGGTCAGACGTCCGCCTCGGCACGTTCACGCGGTCGCGGAGCGCTGACCGCCGGTAACCCACCGGCGCTTCCACGCCCGAGGGTCACCAGGCCCGCGAACGGAGGCTCGAGCGCTCGCAGAAACTCACCCAGCTCGACTGCGTCCGCAGGCGACAGGTGCTCGGGCTCGCAGACGACGAGCATCGCATCCGCGTATCGAGCCACGAGCTGACCATGAACCGAGCCGAGAAGGCCGGGCCCCTCGACGACGACGTGCCGGTAATCCGAGCGCTCCAGCTCGAGGATGAGCCCCGAGAAGCTCTCTCTGGCCAGCACGCCGGCGGCATTCCTCACCGGCCCCCCCGATGTGACGACGTCGAGGGTCCCTTCGTCGCCCTCGATCGTGTGCGTCACGCCCTCGAGTGCGCCCAGCGACGCTTCGCCGGCGAGAAGCTCCGCAAGCCCGGGAGACCGTTGAAGGCCGAGCGCGTCGTGCACTCGGGGCCGCCACAGGTCTGCCGAGAGAAGGAGCGTGCGGCCTGTCTGCGAGAGCGTCCGTGCAAGACCCACCGCGACCGAGGCCACCGCGTCGACCGAGTGCGCCCCGCACACGACGATGATCTTCGAGGCCGTCGGAAGCCGGAGCGCGAGCGCGGTCTGGAGCTCCTGGTAGGCCTCCTCACCGACACGCTCGTCCGCCCGACGCTTTCTGGGGACGTCCGCGACGACCGGCACGCCCGCCAGGACGCCGAGATCACGCGCGCCCGACACTCGGGGCGCGAGCTGGCCGAGGCCCAGCGCCGCGAGCACAGCGAGAAAGACGGACGCGAAGAAGGCGAAAATGGCGTTGCGGATCGGCCGTGGGGAGCTCGCCGTGGGAGGAGGCTGTGCCGGCTCGGCCACGACGAGCTCGGGTCCTCCGGATGCTTCGGCGAGGCGGAGTTCGCTGAGACGCTGCCGGATCGCGTCGGCCTCGGCCGACTGCGGAGAGCTGACCCGGGAGAGCGCTCGTTCGAGTGCTGCCCGGGCGCGCGCAAGTCGCCGTCGTTCGGACGCGCGCTGCATCGCGACGAACTCGCGCGCGACGGTGTTCGCAATCGCTGCGGCGCCCTCAGACTCGTTGTCGGTCGTATGAACGTCGACGATGTTCGCTTCCTCGTCGACCGTCGCTCTCACCTTGTCCTCCAGCGTCTCGACGGATTCGCCTTCGAGACGAGCGGCTGACCGTGCCCGAATCTCACGGGTCGTGACGAGCGCACGGACCGTTGCGAGTCGACGCCGTACCGTCTCGGCGTCGGCGGGCTCCGCGCCGCCGGGCCTGTCGTCCATCACGATCCGCGCAGACGCCTCGTAGGTCTTCGGCAGCCACATCGAGATCACGAAGACGGCCGCGGTCATGGAGACGACGATGGCTGCGATGAGCCCTTTGCCTCTCCGGAGCGACGCGACGTAACGAGGGACGTCGATCGGCTCGGCGTCCCACCGGCTCTCCTGCCGCGTGGAGCCCGTGCGGTTACCCGCCACGAGATAGATGGTTACCGCGAACGGCCGCGGGGAAACATGTCCCGAGGACAGAATGGCGCCCGAAGCGAGACAAACCGCGACCGAGCGGACATCCCGAGGCAAAGAGACCGCGAGGGGCTTGCCGCCGGAGCGCGACTCCGAGTACGAGCCGATCTCCGTGGCACAGAGCTCGTTCCTGATCTTCGGGTCGAGCGTCGTCGGGGCCGGCGGTTTCTTCGTCGCCTCGCTCGTGCTCGCTCGCTCACTCGGCCCGTCGGGTCGCGGGACCGTGGCCTTCATGACGGTGACCGCCCTTCTCACGGCACGGATCGTGAAGCTCGGTCTCGGCCAGGCGACCGTCGTCCTCGCCGCCCGCCGACCGGAGGCCCGCGCCGCGCTCCTCGCGAACCTCCTCGCGTTCTCGCTCGCAGCCTCTCTGGCGGGGATCGTCCTCGTCGTCGGCGGCCTCCAGCTCCTCGATGTCGCGCCGGCCGGTTTCGCGCCCCACCATTTCGCGATCCTCGCCGCGGCGATTGCGGCTGCATCGCTCGTTGACGACAACTTCCTCATCGGCAGCGGAAGGCTGCGAGCCGCCGCTGCGATCTCCGCGAGCGGCGGATGGCTGTGCGCCGCTGCGATCGGGATAGCGCTCCTCCTCGGTGGGATCGACGTCGAGACGGCGATGCTCGCCTGGGTCGCCGCGCACCTGATCTGGGCCGGGTTGCTAGCAGGCGTCGGCCTCCGTATCGCCGGAGCCGGCCTCCCGAGCGTCGCCCTGCTGTTCGAGTCGATCCGCTTCGGCGCACGGGCGTGGGGTGGGAGCGTCGCGCAGTTCCTGAACGCGAGGGCGGACCAGCTCCTCGTCGGCGTGATCGCCACGGACGCGACGCTCGGCCTGTACGTCGTCGCGGTCAACGCCGCCGAGATCCTTCTCTTCCTGCCCAACGCCCTCGCGACCGCATTGCTACCCGTCCTGGCGCGCGATCACTTCACGGACGCCACGCAGCGGACGCTTCGCACGTTCAGGTCGGCGTCCGTCATCACGCTCGTTTGCATGGCGGTCACCGGAATCCTGGGATGGCTCCTGATACCGGTGGCGTTCGGTGAGGGGTTCGAGGGGGCCGTCGAGCCGTTCCTCTGGCTGCTGCCGGGTGCGCTCGGCTATGCGGCCCTCAGCATCTTCGTCGGTGCGCTGCTCGCTGCGCAGGCACCCGGACTGATGACGACGAGCCGCGCCGTCTCACTCGGCGCGGGCCTCACGCTGGACCTCGCGCTGATTCCCGTGCTCGGGGCGACGGGCGCCGCGATCGCGGCGAGCACGGCGTTTCTTGCAGGCGGCGCAACGGCTGTCGTCCTCTATCGGCGAACCAGCGGCTTCGCCTGGAGGGAGCTCTTGCCGGGCCGACGGGACGTCACTTTCCTGCGGCTCGTCGCTGCCCGCGCGTTGCCCCGCATGCAGGCGAGCACATGAGGGTCGAGGTTGTCTCGGGGCAATCGCTGGAGCCGGGGGAGGTCGAGCGCTGGGGCGAGCTCCAGCAGCAGTCCCTCTACAGCAGCCCGTTCTTCCGGCCGGAGTTCACGGCCGCGATGGCCACGATGCGGGACGTTCGCGTCGCGGTCATCGCCGACGCAGGGGCGGTCGCCGGCTTCTTCCCGTTCGAGGCTCGCGCGCGCGCAGGCCGTCCCGTCGCTTGGCCACGGTCGAACTACCACGGCCCGGTCCTCGACAAGCGTGCGGGCGTCGATCCCAGGGAGCTCGTGCGTGCCTGCGGTCTGGCGACATGGACGTTCGATCACCTTCCCGCCCAGCTCCCCGGCTATCGGCGCCACTCCTTCGGCTGCGGCCGTAGCCCTTACCTCGACGTGTCGGAGGGTTTCGAGGCATATGTCGCCAGTCGCCGAGAGCGCTCGGACGTCCGTAACGCGCTCGGCAAGACCGCGCGGAAGCTCGCGCGCGAGATCGGCCCCGTCCGGTTCGTGCCCGAGAGCGATGCGATCGAGCTGCTCGACCGCCTCATCGATTGGAAGCGACGACAGTACGCGGAGACCGGCGTACGAGACGTGCTCGCAGACGCCGGAAGCCGTGAGCTCCTCGAGCGCATGCACGCCGTGCGCGGACCGGAGTTCGCCGGGGCGCTGTCCGTGCTGTACGCGGGCAACGAGGTAGCGGCGCTCCAGTTCGGCGTGCGGACCGCGAGCGTGTGGCACTGCTGGTTTCCGGCCTACAACCGAGATCTCGCGAAGTACTCACCCGGGCTCATCCTCCTCCTGGAGCTGGCTCGGGCCGCGGCTTCCCTCGGCGTCCGTCAGGTCGACCTCGGCAAGGGCGACGCGCCGTACAAGCTCGCACTCGCGAACGGATCGCACGAGCTCCTCGAAGGCTGCGTCGGCGCGAGCCCGGTCTCGGCGCTCGCCGTCAGAGGGCGGGAATCGGCCCGCCACGCACTCCGTACCGCCGGCGTGCATCGGGCGGTGCGCCGGGCGATCCACCGCATCCGGCCGTAGGCTACGGCCAGAGCCATCGGTTGCGAACGATCGGCCGTGCAACCCGGTATGCCGCCCGCACCGGGGGGCTGTGGCGCCACCCGCTGTATCGGCCGGCCGTCTTGAGAGAGTAGAGCGCTCTGCCGTCCGCCGGGACGATCGAAACCCGTCCCATCGCGAAGTCTCCCTCGATCTCCTGTGGACGGTCGAGTACGAACCCGGCCTGTATCCCCTGACGCGCGGCCTCGTCGGCCGCCGCCTCCGTCACCCTCCCATATGGATAGGCGAGGTAGCGGGGCGCACGCCCGAGGATCGCGCCGAGCCTCTCGACGGACGCTCGCACGTCGTCCCTCACTGCGGCCGGCTCGGATCGGGCGTAGTCGATGTGCGCGTGGCCGTGGCTCTCGATCGCGAACCCCATGCCGTCCAGCGCCCGGAGTTCGTCCTCGTCCATGATCCCGAGCTCGAGCTCATCCTTGCTCCCCCAGCCGCGAGTCGAGCCGATCCACTTGGACGCGACGAAGAAGGTGGCCGGCAGCCCGAGTCTGACCATCACCGGCAGCCCGTGCTCGAGCACGTTCTGATACCCGTCGTCGAAGGTGATCGCCACCTGGGACGGCCCCGGATCGGCCGTCCGGTCGAGAATCTCGCTCAGCGGCACGACGCGCCGGTGGCGCGCCAGATACTCCATCTGCGCCTCGAAGCGCTCCGGTGCGATGAAGCCGTTCCAGTGACGTGAGCCTCGCGAGACTCGTCCGATCGCGTGGTACACGATCACTGCTCCGCGTCGCTCCGAGGCCGCTCCGCCGTGGGACGGGCGCGCGGTTTCCACGAGCTAACGTTATTCGATGGCTGGAGGCGCTCACCCGTCCCCGCTGTCCTACTCCGTCGTGATCCCGACGAAGGATCGCTGGGACGATGCCGACGCGACGCTCGACGTCGTCCTGGGCCAGAGCCGCCTGCCCGATCGCATCGTCGTCTCCGACGCGAGCGATCCGCCATACGAGCCATCGCCCGACCGCGCGAAGCGGGCTCGGAGTGCCGGCGTCGACGTCCTCGTCCTTCGCAGTCGGCCGTCGGTTCACATCCAGCGCAATCTGGGCACTCGGCGTGTCGAAACCCCGATCGTGCTGTTTCTGGACGACGACGTACGGATTCCGCCCGACTACGCCGAAGCGCTCGTCGCCAAGTGGGAGGCCCAGGGGCTGACGGCATTCGGAGGTATTCAGGGAACACCGGCCGAAGTTCCACGTCAGAGCAGGCTTGCACGGGCGCTCCGGCGGCTCGCGATGCTGAGCTACGTGGATCCATCGCGGGAGGCCATGACGTTGCGGCGCTCGGGAAAGGTGCGCTTCGTGCCCGAGCCTTCCCGAGACGTCCGCGTGCCTGTCCTCGCGTCGGGCGCGACCGCATACCGAACGGACTTGGCGCTCGCGCATCCCTTCGACGAACGATTCGCCGGCTACACGCCAGGAGGCGACCTCGAGATGGCGTCGCGCGTCGCCGCCGCCGCACCATTGATGCAGACGCCCGACGTGCACTGGAGTCACCTCTGGCACCCGCGCGAGCGTGTCTCGTCCACTCGCTGGTATGTGCGCGGGCGTTGCGAGAGCTACTTCCGACTCAAGCGACTCGACCGCTCTCCGGCGACTCTTGCCGCCTTCGGGGTGTCACTCGCGGCGGACTGCAGCCTGGCGCTCGTCGAATCGATCCGTAGCCGCGACCCAGCGCACGTCTGGGGCTTCGTACGGGGCGTGACGCAGACGCTTCGCGATCCGCCGTCCTCTACGCGCCAGTAGGACGCCTTGCCAGCCAGGCACGTCCCGTTGCGCGGTTCCCCCGTTCGGTTGAAGATCCCGACCTATCCCGGCCGCAGCGAGAACTGGGTTCACCCCGAAACACGCAGCCTGGCACGATGTCGGACGGTGTTCGACCGCTTCACGAAGCGTGCGCGACAGGTCATCGTCATGGCGCAGGATGAGTCGCGTAGCCTCGGGCATTGCTACATCGGGTCCGAGCACCTGCTGATCGGCCTTCTGCGGGTGCCCGAAGGACTCGCTGCGCGTGTTCTCGAGCCGCTCGGTATCACGTTGGAGAAGGTTCGCGGCGAGGTCATCCAGGTCACCGGCCCCGGGCGTGAGGTTGGCGGCACGGGCCAGATCCCATTCACTCCCGCCGCGAAGATGGCGCTCGAGCTCTCGCTCCAAGAGGCGCTCTTGCTAGGACACAACTACATCGGTACCGAGCACATCCTGCTCGGGTTGGTCCGCGCGAACGAGGGTGTGGCGGCGCGGATCATGCTCGACGCGAACCTTGATGCAGAGAACGTCCGGCGAGAGGTGATCCAAGCGGTTTCGCGTTCGGGCCCGGCCGACGCGTCCGCATCGGAGCTTGACGATGTCGAGCTGACGTCACCGCCCCTCGCATCAGAGTTGATCCATGAGCTCGCCCGGCTGGCGGTCGAGAGGCAGGCGCTGATCGACGCCAAGAAGCTCGAGGAGGCGGCTTTCCTGGTCACGCGGGAGCTCCGGCTCCGTAGACCCGCAGCGGCGTTGGTTCGGGAATGGCACCTGCATCGCGGACGGCACAAGCCGGAGACCGGTTGATGCCCGATCGATGCACCGGGTGCACTCGACGCGAATGACGAGCTCCGGGAGTTTGGCGGGCGCCTCGCTGAAGGCGACGGCGTCGGCCTGAACGTCCCGAGCGACGAACGTCGCTAGATCAACAACCAGTACACGGTCAAAGCGACCAGTACCCAGAAAGCGACGCAGGCTGCCAGGGCGGCGAGCAGTCCCACATTGAACATGACCCACTCGGCCCGACCCGACGGTGAGGCCCACTCGGGCCGCCCCGACGGTGAACGCTGCGCAGCCGTCTCGCTCGCCGTATGCATCGCCAGAAGTCCCTCCGATTTCAGTCCACGGCGACAATACGGCAGCTCAGACGCTCGGTCGATTACCAAATCGGGTCAAATCCGGCGGCGCGACCTTGCGCGGAAGGGTTGTCTGAGCGGGTCCCGGGTTGGTCAACCGCCAGAGCTCAAGCCATCTCTGTCTCTGGTGCGCGGCACCGTTCGTCAGCGTTGGTTGGCGTCATCCGACACGAATCTGACTTCGACGGGAGCGCCTCGGAGGCGCGTGTTTGTGAGGCGCGCCTCGTACGAGACGAGGTCGTCGGCGCGCTAGTGGCTGACCGACGAGTCGTCGACAGAGAGTGTGTTCCTGCGGCCGACGACGAACCAAACGGCTTCGACCGTCTCGTCTCCGATCGTGGCGAAACGGTGCGGCTGCGTGCAGTCGAACGAGATCGTGTCTCCCGGCCCGAGCTCGTAGCTGTCGAAGCCGATCGAGACCTTGAGTCTGCCCTTGACGATGTAGCCGTATTCGGTGCCGTTGTGCCTCATCAGCGAATGTGAAGGAGTCGATTCGCTTCCTGGCGGATAGCACAGGTAGAGGAAATCGACGTCGTGGTCCGGCTGGGCGGTGAGCCGCTGCCAGCTGACACCCGATTCAAGGCTGATCGAGACTCGGTTCGTGCTGCGCTGGACGGGGGAGTTGGGCGGCTCGGTCGGAGCCGACTCTCCCGCGCGAACAGCCACCGAGGCGTCCTGAGCCGGAGACGTCGCCTTCGACGTGGAAGGACCTGAGCCAAACTGGGGGTCGAACACGATCTCGTTGACCGAAAGTTCCAGCTCACTGACCATCGCGAAGAGCGTCTTGATCGATGGTTCGGACTTGCCCGTTTCGATTTGCGAGATCAAGCTCGGGGAGAGGCCTAGTCGCCGCGCGAGTTCTCGCAATCCGATGCGCTGCCTCTCGCGAGCTTCGCGAAGGCGCTGACCTAGATCGTCACGAAGATGCTGTCTCTCGAGAGTCGCTGGAGCTTCCGGAACAAGGCCCGGTCGCCTACGGCCCCTCGTTGTCAGCTCTGTGTCCTCCACCTCTAGCCTGCTGTCGGCGACTGTTCGTCTGTTCAACCGAGCCGAACGTTAACCTAGAAACGGCACCAGTGGCCGGGGAAAGTCGGGGTTAACGTTCACTAGCACCCTGTTCAGAGTCACAAAATGAAGGTATCACGCTCGCCCGACCCCGCAATCGCACGGGCAAGCCGTGGATTGGGCGGGTCGTGGGCGCCAAGGAGGGAAACGCCCACGACCCGCAGGCGGCGCTACGATCGCGACGCGAGGTACGCCGCGATTCCTGCGCGCCGCTCCTGCTCGTTGTAGAAGGCGACTTCCACGAGCTCGAGCGGGTAGCCATCGGGATCCTGGAAGTACACCCACCTCCACCCCGCGAGAACTCCCTCGTCCACGACGTTGACGTCGCTGTAGAACTCGATTCCTTGTGCCTCGAGCTCCGCTTTCTTCGTGTGGATGTCGTCGACGAGGAAGGCCACATGCGAGGCGCCAAGGTTGTGCGACTTCAGAGGCTCTGCGGTTTCGCTTGGGGGACTCTTGTATTCGAGAAGCTCCAGCGTCGTATCGCCGAGGAGGAGGGTCACTTGTCGCAGGCCGGCACCGGGAACGCCCACGGCCGGGCCGAGTTCCGGCGCATCGAACCAGGGACTCGGCTCATTTGAAAACTCGAGCCCAAGTACGTCGTGGTAGAAGCGGATCGACGCATCGAGATTCTTGACGGTGATGCCCACGTGGTGCAGCCCTTTCATCGCTCCTCCATGCTGGTCGTGAACGTCGGTGAGGCACTCGTCCAGCGGTCGTCAGACAAGGATCTGGCCACCGTCGACCATGTACATCTGTCCCGTCATGTAGTCGGACTCGGGGGACGCGAGGTAGACGAGGAAGGGCGCCAGCTCCTCCGGCGCGGCCGGCCGTCCGACCAGCGTCCCTGTGGCAAATTCGCGCATCGGGTCTGCGTCTGCAGACTGAGCGTGGATCGCGCGGATGTCCTCGTTGAGACCGATCCACATCGGGGTGTCGACCACGCCCGGAGCGAAGGCGTTCACGGTGATGCCGTGCTCTATCAATCCGCGCGCAGTCGCCTGAGTGACAGCGAGGGTGCCGAACTTCGCTACGCAGTAGGGAACGAAGTCCCAGAACCCCTGCCGACTTGCGATCGAACCGGTGTTGATGATCTTCCCGCCGGTGCCCTGCGCGATCATCTGCTTTGCCGCCTCTTGCGTGCAGACGATTACACCCCAGGTGTTGACACGGACGATCTCTTCGAAATTGTCAGCGTCGACGTCCATGAAGTCCCGTGGCCGATTCATCCCGGCGTTGTTGAAGATCACGTTCAGCGCGCCGAACGTCTCAACCGCGGCGCCGATCATGGCGCGCACCTGTGAGCGATCCGTGACATCGACGCGGATCGACGTGGCCGCGCCTCCGCTCTCGGCTATGGCGTCCGCAACTGACCGTGCCGCGGACTCATCGAGATCGGCGACGACGACTTTCCCGCCCTCGGATGCGATCGCCCGGCAGGCGGCTGCACCGATGCCGCCGGCCCCACCCGTAACGATGACAACACGGTCTTGGACACGTCCCATGTCGATCTCCGTCAGAGACCCCGCTCTGTCTTCGAGTTCGGTTGAGAGCACGTCACGTCTTGTGCCATGCATGTCGCCCGTTGGCTCGACACTTCGCCGCCACTCCCCGATGGTCGTCGGTCGGCTTCCTCCACGCTGCGCACGGCGGTGTTCACTGGCGCACACCGCCCCCGTCACCCGGCAGCTCGTGCCAACCTCTCATTGCGCTCATCACTCGTCTCTGTTCACCCATGCGGAAGAACACTGCTTTGTGTTGATCAAGCCGCATTCGCGGAGGCACAGCTGCGGCGAAGCCGCATCATACAAGGGTGATTGCTCAGTTCCAACCAGAGGCCGCTGCCACCCATGCATGCGACGAGCAACTGCGAGTGAACACTGATCACTACTTGTGAACAGATCGCGATGGCGTTAATATCCGCGACCACGTGACGCCGGACGAGCACCGAACCGGTTCGACGCGGTCGCGCAACGCCATTCCGCGTGGTTCAAGACACCTCTTGTCCCGCGGGCTAGCGACGGTACTCATCGCAACGGTGGGGCTCTTTGCGGTGAGCCTCGTCTTCGCGTCTTCCAGCGTCACACGAGGGACCCTTCTTACGATGCTGCCGTTCGCCTCGGCCCTCGCTGTCGCATCGCTTGGCCAGACGCTCGTCGTCATGCAAGGCGGCATCGACCTCTCGGTCGCGGGAGGGTTCTCGCTCTACGTCGTCATCGTCACGAAGTACCCGGCCGGCGACAATACCCGGCTCTGGACGGCGATCGGCATCGCCTTTCTCGCCGCCATCGCGGCCGGCCTACTGAACGGGTTCCTGATCGGCCGGATGCGACTCAACCCGATCGTCGCGACGCTCGGGACGAACGCCTTGCTGTTCGGCGTGGTGCTTTGGTACACCGCGGGTATCCCGACGACCACGACCGCTCGCCTGGCGAGGGTCGGAGGCGGAACCTGGCTCGGCATTCCTGCGCCCGTGTATTTCGCCGTGGCCGCGACCGCTCTGGTCACGGCGGTGGTCAAGTTGACGCCGGTGGGCCGTCGCTTCGAAGGAGTCGGCGCGAACGCCACGGCTGCTCGCACGGCGGGACTCCCGGTGGAACGACATCGGGCTACCGCCTATCTATGGGCGCAGCTCCTCTACTGCCTGGCGGCCATCCTGCATGCCGGCATCGTCAACCAACCGACGGCCTACGAGGGCAACAACTACCTTCTGCCGACCGTCGCGGCAGTCGTGCTCGGCGGTACCTCACTCCTCGGCGGCCGCGGCAACCTCGTCGCGACGGCGATCGCGGCGCTGTTCCTGTCGCAGCTCGACCAGTTCGTGCTCGCGCTCGGTGTGTCGTACGCCACCCGCACGCTCGTACAGGCGGCGGCGCTAGCAGTGGGCGTGGCTCTCTACACCGTCAACTGGGGCGCGCTCGCGCGGCGCCTCACCTCGCGGCGCCGCCCGCAGGGCGTCGCGCCCACATGACAACTCCCTTGATACGGACGTCGACAACCATCGAGCGGAAGGGAGCTCACCCGCGATGAGTAGAAGGAGAAGTGGAGCACTGCTGGCGCTTGCCGCCGCGTGTGTTGCGGTATTCATGCTCAGTGCGACGGCGCGTCGTCCGCGAGGAGCGCTGCCACGCCCTCGTGGTGCGGCCCGAAGAAGATCAAGCTCGGGTTCACCGACGGCTTCGGCGGGAACAGCTGGCGCCTCGTCACGACCGCCTCGGCGCGCGCCGAGGCGAAGAAGTGCCCGAGCGTGACGTCGATCGACTACGCCGACGGCCAGGGCAATACACAGAAGGCGATCTCCGACATCCAGGGCATGGTCGCGAAGGGCGTCGACGCGCTTGTCGTCTTCCCTGACGCCGGAAAGGCGATTCTGCCGGCGCTTCGCAGCTCATACAAGGCCGGCGTCGTGACCGTGCCCTACCGCGTCACGCCGGGCGGAAGGCCGGCGTCGACTACAACGTCTTCATCGACACGCCGTTTACTCAGGCGGGCGAGAACTGGGGCAGGTGGATCCGTCGCGTGCTACCGAAGGGTGGCAACGTACTCATGCTCAGCGGCCCGAAGGGCAACAGCCAGGGCATCGAGGAGAACAAGGGCCTGCACAAGATTCTCGATCCGACGGGCAAGTACAAGTTCATCGGCGAGCAGCCGTTCGAGGTCACGAACTGGGATCCCGCCCTGACCCAGAAGGTCCTCTCGGCGGCGATCGCCAAGTACCCGAAGATCGACGTCATCGTGTCGGACTTCGGCCCGTCGCTCGTCGGTGCGCTGCCCGAGTTCACCAAGAGCGGCCGCAAGATCCCCGCGCTGGCGACATCTGACGGCAACGTGCTGGGTTGCTTCTGGAAGAAGAACGTGGCGAAGAATCCCACGTTCAAGCTCTTCACCGTGTCGACGCAGAACGACCACGCCCGCCTCGCGATCCAGTGGGCCGTGGCGCTTGCGACCGGTGGGAAGAAGCCGGCAAGCACGCACTTCCCGTCGCTCGTGTTCGAGAATTCGACGACAGGGAAGCCGAACCCGGTGAAGTGTCGGCCGAGCCTGCCGGGTGACATCTACCTCTCCGCAGAGTTGTCGGGCGCGGCACAGGCCAAGCTCGTCAGATAGTGAACGACACCGAAGCTGCGCGCGGCCGACCTGAACGTCGCGCGCAGCTCCGGTGATCGGGATCGCAATCGTGGCCAGCGAACATCATCAGCTTGATAGAAGCGCCAGCGGAGCCGTCGACACGGCCGACCCTGTCGCTGCGAGGCATCACGAAGCACTACGACGCGATCGCGGCACTCACGGACGTCTCGTTCGACGTGCTCCCGGGCGAAGTGCATGCGCTGCTCGGCGAGAACGGCGCCGGCAAGTCGACGTTGATGAACGTCGCGTCGGGTGCGACGGCTCCCGACGACGGAACGATCTTCTTCGACGGCTCACCGGTCGGGCACCTCACGCCCGCGATCGCGCAGGAGCTCGGAATCGCGATCGTCCACCAGCACCCCGCGCTGCTCCCGGACATGACGGTGGCCGAGAACTTCCGCGTCGCTGTCGCACCGGAGTACCTACGGCGTCGGGATCAGAACCCGGCCACGGCGATGCGCTCACTCCTCGATGACGTTCACTTCCTGGGCCACCTCGAGGACCGGGTGTCGTCCCTCAGCGTCGCCCGGCGACACCTCCTCGAGCTCGCCAAAGCACTCGCGGTATCGCCGCGGTTGCTGATTCTCGACGAGCCGACAGCGCCTCTGTCACAGGATTCCGTCGAGCTGCTCTTCAACTCGGTTCGCAGGCTCGCCGCGAACGGGACAGCAGTCGTCTACATCACGCACCGGCTCGCAGAGGTCCGCGAGATCGCCGACCGCGTCACCGTCCTCCGCGACGGAAGGCTCCGCGGAACATCGGCAGTCGCTGACATCTCGGACGACGATCTCCTCGCGCTGATCGTCGGTCGCACGCTCGAAGCGACGTTTCCGGCGAAACCCACCGTCGCGCAGGACGAGGAACCGCTGCTGCGGGTCGAAGCACTGAGTGGGCACGGCTTCGAGAACATCTCGTTTTCCGCGCGCAAGGGCGAGATCGTCGGGATCGCCGGCGTCGTGGGTAACGGCCAGACCGCGCTGCTCCGCGCGCTCGCCGGGCGGGCGTCGGCGAGCGGATCGGTCAACGTCGCGGGGAAGGAGTTCTCGCGACGAGCGAGGCTCAAGAACGCGGCCTACATGCCCGCAGACCGCCTTACCGAGGGGCTGATGATGGACCTCAACGTGCGGGAGAACTCCGCAATGAACGCGCTCGATTCACTGACGGTGGGGCCGTTCGTGAGCCCCCGCCGCGAGATCTTCGCCGTCGAGCGACAGCTTTCCGAGTTGGCTGTCAGGGCACCGTCGCTCGAGGCGGCGGTCTCCGCTCTCTCCGGCGGAAACCAGCAGAAGGTCGTCGTGGCGCGGTCCTTGCTTGCCCAGCCGACGATCCTGGTCGCCGACGAGCCGACCCAGGGTGTTGATGTCGGCGCGCGCGCGGAGATCTACCGGATCCTTCGAGAGGTCTCGGCCGGAGGAGTGCCAGTCGTGGTGGCCTCGAGCGACGCGCTCGAGCTGGAAGGACTGTGCGACCGGGTGATCGTGATGTCGCGTGGCCACGCGGTCGCAACGCTCGAGGGCGACGATGTGAACGAGGAGCGAATCGTCCACGCGGCGATCAGCGCGACAACTCACACGGCGGAGCAGTCGTCCGCATCTTCAGACGGTTCGTCACGGCTCGCACGATTCATCGAGGGCGACTACGCCCCGGTGGTCGTTCTCGCTGCGGTGATGATCGCCCTCGGCGCGTACGTCCTGTCGCAGAACGAACGCTACCTCTGGGATTTCAACATCACCTCGGTGATGTTCGCTTGCGCGGCCCTCGGCTTCATTTCGTTCGGGCAGACCTTCGCCCTGCTGCTCGGCGGTATCGACCTCTCCGTGGGTCCGCTCGCCGGCTTCCTCGTGGTGGTGGCATCCTTCTTCGTCCTCGACGGCAAGTCACCTGGGATCTGGGCGTTGGGATTCATCGTGATGCTCGCCTGTGCACTTGGTGTCGGACTCCTCAACGGAGCGCTCATTCGCTTCGCGAGGTTCACCCCTGTCGCAGCGACTCTCGTGACCTACATCGCGCTCGGTGGGTTGGCCTTCACGCTTCGTGACGCACCCGACGGCTATATCGCGGCGTCGGTGACGGAGTTCATCTCCAAGAAGGTCGGTCCCGTGCCGATTGCATTCATCGTCTTCGTGCTCTGCGCGCTGCTGCTCGAGCTCGGGCTCCGAAGGGCGCGGTGGGGTCTGCGGCTCCGTGCGGTCGGATCCGACGAGGAATCGGCCCGACGCGTCGGCGTCCCTGTCAACCGTGCGGCCATCCTGGGCTACGTGGGCGCCTCGCTCCTCACGTTGCTCGGTGCTGTCGTCCTACTCGCCCAGCTCGGCGTCGGTGATCCCGGGCAGGGCACCGGATACACGCTGACGTCGATCACCGCCGTCGTCCTCGGCGGCACGAGCCTGCTGGGCGGGCGCGGCACGTTCATCGGCACCTTGATGGGCGCCGGCCTCAGCGTTCAGGTTCTGAATGCGACGACGTTCCTGAGCCTCGACCAGAAGTGGCAGTACATCTTCCAGGGGCTCTTGATCGTCGCCGCCGCCCTCATCTACAGCCAGGTGCGACGCACCGGATTGCGCGCTCCAGCCACCCAATGACCCACCAACGCGAGCCATGGATCCCGTAAGCGCACAAGACCATGATCCTGTCGCCCAGGTCGTCCGCATGATGCATGGCGGTCAGGCGGTGGCCAAGGTTCCGGAGGCGCCGTCAGGGCTCGGACCGAGGCTACGCGAGATTCGTCTCGAAAGCGGGATCGGCCTCCGCGAGCTCGCACGCAGACTCGATCTCTCGCCGAGCTCGATCTCGCAGATCGAGACGGGCAAGATGCAGCCCTCGGTGCGCACGTTATACGCCCTCGCGGCGGAGTTCGGCGTGACGGTCGATGAGGTTCTTTTCGAGCACGGACCTTCGATCGCAAGCCGAGAGGTCGCCGACCGTGCAAGGGCCAGGGTTGGCGCTGCAGCGTGCGGAGGGACGACCGGCCATCACCCTCAATGCTGGCGTGACGTGGGAGCGGCTGATGTTCTGGGCTGACGAGGATGTCGAGTTCATCGAGGCGACTTATGCGCCCGGCGGTGCCTCGGGCCCGCCCGACGCGCTCGTCCGCCACAACGGCCACGAGTTCGGACACGTCCTCAGCGGAAACCTGCACGTGGTTGTCGGCTTCGACGAGTTCATTCTCGGGCCGGCGACTCGATCACCTTCCCGTCGTCGACGCCCCACCGTCTGAGCAACGAAGGCAGCGAGCCCGTGCAAGCGATCTGGGTCGTCCGGGGTCGGCGCGGTGACCAGCCCGAGCTCACGCGGGCCTCGGAGCGGCGGGGCGATGTGAGCGGACGTGCACTCGTCGTCGGAGTGACGGGTATCAGCGGCGGGAACCTCGCCCAGCGTCTCCTAGCCGACGGTTGGGAGGTCTGCGGGACTGTGTCGTCACCCGGAAGGCGTCGACGAGCGGATCACGCCCGCTGGTTGCAGATCTCGACGACGCCGACGGCGGTCGCCGCGGTCGTGCGGGGCGCGGCCCCGACACACGTCTTCTTCACCACGTGGTCGCGTCGTCCCACCGAGGCGGAGAACTGCGACGTCAACGGGCGCATGCTCCAGAACCTCCTCGATGCGACCTCGGCGCGAGAAGTCCGTACGGCACGTCGCGCTCGTCACCGGGCTGAAGCACTACCTGGGGCCTTTCGAGGCATACGCGAAGGTCCAGCCCGACACGCCGTTCTCCGAGGAGCAGCCTCGACTGCCGTACGAGAACTTCTACTACGTCCAAGAGGACATCCTCTTCGCTGCCGCCGAGCGCGACGGATTCACGTGGTCAGTGCATCGTCCCCACACGCTGATCGGCTGGGCGCTCGGCAATGCGATGAACATGGGCGTCACGCTCGCTGTCTACGGTGCGATCTGCCGCGAGACGGGCCGCGGCTTCCACTTCCCAGGCTCGCGGGAGCAATGGGAGGCGGTCACCGACGTCACCGACGCGGGGCTCCTCGCCGATCACCTCGTCTGGGCGGCGACGACGCCCGCCGCCGCCAATCATGCCCTCAACATCGTCAACGGGGACGTCTTCCGGTGGCGCCGACTGTGGCCGCGGCTGGCCGCCGCGCTCGGTGTCGAGTCGGTTCCATTCACTGGCGAGCCCGCGCCGCTCGAGCACCAGATGGCCGACGCTGTCGATGTCTGGCCCGAGATCGTCCGTCGCCACGGGCTCCGCGATGATCTGAGCGTCGACCGGCTGGCCTCGTGGTGGCATACCGATGCCGATCTGGGACGGACCGTCGAGACGTTCACGGACATGGGCCGCAGCCGGCGACTCGGCTTCTCCGGCGTGCGCGACACGGAGTCTTCGTTCATGGACTTGTTCGCCCGACTGCGCGCCGAGCGGATCGTGCCATGAGCCGACGGGTCGGGCGGAGATCGTTCTTGCCGAGGAAGGGGTAGGGTTGCGGGCTCTTCGCTTCCACGCGGCACGCGACCTCCGAATCGAGGAAGTGGCCGAGCCGCTCGCGCCAGGTCGAGGGCGAGGTCGTCGTCCGGGTCGCCACGTGCGGCATCTGTGGCACCGATCTGCACGAGTACGTCGCCGGGCCGATCGTGACGCCGGTCGAGCCGCATCCGCTGACCGGAGCCCAGAACCCGCAGATCCTCGGTCACGAGTTCGCGGGCGACGTCGTCGGCGGTCGGCCCGGGCGTCACGCGCGTCGAGGTAGGGGATCGAGTCGCGATCATGCCGCTGGCCTACTGCGGCACCTGCCCGTACTGCCGACGTGGGCTCCAGCATCTGTGCGCGACCATGGCCTGTGTCGGCCTCTCCCATGCGTGGGGCGGGATGGCGGAGTTGGCCACGGTCGCGGAGTATCAGGTCGTACGGCTCCCGGAGGGGGTGACGCATGCGCAAGGTGCGCTCATCGAGCCGACGGCAGTGGCTGCCTACGGCGTCGAACGGGCCGGCGTCAGCCCCGGCGACCGTGTGCTGGTCACTGGTGCGGGCCCCATTGGAGCGCTTGCGGCCCTGTGTGCGCGCTCGGCCGGAGCGTCCAAGGTATACGTCTCGGAGCCGAATCCGGCTCGGCGTGCGCGAGCCGAGGCGCTCGGGGTCGCAACGGTCGTCGACCCAACCTCCATGGATCGTCCCGGAGTATCTGCGCGAGCGAGAGCGACGGCCTCGGCGTCGATGTCGCGATCGAATGCTCGGGACATCCAAACGGATTTGCGGCACGCGATTCGTTCGCTACGACGGCGAGGCACGCTCGCGCAGACAGGCCTGTTCGTCGGAGAGGCCATCGGTCGAGCCAATGCTCTGGGCCCTGAACGACCTCACCATCGTCGGTACCTGGTGCTACTGGGTGTACGACTTCGACCGAATCGCCGCGCAGATCGCCGCCGGCGACTTGCCTGTCGAGCGCGTCGTGACGACGAACGTCGGTCTGGACGATGCGCCCGGCGCCTTCGCACGAGCTCGCGTCGGGCACGGCCGACGAGATCAAGGTGCTGATCGACCAATGAGGAGGCGACCTGGAATGAAGGCGCTGGTGTTCGAACAACCGCAACGCGCCGTGGTCCGCGACGTCGACATGCCCGCGATCGCAGCGGACGAGGTGCTGGTGCGCTCGCGCAACGTCGGTATCTGCCACTCGGACTTCGAGCTCTACGAAGGCCGATACATCATCCCGATCACGTATCCGATCATCCCGGGTCACGAGTGGTCCGGCGAGATCGCAGAGATCGGCAGCGACGTCACCACGCTGCGGCCCGGCGACCGTGTCGTCGGCGAGTGCGTCGTGAACAACGGCCACGACCACTTCGGATTCTCGATCAGCGGTGCCGACGCGGAGTACTTCGTCGCCAAGGCGTCCTGGCTGCATCGCATTCCCGACGAGCTCTCGTTCGCGCAGGGCGCCTTCGTCGAGCCGTTTTCGGTCGCATACAGCGCGGCCGTTGCGGCGGACGGGATCGACGCCAGCGACGAGGTGGCGGTCATCGGCGGCGGGCCGATCGGCCTGCTCTGCGCACTCGCGGCAGCCACGATGGGCGGCGCGGTGACACTGATCGAGCCCCAGGCCCATCGCCGCGCTCTCGCGCTCGAGATCGGCGCAAGCGAGTGTGATCGATCCCGCCGCCGCCCCATTAGCCGAGCAGGTATCCGACGCAACTGGTGGACGCGGGTTCGACGTCGTGATCGA
Organism: uncultured Actinomycetes bacterium; assembly: GCA_963706915.1. Lineage (GTDB taxonomy): Bacteria > Actinomycetota > Thermoleophilia > Gaiellales > Gaiellaceae > Gaiella. The sequence continues at coordinate 519,935 of CAVPOH010000001.1, forward strand.
GGCCGCCGGCGTGCCTGCCGCCATGGCGAGCGCCTTCCCGATCGCGGGGCTCGGTGCGACGCATCGTGCTCGTCGGCATCGACGTCGGAGGCACCGCTCCGGTCGAGATCGGGCTCGTGCAGTCGAAGGCGCTGCAGGTGCGCGGGATCATCGGCTCTGCCGGTCTGTGGCCACGGACGATCCGCTTCATGGCCACAAGCGGCGTCGACCCCACGCCGTTGCTCACCGCGACGTTCCCGCTCGGGGAAGGCACGGCGGCGCTCGACGCAGCCCGCGACACAAGTCGCAACGTCAAGGTCCAGATCGAGTGCTGACCCGATGAGGGCGGCTGTCTTCCACGGCGCCGGGCGACGTCCGAATCGAGACTGTCGGAGACCCGAACGCGCCATCGCCAGACGAGGTCGTGCTAGAGGTGACACGCGCCGCGATCTGTGGCACCGACGCTGCGGAATGGGATCACGGCCCGGTCCTCTGTCGATCCGGCGTGGTTCTCGGACACGAGTTCGTGGGTCGTGTGGTCGAGCTCGGCAAGAACGTCACCGCATTCCGAATCGGTGACCGGGTCGTCTCGGGAGCGGGAATCTCGTGTGGCCGCTGTCGCTGGTGCCGCGTCGGTCGCACCAACCTGTGCGCCGAGTACCGCACGCTCGGGCTTCAGGTCGACGGCGGACTTGCCGAGTACGTGACATCGCCCGCGAGCATCTGCCGCACCGTCCCCGAGGCATGCGACGACGACGCCGCTGCCATGGCCCAGCCACTCGCCGTGGCCCTGCACGCACTGTCCCGGGTCGGGCAACGACCCGCACGACGACGTTGCCGTGATCGGCGTCGGCGGCGTCGGCTCGTTCATCGTCGCCGGCGCATCACGCCGCGCAGTCGACGGACGTGTCGTCGCAATAGACATCGACGACGAGAGATTGAGCACGGCATCTGCGCTCGGGGCTCAGCAGACCGCGAACGCGACAGGACGCGAGCTGGCCGAGCTCCTGCTCGAGATCAGCGACGGTGTCGGATTCGATGTCGTCATCGAGGCCAGCGGCGCGATCCACGCGCCCGCCGCTGCGGTTGCCGGCGCGCGCCGCGGCGGGCGCGTGCTGCTCGTCGGGTTGCATGGCGCTCCTCGAGTAATGGACCTCACACCGATGATCGTGCGCGAGGTCGACATCTTCACGACCGTCGCCCACGTCTGCGACTCCGACATTCCCGCCGCCCTCCGATTGCTCGCCGAAAGCGACATCGCTGCCGTCACCGCAGGCCCGCGGATCCCGCTCGACGCACTCGTCGAGGAAGGGCTACGACCGCTCGCCGAACGCCGGGCCACCGGCAAGATCCTCGTGACACCAACTGTCTAGACGGTTATTCCGTTTAAGTCGGGTGATCGTCGACGTACCGGATGTACCCGGCCTCGTCGAGGTTCGCGGCACCGGCGTAGCCCCAGATCATGAACACCGGCTCGTCACCCGTGTTCTCGAAACCGTGGTAGTCGTTCCTCGGAACGAAAACCACCTCGCCAGGCCCGAGCTCGACATCTGCGTCACCGACGCGCGCGATTCCCCGACCTGATACGAGGTACTCGAACTCCTCCGCGTTCGGATGGCGGTGGATATCGTGCTTCGACCCCGGGGGAAACATGGTGATACCTAGCACGGAGTGCTCCGCGCCAACCGATTCGCGCGTGAGTAACCAGCGCACATCCATATCGACCCAACCGTCTTCCGCACGCAGCGCCGCATCGCTCGGCGTCGCGTTGAAGCTCTTCTTCATTGGATGCTCGCTCACGCGGCGAATGGTCTCTGACACGTCGCCTTCAACCTTCCGTTGGCACTGCTGAATGGTTCGCAGTGTTCAACGGAGTTTAACACTGATCAGATCTGGAACAGGGGTGTTCGATAGATCTTGACACTGCCGCACCGACCGCGAAAACGAGCGCCTGTTGGTCGGGTGACCGGACCTGGTCTGCGAACTCGTCGGGCTGAACGCCGGCCTCCTGAGCGAGCTGGTCGATCTCGTCCGGCCCGAACGCCTGCTTGACCTCGTCGCGGCTGATCGGCTCGTTCTCGCCCGTCCGATCCACGACTTGATCTTCTCGCCGAAACCGGAGGATTCGAAGGTGCTGACGAGCCCGTTGAGGTCGTCGCCGTACTTGCTCATGAGCGAATCGAGCGAACCGTCGGAAGCCTCAGCGACACCCCGATAGTCTCGCGCACGCGGGCGGTCAACGCGTACCAGGCTCAGAAGCGGGCCGAGTCGTGACCCTGCGGCTACGCCATGTTGCCGAGAGTGTGGCTCATGTGCTCGACGACGAGGACGCCGTGGTCATCGATGCCGGTTCAGGCAATGCGTGTCGGCCAACGCCACGCGAGATGCTCGACAAGCTGCGCACGCAACTGCTCGAGTTTGCTGGACGGGTCGTCAAGAGCGGCGAGGACGAGCGTCCGTTCCGCGTTGCTGAGGTTGACGACATCCGACCGGAATCGATGCGCTGTCTGGAGTTTGTGGGCGAGGGCGGGGTTCTTCACCGCGCCGGCGAGTGCGAGGACATGGTCGTCCTCCACGGTGACGCCGTTGACAATCATGCGAACTGGGACCCCCCAAACAATTGGCTGGCATACGGCGCGGCAGTGGCCGATGACTGGCTAGAGCCCTTCACGTTGGCTCCTGAAGTGCTCTTGGTCGAGTGCCTGCCGCGTGCGTGCTGCGTGCGCTTCGTGCTGCTTCAGCTGTTTCACGAGCACGCTTTGGAGCTCGGCGAGTCCCCAGGGGGCTTCCGCTGCGAGCACCGCCACGATCCGGCGCCGGTCGTCGAGGCTCAGTGCGACGAGCGAGTTCTTGTTGGCGACGGCCCGCTCGAGTTTCACCGCGAGCTCGTCTCCGTCAAGCATGCTCGCGAGCAGCTCCACGTTGTCGGTTCGTACCGGCGAGCCGGAGAGGATCACGCTGCGGCTCGTTCGTCGACGGGCGTGCACACGAACCGCGGCTCGTCGCCGATGGCCTCGCATCTGACCAGCCATTCGACGCCACGGATCGGGTACGTCTCGCCATCGACCACCGGCCGGCCGTCGATATGCGGCTCGTTCTCGAAGCTGCTGGCGCGGAATTCCGACCGTACGACTTCGCCGTTTCGACGGAACACGAGTTGGAAGTGGGTCATGGTCTTCCTCTTTTCGCTCGACCGGCGCGGTGGCCGGGAGCGGTCAGGGCGGAGGAAGAGTTGGTTGCTTACCCCCAGTGTACGTCCTGATGCGTTGTCAGAGGCCTTCGCGCTGCCGCCAGGCGTGCTCGCGCAGCGGGACGCCGCTGCGGAGCGACCCGGCCGGCTAGCCGGTCAGATAGATTCTCGGAGCGCGTTCGCCGCGGATTGCAGACTCTCGCTGACGTCGGCTGGCTCTCGCGCCGCGAGGTCCACGCGCTCTTGCTGCGCTTCCGCGCCTATTCGCAGGAGCTCCGTCCCCTGTGCCGCTTCCTGCGGTGTGTCCGCGCGGCGGTCCCTGTGCGGTCTTGGGGGACGGAGCGGTCGTCGGTGCCGGGTTCATACCGCGCCCGCTGCGTTTCAAACTAGCCCGTCACGGATGCGCCCGACATGCTCGGCAAGCAGAACGCCTTCAGGTGCTCGAGCCCGCGCGGCGGGTCGTCCAGCGCCGCAAGAATCGCTTCTCGCTCGGGAATCGTGAGCGCAAGCACCTTGACATTCGCCCCATAGGCATGTCCTGGAGCCGAGAGCGTCGTCGTCGACCAGGCGGGCGAGCTCGAGGACTGCTTGTCTCGGAGCGGGTCGCCTGCGACGTGCATCGTCATCCGTTCGACCCTATAGGAACATATGTTCGCTATCAATCGTCTGTGCGAACACGTCAAGATCCGTGCGGGAGGACGGGATGACCCAGAAAGAGGACACCGCGCTCATCGCGGCGCAGCTCGCCGACCTCACCGGCACTGTCGAGGCCATGGCAAAGGAGCTCAAGGCACTTCGCGACCGGGCCAGTCAGCAGCAGGAGCGTGCAGACACACAGCAAGAGCGCATCGACATTGCAGCTCGGGAGTTGGCCGAGGTCAGCGAGCGTCTGCAAGCTGCGGCGAACGCACTCCGAGAATCAATCTGATCGTTCCTGCCTGAATCGCTTCGGCGTCCCCAAACGGACAGCCTTTCCCCAAGTCCTCATGGCGCCGCGCCGCCTTCGTCCTCCCAGTCCTGCAGCGCGGTCCGGCATGCAGGGGCGCGCTCCACGTTCATCTGGGCGGCCCCTTCCGATGTCCGCTTGTCGGCCGCCTGCGAGCGTCTCTACACCCGTAGGGGGTCAGTGCCTCGAGGTCGTGCCGCCGCCGCCCGGGAAACTGGCGGCAGAAAATGTCTGCCAATCGACGTCGGGTTCGACCAACCCGACCAGGGCGACGGTGATCGCATGTGGAACACCGCCAGCCTGATCCCCCGAAGAGCGGCGGTTCTCACGCCTGTACCGAGGCAGGATGGAGCTGATCGACCACATCTTCGTCAGCAGATTTCTCGTTACCGGAACCGCCATTACTGACGTCACGACCGTCACCGCGGCGGCATGCCCTCAATAGAAGACGACCTGAACGCACGCCAGGGCAAACTAGGCTCTGACCACGCGGCCGTGGTCGCAACGTTCGACTTCAGACGGTGACCACGTGAAGCGCACCCGAATCGCGGCGAGTGACGGCGATTGCGTCCATCGCGTCGCGGCGACTTGCGGCGAGTCGCCGATGTGGTCCGTACGCGAGCAGGCGCTCTACTGGACCGACAACCTCGGCGGGTGTATCCACCGGCTGGAGCCAGACACCGGGAGAGAACAGAGCTTTCTGCTTGGCCAGAACGTGATGGCCATCGGCCTGCGGGAAGGTGCCGGGCTGGTACTCGCGCTCGCCAAGCAACTCGCCTTCTACGAGCCTGGAGGCGAGCTCGAGCTGATCATGAGCGTCGAGCAAGACCAGCCGCGCAACCGCTTCAACGACGCCAAGGTCGACCGTCAAGGCCGCTACTGGGCCGGCACGATGAACGACGTCGATTGGGACGAGCCCTCCGGCTCGCTCTACCGCCTCGACCCAGGCCTCGAGCTGAGCCGACTCCAAGGTGCGGTGGTCTGCGCCAACGGGCTCGGCTGGAGCCCCGACAACCGTGCTTTCTACTTCTGCGAGAGTTTCCGTTTCGCGATCTTCGCGTATGACTTCGACCCCGACGGCGGCGTCCTCTCAGCCCGGCGAGTGTTTGCCACCGTCGACCAGAGCAGCGGAGGGTTCCCGGATGGGCTGACGGTCGACGCCGAAGGCGGCGTCTGGAGCGCGCAAAACGGCGCCGGTCGCGTGGTGCGATACGCGCCCGACGGCGAGGTCACGCACGAGGTCGGGATACCCGTACCCCAGCCGACGAGCTGCATCTTCGGCGGGCCAGATCTCGGCGTCCTCTATGTCACCACCTCACGGCAGAACCTGACCCCCGAGCAGCTCGGGCGCTACCCGCTGTCGGGCAGCGTGTTCGCCCTGCGCCCCGGCCTGAGCGGAGTGCCCGAGCCGCACTTCGCAGCGTAGGGGGACCCAGACCAGACGCGCGGGCCGGCCCGTCAGGCGGGTCGGCTAGGGCCTGCGCGATGAGCAGCGGCGATGGTCAGGACAGGGGCGCAACCTCATGCGACGACGCGCGCCCTGTCCTCCAGCACTCGCTGCCGGAGCGCCTCCGCGAACGCCGAGTCGCAGACGATCTCGTCGAGCTCGATCTCCTCGGAATCGAGGAGTTGCAGCCGGAGGTGGTCGTGGCCGTCCGGCCCGTGAAGGACGAGGCCCGCTGCGAAGAAGCCGAGCTCGTTCAGTTCGGCGCGTCGCCTCGTCGACCTCCCCACCGTCACCAGGTCGAGGTCGGCGTAGATGACGTCGACATGCCGCGACAGCAGGTGTCGCACGGCGCGCTGCAGTGCCGTGCGAGCCTCGCCTGTCCCAGCGCCGGAGCCGCAGGAAGCCGAGCGAGCGCGGCTCGTCGACGTCGGCCGTGACCGCCTCGCCCTCGACGGGGGCTGGCTCGGTGCGAGCCTCGATCGAGAGACCGATGTTGGCGTAGATGCTCTCGAGCAGCTCGCGGTAGGCGCCGGAAGCGCCGCGTGACGCGCGCGTTCGTCGAGCGGCCGGTAGGAGCGGAGCGTGGCCGTTCGTCGTCTCGGCCCTTCGCCGCTGAACCCGCGCATCGACGTCCGCGCCGGGACCATGCCGAGCTGGAGGGCCGTCTCGCGGTAGCCGTGTGAGTGCTCGGCGCGCTGGCTGAAGGGATGGATGGTGACCGCATCGCCGAAGACCGAGGCGAGTCCGCGTTCGCTCGCCGCGTCGAGCGTGTGCTCGAACAGCCGGCCGAAGATGCCGAGGCCGCGATAGGCGGAGTGGACGACGGCGGCACCCGTCTCGGCGGACGGGACACCTGGAAGCGGCATCATCGCGTGGTGCCCGACCACCCGCCCCTCGTGGACGGGCGATCGTGGACACCAGCCCGCCCGACGCGAGCGCTGCCATCAGGTACCGCGGCCGGTAGAAGTCGGCGTGCACGTAGCTCAGGTGGTAGTTCTCGTAGAGGAGCTGGGCGATCGCCTCAGCGTCTTCCGGTGTCGCCGCCCTCACCTCGATCGCATCGGGCGTGTCGGCCTCGGTGCGGGCGCGCTGAGGGGCGGCGACGATGTGGTGGCGGCCCGCCTGTCCGCGGCCGTCCGAGCGGACCGGGACCTTCGCCGCCAGACGCTTCCCCTCGGAACCGAGGTTCAGGAGCTGCACGTTCCGGGCGATGGGCTCGAGGGCGGCAAGTGGCTCCGGCAGCGGCCCGAAGTCGCCTCCGGCACTCGTCAGTGGCAGGCCCCAGTCGTGCACCGCGACCTCGACGAAACCGTCGCCCGCCTCGAGCGTCACCTCGATCTCGCCGAGGTCGTCGTCCGGATAGGCGTTCTCGAGCGTGAAGCCGACGAAGCCCTCGACGACGGCTCCCAGTCGCCGCGCATCGTCCGTGGGGATTCCGACAGAAGCCGCAAAGGCGGGGACCATCGCCGACACCAACGACGGCGCGCTCGCGTCGCTGAGCACCGTGAGCTTCACGCTCGACACGACACCGGCGATCGTAGTGAACCGCCGGCGAATGCTGGTAGACGCGAACGGGATCCCTCGACGTTGGGACCCCCGACCAGGCCCATCCGCACGATCATGACGGCGGGGTGGCAGGTAACTCGCAGCTTGCCCAGCCTCGCGTGCGCGCGAGAGAAAGAGGTGGGCGTTCGGGACGGGAAGGGGCGGAGCTACGGGAACCCGACACGTCTAGTCGGATGTCGCGTGGGATCGCCGATGGATAGACGCCTCGACCCGCGCCTGCCGACGACGCGATGACGTGCGAGGATGCGGCAGCTCAATCACGGTGAACGGCCGACGATGACCGATCATCTATCTGGACGTTCAATCGCTTTCAGGCTGGAAAGGAGCCGGGCACGATGCTGACCGCCACAAAGGACCTGATGCTCCCGACGACCGTAACGGGATCGTGGCCGCGCCCGAGGTGGTACACGGGGAACCTCCTCGAGCGGCCGTACTCGACCGGGCTGGGCGACGTCGACTTCCGCGAGCAGCATCTCGACGCGGTTGCCACGGTGATCTCGGACCAGGAGCTCGCGGGGCTGGACATCCTGACGAACGGCGACTACCACCTCGACTTCGACCTGGCGGGACGTTCGTGGTTCTCGTATCCCAGCGAGCGGCTGAGCGGTGTCTCCGAGTTCGACACCGAGACCACGGCGGGATGGGAATACCCCGTCGGCACTTGGCTCAACGAGATCGTCGGCGGCTGGAAGTACCACGCGATCGTCGACAAGGTCGGGCCCCGGGTACCCCTGGAGTTCGCCAAGGTGTGGCGTGTCGCGCAGTCGCGGACGGAGAAGCCCGTCAAGTTCGGCACGATCGCCGCCGACCTCGCCTCGACCGTGCTCACGGTGAAGACCGACGTCTACGACGACGACAAGCGCGAGCTCATGTGGGACATCGCCACCGTGCTCAACGCGGAGCTCCGGCAGCTCGTGGCAGCCGGCTGCAAGATCGTCCAGATCGAGGAGCCCGCGATCCACAGCGCCGCCGCCTGGGGCGCCGACGAAGAGACCCTCGAGTTCTACGTCGACCTCTTCAACTACACCGTCGAGGGACTTGAAGCAGAGATCTGGGTCCACACGTGCTGGGGCAACCCTGGAGCGCAGCATTGCTTCCAGCCGACAATCACGTACGAGGCTTCGCTCGAGATCTTCCTCGAGCGCGTCAACGCCGACGTCTGGACGATCGAGTCGAAGCACAACGGGCACCAGCTCCTCCCGCGCTTCGGCCCGTACAAGGGGAAGCTCAACAAGAAGATCGCCGTGGGGATGATCGGCCACCGCGCGCTCCAGGTCGAGACGGTGGACGAGGTCGCGGCCGACATTCGTCTGGCGCTCGAGTACATCGACCCCGAGCACCTCGTCCTCTCGTCGGACTGCGGGTTCGGGCGACAGGGCGTACCGCGGCCGATCGCGTTCTACAAGGCTGCAGCGCTCGCGCAGGGCGCCAACATCGTCCGCGCGGAGTTGGGCGTCCCGACGACCGCTGTCCGTGCCGCCGACCCAGCCCTACAGATCGACGTAACGACGCCTGCCCCGGCGGAGGTCGCGTCGTAGAGCATGCGGATGCACCGTGCGTCCCCAGCGGGCGCACGGTGCAAATCGGCTCGCATCGAATCGGCGACCGCGGGTGTTGTCATCGACGAGAACGGCGCGCTCGCAGCCAGGGCTACCGTCACCGCTTGGTGCGTAGCTCGGCGGCTCATCCCGGCTCCGCGAGCCGGGAGGGCGCTCGAGCTAGACGACCTCGCCGGCGTCGCGCGCGTTATTGTCCCCGAGTGCTCCGGAGGGACGCGAAGCTCGAGCTGTTGAAGAGCGTGCCGCTCTTCGCAAAATGCTCCAAGGCAGAGCTGAGACGGATCGCAATCCTCGCGGACGAGGTTCAGTTCGAGGAGAACAGGACGCTGATTCGCGAAGGTACCCGGGGACAAGAGTTCTTCGTCGTCGTCGAAGGCGTGCTGCGCGTGACGCGCAACGGCCGAAAGGTGAGCGACCTGGGCGCTGGTGACTTTGTTGGAGAACTAGCGTTGGTGACGGATGTGCCACGAACGGCGACGGTGACTGCATCCACCCCGGTGCATCTGCTCGTGGTGACGCACCGAGGCTTCCTCGACTTGCTCGAACACTCGCCATCGATGGCAGCCAAAGTCCTCCAGAGCCTCGGCGAGCGTCTGCACTCAGATGCTTCCAGCACCAAGTCGAGCCCCGTAACGATCTAGCCAACCGACCGGTGAGACGGTCCCCTGGCCGGCGACGCGTGCGCCAATGCGGGTCGTGTGTTTGTCAAGAGCCGGCCTCGCCCGAGGCCGACATGCCCCGATGCTCAGACTGGCTCGACCGCCCTGCTCACGATCCAGGCGTGCTTGCCCACCTGGCGACCCCGGGTGAAGCCGTACTGCTCGAAGAGCTCGACCGTCGCGCTGAAGAGGAAGCGGCCCTGTGCCTCGCGACCGGCGGTCACCTCGGGGATCGCCTCGACGAGGCCGCCGCCGAGACGGGCGATCTGGTCGAGCGCCCCCTCCAGGCCTGCCCGGGCGACGCCCTTACCGCGATGCCTCTTGTCGACGAAGATGCAGGTGATCCGCCAATCCGGCCGTGGCGGAGCGTTCTTGTCGTACTCACGCTTGTGCTTGATGCCCGGGAGCTCCTCCGGGCTACCGTACTGGCACCAGCCCTGGGCGGCGCCGTTCTCGTCGATGACAAGCGCGGCATGAGCGCGCCCCGTGCGGACGCGGTCTTCCTTGACGTCGCGGTAGTCGATTCCCTTCTCTCCGCACTCGGGGTGATAGCCGATGCACCAGCAGCCACCGTAAACCCCGTTGTTGCGCTCGACGAGCTCGGCGAAGGCGTCCCATGTTGATGCGTCGAGTTGTCGGATCGCATACGGCATGGCGTCGATGGTAGGCGCTTTCATCCTTGATCTCGGGGACGATCCGTCTCGGGGCAACCGCTGGTCAACCCCCGCGCTGACGCGGTCCGTCGCCACTTCGCCTGACACGACCTTTCCAAGCCACGTCTGGCGCGTGCGTGCGTCGGGTGGCGCTCTCAGCCTCCATAGTGAGGGGGTCGACGGTTCGAGTCGAGGAGTGGTGTCCCTCCGGCCCAGGCCCGGCAATGTGCGTGCGGGTCGAGCGCGGGCGGCGCTTCACTCAGACGGCCGAGTGCTCCGTGATTGACCCGGATGGGCTGATGGTGAACGCGTCGGTAAAGGGAAGGAAGGCGCGCAGCCCACCATCGTCGATGGAAGCCACGACCCGCAGGTCGCGGTGCTCCTTGTCATCCCAGAAGCCCTCGAGCTCGACGTGATAGGTGGCGCCCGACAGTGCTACGACGTCCGAGCGCTCCTGCTTCCCCGCAAGCCGTTCAGCCAGCTCGTCGTAGCCCGCGGCCTGGAGTTTCAGGAACTCGGCCCGCAACACGCCCCGGGCTTCCTCGTCACTCATGGATCACCGTCTACCCACGCCGCGCGGATGCCCAACCCAACGGTTCGCGACTCCGTCCGATGCCCCCACTTGTGCGGCGCCACCCCTGACGCCGCTCCGCATTCCCGCGCGCACGCGAGCTCAGCTTGATCGACCGTGCCCCCTCCGCGATCATCGGAGTGGGGCCCGGCGGCCCGACCATGTCCAAAGCCCCGGGAGCGGGGCGCGGCATCCGAGTACGCTGCGGCCGTGCCTTGGGAAGCACGCCTGGCCGACACGGGCGCAGGGCTCGTCCCGCAGGGCGACGGCTGGTTTGTGCTCAACGTCCGCGACGCCGCGTGGATGCGCAACGACGTCTTTGGCGCGCGCTGCGGCTTCGAGGCCGACGGCCGCCTCGTGAAGGAGCGGCCGGAACTCGAGGTACAGCAGCACCCGCAGGTCGGCTTCAAGCTCCATGTCCTTGAGCCGAGCAAGCCAAGCACCATGTACCACCACGAGTCCGATCAGGAAGACTTCCTCGTCTTGAGCGGCGAATGCATGTTGATCGTCGAAGGCGAGGAGCGGCGGCTGCGCGCGTGGGATTTCTTCCACTGCGCGCCCAACACGACCCACTCGTTCGTTGGCGCCGGACAAGGCCCCTGTGTGATCCTGATGGCCGGCGCACGCACCGAGCACGGCACGATCCTTTACCCGCGGCACGAGGTCGCGCTCGGACAGGGCGCCGGCGTCGAGCAGGACACGCCCTCGCCGCAGGAGGCGTACTCGCGCTTCCCGCACTGGCGACTCGGACGCCCCGACCGGTGGGCCGAGCTGCCCTGGAGCCGTTGAACCAGTCTTTATGCCTACAACGGTCGGATGTGCCTCACGCGTCGGTAGAGCCCTCGCCATGATCTGACATCCGTCTGACATGCCGTTCGGACGGGTCGATCCACAGCGATCCGCTGCGCCCCCCGACTCGGCGAGTCGGTCTGGTGGACACCCGCGAGGGCGGGCACCCCACCCCGCGAAGCTTGGATCGAGGTGAGCCTGGTGGGGGGCCCGCACGAGACTGCGGAAGTCAGTTCTTCGTCGTGACGACGGAGCTCGACGTCAGGTCGGTCATCGCGCAGCGGTCGTCGCCTTGCGCGTAGAACCCGCCTTCCGGGTAGATCGCGCTCGCGTGGAACGCCTGGAGGAACCCTTCCCGTTGCCGGTCGACGGCTCCTCGACCGTCTCGCGGATCCGCGTCAAAAGATCGTCGGGCAGTTCAGATGCGCGGGACTTGGCTTCGTCGATCACGTCCTTTGCCTGACGCGAGAAGAAGTCGCTTCGGACCAGGGCGTACAGGGCCGCGCCCGAAGCGGGAAGGGTAATCCACTGCCGCATCGTGCCGCGGCGGTGATGCTTCCCCTGGGCTACGTCTGCCATGCCTGACAGACGCTCCGCGTAGTCGATCACCTGCGCCGAGAGCTTTTGGATAGTTGCCATTTTTTAGGAACCTCCGTTCCATCGTCGCGCTCTGGAAATGGACCGGACCTCTACCCCTGGGCAACAGGGCAAAACGCCGCGTTCGCGGCGCGTGCGAGTCGCGGGCCGTTCCACCACTTCTCACGCGTGCACATGCGCCACGCGAGTCCGGGTACCCACGCCTGGCGTGACGATCATGGTGGGCCTTGGTCGAGGGCGGCTCACGTCGCCTTCGCGGCGATCCGGGGAGCGTGCTCTCGGGCCCGCAGCACCGAGCGCTCCTTGTCCTTGACCTCGAGGATGCAGTCAATTGGTAGGTCGCCGACATCCTCGGCGAATCGGGCGAAGGCATCGATGTCGATCGTCTCCGCGTGTGCACCCGGTCGCTTTCCCGGTGCCTGAGTTGAGAAGTGCACCTCCTGGCGGCCGTCGCGAGGCGTCCACGTCTCCGCGGCACGGAGCACCAGATCGCGTACCGCGAGGTGCTCCATCGATGGAGCGAGCTGGTGGTGGAACGCGTCGAAGACGACTGGGAGCCCGAGGCGCTCCGCCCGGTCGAGCGTCGTGTCGAGCGGCCAGCGCTCGTCGTTCTCGAGGACGAGCCGTCCGGCCGCTCCGGCCGAGAGGCGCCCATACGCGGCCGCGAACCGGTCGTAGGCCGACCGCGGATCGGCCACGCCGGATCCGAGATGCAGCACGATCTTGTGCGAGTGTCCGAGGCCGAACGCGCTCAGCAGCCGGTCGTGGTAGCCGAGCTCTGCGATGGCGGCCGCGACGACGTCCTCGCGGATCGACGAAAGCACGATGTATTGCCCGGGATGGGTCGAGATCCGCATTCCGGCAGAGCGCATGAGGCGGCCCAGGCGGACGAAGCGGTCCGCGAAGACCTCCCACCACGGGAGCGTGTTCGCCGGGTGCGACCCGAACGGGATCAGGTTCGACGTCAGCCGAAAGACCTGTATCCCTCGGCTACGGTTCCAGCGGAGGATCGCCTCGAGCGCGTAGAGGTTCGCGTCGATGAGCTCGGCGACTCGCTCGTCCGTGACGTTCGCGAGCCGTGCAGTCCGAGCGGGCGTAGTGAGCTGCGTGTTCACGCAGGCGTAGCCGAGGCGGATCCCCGTCATGCGGGTCGAGCGCGCTCCTCGCGTCGAGCAAGCGCACTCCGTGCTGCCTCGTCGTATGGCGTGAGCTCGAGCGGCACCAGGTTGCGCAGGCGCTGGTCGTGCGCAACCGTCGGCGTCCGGAGCCCCTCGACGAGAGGCCGCGCGACGCGCGACTGCACCGGCGTCACGAGCGTGAGCCACCACGAGGAGACGGGGCGACAGGACGGGCACTTCCACGATCAGCGGCTGCCGACCGCGAATGCGCGCGATTCGCTCGATCAGCTCGTGCCAGTAGAGGTCGCCGAGCCGTCTCGCGCCGGCGGGCGAGTGCTCGACGGCCGGAGACGGCAACGAGGCTCGCTGCACCGAGGCGAACGCGCCGGTCGGCCCGCGCGACTGGCTCCACGCTCGAAGGCTGCCTCGGTTGCTCCTCACGTGTTGCTCTCAACGATTCGCTCCGCCGCCGTGACGGGGTCGTCTTCGAGGAGCGTCGCCCCGATCTCCCGGGCCAGTCGCACCGATGCGCCCGCACCTGCGAGCGCGACCGGGACCTCACGAGCGAGCTCGGCGAGCTCTGCCTTCGCGGCGCGCAGACGCTGTCCCGCAGTCGCGGAGATCACGACACGGTCCGGATGCAACGCGGCGAGCGCCTCGCGGATTGTCGCGACCGGCGTGTCGGGGCCGAGATAGGTGACGGAACGACCCCGGCCGGCCAGCACGAGCCCGAAAATCATCAGTGGGAGATCGTGGAGCTCACCCGGCGCGCACGCGAGTATCGTCGTCGGGCCAGAGCCGTTGCCCCAGCCACGCGCGAGGCCGAGCAGTCGCCCTCGCAGGACGTTGCTCGCAAAGTGCTCCTGCGCAACGGAGATCTCGCTGCGCTCCCAACGCTCGCCGAGCTCGTGCAGATACGGAAGCAAGACATCCCGTAGGACGGTCTCGATCGTGAGAGACGCGAGCAGCCGGTCGAGGACGGCGTGAGCACCCGGTTCGTCGAGGCGATCGAGCGCCGCCCGCAGCTCACCCGGGAGCGTTGCAAGACCAGTCGACGACACGGCCTCGTCCTCGGGCATCTCGGCCAGAGCGAGTTGGGCGGCTTGGGCGGCGGACACACCGGCGCTGAGGTGGCGACGCATCGCGCGGACGCGCTGCTCGTCGGCGGACGAGTAGAGCCGAAAGCCGCCGTCCGAGCGGAGGGGCTGGAGCAGGCCGTAGCGCTGCTCCCAGGCGCGGAGGAGCTCCGGCGACACGCCGACGCGGTCGCTCAGCGTACCGATGCGCAGGTAGGGCACGTCCATGCACCCGGAGTCTATACGAACCTTGAACAAAGAGTTGACATGCCCTGCGCGCAGCCGCTATCTTCTCCACATAACCTGTACAAAACCTCTACGAGGAGGTACGAACGTGAAGCAGCTGGACATCGCCGCCGCCGCGCTCTTGATCGTCGGCGGCCTCAACTGGGGTCTCGTGGCGATCGCAGAGTTCGACCTCGTCGCAGCCCTGGTCGGGCTCGAGTTCGGCGAGACGAACGCAATCAGCCGCGTGATCTACGGCCTCGTCGGCGCCGCAGCCGTCTACCAGATCGCCCAGCAGCACGCCATCCGACGGCGCTGGAGCCGCGACCCACGCGTCTCCACCGCCTGAACACCCCTGACCCGTACGACCGACGACAGAGGAGACGAACCGATGACCGCAACACACTCCCATCCCCGATCGTTCCTCGCCATCGCCGCTCTGGCCGCATCGCTGGCCGCAGCCGCGATCGCGGCAAGCCTGGGCAGCAGCCCCGCCAGCGCAGCCTCCGGCGAGCAGACGATCGTCGAGACGGCCGCTCAGGCCGGCCAGTTCGACACCCTTCTGACGCTCGCGAAGAAGGCCGGGCTGGTCGGCGCACTTTCCGGGAGCGGCCCCCTCACGGTCTTCGCGCCAACGGACGCCGCCTTCAAGGCTGTCCCCAAGGCGACACTCGACAGCCTCGCAACAAACAGGGCGGCCCTCCGGCGGGTCCTGCTCTACCACGTCGTGAAGGGCAACGTCCCTGCCTCGCGCATCATGACGCTCAAGTCCGCGAAGACGCTCGCCGGTCCCACAATCGCGATCCGGTTGGCGGGCAAGACCGTCTTCCTCAACCGCTCGACGCAGGTCGTCAAAACCAACATCGGCGCCACGAACGGCACGATCCACGTCATCAACAAGGTGCTCCTGCCACCGGCGAAGTGAGCGATTCGGAGCTCGGAGGCGAGGCGGCATTTCCCGCCTCGCCTCCGGCGCCGCCGCTTCCGGTGCCGACCGCCCACATATCCGTCGCGCGTTCCGCTTCAACGACCGGTCGTCGTAGTCGTCGAACTCAGGATTTGTCCTCGACGCAGCGCCCTACAGACTCGCAACGTCTCGCGCGAGCCTAAGACGCAGCAGCTCCGAGTCCTTCGCGGTCCGGATCGAGCGCCCGGCGAACGTCCCGCTTGTCGTCCATGGCCTCAACCGTCGCCGCGCGGAGCAGCTCAAGCTGCTCGTCCAGCACCTCGATGCGCTCCCGAGGCGCGACGCGACGGAGATCCGTCAAGGCGGCGACAAGGCGTCGCGAGACCTGGGGCGAGCCCGCCCGGGCCATCGGATCTCGTCGAAAGCCAGATCAACGTAGTTCTCCCAGCTCATCGTCTTCACGAGCAGTCGGACCTCGCCGTCCTCGTCAGGAACGCGACCGTCGGAGAACGGCCGACGCGCGAGCTGCCCGAGAATGTCGTGCAAGCGATCGCGGCGAGACGGCCGTACTCTGCGCACCTAACGACAGTCGGCGTTCGGGACGCCCACTCGGGGCGTCCCGAGGCCAGTTCCACTCGTCCAGAGGAGCCCGAGCGACCGTCCGGGGAACCTCCCCTCTCGGCTCTCGCCTTCAACGCAGAGTCGTAGACTCGCGGTCTGATGGCTGAAGCGACGTGCCTGGTGTGTCGTGAAGTGGCCGGGGTCCGCTGCCGGGAGGACTTCTCTGGGATGAGGCTGACATCGTTGCCTTCCATGTGCCGCCAATGGAGGAGAATCCGCGCCCGTATCTCGGTCACTGCATGGTCGTGACGCGACGGCACGTCGACCACTTCGGGGATCTGACCGAGGGCGAAGCGACTTCCGTTGCGACCGCATCCCGCGCGATAGCGAGGGCACTTCGGGCATCGAGCGTGTTCACCTGGCGTGATCGGCCTCGGTGTGCCGCACTTTCATCTTCATCTCTACCCCCGCTATCCCGGTCGTCCTATCGAGACGTCCTGGATGGAAGTCGACGCGTTGCCGGGCGCGCCACACGGGGGCGTGGAGGAGATTGCGGCATTCGTCGAGCGACTGCAGGAACGAAGCGGCTAGACGCGCTGCTCCGCGAGCACCTCGGTCGCATACGGCAAGAGCTCTAGCAACTCCCGGCCTACGAGCGCCGTCATGATCGGGGGATCTCCCTGGACTTGGAACAGGCTTTGGCCACCGCACACGTTGTGGCCGCGCTGTCAGCGCTGGCCACGGGTGGCGCCGTTCTTCTGATGCCGAAGGGCACGCACACCCACCGAGTAGTCGGGACTGTCTACGTCGTTGCGCTCGTGCTCGTCGATGTGGCGGCGCTGTCGTTGCATCGCGAGCACACCTTCGGCGTGTTCCACGCGCTGGCAGTCGTGAGCCTCGTCACGATCGCAGTCGGGCTCTCGCCCCTCCTCTTCGGCAAGCGCTCGCCTTCGGTCATCGCTACCCACGCGTACTGCATGACGTGGTCATACGCTGGGTTGGTCGCGGCGGGTTGCGGACAACTAGCCGTCGCCGTTGGTCAGGAGGACATCGGCGCGTGGGTCGTTCCGGTGGCAATCGCAACGGTGTTGTCCATCAGCGGCGTCGTCATCTTCGGGAGAGTGCCGTCAATCCTCGACCGCGTGCTGGCTGAACGATGAGGCGACGGAGCTCAGTCGGGGTCGCGTCGGCTGAGGTCGCCAACCACCGAATCGCCGTCGTCCTCCAGATCCGCCACGCCGTACCCGCGGGCGAGCACGCCGGCCGGGTGCGGGATGGGTTGGTCTAGCCGGGGTCATCGCCCGAGCGCCTACCAGGAATCAGGGCCTTCTCAGCCGCCCCGGCGCCGCTTCCTTGCGAGCACGACGGCGATGGTCGCCAGCGCGATCGTGATGGTGGCGAGGAAGATCGTCATGGGTCACCTCCTTTACCTGATGATCCCGCTGGAGGTGTCCGTCGTCGTCGGGGTCGAAACGGATCAGGCATCCGTATAGACCCGAGCTCGCTCGCGCGCGGCAGGCTGCGGGCGAATTGACCCAATCGTGTCGGATACGGCCCAGCCGCCCGCGCCTACCGTGACCGACGCGAGTCCGGTGCCGGCCTTCCCCTGCGAAATGGTGCATGCGCGCCGTTGGGGGACGGCAACCCTGCACCCCTTGAAGCAGGGAAGGGCCTGCGCGGGCTCGCGTCCCCGCGCGAGAGGTTCGACTCTCCTTCCCCGGCGAGTCTCTTGCGCAACCTCTCCCCAAGCGGACGAACCGGCAGCCACAACAAGGCAACAGTTCCAGTGAACGGCCCCCCAAAGCGCAAGCGCAAGCCAACACAACGACAACCGTGACGGCTACCTCGGTGCCCGCCCTTGAGCTTTTTCACGTGATGGCCAGGAGTGACCGCGCCCTCACCATCTCACTCCCCGCAGCCGGGGCTGCCCGGGCTACCGACGGGCGGTCGCGACGCACACTCCCGCGCAATCGGCGGAAGTGTGCGTCAACGGTCACGCCTTCAAGGCGTCAGGCATTCCTCCACTCCGCCAGCGTGCTCTTGTGCGCCAGCGACGTCGAAGAATCCGGGCGGGATTCCAGCATCCTTGAACTCCTGATGAAACGCTCGCGTCAAGTCGCCCACCACGCCGGGCTGTCCGGCGAGCGACGAGACGAGAATCCCGTTGCACGACGCGTTCGGGTTTGCGCCTAATGCGCCACTGGCCAACGCAAGAAGCGACAGTAACGCCAGGACGAGGACGCAGGAGATTCTGCGCATTTCCCTCCCTCCGGTCGAGCACTCGAGTATCGGCGATCGAGCGGATCAGCACAAGCACATCGAATGCGTGCCTTGGCGCCCGAACGCCGTGACGGATGCAAAATGCGGGACGCGGGCCGGGAAAGACGTGGTTTGTTCGGGACCGCTTGGCGGTACACGCGGCCTGGGAGGCGCGGCGCTTCCATGCTGCGGCCCTGGGTGGCTTCCCCTACCCCCATGGTTCTTGCAGCGGAGGTGGTGTCGCCTCCCCTGCGTGGGGGAGTGGCCTCGCCCTCCGCATCCTTCTCCCCTCAATAGGCGTCGCGCCGCGAGGCAGGGCGCGAGGCGCTTGTGCTGCGTCAGCAGCCCGAAAGACAAGCCGGCGCGTCCCTTCCCCGTGACGAACGAAACGACCGCGCATGGCACGGACGAACCCGTCGATCATCCAAATGAGCGTCACCGCCAGGACGGTCCAATAGGTCGTGAGGGTCACGACCACGGCCTGTTGTGCGTCCGCCGAGCCGCGGCCCTTCATGTAGAGGACGACGGTGACAACCACTCCCGCGCGGGCGAAGAGGATCATGGCCCCCTTGGCCGTCTTGCTAACCCGCGTGCGCTGGCCAACGCCAGGCCGGAGCCCGGTGGGAACGTCCGGCGTGCTCACCGAGGTTTTCAAGCTCATGTGCGGCTCCCCCTTCCGGCCGCGTTGCGACGGTGCTCATGGGTACCCGACACAGAGGTGCGCGAAGCCCCTCGTTCCAGTGAACTGGTCGGTCCGGTGGAGCCCATGGCGGCTACGGCCAACGGCCCTTCGCTGACTTCGCAGTCTCGGTGGGAGCTGTTCGGCTCTACCGCTACCCGGACTGGAACACCAGTGACGGGCGGTTGCTCGGCAGCTTCTCGGGGATGAGGTGCCGCAGCTTTTCGGGGCTGGCACGTGGGTCGAGTAGACCATTGCGAAGGAACGCGACTATCGAGTCGAGCTGCGCCTCCGAAAGCCTTTGCGGTGATACGAGAAGCGGGTCGAGCCGCAAGAGGATCGGTGTCAGGGGCGCGGTCGGGCCCGTGAGATCGGTGTCTAGGCCCTGCGCCACTGGGTCGTAGGTCAGTGCGGAGGCAACAACGTTTAGGTGATACCGGACGGCTGCTTCGAGTGTGGTGAAGGCTCCGTCGTGCATGAATGTGGGTTGAAGTGCGATGTTCCGCAGCGGTGATGTGCGGAAGGCGTAGCGGTCGGCAGCATCTCCGGTGAACTGCTCTCGCCCGAAGTCCTCGTTCCCGTCAGGTCCATCGAACACGACGTTGGCTTCATTGGGAACGATCTGCGGGACACCTGCAACGTGGTCGTTGAAGTCGCTGAACATCTCGTTCGACTTTCCCGACACCTGGTGGCAGCTGACGCAGCCGGCTTCACCAAAGAAGAGCAACGCACCCCGCTTCTCTTGCTCGTCGAGCGCTGCGCGCTCGCCGCGCGCGTACCGATCGATCGGGGCGTTCGCGAAGGTCAAAGAGAACTCGAACTCGGCGATCGCGCGAGCGACCATCTCGTAGGTGATGGGTGCCCCCCGCCGGACGTCGGGGAAGACCCTTGCGAACAGGTTGCGATAGCCGGGAGTACCGTTCAGTCGGCGCACGACCTCGGCGCGGATTGCGTTGTTGTCTCCGGAGAAGGAGAACCCTGCAGCTTCGGCTCTTTCGGTTGGCGGGATGAACGCTTGTGCATCGAGCAGATGCGGGAGGTAGGAAAGCGAGGTGCTCTCCGGCGCTGGGAACAAGAACCCTGCGCTGGGGTCGAATGGGTTTCCTGAGAGAGACGAAAAGCGGCTGTTCAGCATCAGGCTCGGGAAGAAGGCGGTATTGAGGACCATCGGTGCCCGGCGCTGGTTACGCGGACCCGTTCGGGCCGGCCCGACGATCCCGTTCGAGCCGACGCCGATCGCGATCGACTGTGTGTCGCCGAAACCGTTGGTTGGAGAGTGGCAGCCGGCGCAGGCGTTGTCGTCGTTGAGGCCCGTGATCGTGTCAAACCACAACATGCGGCCGGTGTCCGCTAGGCGCGGGTCAAGTGGTCGGCCAAGCTGCGCGGTAAGCGTCGCCTCGATCCGCCCCGTGAATCCCTCTGCCTGGAGCCTCTCGCGCAACGACGCGTCAAGCGATCGATCCGCCGCCGAACCAATTGCAAGTGCTGGGGCGAGCGCACAACTCACAGCCGCAGCTGCGCCGGCGATGAGCCAGACTAGCCGGCGACCGCCCCGCCCTCGTCTTCCCTGGCCCATCGCCGTCCTTCACGCTCCTTTCGCGGTCGGTTCTACAGCGGATCGCAGCGCGACTCTCCAGTTCCGAAGTCGATCGGGTCGCCCCGCGAGCTCAACTCAGCGAAGCTGGCGGCTCCCGTTGAGGAGTCAATCGTGAACACCGCCCGGAACCCATTGTTCAACTGCGCTGGCCCGTTCCCGGCGAGTGAGAAGCTATCCACCATGACCCCCGACAGCACCGGGTCGGTCGGTCCCGTGTTGGAAATCCGGAAGTGGTTCGAATAGTTGAACCTGTACGTATTTCCGTCCTGGTCGGTCGCGGTGCCGTGGGCGTGCGTCGTATTCGTCACCGTGGTCACTCCGTCGTGGGTTGTCACGATCTCGACCGTCGTACTGGTTCCCGTCCCAGTGATCACCGTTCCAGTCGGGAGATTGGGGCATGAGGCCGCAGTCAGGACAAACCCCACGGTTTCCTTCGATGGTGGCACCGCGAGCGCGCTACCCGATCCGAGCGCGAAGACCGCGATCGCCAGAAACGCGAACACGAACCGCTTCATTGCTCCCCCTTTTTGCCTCCCTCAGAGTCGAGGGGATTGGTGGGAGGGCGCAACAGCCGAGGCGACCGCCAAAGCGAGCGAAGAGCCCGGGCCTTGGAGCGACCGAAGCTCGATCCCCTATCGTCGCGATGGTAACGATCAGCACGAGCCGATACAAGCGCGGCGCGTTTCTCGTCGTCGGACCTTGCTCCCGCTGATCGTTGCCTCCTCACCCCGCCGTGCCGGGCGTCCGCGCTGCTGAGGACGATCCCGCGGGAGCGCACGCGAAGGTACTCGCGGGCGACCGGTGGATGAGCATCAGAAGGACAGATCCGCGGCCTGCGGACCGCCGTTGACGGCCGGCGGTGCGCCTAGCGTTACCCCACTCCGCGCCGGTTTGGAGCGGCTGGCCCGAGGGCACCCTCCCGACGAGTTGTACGGACGACCGCGAGGCCCGCAACGCGCAGAACGAGTCCGGAGTCGCGGGTGCGGTCGCTGAGGAGCGCGACCCGAGACAGGAGGGAGAGAAAGAGCGTACGGGGAAGACCGCGCGTCGCGAAAGCCATGGCGATAGGTCTAGGAGGGCGTAGATGTTCGAGCAGAGCCTTGTGGAGCAGGTAGCCGCGATCTTCGAGAAGCGCCGCGAGGAAGCTCTTAAGCTCGGTGGCCAGGCTTGTGAGAAGCAGGTCGCCACGGCGCAGGCCGCCGAGGAGTCGCTGACACTACTCGCGGCTGAGCTTGATCGGCTCCGAGCCGAGCGCAGGTAGCTGCACGATCTCGCTGGTGTGGTCTCGTCAGCTTGCCGTCGTGAGGTCCCGCGAGGTCGTCAAGACAGCACAGCCGAGCTTGGGTTATGCGGGAGGTGAAGCGTTTCGAGATTGGGAAGGTCGCAGTGGTCGCCGTCGCACGTTGCGACCGATCAGCGAGAGCCAGCCTGCTCCCGGCGTTCCCGGGCCGGAGCCGGCCGCTCCATACGGGCCGCGTATTGTCATCGGATGCCGAGCACGCGGCCGAGGTAAGCCATCGAGAACCACCACCCGCCGACCGGGCCTCACCGCGATGACGATCGCGACGGCATCACGACGGCGTGTCAGGCGCTTGTCAGATTACGGGCGCTCGAGTCGAGCCTAGATCCCTCGCGTGCGCGCGCGTGCGCGCGATAGGAGCTGCCAGGCGCTCGCTGCCCCCGCCCCCGCGACCAGGCCCCAACACGATCACCGCCGCGAGGGGGTGGGGGACCCCTCGAGCAGTCGTTCCCTCGCGTGCGCGCGATACGGAACGACGGTTATGCGTTGACCGTGTTCTCCGCTTCGATGCGCTCGAGCTCGCCCTCGTAGATGTAGCGCTCCTCCGGCGACCAGAGCTCGCGGCCTGCGAGCTCTCCTTCGTAGATGGCGTGGTCGAGCTTGCGTGGTGCGACGCAGTCACCGATCCGGCGGATGTTGGGGAGTTGACCCTTGAGTGTGAGGTACAGCTCGTCGTTCGCGGTCGGGCCGGTCGCCAGTACGATCGTGTCGACATCGTCGATCGTGTCCTGCGCTCCGGTGTACAGGTTGAAGAGCGCGACACGGTTGCCCTCGACGCTTGCCGCCCACTCGTTCAGGCGGTATCGGAGCCCTTTTCCGAGCAGGCGGCTGTAGAGATGTGCCATGTCCAGAGTGGTCAGCGTCGTCGGAAAGAGCGTCGGCCAGCGGCTGACGAGCTCGACGTCGCAGCCGCGATCGAGGAGCACCTCGGTGACACCGGCGGCATACCGCGTGCCGTCGTCGTCGAGCACGATGACCCGACGCCCGATGGGGAGGGTTTCGAGCAGAACGTCCCAGACGGTGAGGACGTTGTCCTGTCCGGCGCCCGGAAGCTGGTCGACAAGCGGGTTCACACTCGAGAAGCCTGTCCGCGAGGGGACAGCTCCTGTTGCGACGATCACGGCGTCCGGCGCGAGCTCGTGGACGAGCTCGGACGTCGCCTCGGTGCCGAGCCGAACGTCTACTCCGTGCCGGTGGAGCTGCCCTTCGAGGTCGCGTGTGATCCAGCCGAACTCGTCGCGGCCGGGCGTCCGCAGAATCAGGTTTACCTGGCCCCCGAGCTCGTCCTCGCGCTCGACGAGTGTCACCCGGTGGCCGCGCTCCGCAAGGACGGCCGCGGCCTTCATCCCTGCCGGCCCGCCGCCGGCCACGAGCCAGCGCGCCGGCTGATCGCTTGGGGAGACTGTTCCCGGGCCGAATCGCCGCTCGCGTCCGGCACCCGGATTGACGGTGCACGTGATCGGCAGCCCCTTGAAGACGCGGCCGATGCAGCCCTGGTTGCCGCGGATGCAATGGACGAGCTCGCTCTCGCGTCCCTCGCGTACCTTGTTCGCGAACTCGGGGTCGGCGATCTGCGCGCGGGTCATTGCGACCATGTCCGCCTTGCCGCTTGCGAGGATCTCCTCGGCCATTGCCGGATCCTTGATGCCGCCGACTGTGAACACGGGCAACTCCGGCAGGGCGGCTTTCACCTGCGCGGTGAGGTCGACGAGATAGCCATCGGGGACATCCGCAGGCTCGATCGCCTTGAAGATGTTGTGGTACCCGGCCGCTGTGACGTTCACGTAGTCGATCAGCCCGTCGGCCTCGAGCAGCCGGACAGCCCGGATCGCGTCCTCGATGTCGAGCGCGCCCGGGATGAAGTCGGTCAGGCTGATCCGGACGCCGACGACCCAGTCGCTGCCGGCACGCGCCCGCACCTCCTCGATCACCTGGCGCGCGAAGCGGAGCCGGTTCTCGAACGACCCGCCGTACTCGTCCTCGCGCTTGTTGTAGAGCGGCGACAGGAACTGATGCAGGAGGTAGCTGTGGGAGATGTGCACCTCCGTGCCGTCGAAGCCTCCCTCGCGCGTAAGCTCGGCGGAGCGGCCCCACCACTCGACCACTTCGTGGATATCCTCGTGCTCCATCGCCTTCGGCGTCTCCCCGTAGGCCGGCGACTTCACCGCGGACGGGCCCCAGAGAACCCGGAAGTCGTCCGCGGAGTCGCTCGTCGCGTTGAGGCCGAAGTGGTTCAACTGGGCGAAGATCAGAGCGCCGTGCTCATGCACGGCAGACGTCAGCCGACGGTCGGACTCGAGCGCCTCCGGCCTATACGCCCAGGCCACGCGCGGGAAGCCGGTGGTCGAGGTCGGGTGGACGACGCGGTTGCCGGTGATCAGGAGACCGGCACCACCCTTCGCGCGAGCTGCCTGGTAGGCGACGTTCCGCTCCGAGTCGACGGCGTTGTGGGCCCAGAGCTTGACGTGCGCCGTCTGCATGATCCTGTTTCGCACCGAAACGCCGCCCATCTCCAGCGGGCTGAACAGGTGTGGGTAGACAGTCAACGCGCCTCCTCCGATTCGGAAAGGTCTAGGCACGGACCGGCGAACTCACCGAGACACGCGCCCACCTCAGGCCGGCAACTCATGTCCGCACGAAGACGGAACACATCCGGCAGCCTACGCCGCAAAGCGAGGGATCCGACGCTCGGGGCGGGGGCCCGCCGCGATCACTGCGGCGAGGGGGGGTACCCTCGACTCGGTCGTCGCCTCGCGCGTGCGCGCGAGAGGAAGTGGTAGGCGTTTCGGCGGGGGGGATGACCGTGGACTACGGGGATCTCACGCCGACCAGCGATTACTCACCATTCTTCACGATCGTCTACTGCCAGCGGTTTTTAGCGTGACGGCGAGGCGTGACCGCGCCCTCAGGGACGGACCTCTCACAGCGTCTCCGCTTCATGTGTGGCAGCTCCGCCTTCGACCACGTCTCTGACTGCCGCAAAGAAGAGCGCCGCCGAGGCCGCCCATGTCGGGCGCGAGATGGCGCGGCGCTTTGCCGCCGCCCCGAGCCTCGTTCTCATGTCGGCATCGAGTGCAAGCCTCGTCAAGGCCTGCGAGAGAGCGTCGATGTCGCCGGGCTCCATGAGGAGTCCTTCCCGCTGATCCTCGGCTAGGCGGAGTAGGTTCCCGGCCCGCCAACCAACGACCGGGAGACCGAAGGCCATCGCCTCACCCCAGCTCGTCCCGTACGACTCACGGGAGGCGGGAAGTACGAAGACGTCGGCTGCCGCGTAGAGGGCCGCAACGTCCTTCAGGGGCAAGGGCCCGTGCGTGACGACGCGGCCGATGAGATCGCCCTCGGCAAGGCGAGACCGCACGCGCGCCCTATACCTGGGGTCGGCCGACTCGTCGCCGGCGAGATGGAGTGTCCCCGCATCGGCCGGAAGGCGCCCGAACGCCTCGAGGAGCTCAACAATCCCTTTTTGCGGCAGCCAGTTGGCGACGGTGAGGAACGCGGCTCGGCGTCCGTTTCGGAGGTCCTGCACAGGACCTTCCGGAGGAGGCGCCAGGTCCCGTCCCGGGGGGACGACGCGAATCCGCGACCGCGCAAGCCCCGCTTCGACGAGCTGCTCCGCGAGATGATCGCTCGCCGCGATCAGGAGGTCTGCTCTTCGCAGCGCGAGCCGATCGAGCCGCGCCTGGGCCCAGGCGCGAACATTGCCGTGGTCGATTCCACCAGGCGGCTGGTGGAGGACGGCAATCACAGGAACGCCGAGACGGCGAGTCGCGAGCGCCGGACCTGCGAACGCAGCGGCGATCGAGTCGAGCAGGACGGCGCTCGCCCGGTGTTTCTTCGACTGATGAAGCATTGCCTCGCCGCGAAGAGCGGCGAGCGGGAACGGCCATTCGGGAAAGGAGAGGAAGAGGATCCGTGCCTCATGCGACGGTGCCGCGTCCGCCATACGCAGGTGGTACAGATACCCCCCGCTTAGGCGGCGTGGATCGCCTAGCGTGATCAGCGGGAGAACAAGTTGCGAGTGATTCACGTCGCTCCGATGCTATTTGGCCCGCTGGCAGCCTCGGTGGCGGTGAGCGCTCTCCGTTCGAACTCGTCCGTGCGCTCGCCGCCCGTGTCGGTTGCGAACTCGTGAGCTTCGGCCGAGCGGCGCGCACCGCCCCACCGCTAGCGGTTTGGGCTCGGGCATGCGCTCGCATGGCCATCCGACCCGGACGCATTCCGTCGCGGTGTTCGATTTCCGGTGGATGGCTGACCCGCACAAGGCGTTGACCGACTGAGCAGGGCGCTCTCCGAGGACGCCGAGCTGCGCGTGCTCGGCTCCGCCGGCCACGACCCAGCCCGCCGGAACGCATTGCGGAAGCTGCTTCGACGGGGAGCAACTGGGGCGAAGTGCGCGAGAGCGCCTCCTCGAGAAGTTCGCCCGGGAGGCCTGCGCCGAGCGCTGCCTACTCGGACCTTCTCGACACCTGAGCGCGATAGCCGCCAAACGCCGTCGGGGACTCCCAGATGCGGATCGCAAGCGCCTCACCGCCCGCCGCGCGAATCGCTTCCGCGAGCCGCGCATGAAACCAACGGGCGAGGATCTCAACCGTGACCGCTTCCGCCTCCGGCGGCCGGATCGAGTCGAGGTCCTTGCCCTCGAGTGCGGCAACGGCGTCTTTGAGCGCGGCCTCGAGGACGTCGAGGTCGCAGACCATCCCTCGCCCGTCAAGCGTCGCGCGCTCGACGACGACCTCCACCCGGTAGTCGTGAGCGTGGAGCTCGCCCTCGGGAGGTGGTAGCCACGGTATGCGGTGTAGCGCCCGCAGCACCGACGATGCGCCGACCTCGAACCCGCCTGTCATGAGTGGGCGAGGGCGACGTGGACGACGCCGAGGTCCCCGCGGTCAATGGCCGCGTACGCCTCCGGTGCGCGCTCCAACGGGAAAGTGTGCGAGGCGAGCAAGGAGAGGGGAAGCTCCGCAAGGAGGGCCTGAGTCGTCTCGAGCCTCCGCCCCCGATCCCAGCGGACGGCTCGATGGCCGACTGTCGAGACCTGGCTGCTTCGGATCTCCAGACGCCGCCGATGGAACTCAGCACCCAGGGGGAGGGTGACCGGCTTCAGGCCATACCAAGAAGCGACGATCGCGACACCCTCCGGCGAGAGAAGGCCGAGGCTCTCGGCGAGGGCCTCCGGATTCCCTGTCGCCTCCACGATGAAGTCCGCACCGCGTCCCCGCGTCGTGGCGCGTACGGCGTCGCCCAGCTCCTCCGGTTCGACGGCCTCGAGCCCACACGCCTGGGCAACCTCACGGCGCCACGGCTTTGGATCACTTCCGACGACGACCGCCCCGTTCCGCGCGAGGAGGATCGCCGCGAGAATCCCGACCGGACCGAGGCCGACGACGGCCGCGACCTCGCGATGGCGAATCCCGGTATCGAGCGAGATCTGAAGAGCCGTCTCGACGAGCGGAAAGAGCGTCGCGGCGCGCGGGTCGCAGTCGCCTATGAGCACGACGTCGGCGGCGGAGGCGACGAAGCGGGTCTGGTGCGGGTGGAATGCGAAGACGCGATCTCCTTCGCCCAGGTCGGTCCGCGAGGACTCGACCGTGCCGACGGCGCTGTAGCCATACGTGAACGGGTACTCGAAACTGCCCGCGAGCCCGCCTAGCGTCTCGTCTCTAGGAATGCTTGAGTCGAGCTCGCCTCGATAGGCCAGCATCTCCGTGCCTCCGCTGATCCCCGAGAACTCTGCCCGGATGAGCACCTCTCCCACCGTGGGCTCTGGGACAGCCACGTCTGCGAGGTCAACCGAGTATGGCGCGACGAACCGAACAACTCTGGCCCGTGTCGCGCTCGGCGATGCCATCCGCACGTCACTAAAGTAATGCCGCGTGGCCCTTCGTGACGTCGCGTCGCTTTCGTTCGGCACGGCCTTCGGAGCGTTCGAGCTGCGGGCCTTCGAGCTCGAATCCGGACATGTGTACCTCGCTCTCGTGCGTGGCGAGATCGGCGACGGCCGCTCTGTCTTGACGCGACTCCACTCGGAATGTCTAACCGGTGACGCGCTTGGGTCGCTTCGCTGCGACTGCGGCACCCAGCTCCGACAGGCGGCCCGCGAGATTGCGGCAGAAGGACGGGGCGTCCTCATCTACGCAACCGACCACGAGGGACGCGGGATCGGACTCGTGAACAAGCTGCGCGCGTACATGCTTCAGGAGGAAGGCGCAGACACGGTCGACGCAAACTGTCGCCTCGGATTTCCGCCGGACGCACGCTCGTACGCCGCCGCCGCCGACTGTCTTGGCATCCTTGGTGTTCGCTCCGTTCGTTTGCTCACCAACAATCCGAGCAAGGTGGAGGCGCTCGGGCGCGCCGGGATCCACGTGGAGACGACCATCCCGCTCCGCACCTCGCCGCACGTCCGAAGCATCGACTATCTCCACACGAAGGAGGCGCGGCTTGGCCATCTCGCGCCCGCGGGCGTTCCGCTAGATGGCATCCCGATCGGCGAGGCGACCAACGTTGCCCCTCTTCTCGGGCGCGCCGCCGCGCCGGCGTGGCGGCCATACGTCGTGCTCAAGTACGCCCAGACCGTCGACGGACGGATTGCGACGCAGCGGGGCGACGCCAAGTGGATCTCGGGCGAGGCCGAGCGGCGGATCTCCCACGGTCTTCGCGCGGCTTGCGACGCCGTGCTCGTCGGCGTTGGCACGGCGATCGCCGACGATCCGCAGCTGACCGTGCGCATGGTCCCGGGGCAATCGCCGCTCCGCGTCGTGCTCGACTCGACCTTGCGCCTGCCGTCGACGGCACACGTGCTCAACGATGCGGGCGGGACCGTCGTGATCACCACAGCGGCCTCGAGCGAGGAGCGGCGCGCGGCCCTGCAAGCGCGCCGCGTTGGTGTCCACGTGGTCGACGCCGGGCCGCGCGGCGTCGACCTTGCGAGCGCACTTCGGACGCTGCGAGCACTCGGGGTTGCTTCGCTCCTCGTCGAAGGCGGGGGACGCGTGATCACGTCGTTCTTTGCCGAGAAGCTCGTCGACCGCCTCATCCTTGGGATCGCGCCGGCAATCATGGGGGCTGGCATCGACGCCGTCGGCGACCTGGGCGTGGAATCCGTCACGGAGAGCGTTCGACTCACGAACCGGTCTGTCCACACGGCCGGGGACGACCTGCTCGTCGCAGCGGACGTCACTTGAACTAGACGGCACGCCGATGAAACGAGCGCTCCTTGTCCGCCACGCAGAGAGCGTCTTCAGCGCGCGACGGATCGCGAACGGCAGGATCGAAGTCCGCGGCCCCCTGAGCGCACGCGGCGCGGCCCAAGCACGGGCCCTCGCGCAGGACCTCGCGGACGAAGACATCGACCTATGTGCGACGTCCGAGCTCGAGCGGACGCGACAGACCGCGGACCTCGCGCTCGCGGACAGAACAGTCCCACGGATCGAGGTTCCCGAGCTCAACGATCCACTCTACGGCCAGTTCGAAAGCGGTCCTCTCGACGCCTATATCGCTTGGGCGCTCGCAAACGACTCGGCGGCGGAGCCTCCCGGCGGCGGCGAGCAGCGACAGAAGCTCGTCGCTCGTTATGCGGCGGGGTTTCGGAGGCTGCTCGAGCGCCCAGAGCACACGATCCTCATCGTCACGCATTCGCTACCTGCTGCGTACGTCCTCATGGCGCGCGCAGGACGTGATCCCGCGCCCAACGTTCCGCTAGTGGACTACGCCAAAATCCATGTGATCTCGGCTCGCGAACTTGCGCATGCGGTTTCCCGGCTCGAGGGCTGGTGCGCGGCGCCAACCTGGTAGTCGAGAACGGCCATAGGGGCGACGGCGGACAACCCAAGGCCCTTCGAAGGAGGAGGACAACTCGAACCCGTCGCCCTCAACAAGAGGGAGCTAGCGCCGGACCCTGTGGCGTCGCGTGAGCTGAGCTGCGACTCCGATGAGCCAGCCGGGCCCGGTGTCAGTCCGGGTACTCGTCCTTCCGCCAGGAGCGGGGCTCGGCCGGTTGGGCTTTCGGCGTCCGCTCGAGCAGGAAGCTGTAGAACGGCGCGACGAACGGGTCGGGCGCGGACACCGTGTAGGTGTGGTAGATCGTCCCGTTCTCGTGCGCGAAGGTGATCCAGGTCGGGTTCTCGCGCAGCCCGTGCTTGAGCTCGGCCCCGATCTGGCCTGACCACTCCTCGAGCCATGCGGGCGGGTCGTCGATCATCTCCTTGAGCTCAGGAACCTGCTGCGCCTGTTCCTCGGTCAGCGCGAGCCCGAAGTCGAAGGCGAACTCGCTGTTGTAGGTCGAGACGTAGGGGAACTGCCAGCCCATCCGCCGCTTGTAGGCGCTCAGCCGCTCGATCGGCGCCCGCGAGAAGCAGAGCAGCGTCACGTCGCGGTGGTTCAGACGATCGCGAGGGGTGGGTACCGAGATGCACCGACTGGCCGAGTCGGGGGGTCGCGTGGAATCGCTCATGGACAGTCGCGTCACGACGACGTGTCAGACGCTTGGCAGATCACGAGCGCGCTCGTTAGATGACCAGGGCCAACACGTATCCGAGCGTGAGTGCCACGATGATGACCGCGCCGAGCACCACCGCCGTGTTAGCGAGTGTTTTCCGCGCCCCCGACCGCCCGCGAAAGCCGAGCGCGACTCCGGCAGCGGCAAGCGGGTACGGCACGCCGAGAAAGGCAAGCACGACCGCCGGAACTGCCAGCGCACTGCACACGGCGCCGCGCTTGGCCGCAGTATCCGGCTCCCGCGTTCGCCGCACGACGAACAAGAACAACACCGCCATGAGAACCCCCGACGTGACGATGCTGAACACGAACGCACCAGGATCAGCAAGCCCCGACCGTTCCCCCTCGTCGCGGTCAGTCCCGACCAGATGGTCGATGGCCATGGCGATGACGAGCAAGACGGCGACACCCCCCGCGACAAGCGTGTCGCGATCCTTGCCGCCCATCGGGCGGAACACTACGCCTGCGTTTGGCGACAAGACGTGCGGCTAACCGCGGGCTGCCCAAAACCCCATGCCACGCAGAAGAAAACCACGCGGCGCGCCACCGCACGCGGCGGCTGGGGACACCAACATCAACGCCGCCACGCCGCCATCGCCCCCCTCGTCAACGCCGGCAAAGCCACCCGCGCCCACGTTTGCAGGGATGATGTGTATGGGCGCACCTGGTATCGAACCAGGGAAAGATCCCAGATGGTGGCGACGCGCCGACGACCGATGACCTCGGCTCCCGCGTCACCGATGTGCTGCCGCGGCTGCTCGGCTAGGTCTGGGCCTCACGACTCCGGGTCGTACATGATCTCGCGGACCTCTTGAGCACACCGGCAGGACTCCGCGATCTTGGCCGCCCACGCGAGCGCCTCCTCGCGTGAGGCCACCTCGACGATCGAGAAGCCGCCGACCACGGCCTTGGTCTCCGGGACGGGGCCGTCAGCGACCGACCCGTCGGTCGCCACGATGCTCGCCTGCTGGCGCAGGACCCCGCCGCCGAAGATCCACGCCCCCGCCTGCTTGATCTCCCGAACCACCGCGTGCGACGCCTCAGCGACGGTCGGCAAGTCCTCCTCGGGGATGTGGTCCATCGATCCGTCGTCGAACGAAATCAGGTAGCGCGGCATGTCCGTCTCCTTTGTCTGAACGAGGATGGAAGGGTGATGATGCTGCCCGCAACGTGTCCGCGAGGCGTTCGGGCAGGCACTGCCTTTCCCGAGCGCCTCTCATCGCTCAGGCTTGATCCTCGCCGGACCCGACACAATGCCGGGAGAGATGAAACCGAAGGGAGAGACTCGAGGGACAAGCTCTGCCCGAAAGCCGCCCGTGCCGACGGACGACCACGCCGAGATCGAGGAGTGGATGCGGAACAACGTGATGCCAGGTCTGCGTCCCATCGTGCAAGGAGTGGACGGATTGATCCGCGAGACGATCCCCGGCCTGCAATACGCCATCAAGTGGAAGAAGGCGTACTACGGGTTGCCAGAGGTCGGATGGATGATCGAGATGGTCGCCTACGACGTCTCGGTGAATGTCGTCTTCTTCGGCGGCGCGGACTTCGACCCGCCGCCGCCCCTCGGAACCATCGAACGGAGCCGCTACGTGAAGGTGACGGCCCTCGACGAGGCGCAGGGACCCCTAATGCGCAAGTGGATCGAACAGGCAGCCCACGTTCGCGGTTGGCAATGAGCAGCTCCCACATAAAGCGCCGCCTGGTGAGTCGCTCGGCGCCAGCCACGAGGGCTGCCAGGATCGTCTTGGACAGGTCAGTCGGGGTACTCCCGGGCAAGCGTGCGTGTCGCGGGGCGCACGGCGGACACCACGGCGGCTGGAGCCTCTATGTCAAAGATGGCCGACCGAAGTTCGCCTAAACTGGTCGGTGCCGAGACCTACGAGGTGATCGCGCCCGAGCTCCCGGCCGGCGCAGTCACGCTCCGCTGGGAGTTCATCTACGACGGCGGGAAGATGCCCGGAGCGGGTGGCAGGGGTGATTTCTTCATCGACGGTGAAGAGGTCGCATCGGGCAGGATCGACCGGACGATCCCGTTCTTCATCGGCACCGAGCCGGCCGACGTGGGCATGGACGACCTGACACCCGTGACGAGCGACTACCCGGCGTATGACAACGGGTTCACCGGCACGATCCGCAAGATCGTGGTCGGCGTAGGACCGATGGGCGAAGCCTTCGATCCGCCGCTCGAATGGCACGGCCGCGGTTGAGGCTGTTACCCGCCGCCGACGGTCGAGTGCGGCGGGCTGTCCTGCTGTTCGTTCTCGAGACCTAGGAGACTTCGATGGGATTGTTGCGACGGCGTGGTGGAGATGACGGGACGAAGTACCGGATGCGCGAGAAGATGTTCGCGGTCGGGGACGACTTCTGGATCGAGAACGAGGAGGGGGCGAGGGCGTTCAAGGTCGACGGGAAAGCGCTGCGCATTCGTGACACGCTCGTGCTCGAAGACGCCTCCTCGGGTGGGGAGCTGTACGAGATCCAGGAGAAGAAGCTCTCGGTCCGGGACAAGATGGAGATCGAGCGCGGTGGGGCGACGGTCGCGACGGTCAAGAAGGCGTTGATCACTCCGCTTCGAGATCGGTTCTCGATCGAGGTCGAGGGCGGCGAGGACATGGAAGCGAAGGGCAACATCGTCGATCACGAGTACGAGATCGAGCGGGGCGGCGACAAGGTCGCAGAGGTGTCCAAGCGCTGGTTCCGGGTCCGCGACACCTACGGCATCGAGATCGCGCCGGACCAGGACGACGCGCTCATCCTCGCCGTCAGCGTCTGCATCGACCAGATGGCCCGCGGCTGACCTTCGAGGGCGCTCCCCGTATCTGGCCATCGGGATGCGGGGGTCGAAGGCGGTTGGCGCCTCGGCGCGACCGGGCCCCGTGACGATCACCGCTTCGAGGGGGGAGGGGTACCCTCGAGCGAGTCCCTTCTCGCGTGCGCGCGCGTGCGCGCGAGAAGATGAAGTGGTGGGCGTACGGGACGGCCCCCCGACCAGGCCCAGACCCGATCAACAGGTCGAGGGGGTGGGTACCCGGTGCCTCGCGCGTGTGCGCGCGAATCTCTCGTGCGGGGAGCGAGGCGGGGGTTGCTGCGACGCCGCGTCAGACGTTGTCAGTCACCGGAACGGAAGCCGGCGCTGTGCTGCGAAGGAGGATGACGGCGGCGAGCGCGCCGACCACGAGCAGCAGCGAGCCCGCAAGGATCACGTCGTTGAGGCCGCTTGCGAAGGCCGTCTTTGCGGGCTCAATCAGGTCCGGACGACCGGCGACAGCGCGTATCCCTGCCGAGCTCACCGCGGCGCCGAGGGCGTCCGCGTTTGCCCCGGCCGTGGTTGAGAGTGAGTTCTCGACGCGGTTCTCGAGAAGGGCGCCGAGCGCCGCGACCCCGACCGCCACCCCGCCGAGGCGAAAGGTGTTGCTGATCCCCGATGCCATCCCGGTTCGCGCCGGATCCACCACGCGGAGAGCGCCGGCTGCAAGCGCGGGATTCGCGATCCCGATCCCGATGCCACCGACGACGAATCCGGCGAGCAGTGCCGTCCACCCCGAGTCGGCGCTGAGCCCGTACATCAAACCGAGCCCTGCGGCGACAAGCGCAAGACCGGCGCTGATCATCACCCGGAGGGGCACGCGCGCGGCCAGACGTCGCGTCACGAGCGGCACGAGGAAGACGAATCCGGTGAGCGGCAGGAAGCGTAGGCCGGTCGCAAGCGGTGAGTAGCCGAGGATGTCCTGCAGATAGATCGACAGGTACGGGAACATCGCGAACATGCCGGCCGCGATGCAAAACGTCGCGACCGATACCCCGACGAACGCTCGTTGACGGAAGAGCCTCACGTCGAACATGGGACGCTCATGACGCAGCTCGAGGACGACGAACACGACCAGCAGGAGCACCCCGCCGACCAACGACAGGAGGATCAGGGGGCTCGTCCAGCCGCTGGCGTTGCCGCGAAGGATCCCGAACACGATGAGGAACAGCGCCACCGAAAAGGTCACGAGACCGCTCGCGTCAGTCTGACGCGCGCCGTCGTCCCGGGACTCCGAGATACGGGTGAGGGCAACCGCGAACGCGAAGACGCCGACCGGAATGTTGACGAAGAAGATCCAGCGCCACCCGAGGCCGTCGGTGAGGAGACCGCCGATCAGCGGGCCCGAGGCAACCGCAGCCCCCACCGTCGCGCCCCAGACGGCAAGCGCTCCGAAGCGCTCGGAGCCGCGGTACTCGTGGCCGATGAGAGCCAGTGCGGTCGCAAAGAGCGCGGCGCCGCCGATCCCTTGTAGCCCGCGGGCGACATCGAGCGACACGATGTTCCAGGCGAAACCGCAGAGGAGCGAGGAAAACGTGAAGAGCACGACGCCGGTCATGAAGACCAGCCGACGCCCGTACCTGTCGGCAAGCGCGCCCGCAGTCAGGATCAACGCGGCGAGACTAAGCGCATAGGCGTCGACGACCCACTGCAAGCCAGTCAAGCTGGCACCGAAGCGCTGCTGCATGTCCGGCAGCGCGACGACCACCACCGTGATGTCGAGAAGCAGCATGAACGTCGTCAGACAGACGGCGAGCAGCGTCCACTTCCTCATAATCGTGTCCGGCGCCATACCGAAGACGGTACAGACGCAGCGAATTGTGACGCCGGAACCAGGCCCCCCTGCCATGGCGATCGCGAGGGGGTGGGTGGCGCCGAGAGCACCGACTCGCCGAGTCGGGGGTCGCGCGGGATCGCTGATGGATAGACGCATCGCAATGGCGTGTCAGCCGCTTGTCAGATCGAAGCGCTTGCTCGGGCCAGGTTGACCCCCTCGCGTGCGCGCGTGCCCGCGCGAGGGAGAGGCGGGCGTTCGGGACGGCCCGCCCGCGACCAGGCCCCACGGCGATCATCGCGACGAGGGGGTGGAGGTGCCCCCTCAACAGGACGGCGGACTTCGGCCGGTCCACCAGGGCGGGCGGTCGAGGCACGTTCCCGCACGCAGCGCCAGCGGCGATCCGCTCTGGCGTTGGGCCAGCGACTGGACGCGAGATCCATTCCGGCAGATCATCGGGCGGCGTGCGTGACGATCTTCCGACCGGCACCGTCACGTTCCTCTTTAGTTAGTTCTCTGGAGAACCCAGGCTGCCGCCCCGGCTACTTCTTCTGCGCAGGCGACCAGGCATGCCCGGAGTCGTCCCCGAGCGGGTTCTGCGACACGTTCAACTCCCTACTCCCGTCGGCGTTCATCACGTAGATCTCGTCGTTGCCGTCGCGGTTGCTCACGAAGGAGATCTTCTCGCCGTCGGGCGACCAGCGAGCGTCATGGCCGCGTTCCGTCAGCTTGCGCTGTCCGCTCCCGTCGGCGTTCATCACGTAGATGTCCGAGACCTTGCCGCGCGTCCCGAGGCGCTGTCTTTGGAAGAGGATCTTCTGCCTGTCGGGCGACCACGTGAAACCCCCATCCCTCACCGTGTTGCGCGTGAGCCGCCGTTGTCCGCTTCCGTCTGCGTTCATGACGTAGACCCCGGGATCGCCGTTGGGCGCTCCTGCGAACAGGATCTTCCGGCCGTCAGCCGACCATGCGCGCGGCCACCCGCGAGCAAGCCGCCGTTGGCCACTGCCGTCGGCGTTCATAACCCAGACCTCGAGCTTCCAGGCCTTGGAGTTGGAGTAGGGGGGCTTCGGCGGGGGCTGCACCCGCTGGAAGGCGATCGTTCTGCCGTTCGGTGACCAACTCGGAAACCAGGCCCATCCCGCTCCATCGTTGCGCGTCAACCTCCGAACCCCGCTTCCGTCGGCGTTCATGAGGTAGATGTCACCGTCGTTGCCCCAAGTTCTCTGGAACGCGATCCGGCGACCGTCGGGCGACCAGATAGGGAGGGAGCTAAGCCCCCACTCGCGGGTGACGTTCCGCCGACCGCTCCCGTCGGCATTGATGAAGACAATCCGGTTATGGCCGTTGAAGGCGATCGTCTGCCCGTCGGGCGACCAGACAACACCCGAGCCTCCATACATCCGGCTCCGCGCCACGAGGCGCTTCTCGCTGCCGTCGGCGTTCACGATGTAGAGCTCGGAGGTTCCGAAAGTGGGAGGCGGATCCTGGGGGTGGTCGGCAGGGAAGCTCGTGAAGGCGAGCCTCGACGTCACCGCCTGCGCGGCAGGGTTCAACCGCGCGGAGACCACCGGGGCCGCCGTTTGTGACTGCGCGCTCCGTCCGAGGACGGCGAAGACTGCGACTCCGACCAGCGCGACGAGGGTCACGACTGCCGCGTTCCGGCGTCGACGGCGCTGCGCGCGTTGCCTCGCTTCTTCGATCAGTGCCTCGACGAGCGCCTCGAGCTCCTCGCGATCCACGGGATCGCTCTGGCGGGGAGGGCGTGGTGGTGCGGTGACGCTCACGGCTGTCTCCGAGCAGGCGACCAGGCGAAGCAGCAGTCGTCCTCGGTGGGATTGCGCGACACGTTCCGCTGCCTGCTTCCATCGGCATTCATGACGTAGATCTCCCAGTTGCCGTCGCGCGCGCTCCGGAACGCGATCCTCCGCCCGTCGGGCGACCAGCGAGGATCAGCGCCGGGCCACTCGGACCGGCTCCGCCGCGGCCGCTCGCGGAATCGCACGAGGCGCTGCTGCCCGCTGCCGTTGGCGTTGATGACGTGGACCTCGAAGATCGAGGCTCTTACGCACCTGCCGCACGGTCTGTAGTGCCGCTGTCCGAGCTTTCGCTCGAAGACGATCCTCTGCCCATCAGGCGACCACACAGGGCCGAACTCGCGCTCCGGGCTGCGGGTCAGGTTCCGCTGCCCGGTCCCGTCGACGTTCATGACGTAGACGTCGAAACTGCGTACGAAGGCGATCCGCCGCCCGTCGGGCGACCAGGCCGGGGTGGCGCGCGACGCGCTGGTCAGCTTTCGCTCCCCGCTGCCGTCGGCGCTCACGACGTGAAGCTCGTCATTGCCGGCGCGCCGAGCCACGAAGGCGACTCTCCGCCCGTCAGGCGACCAAACGGGAGCAACGAGCCACGTGTCGCGCGCCAGCCTCCGCTGTCCGCGGCCGTCGGCGTTCATGACGTAGACGTCCCAGAGGTTGCCAAGGCTGTTGACGTGGCCGCCGATACCCAGACGCATGAACGCGATCCTTCGCCCGTCGGGCGACCACGCAGGAGCAGCGGCCCCAGCTGGGCTGTTCGTGAGGTTCTGTTCTCCGCTTCCGTCCGTCTTCATGACGTAGAGCTGGGCGCTCCGTACCAAGGCAAGCGTTCGCCCGTCGGGTGACCAGGCGGGGGTGGAGTACCTCGCGCGCGTCAGCTCACGCTTCCCGCTGCCGTCAGCGTTCACGACGTAGAGGCCGCCGAGACCTTGTCTCCCAAAGAGAATGGGGGTGCTGATGAAGGCGATCCTCGCTGTGGAAGTGGCGGCCGGAACACGAGATCGTGCAGCGAGTTCGGGCGACGCCGTCTGTGACTGCGCGGTGCGCTCGAAGGCCATGAAGACCGCGATCCCGACCAGCGCCAGGAGTGACACGGTCGCCGCGTAGATGCGCCGCCGGCGCCGCGCTCGCTGGCGCGCCTCCTCGATCAGTGCCTCGACAAGGGCCTCGAGTTCCTCGCGATCCACAGGATCGCTGGGGAGAGGCGGGCGAGGCGGAGCTGTAACGGTCACAGACTGCCTTCCTGACTCTGTTGCGCTAGTGTTACTAGCATCATGTTGAATGTCAAGGTAGACAGGCGAGATCCGACGGATCTCTACGAACAGGTCGCCGGTGAGATCCGAAGGGCGATCGCCGACGGGGAGGCAAAGCCGGGAGAGCGGCTTCCTCCCGCGAAGGATCTCGCCGCCATCCTCGGCGTCAACACAAACACGGTGCTGCGTTCCTTGAGACTGCTCCGCGACGAGGGGCTACTGGAGTTCCGGCGTGGCCGTGGCATTTCGGTTGCAGGGACACCCGAACGTGGTGCCGTCGTCCAGCGAGCCAGAGAACTCGTCGACTTCGCCCGCCACCACGGCTACCGCATCGACGAACTGATCGAGATCATCGAAGACGTCGGCTAACGAAACCCTCCGCCTCCGGCCCGGCCCTATCGTCATCGCTACGTCGAGGGGGGTGGGCACCCGTCCTCGCGTGCGCGCGACAAAGGAGGTAGGCGTTTGGGACGCGGCGGGCGGCAGCTCGGCGTCGACCGCGCCTGCACCAGGATTCCGGGTGCGGTGCACGGACTCACGCTGCGCGCCGCTCGGTGCGTCATGGCCGCGCTCCCTCGTGCGAGGCGCTGGGGCAAGCTCGCCGAGGCCAAGACAGGCCGATTCGCAAGGATGGCCTGACCCGGCGTCAGCGCACGAACGCTCGCACGCGGTCGAACCGACCTGCGCGGAGATCTTCGTCCCGGATCCAGACGAAGAGCCGCTCGAAGTAGCCGAGCGAGATCGCGGCGTCCTCATCGCTGCTCAGTTGGAGCAGTAGGCGCCAGTCAGCCGCCCCGGGCGCAAGGTTCTCGTAGAGCGGGTGAGCGTACGGCTCCTCCTCGAGATCGACGCCGTGGGAGACGAGTTGGGCATCCAGTTCCATCCCATCGGCGTAGGTCTCCGGGTAGCCGAGCATCCGGTGGAGCGCGTGGTAGTCCGCCGACCGATCTTCGAGCTCGACACCCTGGAACTCCGCAAGCCGCTCACGGAGGTCCGTCCACTTCTCGAGCTCCCAGCCGTCGAGCTCGAATGTCGGCTCGACCGGGAGCGTCAGCTCGGCGGACGGCGCCACGAGTATCTTCGGCCGCGCGTCCTCGGCCTCTGCGAGCTCGGATCCCCCGGGCACATGGACGACCCGGCATGCGTCCTTGTCGCGCGGCCGCAGACCCGATGGCGCCCGGTCGAGCGCATAGAAGAAGAGGAGCGAGCCGTCCACCGGAAACGGACGGTCCACGACGTCACCCAGCTCGATCTGCGCCATGAACGTGAGCTCCTTGCCGTCCCAGGACGGCCAGTCGAACGCGACCGGCAGGGCCGGCGCCCCACCGAGCCATGAGCGGCCGGCATCGCTTCGCGTCAGTCGCGTGCTCGTGCGGGCGAGCGCGACGGCCTCGTCCCCCCACGCATCGCGGCCGAGCTCGTCGCACAGGCGGCGGAGGTCGGCGGTCGTCGCGAACCGCTCCGCCGGCGGCGCGGGAACGGGCGGCGGCGTCGACTCGGGAACGCCCAGCAGACCGAACCCCTGTGCCTCCTCGCCCGCCTCCGCAGCCGCGTCACGGAGCCCGCCGAGCTCGCCGACGGTGCGCGTTGCGCTCCGGAGCAGCTCCCGGAGGAAAGATCGCCTGTCGTGAGCCCCGGTCATCGGCCCGCGAACGCTAGCGACCGCTACCAGCCGCTGAGCGGGCCGCCGGGCATCAGGCCCCATCGCGACGCCGACGTCGAGGGGGTGGATGCGGGGCTGTGAACCCCGACTTGCGTGGTCGGAGGTCGCCCGGAAACACCCATGAACAGACGCGTCCCGCGCCGTGTCAGATCGATGTCAGATCGCGTGAGAGGTTCAGCGAGGCGTTGCTAGGCGACCGTTAGCTCGGTCGGCGGCGCATCGGCCGCGTCGAGCGCTGCGCGGAAGGTGTCACGGTCGGCCTGAGTAAGACCGACCCAGCGCTCGTACAACCACGTCGTCCGCCTCGCCTCGGGAAGTCTTGAGTCCGATGCCGCGGGTTTCGCCCCTTCACCCAATCAGCTCATAGCCGAGCTCTGCGCCGAGCTCCTGCACCCGCTCGATGTATGCGGGGTCGGGTGGCCCGTCGGCCGGCGGTGGAGGGATGCGCCTCGCGGCAGGTTCGCTTGTCTGCCTGATCAGCTCTTCGAGGCCAGCGGGGACCATGATGAAGAGCATCCGGCAGCCGTTGTTGCCGACGGTGTAGCGGTGGGGGATGTCGCGCGCGCCGAAGACGTAGTCGCCGGCGCGCGCTTCGATCGTCTCGTCGCCGACCTGGAACGTGACCTCGCCTTCGAGGATCCAGAAGCCTTCGTCGTCGCGGTAATGCACGTGCAGCGGCACCTCGAGGCCGGGCGGGGCCGCGACCTCGACGATCGTCAACTGGCCCGCGGTGTCGTCTGCCGTCGTCTTGATCACGGCGAGGTTCCCGAACCACCAGCGCGCCTCGCCTTCGTCGCGACGGACAACCGTGGGCTGCAGCGTCTGCGCGGATGTCGTCTTGTTGGTCATCGCTCCTCCTTCGCGGTTGTGTGGTCGAGTGACAGGAGCGCGATGGCGTACCGCCAGGCGCGGTCGTCGCGGCGGCGCGCGACGGCGATCCCCTCGGGCGTCAGGACGAGTGCCGTGTCGCGTGCCTGAAGCACGCGCGGCTCCGAGGCGATATAGGTCCTGCCGCGCGTCCACGTGACCATCGCCCAGGTTGCGATCTCGCAGCTGCCGCGGGCGTCACGCGCTGTCCCGTCCACGACGAGCGCGTCGCTCTCGAAGAGCGCGGCGACCGCCCGGCGATCGCGGACGACGAATGCGTCCTCGAGCAGGGCATCGAGCTCCTCCGGCGTTCGCGCTCCGCATCCCATCGCCGCGGACGCTAGGAGGCGAGGCGAGGGGCGCCTATTCCAGAAATGTGGTGTTTCGTCTCGCGTGCGCGGGTCGTAGCATCGGTGGATGGCGAGCTACGTGAAGGAGCGCGCGCGGAACCGGATCAGCGAGCTCGCCGGCCGCGGACACGATCTGATCACCTTCTGGAGGGAGGCGACCGAGGTGGTCGCCGGCGCCGTCCCCTACCACGACGCGCCGTGCTGGTACACGCTCGACCCCGCGTCGCTCCTCGTCACGAGCCACTTCCACGAGGGGCTCGACGAGCTGCCGCCGGAATGGTTCGCGAACGAATACTACGCGGACGACGTGAACAAGCTGGCAGACGTGGCGCGCTCGGAACGCGGCGTCTCCACCCTGCACGAGGCGACGGGCGGTGATCCGGCGAGCAGCCCGCGCTGGCACTTCAACATGACGATGGGCGGCGACCAGGAGCTGGTCGTGGCTCTCCGCACCTCGACCGGCGAGGCATGGGGTGGGCTCGGCCTCTACCGGGCGCCCGGCGCGCCGGTCTTCGACCGTGAAGAGATCGAGCTCGTGCGTTCGCTTGCCCCGGCGCTGGCGGAGGGCGCGGGGCGCGCGCTGCTGGTCGGGGAGGCGACCGACC
This sequence comes from uncultured Actinomycetes bacterium, assembly GCA_963706915.1. Lineage (GTDB taxonomy): Bacteria > Actinomycetota > Thermoleophilia > Gaiellales > Gaiellaceae > Gaiella. The sequence continues at coordinate 561,244 of CAVPOH010000001.1, forward strand.
CGGAAGGGCCGGAGTCGCCCGGCCTCGTCGTCCTCACCGACACGTGGGATGTCGAGTCCGTTACTCCTGGGGTCGGGCGGTGGCTGTCCGAACTTCCCGACGGCGACTGGGATGCCGGGCGGCTGCCGGCGGCCGTCTTCGCCGTTGCGGGCCGCGCCCTGCGCACGGCCGACGGCCCCTATACGCCGGGCGAGGTGGCGGTCGCACGCGTCCTGTCGAGGTCCGGCACGTGGGTTGTCCTGCACGGAGCAGCGCTCGTCGCTGACGGTGCGCGCCGCGTCGCCGTGATCGTCGAGCCGGCGCATCCCGCCCGCATCTCGCCGCTCCTGATGTCCGCGTACGGACTCACGCAGCGAGAGCAGGAGCTCACGCCGCTCGTGCTCCAGGGCGAGTCGACCACCGAGATCGCTGACCGTCTCGTCGTCTCAACCCACACGGTCCAGCAGCACCTCAAGCGCATCTTCGAGAAAACCGGCGTCCGTAGCCGCAGGGACTTGGTGGGGAAGGTGTTCTTCACCCACTACGAGCCGCGTGTGCGGGACAACGAGCAACGGATGCTGACAAGTCGGCCGCCGCGCGGCGGCCCATTTGTGGGCTGATCGGCATGCGCTCGCCAGCCGAAAACTCGGCCGTCGGCCAGTGTCTCCTCGATCGTGGCGGTACCCGCCGCCATTTGGCAGGGCGTTAGCGGGACGGAGGCCCGCGCCAGGCCCCATCGCCGTGACCGTCGCGAGGGGGTGGGTACCCTCCCGCCAGTCACTCCTCGCGTGCGCGCGCGTGCGCGTGCGAGAAAAAGAGGTGGGCGTTCGCGGCGCCGGGTACGCGGTCCTCGCGTGTGCGTGCGAGGCAGATGGAGGCGCTCGCGAGGGGCCTGGCTGCGTCTGACGGGTCCAGGGGGTCGAACTTGGACCCAGCACCGGCCCAGCACGCGGTGGTCTTTCGAGACCTTCGCGACATCGCTGACCCACAGTTTCAACCCGTTCCCGCATGGCACGGGAGTCTCGATGGGCGCACCTGGGATCGAACCAGGGACCTCTCGCGTGTGAAGCGAGCGCTCTCCCGCTGAGCTATGCGCCCGGGAGGGCCCTAGGCTAGCGGACGGTGGGCCGCGGCCAACCCCGTCACGCGAGCGCCCACCGGTCGTCGGCGATGATCGGCACCTCGGCGCCGCCGGCTTCGACGCCGAAGACCGAGACGTCGGGGCCGCCGATCATGAAGTCCGTGTGGACGATCGAGTCGTTGTAGCCGAGCGCCTCGAGCTCCTCGGCCGACATCTCCTCGCCGCCGTCGAGCGCGACCGGGATCCCCTGGCCCCAGGCGATGTGGCACGCGGCGTTCTCGTCGAAGAGCGTGTCGAGGAACACGACGCCGGTCTGGCGGACGCGCGAGTCGCCGTCGACGAGCGCGACCTCGCCGAGGAACGTGGCGCCGTCGTCCGTCGCCATCTCCTCGCGCACGGCGTCCTCGCCCGTGTCCGCTCGGACCTCGACCGCCTTCCCGCCCGAGAACCGGATCTCGAGCCCACGGACAATCGACCCGCCGAGCGCGAGCGGGAACGTCGAGCGCACGGTTCCCTCCGTCCGGCGGCGATCGGGGGTCGTGTAGACCTCCTCGGTCGGCACGTTGACGAGGTGCGGGACGCCGTCGATCGTGTCCTCGGCGGCGGTCAGCCAGCGATGGCGGTCGCTCAGGCCGACGACGAGGTCGGTGCCGGGGCCGGCGAAGTGGATTGCGTCGAAGCGCCGCTCGTCGAGCAGCGCCGCCCGCTCGCGGAGCCGGTCGATGTGGGCGCGCCACGCGGCGACCGGGTCGTGCTCGTCGAGCCGGGTCGCGGTGATGACCGCGTCCCAGAGGCGCTCGACATCGGGCTCCCCGAAGACCGCGGTCGCCCAGCCCTCGTTCGGATAGCCGACGATCGTCCACTGGATCAGCCGCCGGTTCTCCGCGTCGAGGAGCTTCTCCGCAGCCAGGCGCGCGCGTGCCCGCTGCGCGCGACGCTGGTCGAGGTCGGCGAGGAGCTCGGGCTCCGCCTCGCCGGTGATCGCGATCGTGGCACCCCGCGTTTCGATCATGTGGTCGAGCAGCGCGAGTGTCCACGGCGGCGACCATTCGAGCGAGTCCTCGGGCGCATGCTGAACCCGGAATCGGCGCAGGTGCATGTCCCGATAGTGCGTCTCGACGTACCGCGCGCCGTTCTCGTAGGCGACTCTCCCGATCGCGCGAACGAGCGGCAGATGCTCCGGCTCGGCCGAGATTCGGAGGAACTGGCCGGGTTGCAGGTTGACCGCCACCTCGACCGCGAGGCGGGCATATCGGTCGAGGCGCTCGTCTGGTGTCACCAAGGCAAACCCTATTGACTTTCACCCTTTCGGGGTACGTACCCGGGGGTGGCGCCGAAGGGTCGTGGTAGCGTCCGCGCGATGCTGCTGTCGGGAATCACGACACTCGGAAAGACGACTCTCGTCATCGCGGCCGCCCTGTTCATCACGTGGGCGATCGTCACCGCGATCTTCGTCCCGAGGCGGAATCCGCAGTTCCCGCGCCGCCTCGACGCCTACATCCTGGTATCCGCGATCTTCTTCATCGCCCAGATGTCGGCGATCGTGTGGGTGAGCGAGACGCAGGAGATCGAGGAGGCGCACGCCGCAGAGGGCGCGGGCGGCGGCCACGGCGAGGAGGCCGGAGGCGGCGAGGAGGGCGGCACCCCGGCGACCCCGGAGGCTCCGGCGGCAGGCGACGCCGCGGCCGGCAAAGAGGTGTTCGCCAGCGCGGGGTGCGAGGCCTGTCACACGCTCGCCGATGCCGGCTCGACGGGCACGGTCGGCCCGAACCTCGACGAGGCGAAGCCGCCTGCGGAGCTCGTGGTGGAGCGTGTGACGAACGGCATGGGGGCGATGCCCCCCTTCAAGGGGCAGCTGACCGAGAAGCAGATCCAGGACGTCGCCGCGTACGTCTCCTCGGTCGCCGGATCGTCGTAAGCATTCCGTTCGGGCGCGGTTCGCGACCGTAGAGCCGGGGCACCCTCTCGGTGAACGACGAGGTTCGCGCTGCTTGTGCGGACCGCGACGAGAGGGGTCTCATGGACAGACGCGCGAGAGCACGAATCACCGTCACGATCGCCGCCGTCGCGGCGGCGATCCTCGTCCCTGCCGCGATGGCGGCAACCGCCACACCGTTCGGCGGCGCGACCACGAGCGGCGGGATCCTCACCCTCGTGTCCAACACAGGTGACGCAGGCTCGACGAACGACGCGTCGGGTGCGACATTCGCCGACACCGGCGTGACGACGTTCGGCAGCATCTCGACGCTGTCGGCCGAGTTCGACGTGACCGACGACGACTGCAAGGCCGGGTCGCCGCGGTTCCAGATCCGCGTTCAGACGCCCTCGGGCGAGAAGAACGTGTTCGTCTACCTCGGGCCGGCGCCGTCGTTCACGGGCTGCTCGCAGAACGTCTGGATCGCGTCGGGCAACCTGATCGGCTCGGCCGACGGTCGCTTCGACACGAGCCAGGTGCAAGCCGGGACGCAGGTCTCGACCTACGTGCAGGCGCTCGCACTCGTCGGCGCCTTCCCGGTGAACGGCATGTCGCTCGTCGTCGACTCGAGCTTCGCGTTCGACGACAAGGAGCAGACCGTCCGGGTGCGCAACGTGAAGGTGAACTCCTCCCCGTTCTTCATGCCTGACCAACAGCCACCGAGTGGCACGGGCATGAACGCCGCCCAGGCGTGCAAGCAGCTCCGCGCCGAGATGGGCCTGACCGCGTTCCGCACTGCCTACGGGACGAACCACAACAAGGCGAACGCCTTCGGCAAGTGCGTCTCGAAGCTGGCCAAGCTGAAGACCGACACGCTTCGCGCGGCCGCGGTCGATCGCATCGACGCCCAAGCGGATCGCTGTGCCGAGCGCGCGACGGCGGGCAAGGGGAAGGGCAACGGGAAGGGCAAGGGGAAGGGCCAGGCGAAGCAGCTGGCCAAGTGCCTGAAGCGGGCGGTCTGAGCCGCCGGTCATCCAGCGAGAAAAGGGCCCTCCGGGGCCCTTTTCGTACGGAGAGGGCGGGATTTGAACCCGCGACGCAGCTTTCACCACGTACGCGATTTCCAGTCGCGCTCCTTAGGCCACTCGGACACCTCTCCGAGGCCGCCAACCTTACCGGCGGTTCGATCGAGCCTCGGGCGTCGAGACGTGGTCAGCCGTCGATCTCGGCCCTGCGCAGCGCGACGATCCTCCTGACGACCAGAGCGGGAATCGGACGATCGGCGCTGAACCGGATCGTCCCCTTGGACAGCTCGTAGCCCTCGAGCTCGGACGCGACATCGGCGACAACCGCGGCGCTGAACGGGAACAGCGAGAGGTGGCTCTTCGTCGCCATGACGCTCAGCAGCGCCTTGCCCCCGTAGCGCAGCGCCGGCATGCCGTAGCCCTTCCCCTGCTCGGCCTCCGGCACGATCTCGCGGGCCTGTGCGTAGATGCCGCCGACGACGGCCGCGGTCTCGACGTCGAGCCCCGCCAGGTAGTCGTCGACCTCGCCCATCGGCGCATCCTGCCTGGATCGGCCCCAGGCAGGATGCGCAGCGGGCTCGGCGTCAGCAGCAGTCGTCGCCGTCGCAGCACTCGGTGCCGTCGCAGCACGCCGGTTCCAGTGCCATCGGTGCGCCTCCTTTCATCGAAGAACGTCGATCAAGGAGACTAGATGGTACATTGACGTTCGTCAATGAAGTCGCTCCGCGTCCTCCAGCCGCTCTGCTGCGGCCCTGACACGCCGGTGATGGACGGGGGCGACGCCGAGCGGCTCGCGGCGGTCTTCAAGGCGCTCGCCGACCCGACGCGCGTGTCGATCGTCAACCGCCTCGCGTCCGGCGAGGAGTGCTGCGTCTGTGACCTCACCGAGGCGTTCGCGCTCTCGCAGCCCACCGTCTCGCACCACCTGCGCATCCTTCGCGACGCCGGCCTCGTCGAGGCGCAGCGACGCGGGACGTGGTCGTACTACCGGCTCGTCCCGGCGTCGATCGAGGGCCTGCGCGGGGTCTTCCAGCCGACGGCGCTCGCGGCAGCCTGATCGCACGCGACCGCGGCGCTTGCGCTTCGCGCAGCCGGGTAGGCGCCGCTCGTGAGGGACGGGAGGCGCGCGAGCCGAACCGCCGTGTTCGTCTGCCAGGGACGCGCGGTCGCAGACGGGCGTCTCGCGGTCGGCCGTTTCGGCGATCCGGCGGCCGTGCGACTGCTTCGACCGGACGAGCTCGCCGACGTCGAGCTCGCGCGGTCGGAGACGAGCACATCCGACTGGCGCCGGCGCCTCGCCGTCGAGGCTCTACGTGCCTGCGCGCAGGTCGTCGTTCCCCGATCGGTGGCGATCGACGACGCCGTCGGGGCCGCGGCGAACAGGCAGGTCGTGATCGTCGGTGCGGGCCTCGACACGCGGCCCTGGCGGCTCGACGCGCTCGCAGAGGCGACCGTCGTCCTCGTCGACCATCCGGCGTCACTGGCGGACGCACAGCAGCGGAGCGACGGGCTGGCTCCGATCCCCCGGCGGCTCGAGCGTATCGCAGTCGACCTGAGCCTCACGAGCCTCGACGAGGCGCTGGAGGGCTCGCACGACCGCACCGAGCCGACGACGTGGATCTGGGAGGGCGTCGTGCCGTATCTGACGCGTCCCGAGGTCGAGGCGACGGTCGCGGCGATCGCGTCACGATCTGCGCCGGGGAGCGTCGTGATCGTCGGTTACCAGACACCGTCGCTGGTCGCCACGGTCGGCCGTCGCCTCGCCCGCCTCGCTGCGCGGGTCGCACGTCTGGACGACCCGTTCGCCGACGAGCCGTGGCGCTCGCTCTGGTCGCCGGAGGAGATGAGCGACCTTCTCGGCCGGTGCGGGCTTCGCCTCCGGCTGGACCGGAGCCTGCTCGACGTCGCCGCCGTCATCGGCTCGCCGACGACGCACCGGCGCTCCGTCGACAACGGTCGCGTCGTCGTGGCCGACGCATGAGGGCGGCGACGCACGGCGACCGGCCCGTCAGCCGGTCGCCGATCCAGGCAGGCCCTAGTAGCCCGGCGAAGAACCGCCGCCTCCGTAGACCGCGAGGAGCACGACGCCGACCGCGATCACCGCTACGACGGCTGCGATCACGATCCAGCGTGCGTGTCCCGATCCGGCTCCATGGGGGCTCGTCGGCTGGTTGAGGGATGGCATGGTTGCCTCCTACGTTCGCTACCTGGACCTACGAGCCCGGGGGCATGTGTGGATGAGCACACCACGGCAGTCGGACAGCCGGATGCAGCGGCTAACGCGCGCGCTCGGGCTCGACCTGCTCCAGTGGGTCCGGCTTGACGGCCAGCTGTCCCGCGAACGGCCGGGCTTGCGCGGCGATCATCACGAGCGACACTGCGACGGCGCTCGCGAACATGCCAAGGGCTATCGCCGCCGTCAGGCGGTTGTCGCAATGCACGAACGCGATCGCGAGAAGCGTGAGCGCCGCCAGGAGGATCACACCCGTCCACTTGACCCAGTTGACGCTCGACTCGCTGACGATGATCCGCTGTCGGCGGGCGTCGAGAGCCGCCTCCAGGGACGCGACCAGCTCGCGCTGCGCGACGGTCTGTCCTCCGTTCGTCGGGCTGAGGGCCAGGGCGATGTCGAGCGCCGCACCGAGCTCCGGCGGCACGAACGTCAACGTTGCCCGCTGCTCCGCCATTGCGGGCCACTCCTGCGTGACCGCCCGCTCGATGTGGCGCCGTACGAGCACGCGAACTCGCGCGCCCGCGGGCTCCGGATACCGCCCGGACAGGAGCACGGCTGAGCGGAGCGCGCTCGCCTCGCGATTCACGGCAGCCTGGGCGGTGTTCGAATCGGTCCACACCTGCGCGGCGAGGAATCCGATGACGAGCCCGAACACGAGGCCCATCGGCGGCAACATCCCGGGCGAGACGCCCTTGAAGGCGGCACGCCTCCTCTGATTCCTCGCGAGTGCGACGACGGACGAGTAGATCGCGGCGGTGACGAGGGCCGTGGCGGCGAAGACGACGACCGCAAGCCAGAAGATCGACAGGCCATGGAGCCAGTCGCTCACCGCAGCGTCTCTCGCCTCGCCACGCTTTCATCATGACGCTCGGTGCGAACGAGGCGCGGAGGTCGTGGTTGACGCGACGCGCGCTCAGCCGGCCTCAGGCCTGGGACGCGTCAGGCTGCGCGGCGGGGCCCGAGCAGCTCGACACGCTCGTCGTTTAGGCGGCGCGACGAGCGGTCGAACCGGTACTTGAGAAGCGCGAGCACGCCGACCGCGAGCGAGGTCGCGACGTTCGTCGCCACGAGAGCGGCGTCGCGCGAGACCATTCCGTACGTCAGCCAGAGGACGATCCCGGCGCCGAGCGCACCGAGGTACACCCACGAGATGTCCGCGGTCGAGCGCGTTCGGTACGAGCGAAGCAGCTGCGGCGCCCAGCAGCTGGTCGTGAGGACGCCGGCCGCGAGCCCGAGCAGGGTGGTCATCCACTCGTCCAATTTTTGCTCGCCACACGAGTATAATAGCGGATCGTGAGCGGCTCACCGCAGCGGAGCGCCGCGGCCGATCTGAGGGCTGCGGGGGCGCTGGCGGTGCTCCGACTCGTCCACGAGCGTCCGGGCATCGCTCGCGCGGATGTCGCCCGTGCACTGGGGCTAGGAAGCGGCTCGGCCTCGGAGCTCGTGGGCCGCCTGCGCCACCGTGCGCTCCTCGCCGAGGTCGCACCGACGGACACGACCAGGCGGGGACGGCCGTCGGGCCTGCTCGTCGCCCACCCGGACGGACCGGTCGTGCTCGCAGCCGAGATCGCGCACGCGGGCTGGCGCGCGGCCGCCGTGGAGCTCGGCGGGCGTCGTATCGCGGAGAGGCACGGTCGGCGGCCCAGGGAGCCCGAGCCGGCGCTCCGGGAGATCCGTCGTGCGCTCGAGGAACTTCACCGGCTCGTCGGCGCCCGTTGCGCGGCGGTGGCCGTCTCGATCGCCGGCACCGTCGTCGGCGAACGGGTCGTCGAGGCGGCGACGTTTCGGTGGCGCGACCTCGATCTCGCCGAGGCATCGCCCGCCGCGCTCCGAGACGTGCCTTTCGTGGCCGGGAACGACGCGACGCTCGCGGGGCTGGCGGAGGCGCGACGCGGCGTTGCCGCAGGCGTCCCGGTCGTGCTCTACCTCTCCGTCGAGGTCGGGATCGGCGGGGTGCTGCTCATCGGCGGCAGACCGCTGCTGGGTGCGCTCGGCGAGGCCGGGGAGTTCGGGCACATGCCCTTCGGCGATCCAGCGCTGCGCTGCCCGTGCGGCGCGCGCGGGTGCTGGGACCTCGAGGTCGACGGCCGTGCGCTCGCGCGCGCGCTCGGCCGGCGTGCACCTGCCGATCCACGCCGCTTCGCCGAGCGGACGCTCGCGGCGGCCCGATCGGGCTCATCGGACGAGCTCGCTGCCGTCGACGCGGTCGCGTACGCGCTGGGGCGGGGCGCGGGCGCCGTCGTGAACGCCCTCGATCCGTCGCTCGTCGCCTTCGGAGCCCTGGCTGTGGACCTGCTCGACATCGCCCCGGCGAAGGTTCGAGCGGGCTACGAGGCGGGGCTGATGCGCCACCGGCGCGCCTATCCGCCGCCCGTGGTGCCCGGGGCGGTGGCCGACGCATCGCTCGTCGGCGCCGCCGAGGCGGCGTTCGACGCGATCCTCACGCCCGCTCTGCTGCGTGAGGCATAGGGCAGCGCATGCTCACGGCTCCCAGGCCACCTCGATCTGCCGGTCGACGCCCGGGAGCGGCAGGGCGCTCGCCTCGGCCTCGATCGCGTCGCGCGCCGCACGCGACAGGCGTGACCAGGCGTCGATCCGCACGATGTGGTTCGCGCGCCTCCAGGTTCCGCGGATCTCGCCCTCGAGGAGGACCGCGCCCGGCCAAACGCGGGACGTCCAGAGCCGCTGTCGCTGATCCGCCCGCGGGACCAGGAGCTCCCGCTCCGCACCGTCGAGCAGGAAGTACGCATCGCCGCTCGGCAGCAGACGCGCGGGCGCGGCTGCGGTCTCGGCGGCGGCGCGCATCGCCGGCTCGTCGTCCGCGAGCAGGAGCTCGTCGCCGAGCGGCGAGCGGACCGGCAGCAGCGATCCTTCGAGCGAGGCAAACGCGGCCGCCGCCAAGCTGCGCGAGATCCCGGCCCAGCGGGCGAAACTCTCCGCCGACGTCGGTCCGAAGATGTGGAGGTAGCGTCGAGCGAGCTCGCGGCACGCGTCTGCCGGCTCGATCTCGGGCGCGACGACCGTCCATACGGTCGGCGCTCGCGCGCCCTCCCAGCGAATCGCGACCGTGCCCGTCGGCGCTGCGTACCGGAACGAGTTCGGGTTGACGCCGAGGGCATGCCCCGCGTCGCGATCCGACATCCGAACGCCGCCGAGGTGGGCATGCAGCTGCTCGGCGATGCGCTCGGCCCGCAGGCGGCTCTTGGCGTTGTCCGGGAGCCTCCCGAGCGAGAACAGCGCGAAGTCGCGCTTGGCGACCACGTAGGTGCTGTAGCGAGGACCCCAGAGCTGGGCGAGCGAGGGATCCTCCCAGCTCGACGACTCGATCCCGTCGACCCGAGCGTGCAGCGACAGCAGTGCAGCCCTCGGCATGCTGTCCTGCAAGCCGGCCCACGCCGCCTTCCTCAGTGACTCCGGGCCCGGCGGCATCCGCTCGTCGAGCCTGCCGACGCGTCGCCGGAACGCAAGGATCTCCTGCCGTGTGAGCTCGAGTCGCGCTTGCATCGACCCCGCGGAGAGCCTAGAGGAGCCGCCATGGCCGGTCCTGTACGTACACTTGCGCGCGCTTGGACGCCGCGGAGGGGGACGATCGATGCGCGTGATTGCCGCCGCTGCGGTGTTCTTGCTGTCCGCCGGGGGCGCGTCCGCGGCAACACCGGTCGAGGCGGCGCGGCAGCTGATGGCCGGGGCGCCGGGTCAGATGCCGCAGACGGTCCGGTGCGTGACGACGAAGGAGCTCCAGAGCGGTGAGGGCCGCCGCCTCGACAGCCGAGCCGTCGCAGTGGCGATTCGCACCGGCCGCACGAGCGTCGTGCTCCTCGACTGGAGGAAGGTGTGTCGTCCTCTCCAGCTCTTCCGCAGAGCGCATGGCGGCGGGCGCGTCGAGCCGGCGCTCGCCCTGCAGGCGATGACCAGCGTCCTGCACGAGAAAGCCCATGTCAACGGCGTCCGCGTCGAATGGAAGGCGACGTGCTGGGCGATACCCGGCGTCCTCGAGCAGCTGCGGCGTTGGGGCTACACGACGCGACAGCTGAATGCCGTCCGTCGGTTCCTGACGGTAGAGCTCGACAGGCACCGAACGAGCGAGTACAAGCTCCGCGGCCGGTGCCGCATCTGAGCTGAGAGCGCTCAGCGTCATTCGATCACGGTCGCGGTGACCGTCTCCGTGCCCTCGTTCCAACGCCACGGGACGTCTCGGCCCTGGAGGTGCACGCCGCCGATCCAGCGGTCGATCCCGTTGAGGGCGACGTGGTCCACCCGGCCGTCGAGTACGCGGCGGCCGACGTCGGTGAGGGTCAGCCGGGTCTGCCTGTCGACGCGGACGACCGGTCGGCTCGGGCTGGAGCAGCGGGTTGGGGGCGCGCGCGAGGCGGGTTATCGCCTCGTACGCCCAGGTATCGCCGAGGAACGGCCGCGCCTCTCTGGCGCCGACGCGGAGGAACGCGGCGCCGGCCGTCGGTGGGCCCTCTGCCACGGCGGCCAGGATGCGACGCTCGGTCAACGACAGCCCGTCGCGCGTGGAGGGGTATTCGCGGCTGAGTCGATCGAAGGCCTCGGCCACGAAGCGCAGCTCGCGTACGGGCGTCGCCGCGATCTCGCCGAGCCCGCCGGGATCCGGAGCCCGGAAGAGCCTCCACGCCCGCGTGGCGTGCTCGAGCGCCGCCGTGGTCAGCGGCGTCGCGGCCATCGCCGGCAGCCGGCCGAGTTGATCGGCATCGAGCTCGCCCAGGCCGCCGAAGTGGGCGATGCCGGGGTACTCACCGATGCAGATGAGCGTCGTCCGGTCGGCCGGCACGTCCAGCGCATGGAGCCTGGCGACGATCTGGATCAGCTGCAGCTGGTCGTAGAGATCGGCTTCGAACCACAGCACGTACCGGCCGTCGCGGTACGACTCCAGCGTGCAGGTCGCGCTCGGCGAGCTCATCCGCGGTCCCGAGATCCGCCGCGTTCTCGCCCGCCAGAAAGCGCGCGCGGATGCGACGGAGCTCGTCGTCGGCGACGTCCGGCACCGGGCCTTCGTGCAACACGTCGCGCCAGCACAGGATGTGATGTGCGAGCCCGGTTGCGCGCAGCTCCGGCACGGTGGAATCGCCGTTCGTCACGTGCAACGCCGTCGCCCACGTCGGATCGGTTTCGGGCGGCCGCTCCGAGAGCATCTGGGCGCGCGCGGCCGCGTACGACTCGCCCGTCTTGGCCATGCGGTCCCGCACGCGTCGCTTGAAATCGGCTTGCTTCGTCATCGTCGTCTCCAGCGCCCCGACCTCCGAGTCCCCCAGCAACCGGCATGGCGGGCGCGATCGACGATCACGAGCCCCGTCCGAGAGGTCGGCCTCCCTTTGCCTCCATCGATCAGTCCTGCTGGGGAGGACTGCTGAAGGTTCGGCGCGAACGGTCGCGGCGCCGATCGTACTACGTGGGAACCCGGCGAGAGAAACGGCGGACGGGATCTGAACACCCGACGAGCGTGCACCCTTCACCCGCTTGCCATCGCGTTTCGGGTCGGGCGGGGCGGGGAATGGGGGCGACGTGGAGGGCACCCAGCCACCCGTGCCGTCGACCGAGGACGAGCGGGGGCGCGCCGGCGCCGCTGAGCACGTTGTGCCCCCGGACGCCGACCGGCCCGCACGGCGTCGCCGCTCGGCGATTCTGGGAGGAGGAGCCCTCGTCGCAGTTTCTCCCGTCGCAGTTGCGGCCGGCTTGTTCGTACCGGGCTTCGCAGCACTGGGACTGGGCGCGCTGCTGCTGCTTATGCCGCCCCGCGTCGCACTCGAGCACCGGCGTCGCTCGGGGTTGCGCGTCATCCGCACGTCGGCGGCGGCCGGCGGCCGCGGAGCGGTCTGGCTCGCGCGCGGGACAGCCCACGTCGGCGCCCGCACGTTCAGGACGGTGGAGCGCTTCGCGGCCGGCAAGGGCCGCGACGGCGCCGTCCGGATCGGGCGGGGGGCGGTCGACGGCGCCGCCGCCGTCGGTCGTGCAGCCACCGCCGCGGGATCCCGCGGGTCGTCGTGGGTGCAGGTCGTCGTGCCACGCGTCCTGGGCGGCCTCGTCGCCGCAGGGCGTTCGCTCGTGCACGGGGCGTGCTCGGCCTGGGTCTTCGTTCGAGTACGCGTCGGGCCGATGCTTCGAGGAGCGCGCTCCGCCGGCCTGGCCGGCTCAGTGCGCGCCGGACACGAGCTCGCTTCGCTCGCACGCTCGGCGTCGGAGCGGCTGTCGGCGCTCGTCGACGCCCGCTCCGGCACGCGTGAGCTCAGAGCCCCGCCACGGCGACCACCGCGACCGCCCGTCCGGCGCTCGGCGAAACCCGTGAAGCGGCCCCCAGCGCCTCATCCCGGTTCGCACATCAGACCGGGTAGCCGCCGATCACCTCCCTCTTCTCGATGAAGGAGCCGTCGGTGGCAGCGTCGGCTGACCCGGATCGTCGACGCTGAACCGATGTAGGAGCGGAGGGGGAGGGATTTGAACCCTCGAAGAGCTTGCACCCTTAACGGTTTTCGAGACCGCCCCGTTCGACCGCTCCGGCACCCCTCCGAGCGGTCGTAGGGTACCGGCACGCGCCCTGCCCGACCGGTGGTAGCGGCCGATATCCTCTCGACGTCCGGAGAAGTGGCCGAGTGGCTGAAGGCGGCGCCCTGCTAAGGCGTTAGGTGGGGAAATCCCTGCCTCGAGGGTTCGAATCCCTCCTTCTCCGTTCCAGGAGATGCATTTCGCGCGAGCCGGCGAGGCTCAGGCGCGAAGCGGCGGGATGTTCTGGTTCCGCCGGAGGACGTTGTCCGGGTCGAGTCGGCTCTTCAGCGCCTGCAGGCGGGCGAACGGCTCGTCACCGAAGGCGCTCCGGACGCGCTCGATCGGCTCGTCCGCCGGCATGTAGTTGGCGTACCCGCCGCTGAACGACCACGGCTCCATCGCGCTCGCCGCGCGCCGCGCCCAGGCGATGTGCTCGTCGTCGAGCAGCGGGTCCTGCCAGCCCGGCATAGCGCTGACGTTGAACGCCGCGTCGCGGTAGCCGAGCGCGGCGCTCGCAGGGTCGACTTCCTTCGGCGCGCCGTGCAGTGACTCGAGCAGAATGCCGACCGACGGGCGGCCGAACGACGCGACCTGGCCGACCAGCTCGTCGATGAGCTCGTCCGCGAGCTCGCGGACGAAATGCCCTTTCCAGTACGCCCTGTTGACGCCGTACGGCGGGTCGAAGACGCGCTGCTGTTCCAGAAATCCGTGCGTACGGACCCCGTCGTCGGCCAGTCCGGGCAGGGACCGCAACGTGCCGATCGCCGCGTCGCCGCTCGGCCCGGTCGAGCACGGCAGGACGGAGAGGATCGGCGTGAGCGACTGATCGAGACCGATCTCGGCCTGGATCGAGACGTCGCGCGGCTCCTCGACTGTGATGTCGCGGATCCGCCGGAGCGCGTCGCGGACGCCGTCGGCGCCCCGGTAGAGGAGTCTTCCGCCCGCGACCTGGTCGACCGGCTGCAGGCGGAACTCGAGGGCGGTCGCGACTCCGAAGTTGCCTCCGCCGCCGCGGAGCCCCCAGAGCAGCTCGGCGTCGTCCTCCTCGCTCGCGACGACGACCGCGCCGCTCGGCGTGACGAGCTCCGCGCGGACGAGGTTGTCGCAGGTCAGCCCGCACTGCGAGGTGAGGTGCCCGATGCCCCCGCCGAGCGTCAGCCCGGCGACACCGGTCGAGCCGACGATCCCTCCCGGGGCGGCGAGGCCGAACGCCTGGGTCGCCGTGTCGAAGTCGAGCCAGGTCGCGCCGCCTTCGGCGCACGCGAGCCGCGTATCGGGGTCGACGGTGACGGCGCGCATCGTCGAGAGGTCGATCACGAAGCCGTTGTCGCAGACGCAGTGCCCGGCCGGGTTGTGGCCGCCTCCGCGCACGGCGACCTCCAGCTCCTGTGCGCGGGCGAAGTCGAGAGCCGTGGCGACGTCGGCCGCGCCGGCGCAGCGCGCGATCAGCGCGGGCCGGCGGTCGATCAGGGCGTTGTAGCAGCGTCGCGCAGAGTCGTACTCCGGGTCGGCCGGCTCGATGACGCGGCCGGCGAGCGACCGCCGGAGCTCGGGGACGCCTTCCACCCGCTCAGTCGTGGATGCGGGCGATCAGCTCGTCACGCTTGACGACCTTCACCTCGATCCCGCCGAGCCGCACCTCGAAGCCGGCCTCGCGCGGGTAGAGCACCTTGTCCCCCGGCTCGACGCCGGTGACGTCGGCGCCGATCGCCGTGACGATCCCCGTGCGGCACGCGGCCGCGGCCGCCGCCGAGGCGGGGAGGATCAGGCCGGCGCGCGTCTCCGTCTCGTCGCTCGTCGGCTGGATGACGAGGTACTCGTCGAGCGGCTCGAGCGAGACGTCGACGCGGCTCGGGTCCTGCACCATGGTCGAACGATATCCGGGCGACCTACATCCGCCCCGCGGCCACGATCCGCTGGAGGAACTGCTGCGTCCGCTCCTCGCGCGGCTCGCCGAAGATCGCCTCCGGCGGCCCCTGCTCGAGGATCCGCCCGGCGTCGAGGAAGCAGACGCGGTTCGCGACGTCGCGCGCGAAGCACATCTCGTGCGTCGCGATGAGCATCGTCATCCCGCCGCGTCGCGAGCTCGCGGATCACGTCGAGCACCTCCGCCACGAGCTCGGGGTCGAGCGCGCTCGTCACCTCGTCGAGGAGGAGAAGCTGCGGCTGCATCGCGAGCGCCCGCACGATCGCGACCCGCTGCTGCTGGCCGCCGGAGAGGCGGTCGGGGTACTCGTCGCGCTTGTCGGCGAGCCCGAAGCGCTCGAGCAGCGACTCCGCCTCGGCGGTCGCGTCCGACTCCTCGAGAGCGCCGCGCGCCTTGCGCGGGCGCGAGCGTGACGTTCTCGAGCACGCTCATGTGCGGGAAGAGGTTGAACGACTGGAAGACGATCCCGATCTCGCGGCGGATGCGGTTCACGTCGACGCCGCGGGCGGTCACCTCCTCGCCGGCGACCGCGATGCGGCCCGCGTCGATCGGCTCGAGGAGGTTCACGCAGCGCAGGAGCGTCGACTTGCCCGAGCCGGAGGCGCCGATGAGGCACACGACCTCGTGCTCGGCGAGCGTGAGGTCGATCCCGCGAAGCACCTCGAGCTTGCCGAAGGACTTGTGGATGCCCTCGAGCTCCAGTGCCGGCGTCGCGCTCACGCGAGCCTCCCCGCCTGCTGCCGCCGCCGGTCGCGCGCGACGAGCCAGTCCGTGAACCGCGCGAGCGGGATCGTGATCGCGACGAACAGCGTCGCGGCGACGAGGTAGTACGTCCCGTTGAACGTCGCCGCCTGGTCGATCTGCGTCTGCCGGAGCATCTCGACGATGCCGAGCACGCTGACGAGCGCGGTGTCCTTCTGGAGCCCGATGAAGTCGTTCAGGAGCGGCGGGATCACGCGGCGAACCGCCTGCGGCACGACGACGTGGCGGAGCGCCTGGCCGCGCGTGAGGCCGAGCGAGCGCGCGGCGGCCTCCTGGCTCGGGTGCACCGACTCGATGCCCGCCCGGTAGACCTCGGACACGTACGCCGTGTAGACGAGCACGAGCGCCACGCTCGCCCAGAAGATCTGGTCGGTCGGCAGCCACGAGAGCTGCAGCGCGGGGATGCCCTGGCCGAGCATGAGGATCACGAGGATCGTCGGGACGCCCGCGGAAGAAGTCGACGTAGACGACCGCCAGCGCGCGGATCGGGAAGAACACCGGGCCCGGAAGGCTGCGGAGGATCGCCATCAGGAGCGCCGTCACGAGGACGACGGCCTCGACGACGAGGAAGATCTTCACGTTGACGAGGAAGGCGCGCGCGATCTCCTCGAAGGAGTCGCGGTAGTAGCCCCAGTTGAGGAAGTACGCCTTGAACTCGTCCCAGCCCGGTGAGCGGGTGACGACGAGGACGATCGCGACGAGGACGACGATCGTCGAGAGGACGGCGATCGCGACCGCCCGCGACTCGCTCGAGCCGCGGGCGGTCACGCCGCCGAGAATCCGGGAGCTCCGGCTGCTCGTTCAGCGCCCGGCTACTTCAGGTCGGGCGCGCCGGCCTTCGCGAGATACGTGTTCTGGAGCTTCTTGATCGTCCCGTTCGCCCAGAGGCGGCTGATCGCGCGGTTCACGCAGCTCCGGAGCGGGTTGCCCTTCTGGAGCACGAGCCCGAACCGCTCCTTCGTGCCCTTCGTGGGCAGCTTGCCGACGATCACGCCGTCGTCGACCTGCACCGCGGTGACGTAGAACGCCGTCGGGAGGTCGACGACGATGCCGTCGATCTGTCCGTTCTTCAGCGCCTGCACCGCCGCGTCGTTCGTGTCGTAGACGAGCGGCTTCGAGGACGGCCGGATGAACCGGTTGATGTACTGGTAGCTCGTCGTCCCCACCTGCGCGCCGAGCTTGTACGGCTTCAGGGCGGCGATCGACTTCGCCTTGGCGATCGGCGTGCCCTTCCGCCCGACGACGGCCTGGTTCACGAAGTAGTAGGACATCGAGAAGTCGACGGCCCGCGCGCGCTCGGGCGAGAACGAGATCTGGTTGATGTCGAAGTCGAACGGCTTCTTGCCCGGGCGGAACGAGTTGTTGAACGGCACGACCGTCCACTTCACCTTCGCCTTCGGGAAGCCGAGCTGCGACGCGATCGCGTATGCGACGGCCGACTCGTAGCCCTTGCCGCTGTACGGGTCGGAGACCTTCCACGGCTTCGTCTTCTCGGCGCCGCCGAACCAGGGCGGGAAGGCCGGGTTGTCGGTGCCGATCGTGAGGACGCCGTCCTCGACGAGGTTGAGCGAGCCGGGCGCGCAGCCCGGGATCGCAGCCTTCGCGGCCGGCGCGGCGCCTGCGCCGGTCGCCGTCGCCGCGACGGCGAGGGCGGCGGCGGCCGCGAGAAGGAGGCTCGTGACGAGCAGTTTCCGCATGGTCGATCGACTCCTCGAGAAGGGGTTGGCTCGGGCGCGAGGCTAGCACAGGGCCGCGCCGATACTTCATTTCGGATAGTAGCCCGATGATTCCGCGGCCCGCATGCCGTCTAGGGTCATGCCATGGCATCTCCGTTCGTCGAGCTCGAGGTCGGCGCGCGGGTCGTGAAGGTCACGAACCCGGACAAGGTGCTGTTCCCGGACGCGGGCCACACGAAGCGCGACCTCGTCGACTACTACCTCGCCGTCGGCGACGGCATCGTGCGCGCGCTCCGTGAGCGGCCGACGCAGCTTCGTCGCTTCCCGGACGGGATCGCGGGCGAGCAGATCTACCAGAAGCGCGTGCCCGAGAAGCGGCCCGACTGGGTCGAGGTGGCACGCGTCACGTTCCCCTCGGGTCGGCACGCCGACGAGCTGTGCGTGACCGAGGTCGCGCAGGTCGTCTGGGGCGCGAACCTCGCCGTGATCGACTTCCACCCGTGGCCCTCGCGGCGCGCGGACGTCGACCGCCCTGACGAGCTGCGTATCGACGTCGACCCGCAGCCCGGGACGACGTTCGCGGACGGGAAGCGCGTCGCCGCGCTCGTCCACGAGGTGCTCGCCGAGATCGGATACACGGGCTGGCCGAAGACCTCGGGGAACCGCGGCATCCACATCGCGGTGCGGATCGAGCCGAACTGGGAGTTCCCGGTCGTCCGCCGGTGCGCGCTCGCCTTCGCGCGCGAGATCGAGCGCCGCGCGCCCGACCTCGTCACGACGGCCTGGTGGAAGGAGGAGCGGGGCGAGAAGGTCTTCATCGACTACAACCAGAACGCGCGCGACCGGACGATCGCCTCCGCGTACTCGGTGAGACCGCGGCCGGACGCGACCGTCTCCGCGCCGGTCACCTGGGACGAGCTGCCCGACGTCGAGACCGAGGACTTCACGCTCGTCACGATGCAGGAGCGCTTCGCCAAGCTCGGCGATGTCCAGGCGGCGATCGACGACACGGTGTGCGACCTCCGCGTGCTGCTCGAGTGGGTCGAGCGCGAGGAGGCGGAGGGCGTCGGCGAGGCGCCGTACCCGCCGAACTTCCCGAAGATGCCCGGCGAGCCGCCGCGCGTGCAGCCCTCCAGGGCGCGGAAGCCGGCGTCCGGCTAGCGCTCGTCGTCAAGGCCGCTCGACACGCTCGTAAGAACTTTGTGTGACTCGTTGCGGGGTCGGTGCCGTAGGAGGAACATGGAGACGAGATGAGGCTCCGCGCGGGCGTCCTGGCGATCGGCGTCCTCGCCGGCTGCGCCGCTATGGCCGGGGCCGCGACGGACGCCGCCACCGCGCCCGTGAGCCGCCTTCGCGCCTTCGATGGGTGCCCGGAGTTCCGCGCATACGTCGCGCGGCAAGCGCTCCCGCTCGTCGGACCGTACGGTCGAAGGCACGTTCCCCGGGGCGCGGGTCGGCCCGATGCCGCCGAGCGCCGTCGGCGACACCGTCGGGAGGACGGCGGCGGACGTGTTCGGGGACGAACGTTCAGGAGGAGGGCGTCGACGAGCCGGACCTCGTGAAGACGAACGGCAGGCACGCGTTCGTCGTCATCGGGGATCGAGTGCGCGCGGTCGACGTCCGCGCGCGGCCGCGTCTCGTGGCAACGCTCCGGCTTGCGCGGGGCGGCTCGAACGAGCTGCTGCTCCACGGCGACCGGCTGCTCGTGCTGTCCCGGGTCGCGATGCTGCCCATGCCCGACGGCCCGGTGGGGATCCGCGCGCCGTTCGTCCCGATGCGATCGGTCGTCACCGAGATCGACGTCGGAGACCCGGCGCGCATGCGGTCTCCCAACGCTCGAGCTCGACGGAACCCACCTCGCCGCTCGGCTCGTCGGCCGCTCTGTGCGGATCGTCCTCGGCGTCGCTGGGAACAGGACTGAGGTTCGAGCGGCCCGCGACACAGGCGCCGGAGGAGGCTGCGCGGGTCACGGCGAGGAACGCCGCGATCGTCCGCAACGCCGACGCGCGGAGCTGGCTCCCCTCGTACACCGTGCGGACGGCGCGCGGCAAGGCGACAGCCACCGGCCCGCTCGTCCAGTGCCGCGACATCCGGCGGCCGCCGACGTTCGCA
>CAVPOH010000002.1:0-236297 GCA_963706915.1 uncultured Actinomycetes bacterium
GCTTGCCGCGTGCCGCTGTCGGCACGACGTCGACGATCTCGCCACCGCGATGCAGGACGGCCTGGTCGTGCATGTTGGCCGTCGTACAGGCGTGGTTCGGGATCACCGTCACGCGGTCGCCGATCTCGGGCGGCTCGGCGCAGGCGCTCACGTCGACGTAGCCGTGCTCCTCGTTCAGGGCGTAGATCGCTGCCTCCGGGTGCTCGACGAGCTGGCCCAGGCCGGTCTGGTCGATTGCGAGATCCGATGTCAGTGTCTTCGAGCCGGCGTCGATGATCGCTCGATCGCGCGTCGGCCTGCTGACGACGGTCGCGACGACGCGAAGCGCACAGTCCTCGAGCGGCACCGACCCGTTCGCGATGCAGGCCCGGTCGCCGTAGACGTACGTCCCGACGCGGAGCTCGTCCACGACGCCGAGCTCGTGCGTCCGCTTCGCGGTCGGTGTGCCGCCCCCCGAGACCCGTTCGACGGGGATACCCGCTCCCTCGATCGCCTCGCGCGCGGCGCGCAGCCACTCTCCCGTGTCGGGGAGCGACGGGTACGTCATCAGGCCGGCGAAGCGCAGCCCGTCGAGCCGCGTGACGAGCGCAGCCAGGGCGACTGCCTCGTCGAGGCTCTGGACACCAGTCCGCCCGAAGCCGGTGTCGCACTCGACGAGGAACTCCACGTGCGTCCCCGTTGCCTGCCAGGACCGCGGAGAGCCCCTCCGCGACGGCTGCGGAATCGCCCACGACCGCGATGCGTACGCGCCCGGCGAGCGCCGCGAGGCGCTCGCCCTTGGCCTGCCCGACGAGTGGGAAGCTGATCAGGATGTCGTCGAAGCCCGCATCTGCGAACACCTCCGCCTCGCCGAGCTTCTGGCACGTGATCCCGCGCGCGCCCGCGTCGACTTGGAGCCGAGCGACCTGCGGCAGCTTGTGCGTCTTGATGTGCGGCCGCAGGGCGATCCCGTGCTCGTCGCAGTACGACTGCATGCCAGCGATGTTTCGCTCGACCGCGTCGAGGTCGACGGTGAGCGCCGGGCTCTCGAGCTCGTCTAGCCGCATCAGCGGGCAGCCGCGGCCGCGCTCGATCCGTCTCGCGCCGCGGACGTCGCGCGTGCGGCCTGCGACGCGATCCACTCGAGGTCAGAGTCGGTGCGCGGCGCCGAGCGCCCCACCAGCTCGCCGCCGAGGGCGACGACGGTCGCGCCGGCGTCGAGATATGCCCGGATCTCGTCGATCCGGACGCCGCCCGTCGGGACGAGCGCCGCCGTCGGGAACGGCCCGCGCAGCGCGCGGAGGTAGCCGGGACCGCCGCACGACGCCGGGAACAGCTTCATGATGCGCGCGCCCGCTGCCTCCGCCGCGAGCAACTCGGTGGCCGTGAAGATGCCCGGGATGGGCTCGAGGCCGAGCTCGTGGGCCCGCTCGATCACCTCGACGCTGAGGCCGGGGCTGACGACGAACCGCGCCCCGGCGGCGGCGCACTCGTCGACCTGCGCGCCCGAGACGATCGTCCCGACACCCACCGTGCGCCCGTTCCCGGCGGCCAGCTCGACGGCCGCGAGCGCACCAGGGGTGTCGATCGTGATCTCGAGCAGCTCGATCCCGCCGCGCGCGAGCGCGTCGACCGCGCCGGAGACGTCCCCACCGTCATGGAACCGCATGATCCCGATCAGCTGGCTCGACCCGAGCACGGTCGTCGCCGCGTCGCCCATTGCACGCGAGCCTAGACTAGGAGATGATGTAATACAAGCATGTTGTCATTACAGACCGCCTCGGGGAGCGCATGAGCGAGACGGAAGCCCCCCTCCCCCTCGACATGCGCAGCGACGGCGAGATCGGCGGCGTCATCGACAAGACGTCGCCGGTTCCCTTTTACTACCAACTGCGGCAGCTGCTGGAACAGGCGATCTCGAGCGGCGTCCTGGGCGTCGACGACAAGATCCCGACCGAGGCAGCTCTCTGTGAGCGCTACGACGTGAGCCGCACGGTCGTCCGCCAAGCCCTGTCCGACCTGGAGCGCACCGGCCTCGTCGTACGGCAGAAGGGGAGGGGCACGTTCGTCGCCGCCCCGAAGCTGTCCGAATTCGTCGCCCAGACGCTCACGAGCCTCCACGAAGACCTGAGCGCGCGAGGCGAGCGCCTCGAGACGACCGTTCTGCGCCTCGAAGTCGAGCCCGTGTCGCCCCACGTCGCGCGCATGCTCGACCTCCCCGACTCGGAGCAGATCGTGCTTCTCGAACGCCTCCGCTACCTACGCGGGGAGCCGCTGGTCGTGACGACGGCGTACATGCCGTATGCGCTCTGCGCGCCCATCCTCGAGCTCGACATGAGCGACCGGTCGCTGTTCGAGACGTACGAGCGCGAGCTCGGGTACCAGCTGCACCGCGGGACGCGGGCGATCGAGGCGCGTGCGGCGAGTGCGGAGATCGCGGAGCATCTCGGCGTCCGCGAGGGGGCGCCGGTGCTGGCCTTCAGCGGCGTCACCTACATCGAGGACGGCAGGGCGATCGAGTACTTCGTCGGCGTCCACCGCGGCGACCGGAGCCGCTTCGAGACCGAGCTCTTCCGGCCTTCGGCGCAGGCCGAGGGCGCGGCCCCGCGCTCAGAGCACGTCGCGACGTGATCGAGCTCGGCCTGATCGGCTCGGCGTGGCACGGCACCGGGCTCACCGTCGTCGAGGGGATCCGCAAGACGAAGGAGCTCGGGTTCGACACGTACGACGTCTTCGAAGATCCGCTCATGATCTCGCGCGACGAGCAGCAGGCGATCAAGGACACGTGCGCGGAGGTCGGGCTGCCCGTGCGGTCGGCCGTCTGCATCGCGCTCGGGCTCGTCGACTTCGTTCCCGCCGTCCGGCGTTTCACGCTCGACCGGTGCAGGGCCTACATCGACCAGCAGGTGTACCTCGGCGGGCGCAACGTGCTGCTCGTCGCGGGCGAGTACTACTGCGATCTCCAGGTGTACTCGGCCGACCAGATCTTCGGGCTCGTCGTCGAGAACGTCCGCGAGCTCGCCGAGTACGCGGAGCCGCGCGGCATCGAGCTCGTGATCGAGCTCGAGCCGTTCGAGAACGCGATCGCCGGGAGCGTCCACGCCCTCGCGCGCCTGATCCGCGAGGTCGACCATCCCGTCGTGAAGGCGAACGCCGACGTCTCGCACCTCCAGCTGTCGGGCGCGTCGTTCGGGGACGTCCGGGTGCTCGAGGGGATGATCGGGCACGTCCACGTCTCCGACTGCGACGGCAAGGTGCACGGCGACATGCCCCCGGGGCGAGGCGTGACGCCGATCAAGGAGTACCTCCAGGCGATCCTCGACACCGGCTTCGGCGGCGCGATCTCGGTCGAGCTCGAACGGACGCCCGAGCCCGAGAACATGGTCGAGCTCGTCGACGAGGCGTACCGGGAGACAGCGCGGATCCTCGCCGAGCTTGGCGCGCGTGACGCCGTGGGATGGCAGGCAACCCCTTCGACCTGACCGGCCGCCGGGCGCTCGTCACCGGCGGGAGCGGGGGCATCGGGCGCGGCCTGGCTGACGCGCTTGCACAGGCGGGTGCGACCGTCGCCGTGCTCGGGCGCTCCGATCGGATCGACGAGGTCGCGGCGGAGATCGGGGGAGTTGCCGATCCGCGCCGACCTGGCCGACCGCGAGGACCTCCGCCGCGGCTTCGACGAGGCAGTCGAGCGGCTCGGCGGGCTCGATGTCCTGGTGAACTCGCACGGCATCGGCCGCCCCTCGGAGGCGGTCGACCACGACCTCGCCGACTGGGACGACGTGATCGAGGTCAACCTCACGGCGTCGTTCCAGCTCTGCACCCGGGCGGGCCGGATCATGCTCGACCAGGGACGCGGCAAGATCGTGAACATCGCCTCGATGCTCAGCTTCCAGGGCGGGGTCCGCGTGCCGTCCTACGCGGCGAGCAAGGGCGGCATCGCGACGCTGACGATGGCGCTCGCGAACGAGTGGGCACCGCACGGCGTCAACGTCAACGCGATCGCACCCGGGTACGTCAAGACCGAGATGAACGCACGCATCTGGCGAGACGACCCGGTGCGGACGGCGCAGATCGATGCTCGGATCCCCGCCGGCCGGTGGGCCGACCCCGCGGACCTCGGCGGAGCCGTCGTGTTCCTCTCCTCGTCGGCGTCCGACTACGTCCACGGCATCATCCTGCCCGTCGACGGCGGCTGGCTCGGGCGGTAGCCGTAGACTCGTCGATCTTCTGCTTCGCGACCGACCTCGCCGACGAGGGTGTCGAGAAGGTCCTCGGCAACGTGCAGGAGCGCGGCGGCATCGGCGGCGTCACCGTCGCGGCGTCGTACCACGAGGGCCGGGACCTCTTCCCGCACAACCCGGTGCGTCGCATCCGGTTCCTCGAGAGCGGGGCAGTGTTCTTCGAGCCGCGCGCGCTCCGCGGCGTGAGGCTACGCCGCCGGTGAGCGAGACGATCGGCGCGCTGCCCGAGGCGATCCAGGCGGCCGGCCGGAGGGGCATGCAGGTGCGCGCCTGGGCGGTGTTCCTGCACAACGGCGCGCTCGCCGAGGCGCACCCGGACTGCGCGCCCGAGAACGCGTTCGGCGACCGCTACGTCACCGACCTGTGCCCCGCGCATCCGGACGTGCGGGCGTTCGCGCGTGCGCTCGCGGAGGACGTGGCGCGCCTCGGCGTCGAGCGGATCTGCGCCGAGTCGCTCCACTACCACGGCCTGGAGCACGGGTACGCGCACGAGCGGTACTTCGTGCCGCTGGGCCCGCGCGTCCGGTACCTGCTCGGGTTGTGCTTCTGCGAGCACTGCCTCGCAGCGGCCCGGTCGCGAGGTGTCGACGGCGACGAGGCTCGTCGTCGGGCACGCGAGGAGATCGAGCGTGCGTTCGCGGGCGATGCCGACGACGCCGCCGAGCCGGAACGGGACGAGTACGCGGCCGTGCGCGAGGAGGTCGTGACGTCGCTCGTGGCAGAGGTGGCCGACGCCGCGTCGCCGGTGCCGCTCGAGCAGATCGAGCTCTCCGGCGCCGTGCTCGGCTACGCGGACGGGCGCCCGAGCGGCCCGCCGGCGCCGTCGATCGCATGGCGGGTCGGACTGGACGTGGAGGGCGTCTCGCGGGCGTGCGCGGGGATCGAGGCGATCGGCTACGCGGCCGACCCGGAGCGCGTACGCGGGGATCTCGACGCGTACGGCGACGCCGCGGTATCCGTCATCTACCGCCCCGCGATCCCCGACTCCACGTCGGCGGACAACCTACGCGCGAAGGTCGACCTCGCGCGCGAGCGCGGTCTCGGCCGCGTGGACTTCTACCACTACGGGCTGATGCGGCTGGACGCGCTCGACCTCGTCCGGGAGGCCCTCAGCGCCCGTCCCGCGAGCGCGCCGGTGTGACGCCCGTCGTCGACGACGACAACGCCGTTCACGATCACGTACGGGATCCCCTCGGGGAGGCGACGCGGGTCCTCGAAGGTCGCCGTGTCGCGAACCGTCTCGGGATCGATGCACGTGACGTCGGCCGCCATGCCCGGTCGGAGCAGCCCGCGATCCGGGAAGCCGAGCCGTTGCGCCGGGAGCGACGTCATCTTGCGCACCGCCTGCTCCCACGCTGAGGATCCCGAGCTCCTTGACGTAGACGGCGAAGTACCGCGGGAAGGTGCCGTACGAGCGCGGATGCGGCCGCTCGCCGACGAGGATGCCGTCGCTCCCGACGGTGTGCGCGGGGTGCGTCATCGTCATCCGCACGTTCTCCTCGTTGCCCGAATGGGATACACAGGACACGCCGAGCTCCTCCGCCGCGAGCAAGTCGCAGAAGAAGTCGATCGGGCGGGCGTCCGCCAGTGACGCCGCGTCGCCCACGCTGAGACCGATGTAGCGCCTGTTCTCCGCGAGCCGTGCGCCGCTGATGACGACGATCGACCAGTCCATCGGTATCTCGTGAAAGCCGTCGGAGCCCTCGTCCTCCATCTCGACCCGCAGCCGCTCCCGGAGCTCCGGGTCGCGGAGACGCTCGATCGTGGCGCCCGAGCCGCCGACGTGCATCCAGCTCGGGAGGAACGCGTGGAGGTAGGTCGAGCCCGCGAGGTACGGGTAGGTGTCCATCGTGACCTCGACGCCGTCGTCGCGCGCCGCGTCGATCATCGCGAGCAGCTCCGGTGCACGGCCCTTGTTGATCGCGTAGCCGAGGTGCGCGTGCGCGAAGTGGAGCGGGACGCCGGCACGACGCGAGACCTCGATGCAGTCGGCGTACGCCTCGAGCGCGCGGCGGCCGTAGTTGCGGTGGTGCGGCGCGTAGAAGCCGCCGTGCTCCCGGACGACCTCGAGGAGCGCGACGAGCTCGTCGTCGTCCGCGTACATCCCGGGCGTGTAGGTGAGACCCGTGGAGAGCCCGACCGCGCCGTCCTCCAGCGCCTCGGCCAGCAACCGCTTCATGTGGGCGAGCTCGTCGTCTGTCGGCGCCCGGTCGTCGTAGCCCATCGCGCACATGCGGATCGTCCCGTGCGGCGCGAGGTACGCGGCGTTGACCGCGATCCCGTCGGCGTCGAGGCGGTCGAGGTACTCGCCGACGGTGCGCCAGCTCCAGTCGAACCCCGGTGGATCGTCGTTCCAGCCCGCGAGCTGGCCGCGGAGCTCCTCCAGCACCTCGTCGGTGACGGGCGCGTAGCTCAGGCCGTCCTGGCCGAGCACCTCGAGCGTCACGCCCTGATGCACCTTCGCCTCGTGCGGCGGGTTCGCGAGGAGCTGGAGGTCGGAGTGCGTGTGCATGTCGACGAACCCTGGGCAGACGAACAGGCCGTCGGCCTCGATCGTCCGTGCAGCAGGCTCCCCGGCGAGCCGTCCGACCGAGGCGATGCGGTCGCCGGCGATGCCGACGTCCGCCGTGTACCAGGGGTTGCCGGCGCCGTCGATCACGCGCCCGCCGCGGATCAGGAGATCGAGCATGCTCTAGCCCTCCGTGTCACCGTGGGAGCTCGACCGCTGCAAGGCCCCGGGCTCTGGCTTCGGCCAGAGCCCTCCGCACATAGGCGCAGGGCAGCCGCGTCGTCGCGCGCGCCGGCACGTCAGGCCTCTCGTCGTCGAAGTTGGCGACCAGCTCGCGCGACATGCGCTCGTTCCCCGCCAGCAGCCCGCCGTCGACGCGGAGAACCTCGCCCGTGATCCACCCCGCGTCGTCCGAGGCGAGGAACGCGGCCGCCGCGGCGACGTCCTCCGGCTCGCCGACCCGGCGCAGCGGGTACCAGCGCACGAGGCGCTCGAAGATCGCCGGCTCCTTGTCGACGCGCTCCTGCCAGATGGGCGTGCGGATCGTGCCGGGCGCGATCGCGACGGCGCGGACGCCGTGGCGGCCGTACCGCGTCGCCATGCTCCGCGTGAGGCTGATGAGCCCGGCCTTGGCGGCGCTGTACGGCTCGTTGGCGAAGAACGCCAGGCCGTTGACCGAGACGATGTTGACGATCACCCCCGACCCCTGCTCGATCATCCCGGGCAGCACCGCCTTCGAGCACAGGTAGGCCGACTTGAGGTTGAGCTCCACGTCGGCGTCCCACTCGTCCTCGTCGATCTCGAGCAGGTCGTCGGCCATCCCGCCGCCAGCGTTGTTGACGAGCACGTCGACTCGGCCGGCCTCGGCTGCCATCCGCTCGACGTCCGCCGCGGCCGTGACGTCGGCCTGGACGGCGCGTCCGCCGACCTCGGCGGCGACCTCCTCGGCGCGCTCGCCAACGAGGTCGGCGACGACGACCGAGGCCCCATCGGAGGCGAAGCGGCGGCAGATCGCTCGGCCGATCCCCGAGCCTCCGCCGGTCACGAGCGCCGTCCTGCCGTCGAGGCGGCTCATCCCTTGAGCGCTCCTTCCTGGAGGCCGCGCATGTACCAGCGCTGCACGAAGATGAACGCGATCAGCCCCGGGAGGATCGCGATCACGAACATCGCTGCCATCGTCGGCCACAGCCACTGACCGAATCCCGCGTTCGCGGAGGCGAGGACGACGGTCAGCGTTCGCTTTTCCTGGTCGTTCGTCAGCGTGTTCGCGAGCAGCCATTCCCCCCAGGCGGCGATGAAGTTGGTGATCAGGACGACGATGACGCCGTTCCGGACGAGCGGCAGCATGATGCGGCGCAGAATCATGAACGACCCGGCACCGTCGACCCGCGCCGATTCTGCGAGCTCCCTGGGGATCGTCTCGAAGACCCCGCGCATGATGAAGATGCTCACTGCCAGCGCCAGCGTCTGGTACGGGAGGATCAGCCCCCACGTCGAGTTGATCAGCCCGAGCCGGTCCTGGATCTCCCAGATCGAGATGAGCCCGGTCACCCGGCTCGGCACGAAGAGCGAGCCCACGAGGATCGCGAGCACGATCGCCTTCCCCGGAGTCGGCAGGTGCACGAGCGCGTATCCAGCCAACACCGCCACCGTGGACGTGATGACCATCGTTGCCAACGTGAGCACGATGCTGTTCTGGATGTTCTGCGGCAACGTGTCGATCGCGGTCAGCGCCGTGCGGTAGGAGCCGAAGTCGAAGTTGTGTGGCCAGATGCGATTCGTATACGCGTCCGGCAGCGACTTGATCGAGAGGAGGAACACCCACAGGAGCGGGAACAGGATCACGACGCACGTGACGACGAGAATGCCGTGCTTCACGATCGAGCCCCACGGGACGCGCACGCGCCGCCGTGCCCGCAGCGGACGTGTCCTCGCGATCGTCTCGGGCTCAGCTCGGGTCGCCACGTCTAGTCCCTGTTCCTGAAGGCGTAGAAGAGCCCGAGCACGACGACGAGCATCCCGAGGGTGCCGAGCCAACCCACGGCGGCGGCGTATCCGCGGTTCTGATCTCCGACCTGGAACGCGGTGTCCCACATGTACACGGTCCACGTGTAGGTCGGCTTCGAGCGATCGAACCCTCCCGTGAGGATGTACTCGTCGATCAGCGCGTAGGCCGTTCCGAAGCGGAGCACGACCAGGACGAGCAAGATCGGTCGTAGCCGCGCGAACGTGATCTTCCAGAAGATGCGCCACTCGCTCGCGCCGTCGACGCGCGCGGACTCGTACAGCTCCTTCGGGATCGTCGAGAGACCGGCGAGGTAGAACATCGTGTGGAAGCCGAGGCCCCACCACCACTCCATCATCGCCAGCGACAGGAAGGTGAGATCGGTGGAGCCGAGCCACGTCGGCTGGTTCGCGAGGTCGTAGACGCCCAGGACGTCCACGAGGACGTAGTTGATCGGGCCGATCCCGTTCGAGTACATCCATACCCAGAGGATGAAGATGAGCGGGCCCGGGATCATCGCCGGGACGAGCAGGATGACTCGGTAGGTCGCCGCGAGCCGCTGGTTCGCGACACGGTCGACGAGCACCGCGATCACCATCGGGAGGAAGATCATTCCGGGCAGGAAGACGGCCGTGAAGATCGCGGCCTTCAGGAGCCCGTCCCTCACGAGCGGGTCCTGGACCGCGTCGACGTAGTTGTCGAACCAGACCCACCTCGCCGACTCGGGTGAGTCGTCGAGCAGGAAGCTGAAGCTCGTGAACGAGATCCACGCCGCGCGAACGATGGGCAACAGCTGCCAGCCGACGAAGAAGAACAACGCCGGCAGCAGGTACGGCCACGTCCGCGCGAAGCGCGTGGTCGACCGCCAGAGCGACAGCTGTCCCGGACGGCGGCCGGGCAGTGACGGCTCTGCTAGCCACCGCCCGGCCGCCTCACGTCAGGAGGGAACACGTGCTCCGGGAGAGACCACTACTTCTTTCGCTGCTTCTTCACCTCGGCGAGGACGATGGCCTGCGCTTTCGCAAGCGCCCTCTTCGGGTTCTTCTCGTCCCCCTTCAGGTACGCCTCCCACGCCGGCTTGCCGAGGACGAACTGCGTCAGGCCGAAGCTGTGCGTCCGGATCGCCTTGCTCGTCCTGAGCTCGTTCTGGACCGTGAACGCCCAGTCGGCCATCCATGCCGGCGGCGACTTCTTCCATTTCGCCCAATCCGACTTGTAGGGCGACAGCTGTCCGGACGCGCCGCGCACGTCCTTGCCGAGCGCGTGTTGCCAAATGCGCACGTCGTGGGTCAAGAAGCTCATGTAGTCCGCGGCCTGCTTCTTGTTCTGCCCGTACTTGAACAGCGCCGCGCCGGTGTTCCAGAACACCGTGCCACCTGCGCCGCCCGGCTTCTTCGGCAAACCGGCGATGTGCAGCACCGACGGATCGGGCCATGTGCCGGCAAACCGGGTCGGGGCGTTTTGGTACTTGATGTAGTACGCGGCCTGGCGTCCTGCGAAGGCCTCCTCGTCCGGCGTCGTGTTGACGCCGCCGTCGACCTTCCCCTCTTCGAGGATGTTCTTCGGCGCGACCTCCATCAGCCGCTTCATCACCTCGAGCGCCTGGACGACCGCGGGGTGGGTGAAGTCGAACAGCCCGTCCGGCCTGTAGACGTTCGTGTTGAACGTGTGAGCGATCGGGGCGAGCGAGCGCCAGCCGTGCGCATCGAACACGGCGCCGTACGGCGCCGCTCCTGAGCTGACGACCTTCTTCGCGTTCGCGATGAGCGCATCCCACGTCTTCGGCGCCCTGTCGGCGTCGAGCCCGGCCTTTTCGACGAGCTCCCCGTTCCAGGCCTGGATGATGATGTCGAGGAGGAACGGAAACGACCAGATCTTGCCCCGGTAGGTCGCCTCCGCGCGGATCGACGGGATGAGATCGTTGACCACTGACTTCGAGATGTACGGATCCCATGGCTCGATCGTCCCGGAATCGATCAGCGAGCCCATCTCGACGAACGGCGTCATCCCGACGTACACGTCCCAGGTGCTCTTCTTCTTCTTGGCCTCGGCGACGAAGCGGTCGATCCCGAAGCCCTGGACGGGAGCGATCTTCGCGTCGAGCTTGGCCTTCTTGGCGTAGTCCTTGTTGATCTTGCTCGGGATGTCCGGGTACAGCCCGTAGATCCACTGGTAGAAGGTCGGCGTCAGCGCCCGCGCCTGCATCCCGGCGAACGCCGCGCCCGCACCGAAGAGCGCCGAGACGCCCCAGATCGCGGCACCTGCGCCGGCGCCGCGTTTGATCAGCTCGCCGCGCGTCAGCCCCGGCGCGACCTCCTCGTCGAGGAAGTCTTCCAACTCCACTCGGTCGTCCGTCGTCATGTCGCTCCCTTCGCTCGGGCCGGGAAAGCGCGCCGATGCTAACACGGCAACGTGATGTAATACAAGCATGTTGTAATTACAGGTATGCCGATGCATACTCTCGCCTGGTGAGCGCCTCCGGAGCCGAGTCCGCCCCCGTCCGGTTCGACAGGGTGACGAAGGTCTACGACGGGGTGACCGCGCTCGACGATTTCTCGCTGGAGATCACGGACGGCGAGTTCATGGTGCTCGTCGGCCCGTCCGGCTGCGGCAAGACGACGGCGCTGCGCATCGTCGCGGGTCTCGAGGAGATCACCGAGGGCGAGATCTTCATCGGCGAGCGGAGCGTCGGCGACCTCGACCCTCGCAGCCGCGACGTCGCGATGGTGTTCCAGAACTACGCGCTCTACCCCCACATGACGGTGTTCGAGAACATCGCGTTCGGGCTGCGCGCGCGGCGCGCGCCGAAGGCCGAGATCCGGCGACGCGTCGAGACGGCCAGCCAGGCGCTCGGGCTCGCGGACCTGCTGGAGCGCAAGCCGCGCCAGCTCTCGGGCGGCCAACGTCAACGCGTCGCGATGGGGCGCGCGATCGTCCGCAACCCCAGCGTGTTCCTGATGGACGAGCCGTTGTCGAACCTCGACGCACGTCTCCGCGTGCAGATGCGCGCCGAGGTCGCTCGCGTGCAGCGCGAGCTCGGCGTGACGACGATCTACGTGACGCACGACCAGGTCGAGGCGATGACGATGGGCGACCGGGTCGCCGTGCATGCGCGGCGGCGTCCTCCAGCAGACGGGCGACCCGCAGTTCGTGTTCGACCGGCCGGCGAACCTCTTCGTCGCGAGCTTCATCGGCAGCCCGCCGATGAACCTCGTCGAAGCCGACGTCGTTGCCTCTGGAGACGCGATCGCAGCGCGCGTCGGCGACCAGGAACTCGACGTGCCGGACCATGTCCTGGCCGAGCGGCCCGGGCTTCGCGCATACGATGGGCGGACGGTCGGGCTCGGGATCCGGCCGGAGCACCTGCACGCCGCTCGCGACGGTGACCCGGCGCGACTGCGCGGCGTCGCGCGCGCGACGGAGGCACTCGGCTCCGAACTTCTTGTCCACGTCGAGGTCCCGGCGGAGCCGGTCCTCACGGAGGAGATCCGCGAGGTCGCAGGCGACGTCGACGCCGCTGCGCTCGAGCGGCTCGAGTCGGAGGCCGAGGGTCGCCGCACCCTGCTCGTGGCGCGGCTCCTGACCCAGGAGCGCCCTGCGTTGGACACGCCGATCGACATCGGGGTCGACACGAGGCGCTTGCATTTCTTCGACCTCGACGCGGGTCTCGCGATCTTCGGCTGACGTCTGCGAAACTCGTTCCCGGGGAACCGCAGGTCGTCATGCGCCGGTGAAGCGAGCAGCCCGCCGGACCCCGACTTCGCCCGATGTGGCGACACCTCGCTCCGCCTCCGTTAGGACCCGAGTGCAGCTGCTCCCGCGAATTCACAGCCAGCGTGGCAGCGCTCGATCTCGAGCAGACGATTCCACTTTCCGGTGCGCTCCGATCGGGTGAGCGAGCCGACCTTGATCTGCCCGGCGCGCCATCCGACCGCAAGATCCGCAAGCCATGCGTCCTCGGTGTCACCGGAGCGCGCGGAAACGACGGTGGCGTAGCCGTCTGATCGGGCGGCGACGACAACATCGTGCGCTCCCGAGACCGTGCCGTTCTGGTTCGGCTTTACCAGGATCGCGTTGGCTGCCCCGCGCGCGACTCCCGTCGCGAGCCGCGACTCGCTCGTCGCGAACAGATCGTCCCCTACGATCTGCCGACCGCTGAGCCGCCTGGTCGCCTCCGACCAGGTCACCCAGTCGTCCTCGCCGAGAGGATCTTCGATCGAAACGAGCGGGAACTCCTGCGCCCATCCGTCGATCTCCGTAACCAACTCGCCTGCCGTCAGCGTGCGGCCTTCCGCTCGTAGGTGGTAGCTGCCGTCGTCGGTGAGCAGTTGAGTTGCCGCGACGTCGATCGCGATCGCGACGTCCCGGCCGGGAACGAGGCCCGCCTGCTCGATCGCGTCGACAACCACGTGGAGCATCTCGCGATTCGAGGACAGATTGCCGCTGAGCCCGCCCTCGTCGGCAACGAGCGCGGCATTCCAGCCGGAGCGGGTGAAAATAGCCTCGGCCGCAAACCGGACTCCCCACGACCACTCGATGGCTTGCTCGAAGGAGGTCGCCCCAACGGGCACGACGAGCACGTCTTGAACGTCGACACTCCAACCAGCGTGCGCACCGCCCGAGATGATGTTCACCATCGGAAGGGGAAGCAGGGGGGCCTCGGCGCCGACGAGCTGTCTCGTAGAGAGGTCGTCGTGCGTGGTTGGCAGACGCGATGGCCGAGCCCAGCGAGATGGCAAGGACGGCGTTGGCACCGAGGACAGAGAGGTTTTCGGTCCCGTCTGCCGATCGCAGCGCTGCGTCGACCATGTGCTGGTCCCGCGCGTCGAGTCCCGACACGGCCCGTGCGAGCTCGCCCTCTGCGTTCGCCACCGCCGCCAGGACGCCCATGCCGTTGAACTGGGCGGCGCGGTCTCGTAGCTCGTGCACCTCGTGCGTCCCGGTCGATGCGCCACTCGGAACGATGACCGAGCCGTGCGCTCCGCTCGCAAGCTCCACCCGGCACCCGACCGTGGGTCTCCCGCGAGAGTCGAACGCTTGCCATGCTCGAACGTTCGCGATCCGCGTGTCACTCACAGCGTCTCCCATAGGTCGAGTGCGGTCGCGGGTTTCTCGGTCAGGACGTTGATCGCCAAGACCGTGTGCGGCTGGCGTCGTCGTCGGTGAGGTACGGCGCGGGAGATTTCCCGTCGACGCGGGCGAGCAGGAGGCAGCCAAGGTTCAGAACGAGCTGCTGCTCGGGTGGGAACGCCGGGCCGACCCCCTCCCGATAGGCGTCGACGAATGCGTGAGCGAAGCGCGAATAACCAGCGGCGGACTGCGGCCGATGCACCGACTTGAGCACCAGGTGGGTGAGCATGAAGGACAGGTCGAAGACCGGAGATCCCAGGTGGGCTACCTCCCAGTCGAGGACCCATATCCGCTTCGGCCCGACGAGGATGTTCTTGGGCGACAGATCTCCGTGCACGAGGCACGTTCGCTCTGCCAGGAGCGCGTCGGCAGCCGCGTCGATCGTGTCCCCGAGCTCTGGGTACTGCGCTGCGACGAAGCGATAGAACGGGTCGATCCGCAGAGCCACGAACGCCTCGACGTCTCGGAGCTCGTGTGGGAGAAGGTCTGGCCGGCGCGTTGCCATGTGCCACCGAGCGAGGGCCGACCCCAGCCACGCGGCGACCCATGTGTCGCAGATCCCGACCATCAGTTGATCGCGAAGCGACACCCAGCCGGGTTCGGCAGCCTCGAGCACGATCACGTACGCGTCGCCGTCGAGGTCAACGACGCGGGGGACGACGTCCGGCGTGAGCCGCCATGCGATCCGGAGTGCCTCCGCCTCGGCAAGGACCCGTCGCCGGTCGGCGCGCCAGTCGTGCGCGACCTTCAACCTGTCGAGGGGGGTCTTGACGACGAGCTGGACGGAGTCACCACGCACCGCAACGACCTCACCCGAGACGCCGCCGGCGAGAGGAGTGACCTCGACGTCCTGCGTTGGCTCGAGCAGTCCGCGGGCGACAAGGTGGGCGCGTGCATCGGTCGGCGGCCGCCGGGTCATCCTGTGATCCGCAGGCGCGGAGACCCCGCGACGGCGGGGTTGACCAAGGTCGGCGGGAGCCGGCCCTGCAACGCAGTCGCCACGTTCTCGGCAGCTCGACGCTGGAGCTCCGCGATCGCCGCGTCCGAGTAGAACGCCGCATGCGGAGTCACCACAAGACCGTCCAGACGCAGCAGCTCGAGGTCGGGCTGCGGTGGCTCGTCGACGAGAACGTCGACCGCGGCGCCTGCGATCCAGCCCTCGTCGAGGGCTCGATACAAGGCGGCCTCGTCGACGAGGCCGCCACGGCTTGTGTTGATGAGGTACGAAGACGGCTTCATCAGCCGGAGCTGCTCGTCGCCGATCATCCCTGCCGTTTCCGGCCGAAGCGGCGCGTGAAGCGACACAAAGTCGGACTGGACGAGGAGCGCCTCGAGGCTCTCGACGGCCTCGACGCCGTCCTTCATGACCTGCGGAGAGAGCCGCGGACTGTACGCCACCACCCGGAGGCCGAAGGCTTGGGCCTTCGGGACGACGGCGCGCGCGATGCTCCCGTACCCGACGAGCCCGAGCGTCAGCCCCCGGACGCGTCTCAGCTGCGGCCCCTGCTCGAGGCTCCACACTCCTCGCGCCGTTTCCCGCGACATGTGCACCACCTGCCGTGCGCTGGACAGCAGGAGCGCCATCGTGTGGTCCGACACCTCGTCGCGGCAGAAATCCGGCACGTTCGAAACCGCGATCCCCAGCTCGGTTGCACGAGCGACCGGAATGTTGTCGACCCCGACCCCGTATCGCGATACGAGAACGCACCTGGCCGCGACGTCGAGCGCAGCGGGAGGCACCGTCGCCCAGTTAGTGAGTATCGCGTCGGCGTCGTGCGCGAGGTCGACGAGCGTCGCCTCGTCGGGTGACGCCGCGACGATGAGCTCGGCGCCGATCGACCCAAGAACGTCGCGCTCGATGTCTAGGGACGGCCACGCGTAGTCGGTAACGAGAACCTTCGCGCTCACGGGTGGTGTGCGGTGCCTCGCTGGGTTCGCTTCGCATCGATATGCGTCACACCATCACGCCGCCGCCGTCGACGTGAACGCGGCACCTGTGACGTTCATCGAGTCGTCCGAGCAGAGGAACGCCACCATCTTCGCCACGTCTTCGGTCGTCAGCTCACGCCCAAAGAGATTGCTTCGAGTAACCATCTCCCGACGGGTCGCCAAGGGAGGCCAGTGTAGAGGCGTCCGGCGGCCTCCAGCGGCCGGCACACCACTCGACGTCGCGGACGTAAGACCTGGCGTTCGAGGCGCGAGAGGGCCAAGGCCGTGTCAGATGCTGTGTCAGATCCGTATCACCTTGGCGCCTGGGACACACCCGAATGTGTCCGGCGGGGTAAGCGATTATCTCGATGAGGCTTTGGTCAGCGGCGCTCGTCGGACCGAGACCGCGAGGGCGGCCCGCCGCCTTCCGCCACATACGGGAGCAGCGCCATCTCACGTGCGCGTTTGATCGCGATCGCGATCTGACGCTGATGCCTGCGACACGCACCCGTCATCCGACGGTTTCGGATCTTGCCTCGGTCGGACAGGTACCGCCGTAGCTGATTGACGTTCTTGTAGTCGACCTCTCGGACCTTGTCCTTGCAAAGGAAGCAAGACTTCCGCTTGAACACCTTCGTCTGTCCGGCACCAGCGCGAGCCGAACGCGATCCGCTCTCACTGTCTTTCCTCGGTCTCGACTTCGCGGCCACGCACCGAGCCTACAGTGATCTGCCTTCGCCCACACTCGTCCCATGAGCAATCTGATCGCCAAGACCGCCACTGGCTCCACCTCGACAAGAAGCCGAGGACCTCGCGAACACGCAGCTGGTCCGACGCGTTCTCCCCGGCTGGGATTCATTTCTCAGGCGACTTGTTGCGCAACCGCCACCTGCTGCACCACGGTGAACTCGGTGGAAGTCGTGCGTTCGACTCAGCTTCGCTAGCGAGATGCCTGGGCGTGAGGTCAGTCGGAACGAACGGCGTCGAGCAGGTCCTCGAGCTGTGCGGTCGCCACGCAGATCGTGGTGTCAGCCGCTCCGTAATACAGCCTGACCTCGCCGGACTGCGGGTCGTGTACGAGCCCGCACGGGAACACGGTGTTGGGTATGTCGCCCTCGCGTTCATACGGGGCGGGAGGGCCCAAGCACCCAGCTCGCCGCGCGGTGGAGCACGCGTGCCGGATCGTCCAGGGCCGTCAACGCGAGACCCACCCGATAGATGGTGCCGGCAACGGTCTCCTTGACCCCGTGGTAGATCACCAGCCAGCCATCGTCCGTGCGAAGCGGCGGCGGGCCGAACCGATACAAGCGAGTCCCACCAGGCACCGTGTCGTGGCTCGAGGACCTGCTCGGGCGAGCCCCAGTTCTGAAGGTCGCCCGATCGGGAGAGGACGACCTCGCCGCGCGCGCCGCCGTACGACGTCATCGGCCGGTGAAAGAGCACCCACTGTCCGCCGACCCGCTCCGACAGAACGGCCGCGTTCTTGTCCTCCGGTTGGCAGATGATCCCGATTCGTTCGACCGTCCGAAAATCCGTCGTCTCCGCGAGATAGACGGCCGGGCCACTCGGTCCGTATGCCGTGCACGTGATCAGCCAACGCTCGAGCTCGGCCACCCACACTGCGCGTGGGTCTTCGAAGCCCCACTGCTCGCTTTCGACCCCGTCGGTCGGCGCAAGCAGCGGCACGGGATCGATCGACCATCCACTCAGGCCGTCGGCCGAGCGAGCAACGCGGAGATGGGAGATTCCTCGGCGATCCTCGACGCGGGCGAGCACAACGGTTTCACCGTCGACGATCGCGGCTGCAGGGTTGAACACGGCGTTGACCGGCTCGCTCCAGTCGGCGGCGGTCAGGATCGGATTGCCGGCGTGGCGCCGGAACACTTCGTGGTTCGACATCACGCCGCCTTGACCCGAGTCTTGCGTCGGTCCGGGGCCGGGAGGGCGGCGGCGTCGAGCAGGAGCTGGGCGCGATGGAAGGCGAGCGTGGATTCGGCGCCCTCGTTCGCGTTGAGGTCGGTCTCGCCGAGACCGTCGCTGCAGCCCCCGGTCGCGAAGTCGTAGAGCGGGCGGTCGAGCCGATTGCGGCCGAGGAACCAGTCGAACGCGTTGCGCGCGCGCCATCCGTGATCCCCGTCCCCCGTCGCGGCAAGTGCGGCGAGCTCGGCCTCGACGAATGCGGTCGCGTCGAGAGGCTGCTCGTCGCCCTCCCCGGGCGCAGGTTCGTCGCGGCCTCGTCCGTGATGCCCCGGGAGGCGCAGCATGCCGTCGTCGAGGCCCGATCGTCGCCGAGCCACGCAAGGGACTCGAGCCCGATGGCGACGTCGTCTGGCCGTGAAGCGCCGATCCCCCCACGATGAGCGCCTGTGAGAGCCGCGCGTTGTCGTAGGCGAGGCGGTCCTCGAACCACATCCACGAACCTGCTGCCGATGCGTGGTAGGCCGACGCAAGCTGCTCGACCAGCCGTTCGAGCAGCACTCTCGCGTCGGGATCGAGGCGATCGGGGTCGAGACGCGCGAGACCGAGAATGGTGTAGGCAGCTGTCCGCAACGAGACGTCCACGCGAAGCGATGGAACGAGCGCATCCAGGAGCATCTGCGCCGGCCCGGACAGAGCCGGGATCCAGGCGGTCGAGAGAATCTCGCCGAGCGCCCAGATCGTCCGACCGACATGGTCTCCGACATGCGGCTCGTCCAGCCACCGGCGGTCGTAGCCCATGAAATTGCGCATCCCGCTGCCCTCCGGCCCCGCTGCGAACTGCAGGAAGGCGAGCGAACGATGAAGCACCGGCGTCCACTGACGATCGGGCGTGCGTCCGGTGAGCTCGAGCGCGACGAGCGCAAGCCGAGCGACGTCGTCGACGCAATACCCCGTTTCCCAGCTCGGGATCACGCCGGTGGCGTGCTGGATGATCCCGACGTCGTCGACCAGAGTCCGCAGATGATCCGTTCGGACCGACGTGAGCTCGAGCTCGACGATCGGGATCGGCTCTCGCCGCGGTCGGGCCGCAGCGGCCTCTTGCAGCACGACCGCCGTCTCGGCGGCGATCGACGGCCAGGCGAGATCGGCCCGATCCGCCCTGCCTCCGCGCGTGCTGCGGCAAGCGATTCGGGGCTCTCGATGAAGTCGCAGACCGCATGCTCGATCGCCGCGACATCGTCGAACGGAACGAGCTTCCCTGCGCCCGTCGCGAGCATGTCTTTCGCGAAGAGGTACGGCGTGGAGATCGCAGCGCAACCGGCGGCGATGGCGTAGGTCAACGCCCCTGAGGCGATCTGCTCCGGGTTGCGGTACGGCGTCAGGAAGACGTCGGTGGCGTGCAGCAGGTCAGCGAGCTCGGGGACGGAGAGAAAGCGATCGTCGAACTCGATGTGATCCGCGACTCCGAGGGCGACCGCGCGACGCTCGAGGAGGAGCCGATACTCCTCCCCGTTCAGCCGCGCCACCTCCGGGTGGGTTCTCCCGGCGACGAGGTAGAGCACCTCGGGATGACGCTCGACGATCGCCGGCAGCGCCGCAATCGCCGTCTCGATTCCCTTGCCGGGAGAGATGAGCCCGAACGTCGAGAGAACAAAACGTGACCGGAGTCGATCGAGGCCACGTGACTGCACGGAGCCGTTGGCGCTTCGGCGACCGAGGGCGACCGGCGCCCCGTGCTGAACGACGCGGACCTTCTCCGGGGCGCAGCCGTTCATCCGCAGGAGCAACTCTCGCGCAGTCTCCGTCATGACGATCACGCGCTCCGCCTCCTCGCACAACGCGGTGAGCACGTCGCGTTGGTGATCCGTCGGCTCCGAAAGGACCGTGTGAAGCGTCAGGACGAGCGGCCGCGTGAGCTCCTGCGCGAACGACAGCACGTACTCGCCGTCGGCACCGCCGAAGATCCCGTACTCGTGCTGCAACAGGACGACGTCGATGTCGAGTCGACCCAGGAGCCTTGCCGCTCGGACGTAGTCGCCGCGCACGGCCTGCGACACGGTTGCGAGGACATCGTGCCGCTGCGGGCTCGACGCCTCATCGACGATCGCGATTGCACCCACGCTCTTGACGCCGGGAATCGCCAGCAGCGACGTCCGCACGTCGAACGCGAAGGTTCCGATCCCGCACGCGCGCGGCGGGTACGTCGAGAAGATCGCAGTACGCACGGTGCCCGTGCGCCCCTTTCGGCAGGTGTCCGGCGTGCTGGCGCTAAACCGCCGGAAGCCTGGCCGGGTCGGGCCCATGGTACCCGACCGCATCGCGGCCCCTCGGCCGCCTCCGCCCACCGACGGCGGGTCGCACGCTACTCCAGCCGATCCTTCCGCATGAGGGCAAGGGCTTAACCGCGCCTGTGCTCGAGATGGGCTAGGGTAGGGGTACTGGCCCTGCGGCCAGAACCCCGGCCGAAAGCCCGCAATCTCCCAACGCGCTAGGGCGCGCGAGACGTAGGAGCCTAGGCGAACAGGATTCGACTTGCAGGGCCAGCACTCGTCTGGAGAGTGTGGTCGTCCGCGGAGAATTCCGCAGTTGTGACGGCTGAAGAGGACATCGCCAGCGTCGCAGCGCAAGTGGCCGATCTCACCCGCACCGTCGCGGGGATGGAAAGCCAACTCAAGGCGATCAGCGAGCAGGCCGACAGCCAGCAACGGCGCGCCGACAACCAGCAAGCTCGCGCGGAAGCGCAGCAGGAGCGCATTGACCTCGCTGCGCGGGAACTGGCCGACGTCAGCGAGCGCCTGCAAGCCGCGGCGAACGCACTCCGAGAATCGATCTGATCGCTCGTGCGGGAATCCGCCGGCGTGCCAGACCGAGAGCCGTTCGCCACGACCTCAGAACGCCGCGCCGCCCTCGTCTTCCCAGTCCTGTACCGCGGTCGAGCCTGCCTGGCCGCGCTCCGCTTCGATCCGGGGGGCTCGTCAGAAGACCGCGCGTCGACCTCGTGCGAGCGCCTGTAGGCGCCGTAGGCGGTCAGTGCCTCGAGGTCGTGCCGGCGTCGCCCGGGAAAGTAGGCGGCGGAGAACGACTGCCAGTCGAGGCCATCCGTTACGCGCGCGCTGCCCGCGACGGCAGAGGCGACATGGTTCGCCGAGCGCTTCGTTTCGAAGCCGATGGAGCGCCGCTGCTCGGCCTCAACCCGCATCACGCCGGGCTCCGTGGCCCGGTGGGTTCGGTGGAGGTTGACGACGCGCCAGTCCGTCCAGCCAGGGCGGGACGAAGAAGCCCGTTAGACCGCGCCCCTTCTGGAACAGTGGCTGCGTGGCGAGCCAGAGCGAGCCGAAGACGATCATGCCGACGAGCCACCAGAGCATGACGATCGCCGGGCCGGAGCCGGTGATCACCGCCCAAGTCGGGACGTACACGCTCCAGAGCACGATGGCCGTCATCTTGCGCCAGTGGAGGAAGTTGGTCATCTGCAGTCACCTCTTCCCGACCGGGCAGCCGAGCTGCCGATCGAATCGCTCGAACGAGTTCCCTGCTCCGCTCGGGCCAAAGGGAACAGCTGAAGAGGAGTGCTAAGCCTCGGCGGCTACGACGCTCGACCGGACGCCCACAGAGCATAGCCGAACTTGTGCGATCTGTCACATTTTCGGTTGGGCGGCCACGAGCAACGACGTCGGAGGGGGAACCGGTCCCCGAAACCCCTATCGCGGATCGCCCGCCCCGGCCCGCTCGCTCACGCGATACCGAGCGTAAAGGCGTGGGAGCGCCACGTTCGGCTCGACGAGGAACTCCTCGGGTTCGAGATCGATCCACGGGTATTCGTCTGGACCGGCGAGTCGCCGAGCGCCGGCGAACGCCTCAACGACAGCGACGGAGGGCTTGGGCGAGCCGTCGGCCCGCCATAGCCCGAACGAGCGCTCGTGGACGGCGAGGTCGAGCGGCGGCGCTTCCCAGATGGCCGAGTCGTAGTCGGAGTAGCACCAGAGCATCGCGCCCACGCAGCCTGCCCGCTGCAACGCCGCAAGCGCTCGTTCGGTGTAGGCCGCGGCAGCCTGCTCCTCGACGAGAGAGCTCGCGTCTTGACGCGTGACCGCCTCGCCGACCGGATCGCCTCGGCGGAAGGTCGGCAGGCCAAACTCCGCGAACAACACGTCGCGTCCGCCGGCGAGCCAGCGCGTGACATCGGCCAGGAATGGCAGGAGGTGCTCGTCCGTGGGGCCGTCCGCCCAGCGGGCGTAGATGGGATAGCCGTGCATCGAGAGGACATCGCATACCTCGGACGCCTCACGTGGCCCGAGCACGCGATCGTTCTCCAGGTCCTCCATGTGCAAGCCGACGGTGACCCGTGCCCTCGCGTCGGCCGTGCGGATCGCCGAGACGATCTGTCGTAGCCACTCCCGCGCAGACGACCGGGTCGGCGGTATCACGCAGTTCGAGTTCTCGTTCCCGAGGTCCCACATCCAAACGGCGTCGTGGCCGGCCAGAGCTCCAGCTGCCTCGGTCGCCAACGAGGCCTGTGCTCGGGCGATGAGCGGATCCGAGTACCAGTTCCGCAATGCGCTTCCGTTGACCCTGCCGTCGGATACCACACGAAAGCGATCGTCGCGATCGGTCCCGCCGAGCGCCCACGCCGGAATCCAGTTCACTCCGCTCATGTGCCCGGTGAAGAGGGTGGGAACGAGCGCGAGGCCCGCTCCGGCGGCCAGATCCGCCACGGCGATCAGTCGATCCAGCATGCGCCGATCCACCTCGTCCGGGGCCGGCTGGAAGTCCGCCCAGGTCAGGAAGAGCCTGATCGAGTCGAGACCGCTGGCGGCGATCCGTGCGAAATCGGCGGCGACCTCCCTGCGATCGAAGTCTGACCACCACCCCATCGCCGTTCGAGCCGGCCAGTAGTTGACGCCGAGCCTGAAACGCTCGGTCGACGAGAGGGGTCAGCCAACGTTGCCTTCGCCTGCGCGTCGCGCGTGATCGAGCGCCGCGACGCGGTGATAGAGCTCGAGATAGTCGTCGACCATGCGGTTGGAGTCGAAGCGACGCTCGACCGAGGCGCGCACGAGCGTCCTGTCCATCGAGGCGGCCGCGCGCACGCCGACGACCGCTTCCTCGAGAGAGCCGACCAGGAAGCCGTTCACACCATCGCGGACGATTTCAGGCATCGATCCGCGTGGATGGGCGATCACCGGCGTTCCGCAAGCCATTGCTTCGACGACGCTGAAGCCGAACGGCTCGTCGAAGCTGACGAGGTGGAGGAGGGCCCGCGCTCCGGCGAGGAGCTCGCCGCGGCGATCCGGACCTACGGGGCCGACGTACGTGACCCGTTCTCCGTCGAGCCGGGGCTCGACGGATCGCTCGAAGTACTCGTCGTCCTGAACGATCCCCGCGATGATCAGCGGCAGATCAGCCTTCTGGGCCACGTCGATCGCCTCGGCGGTGCCTTTCTCGGGATGGATCCTTCCGAAGAACAGCAGGTAGTCGCCCGGCCCCGCCCCCGGCTCGAACTCGTCCATGTCGATGCCGTGGTGAATCGTCGCGACGTAGTCGAGGCGCTCGTGCCGGTCGGAGTCGCTGATCGCGACGTAGTACCCCCTCGCGTTGTACTTCTCGAAGACCGGGACGATCTGCTCGGAGGAGAAGCCATGGATCGTGGTGACCACCGGCGTGTCGACCAGATCGCTGTAGGTGAGCGGCAGGAAGTCGA
The DNA here is from genome assembly GCA_963706915.1 of uncultured Actinomycetes bacterium. Taxonomy (GTDB): domain Bacteria; phylum Actinomycetota; class Thermoleophilia; order Gaiellales; family Gaiellaceae; genus Gaiella. Next base: position 23,415 of record CAVPOH010000002.1, read on the forward strand.
AGCTGTTGTGGATCACGTCGAACTCTCCCGCTCGTTCGAACAACGCCGAGATGTGGAGGGCCTCCCAGACCTTCGCTGACAGTCCCGGATCCTCCGAGTATCCGGTCGGGGCGGTCGCCACCAGGCGCGCACCGGTTACCGAGTCGGCCGTGGCGAACAGCGTGACGTCGACTCCCCGACGAACCAGGCCTTCGGTCAGGAGCGACACGAACTGCTCCCACGGTCCGTAGTGACGCGGGGGGACGCGCCACGAGATCGGTGCAAGCATCGCTATGCGGAGCCCGTCGGCCGACGCGGTGGCGGCCGCAGCCGGCTCGTTGTCCGACACCTGCCTAGCGGTCTGACGGGGCCGCGACGTGCGCTGCCGTGCCGCCACTTTGCGAGGCGGCGAGGGCCTCGATCTCGAGGCTCAATTCGCCGACGACCCGCTCGAGTCGGTCATTCCGTGCAATGAGCTCCGCGATCGCAACCTGTGTCCCCGTCGTGGACAGAATTGGTTGCCGACCCTTGTCCGACCCTGCCAACTCGTCGATGCGCGCTCGCAGGGCCTCGTCCAGGGTGTCCATTCGTACTCCTTGTCGACTCCGAATGATACAAGCGAGGCAAGGCACGGCGGGGTTGAGGGATGCCGTGGTTTGCGACGACGAACCGGTCGCGAACGTCCTCCCAGAGGGACACGCGCCTGGGATCCGTGCGATACTCGGCGTGCGCGTTCGCCTTGCGCGGTCGCCGCCGGTCCTCGAGCTTGAATTCTCGCCCTGCCGAGGCTTTCGCGTCATGCCTACGAGCGCAGTCGACCTCAGCGACCAGGAAGGATGACAAGTGAAGGGCTCGCAGAAACCCAAGAAGCTCGGAAAGAAGCCTGCGCAGAAGACGCTCAAGGAGCGACGGACCGCAAAGCGCGCCGCCGCGAAACATGCCAGCCGGTCGCTCGACGTCTGACCGAGAGGCCGCACCGACAGGCGGACGGAGGAGTAGGACTCGAGCTCTGGGTGCGCGCCTCGGAAGTGGTAGCCGAAAGTCACCGAGCCGGGAGTGAGGCCCAGTGGCGCGCATGCGCCGTGAGCGCACGATCACCGCGCTCTTGCGAGGTGCGGCGAGCCGCTACGCCGTATCACCACGACGACCGGGGTGCTCGACTCGAACGGGGCTCGCCGGCGCGTCCGGGCCGTGGGTGAGGAACGAAACGAAGCCGACGGCGCCAGCCTCTGACCAGTCCCCGGTTGCGACCATCCGGCGCACGATCTCCCGGCTATCCACCCCCGACTCGAGCAACTCTGTGATCTCCCCCGTGGGGAGTGATCGAGATGTTCCCACGTCTGACCCACGGTAGCCGCTCACGCCGCAGCTGCAGGCGAGGCGCCGCACTTCCGTGCGCGCGCGTGACGGGCCTTTCCACGCGTGCGCGTGATGCCTTGACCCCGTTGGCCCCGTCGGGGCATTCAGGAGTCCAAAGGCGATGAGTTTCGCCGTGGCGCCCAGTCTGTATCCCCAACACGCGATCAACCGCACTCGAGGAGAGCATCATGACCGCTACCTACACCTTCGACGTCTTTTCCAGCCTCGACGGCTTCGGCGCCGCCAGCGGCAACTGGACCGGCTACTGGGGGAAGCAAGGCCCCGAGCTCCTCGACCACCGCCTCGCCCTGTACGGCGAGGAGCAGCGGATGGTCTTCGGAGCCAACACGTATCGGGCGTTCGCACGGATGCTGGCCTCGAGCACCGAGGGGTCCGAGGTGCGTGACCCATGGGTCACACGGATGAGGAGCCTGCCGGCAACGGTGGTGTCGACCACACTGGAAGGATCCCTCGACTGGCCGGATGCGAACGTCGTGAGCGGCGATGCCGTCGACGTCGTCGCTCGGCTCAAGAAGGAGTCCGAGGTACCGTTGCGCTCGCACGGCAGCCTGTCGATGAACCGCGCGCTGATGGCCGCCGGACTGGTCGACCGCGTCCAGGTGACGCTCTTCCCTGTGATCACCGGTCAGACCGGGCTGGACCCGATCTTCCAGGGTGCGGCCGACTTCGATCTCGAGCTGATCGAGCGCCGGACGCTCGACGGCCATATCCAGGAGCTCATCTACCGGCCCACCCTGCATGCCTGAGTCCATCCATGCACCCCACCGTCAAGCAGCCGAACCCGACCGGAGGTTCCCGCTGACCGTCATGCCGGCCGGTCCTATGGCCGCCCTGGTCACACGGCTTGCTGATCGCCTCCTGATTCGTCGGGTCGTTCGACGAGCTGGCCGTTCTCGAAGCTCGCACCAGACGCTCGAGAACAGTCGGGGCGACGGACTCGACCGTTAGCCGATCTGCTCGGCTAGCTCGATGATGATTCCTTCCGGGCCGCGGACGTAGCAGAGCCGATAGATGTCTTTGTAGTTCTCCAGCTCGCCGACGAGTTCAGCGCCGCGGGTTCGCAGGCCGGCGAGGACGGCGTGGATGTCCTCGACGGCGAATGCATGTGGCGGATCTCAACGGCCCACCACGGCCAGCCGCGGCGCGAGTAAGAGCGTCAGTCTGTGATGGTCCAGGTAAAGCGCGTCATCCCCGCGGGAGACGCGAGTCCTCCCGGCCGCGCGCCGCGCGCAACGACGAGCGTGGGCGGATTCGCACGTGCGGCAAGCGCGTCGCGTGAGACCCCGAGGCGAGCCGGCTTCTCGCCAGCGCCGCGCTGATCGTGCAGCGGGCCATCCGCGTCTCAACGGAGCCGGTCCTGGTCGCGCCCGAACCAGACGAGATCCTGGCGGCCGCAGAGCAATGCGGCCTCGTCGTCGCCGGCCTGTCCGAACGCTGGCAGAACGAAGGCCTCGGCCAGACGCGACTGACGCTCGCCCGCGCCGCATCACCCCCGGTGCTGTTTGTCAAGCGCGGCCTGAGACCGAGCGGCGTCGCGCCCGAGGGGACGCTGACGCGGTTCACGTGGTCGCTCAGAGACGTCCGGGACTGAGCGGGAACTACGCCGTCCGGAAGTCGTGCCAGCGTCGTTCCTGGTACTTGCGCTCACGGAAGAGCGAATTCCAGCAGGCGAACCTGCAGGCCCTTCTCGCGAACGAGCCGCCCTCACGAACCTGGCCCTTGGGGATCGTGACGTCGCCGAAGGGATCCCGCAGGTCCTCGGCCGCGGGCTTGCCCGCGATCCAGTAGTCCCAGTCGGCCGGATCGACAAACCTGCGGCTCCGCGCCTGGACGGCGCTGTAGTAGCCGAGCCGCAGGCCGACCGCCCCCGCGTAACCCTCATTCGACCAGTTGAGGTAGTCGTACGCGGCCTGCAACCTGGACGGATCCTTGATCGCGCTCGAGATCGCCGTAGCGGACGCCCAACCGCGGTATCCCTCCGGAGGCGCGGCATAAAGGGTCGGGAAGCCTTTCGACTGGAGCAGCGAAACCTGATTCGCCCACATCGACTCGACCACGACGTCCCCCGAGAGCATGAATTCGACCCCCTTCAGGTACGAGGTCTCGTTCCAGAAGCCGTGGAACTGCCCGTGTCTCTTCAGCGTGGTCAGGATCTTGACGAGCCGGTCGATCTCGCCCCGGCTCATGTCACCCTTGTTTCTGAACCGCATCAGACCTGCGGCCTCCGCCGCGGTGCCGGTGTCGAGGAACCCGATCTGCGAGCCGTCGAAGAGCCCGACCCGGCCCTTCCACCTCTTGTTCAGGAGCTCGGCCCAGGAGACGCGCTCCGGCGGGCGATCGATCACGCGCGCGTTGTAGCCGATCGCGTCCATGTTGAAAGCACCCGGGACGCCATTCACGTGCGTCGGCTCCGGCAGGCCACGATACGGCTTTCCCGTGCCCTCGTCGATCCACTGGACGACGCCGGTGACCCCCGGGGTGACGTTCGACGAGACCGGGTACTGGCCCGAGTCGTCCACGTACATGCACCGGAAGGGCGCGTCTCCCTGACCGTAGGTGCAGCGAGGATCGTCCGGCCTCGCCTTCCCGCGTTTGAACAGGTCGCTGACCTGAGGCCACCGCGTGATCTTGCGGGTTTCGATCGGCAGCAGGCTGCCCGACTGCCAGATCAGGTCGTACACCCAGTAGTAGTGCGCGAGGACGTCGAACGATGCGGGCTTCGTGATCGCCCTCGCGACGATGCTGTCGGCGTCGGTGCCGTCGAATGCGATCTCGAAGCCGAGGTCCTTCTCTGCCTGGCGCTTCAAGACGTCGTTGAGGCCGAGGTTGATGGTGAGCACGCGCAGCGTGCCGGTGAACGCGCCTCGTGCGACGGACTTTGCCCGTGCGTTCGGAGGGAGGGCGCCGAGGGCGGCGATGCCGCCCGCCGCCGCACCCCCCTTGACGAGGAGCTCCCGGCGGGTGAACGCCGGGTCGGTCATCGGACGTGTACCGTCACCCAGACGCCTCCATCGCCCACCGCGACGTGGTCGGGATTCGGCCCGACGGGGATCGTCGCGACGACGCGGCCCTGCCTCGGATCGAGGCGCGAAACCGTCCCGTCCTTGTAGTTCGTCACCCAGACCGCACCGCCGCCCGCGGCGACGGCGACCGGATCCTCACCGACTCGGATCCTTCGGACGACCCGGTTCGTCGCGGGCTCGATCTGCGAGACGGTGTTGCCGAGGCTGTTGGCGACCCAGACCGAGCCTTCGCCGACGCTGATGCCTTCCGCGCCGAGCCGGAGGGGGACTTTCTCAGTCACGCGGTTTCGGACCGGGTCGATCCTTGTGGCGTCGTACTCGTCGGCGAGGATGTTACTGCTCGAGATCCAGACCGTGCCGTCCCCCGCCGCGATCCCCTTCACGGCTCCCTTGAGAGCACCGGTCGCTACCGTCGCGCCGACGCTGGAGCTCTGCGGATTGATCCGGCCCACGAGGCCCGAGACCGGACTGGCGACCCAGACGCCGCCCGAGCCGTACGTCGAGAGCTCGACCGGCTGCAGCGCGCTCGGAATACGGACGCCGTGGACGTTCGAACCCGTCGCGTCGTACTGGGCGACGATTCCGTCGGCGGTTGCGACCCAGACCGAGCCGCCACCCACGGTCACCGTCCGCGGGCCGGGCGCGGAGCCGGTTGCGACGACGGCGTTCGTGCGGGGGTCGATCTTGGAGATCCGGTTGGCGTCGAGGTGGATCACCCACACGGCTCCATCGCCCACGGCCACTCCGGTCGGGTCGGAGCCCAGCGTGGAGGTCGTGAAAGTCGCGACCAGCCGGTTCGACACCGGGTCGATGCGCTGGAGCGCGTCGGTCGTCGGCATCGCAGTCGCCTTCGTGCTCGGCCTGGACGGGCCGTCCCCGGTCTCGCCGAGGACGAGCGCCGCGACGCCGGCGGCAACGGCCAGCGCCACTCCCGTGACCGCGAGGAGCAGGGGCCGGCGGTCGCGCGCGACGACGTCGCGCAGGCCGAGTGCCTCGCCGCACGCCTCCACCAGCTCGCCGCAGCTCGCGTAGCGATCGTCGGGATCCTTGGCGAGCGCGGCGGCGATGATCGAGTCGAGCGCCGGCGAGGTCGCGATCGCCGGCGGCGGGTCGTTGAGGTGCGCGAAGAGGACTGCGAGCTCCGAGCTGCGCGGGTAGGGCACCTCGCCGGTCAGGCATTCGTAGAGCAGGCAGCCGAGCGCGTACACGTCGGCTCGCCCGTCGACGCTCTCGCCCGCGATCTGCTCCGGTGCCGCATATGCAGGCGTGCCGAGCGAGAGGCCGGGCACGGCGTCGAGGCCGAGGCTCCCAGCCATCTTGCGAGGCCGAAGTCGGATAGGTAGACGTGCTCGTGACGGTCGAGCAACACGTTCGACGGCTTGACGTCGCGATGGACGAGTCCGCGCTCGTGCGCGGCGTCGAGCGCGTCGGCGATCTGCGCACAGATCGCGAGCGCCCGTTTGCTTTCGAGTGGCGCCTCTGCCAGCAGCAGCGACTTGAGGTCGCTTCCGTCGACGAGCCGCATCGCCAGGTACAGCCTGCCGTCGGCCTCGCCGGCGTCGTAGATCGGGACGACATTCGGGTGCTCAAGCGAGGCGGCCAGCTCGGTCTCAGCGAGGAAGCGCGTCCGAAAGCGATCGTCCTGCGACAGCTCCGGGGGCCACGAGCTTGAGCGCGAGCGAGCGCTTCAGGCGCACGTCGTACGCCCGGTAGACGATGCCCATGCCGCCCCGGCCGACCAGCCCCTCGATCCGGTACTCGAGGATCTCCCCGCCGACCGGCAACTGACCCGACACGTACAGCTCCTCCCTGCCCCCCGCGGCCGAATATAGACCTGGGTCGTAACGTGTGTCCATGTCGGCGTGACGCACTGGAGACGCGGGGCGGGCCGAGACCCACCCCGCGCTGACACCGAGGGCTCATTGCCAAACGTGAGCAAGGCGCTTGCGCCTGCGAAACGCGAGGACTCCCCCTGCGCCGAGTAGCGCCATCCCGCCGACAAAGCAGCCGCCAACGGCTGCAGACGCCCAGTCGAGCGCGCTGTCGCCAGAGGCGCCCCGCGGTGCGCTGACCAGCACGGTCGGCTCCGAGCTCGTGCCGGGGTACTGGATGCGAGCCAGCCACGTGGGGATGGCAATCTGTCCATACCGCACAGGCTGCGTGCGACCCTCACCTCTCACGGGAGCCTCGAGAACCACCATCGGCTGCGAGCTGGTACCCGGGTACTGGATGCGCGCGAGCCAGGCCGGGATGGCGATCGGTCCGTTCACATAGACCGTTGGCTCGGAGCTCGTCCCCGGATACTGGATGCGTGTCAGCCAGTCGGGAATCGTCACGTTCGTCGGGTGCGACGAGCCTGCCGCCGCCACAGGCGACGCGACGACGAGGAACAGTCCGAGCGCGATTCCCATCAGGTTCCTCTTGTTGAGCATGCAAGACATCGACCCTCCTCCTCCGTTCTGGCGATCGCGTCTGCGATCACCGCTCGGCGAACGATGGGGCCATGCGTTGAGAGATCGCTGAGAGCACGCTGAGAATCGCAGTGCGAGAGCCATCCGCAGCGTTCCGTGAGGCGAGCGCGCCCGACCCGGCCCGGAGGGCGTCGGCAGGCTCGCGATTCAAGCGAAGGCCGCGGGGGAGTCACGGAAATCCACACGTTCGCTCGCTACGGCGTTCGCTCGAGCTCCTAGATGTGGCGCGAGACTGTGGCACCCACGGAACATCGCGAGCGCCGTGCCCACGCGGTGCCGTGCATCACTCTGCACAGGTTCGAGCAACTCGCGCGTGACCTGCGTGGGTTTTGAAGTCCTGGGTGGCGACGACCCCAATCCCGCACAGACACTCGCTTCGCGCACCGAGGGTGCGCTGCCACATTTCCTGCCACGTCGTGGGCGCTCGAAGGCGAGCGAGAGCCCGTCGGGACGGTGGATGCGATGAGCGGGCGGGGCAATGGGCCCCGCCCGCTCGTTACTTCGCGTGCCTACGCCTACCGGATCGCCTGTCCATTGATCTTGTCGGGCGTGTTGAAGTTGCCCTTGCCCGGTACGCCGTTCACGATCGACGTGTTCTGGGCGAAGGTGATCGTGGCGTGGGCGATCGCGTCCGACATCTGGTCGAGCACGACATTGCTGTTGTTGGCGAACGTGTCGCAGGCCTGGTGGTAGCAGGGGTCGTAGGGAGCACCGGCCGTGCCACCGTAGGTCGCCGCCTGCGCCGCCGTCTTGATCCCCTCTGCGCCGGTGAACAGTCCGCCGGCGGGGATCAGGTTGTTGATGAACGCCTGGTAGTCCGATCGGCCGTCGAACGCGGTCGGCTCGGTGGCGAGCCCGTTCGCGGCGAAGTAGCTGTTGAAGACGTCCTCGATCTCAGCGGAGCCGGCCGGCCCGGTGGGGCCGATGTCGCCGCTGCCGTCGTAGACGAAGCGGACGAAGTTCGGGGAGCCGACCATGTCGAAGTTGAGGTACAGCGCGATCCGGTCGAGCTCCGCAGCGGAGAGCGAGGTGACGTAGTTGGTCGAGCCGACCAGGCCCGACTCTTCCGCGGACCACCAGGCGAAGCGGACGGTGTTCCACGGCTTCACCTTCGCCATCTGCTCCGCGATCTCGAGGATCGCGGCCGAGCCTGAGCCGTTGTCGTTGATGCCTGGGCCCTCGATCACCGAGTCGAGATGGCCGCCCACCACGACCACGTTGTCCGGATTCTTGCCCGGGAGCTCCGCCAGCACGTTGGAGGTCGTCTTGACCTGACGCAAGGTGTTGGCGAAGACCCGCATCCGCAGGCCCGGGGTCGCTGCCAGCGTCGCGCCCAGCGCGTAGGTGGTACCGAGCACCGGGATGCCGCTCGTGTTGTTGGCCGTGAGCGTCACGGCCGGGATGCCATTGCGGTCGGGAGCGGTTGTGTTGCCCTGGTTGAAGATGACGATCCCGACTGCACCGGCGGCGGCGGCGTTCTCGGCCTTCAGCTCGAAGGTGCAGGTGCCGCGCTGGAGCAAGGCGATGTTCCCCACCGGGAAGCCCGCGAAGTCGGCAGCCTCACAGCCGCTGGTGGAGGTGTTACCGAGACCGAGTTGGAGGTCGACGTTCGTGACGTTCGCGGTGACGTCGCCCGGGTCCGTCTGGGTGATCGCCCCGAAGTCGACGCCCTCGACATACGTGACCATGCCGGGTGCGGTCTGCTGGAGGATCGAGGGGCCAACCTCCCCGAACGCGAGGTAATCGAACGGCTGCACGACCGGGTCGTAGCCCGCCGCCCTGAGCGTGTCGACCACGTACTCGACGGACTGGTCGTGGCCGGGCAGGCCCGCGAAGCGGTTGCCACCGTTGGCGGTCGCGATTTGCTGTAAGGCCTGCTGGTGTGCGCGTACTCCTTCCAGCGTCACCGCGGCTCGAAGCTTTGCGGAATTGTTGTTGTTCGGATCCGCGTAGGCAGCGGACACGAACGACAGCACTACAAGCACCGTTGCGAGCAACACGAAGGCGACTGGGCGTCGCATGAGCCCTCCCATGTGTCGACGGCTGAATCAGCAGAGGTTCCCGCAGCCACGAAATGTCAAACAGGAACTGAATTTCTCGCGAACACCGAGCTCGCGGCGATCAGCCGCCCGAACGCCGCGCCAGGGAAGCGAACGGGGCCGCCCCGAGGCGATCGACCTGTCCCGGAGGCCGCGTGATGCTCGCGCTTCACGGAAGCCCGCGTCAGGCGACGAAAGGACCGTCGGGAGGGCCGCCGCTGGGCGGCGGGCTAATGGCGAACTCCGTGCCGCACCCAGTGAGCCAGAAGACAACCGAGCGAAACGACGGCGAGGATCCCGATGATCAGGCCGCCGAGTCTCGGACGCGTTATGCGCGCGACCGAGCGTGATGCACAGAAATTGCGCTCGGCCGGGTGGCTTCTCTCCCGGGAGGGGCGTTCGTCAGCGGCGCTCGTCGGACCGAGACCGCGAGGGCGGCCCGCTGCCTTCCGCCACATACGGGAGCAGCGCCATCTCACGTGCGCGCTTGATCGCGATCGCGATCTGGCGCTGATGCCTGCGACACGCGCCAGTCATCCGACGGTTCCGGATCTTGCCTCGGTCGGACAGGTACCGACGTAACTGATTGACGTTCTTGTAGTCGACCTCTCGCACCTTGTCCTTGCAAAGGAAGCAAGACTTTCGCTTGAACACCTTCGGCTGTCCGGCGCCAGCGCGAGCCGAACGCGATCCGCTCTCACTGTCTTTCCTCGGTCTCGACTTCGCGGCCACGCACCGAGCCTACAGTGTCTGCCTCAACTACCTCGTCCCATGAGCAATCTGATCGCCAAGATCCGCCACTGGCTCCACCTCGATAAGAAGCCGAAGACCTAGCGAACCGCCGCAGCTGGTCAGACGCGTTCTGCTGGGAGCTCATTTCTCAGGCGACTTGTTGCTCCGCCGCCACGTGCTGTAACACGTTCGACTCAGGTGGAAGTCGTGCGTTCGACTCAGCTCGGCTAGCCAGATGCCTGGGCGTGAGGTCAGTCGGAACGAACGGCGTCGAGCAGGTCCTCGAGCTGTGCGGTCGCCACGCAGATCGTGGTGTCGGCCGCTCCGTAATACAGCCTGACCTCGCCGGACTGCGGGTCGTGTACGAGCCCGCACGGGAACACGGTGTTGGGTATGTCGCCCTCGCGCTCATACGGGGCAGAAGGGCCCAGCACCCAGCTCGGGGAACGGTGCAGTACGCGCGCCGGATCGTCCAGCGCCGTCAACGCGAGCCCAACGCGGTAGATCGTGCCGGCAACGGTTTCCTTGACGCCGTGGTAGATCACCAGCCAGCCGTCGTCCGTGCGAAGCGGCGGCGGGCCGATGCCAATCCGAAGCGAGTCCCACCAGGCGCCGTTCCGGGGCTGCAGGACTTGCTCGGGCTGGCCCCAGTTCTGCAGGTCACTCGATCGAGAGAGAACGACCTCGCCGCGTGAGCCGCCGTACGATGTCATCGGCCGGTGAAAGAGAACCCAGTGTCCGTCGACCCGCTCGGACAGAAGCGCTGCGTTCTTGTCTTCCGGTTGGCAGATGATCCCGACCCGTTCGACTGTCCGGAAATCCGTCGTCGTCGCAAGGTAGACGGCCGGACCGCTCGGGCCGTATGCCGTGCACGTGATCACCCAACGCCCGAGCTCGCCCACCCAGACCGCACGTGGGTCTTCGAAGCCCCACTGCTCGCTTTCGACCCCGTCGGCTGGCGAGAGCAAGGGCTCGGGAGCGATCGACCATCCACTCAGGCCGTCGGCCGAGCGAGCGACTCCGAGATGCGAGATTCCCCGGCGATCCTCGACGCGCGCGAGCACCACGGTTTCGCCGTCCACGGTCGCCGCGGCAGGGTTGAAGACAGCGTTGACCGGCTCGCTCCAGTCGGCGGCGGTCAGGATCGGATTGCCGGCGTGGCGCCGGAACACGTCGTGATCCGACATCACGCTGCCTCGGCCCGGATCTTTCGTCGGTCGGCGGCCGGGAGAGCGGCGGCGTCGAGAAGCAGCTGGGCACGATGGAAGGCGAGCGTGGATTCGGCGCCCTCGTTCGCGTTGAGGTCGGTCTCGCCGAGACCGTCGCTGCAGCCTCCCGTCGCGAAGTCGTAGAGCGGGCGGTCGAGCCGATTGCGGCCCAGGAACCAGTCGAACGCATTGCGCGCTCGCGATGCATGCTCGCTGTCGCCCGTCGCGATGAGCGCGGCGAGCTCGGCCTCGACGAATGCGGTCGCTTCCAGAGGCTGCTCGTCCCCCCCACCAGGGCCGGGCTCGTCACGCTCCCGCCCATGATGCCCCGTGAGGCGAAGCATGCCGTCGTCGAGGCCCGATTCGTCGCCCAGCCATGCGAGCGACTCGAGGCCGATGGCGACCTCGTCCGGCCGATGAAGTGCCGAGCCACCGACGATGAGCGCCTGTGGGAGCCGCGCGTTGTCGTAGGCGAGGCGGTCTTCGAACCACCTCCACGACCCCGCTGCTGACGCGTGGTAGGCCGACGCAAGCTGCTCGACCAGCCGTTCGAGCAGCAATCTCGCGTCGGGGTCGAGACGATCGGGATCGAGACGCGCGAGACCGAGAACGCTGTAGGCAGCTGTCCGCAACGAGACGTCCACGCGAAGGGATGGAACGAGCGCATCCAGGAGCGTCCGCGCCGGCCCGGACAGAGCCGGGATCCAGGCGGTCGCGAGAATCTCGCCGAGCGCCCAGATCGTGCGACCGACATGGTCTCCGATATGCGGCTCGTCCAGCCACCGCCGGTCGTAGCCCATGAAGTTCCGCATCCCGGTGCCTTCCGGCCCCGCAGCGAACTGCAGGAACGCCAGTGAGCGGTGGAGGACCGGGTCCACTGACGATCGGGCGTCCTCCCCGTGAGCTCGAGCGCGACGACCGCAAGCCGAGCGACGTCGTCGACGCAATACCCCGTTTCCCAGCTCGGAATCACGCCGGTGGCGTGCTGGATGATCCCGACGTCGTCCACCAGAGTCCGCAGATGATCCGTTCGAACCGACGTGAGCTCGAGCTCGACGATCGGGATCGGCTCTCGCCGCGGTCGGGCCGCGGCGGCCCCTTGCAGGACGACTGCCGTCTCGGCGGCGATCGACGGCCAAGCGAGATCGGCCCCGATCCGCTTTGCCTCCGCGCGTGCTGCGGCAAGTGATTCGGGGCTCTCGATGAAGTCGCGGACCGCATGCTCGATCGCCGCGGCATCGTCGAACGGAACGAGCTTCCCAGCCCCTGTCGCGAGCATGTCCTTCGCGAAGAGGTACGGCGTGGAGATCGCAGCGCAACCGGCGGCGATGGCGTAGGTCAACGCTCCTGACGCGATCTGCTCCGGGTTGCGGTACGGCGTCAGGAAGACGTCGGTTGCGTGCAGCAGGTCAGCGAGCTCGGGGACGGAGAGAAACCGATCGTCGAACTCGACGTGATCCGCGACTCCGAGGTCGACCGCGCGACGCTCGAGGAGGAGCCGATACTCCTCCCCGTTCAGCCGCGCCACCTCCGGGTGGGTTCGCCCGGCGACGAGGTACAGCACCTCGGGATGACGCTCGACGATCGCCGGCAGCGCCGCAATCGCCGTCTCGATTCCCTTGCCGGGAGAGATGAGACCGAACGTCGAGAGAACGAAACGTGACCGGAGTCGATCGAGGCCACGTGACTGCACGGAGCCGTTGCCGCTTCGGCGAGCGAGGACGACCGGCGCCCCGTGCTGAACGACGCGGATCTTCTCCGGGGCGCAGCCGTTCATCCGCAGGAGCAGCTCTCGCGCAGTCTCCGTCATGACGATCACGCGCTCCGCCTCTTCGCACAACGCCGTGAGCACTTCGCGTTGATGATCCGTCGGGTCCGAAAGGACGGTGTGGAGCGTCAGGACGAGCGGTCGCGCGAGCTCGCGAGCGAACGACAGCACGTACTCGCCGTCGACACCGCCGAAGATCCCGTACTCGTGCTGCAACAAGACGACGTCGATGTCGAGTCGACTCAGGAGCCTTGCCGCTCGGACGTAGTCGCCGCGCACCCCCTGCGACACGGTTGCGAGGACGTCGTGCCGCTGCGGGCTCGACGCCTCGTCGACGATCGCGACTGCACCCACGCTCTTGACGCCGGGAATCGCCAGCAGCGACGTCCGCACGTCGAACGCGAAGGTTCCGATCCCGCACGCGCGCGGCGGGTACGTCGAGAAGATTGCAGTACGCACGGTGTCCGTGCGCCCCTTTCGGCAGGTGTCCGGCGTGCTGGCGCTAAACCGCCGGAGGCCTGGCCGGGTCGAACCCATGGTACCCGACCGCATCGACGGTCCCCTCGGCCGCCGTCGCCCACCGACGGCGGGTCGCACGCTACTCCAGCCGATCCTCCCGCATGCGGGCAAGGGCTTAACCGCGCTTGTGCTCGAGATGGGCTAGGGTAGAGGTCCTGGCCCTGCGGCCAGAACCCCGGCCGAAAGCCCGCAATCTCCCAACGCGCTATGGCGCGCGAGACGTAGGAGCCTAGGCGAACAGGATTCGACTTGCAGGGCCAGCACTCGTCTGGAGAGTGTGGTCGTCCGCGGAGAATTCCGCCGTTGTGACGGCTGAAGAGGACATCGCCAGCGTCGCAGCGCAACTGGCCGCCACTCGCACCGTCGCGGGCATGCAACGCCGGCTCAAGGCGATCAGCGACCAGGCGGACAGCCAGCAACGGCGCGCCGACAACCAGCAAGCTCGCGCGGAAGCGCAGCAGGAGCGCATTGACCTTGCTTCGCGGGAACTGGCCGACGTCAGCGAGCGCCTGCAAGCCGGGGCGAACGCACTCCGAGAATCAATCTGATCTCTCGTGCGGGAATCGCGCCGGCGTGCCAGACCGAGAGCAGTTCGCCACGACCTCAGAACGCCGCGCCGCCCTCGTCTTCCCAGTCCTGTACCGCGGTCGAGCCCGCCTGGCCGCGCTCCGCTTCGATCCGAGGGCGCTCATCAGAGGACCGCGCGTCGACTTCGTGCGAGCGCCTGTAGGCGCCGTAGGCGGTCAGTGCCTCGAGATCGTGCCGGCGTCGCCCGGGAAAGTAGGCGGCGGAGAACGACTGCCAGTCGAGGCCATCCGTCACGCGCGCGCTGCCCGCGACGGCAGAGGCGACATGGTTCGCCGGGCGCTTCGTTTCGAAGCCGATGGAGCGCCGCTGCTCGACCTCAACCCGCATCACGCCGGGTCTCCGTGGCCCGGTGGGTTCGGTGGAGGTCGACGACGCGCCAGTCCGTCCAGCCGGGGCGGGACGAAGAAGCCCGTTAGACCGCGCTCTTTCCGGAACAGTGGCTGCGTGGCGAGCCAGAGCGAGCCGAAGACGATCATGCCGACGAGCCACCAGAGCATGACGATCGCCGGGCCGGCGCCGGTGATCACCGCCCAGGTCGGGACGTACCCGCTCCAGAGCACGATGGCCGTCGTCTTGCGCCAGTGGAGGAAGTTGGTCATCTGCAGTCACCTCTTCCCGACCGGGCAGCCGCGCTGCCGATCGAATCGCTCGAACGGGTTCCCTGCTCCGCTCGGGCCAAAGGGAACAGCTGAAGAGGAGTGCTAAGCCTCGGCGGCTACGACGCTCGACCGGACGCCCACAGAGAATAGCCGAACTTGTGCGATCTGTCACATTTTCGGATGGGCCGCCACTAGCCACGCGTCGGGTGAACCGGTCCCCGAACCCCTATCGCGGATCGCCCGCCCCGGCCCGCTCGCTCATGCGATACCGAGCGTAAAGGCGTGGCAGCGCCACGTTCGGCTCGACGAGGAACTCCTCGGGTTCGAGATCGATCCACGGGTAGTCGTCTTGACCGGCGAGTCGCCGAGCGCCGGCGAACGCCTCGACGACGGCGACGGAGGGCTTGGGCGAGCGGTCGACCCGCCATAGCCCGAACGAGCGCTCGTGGACGGCGAGGTCGAGCGGCGGGTCTTTCCAGATGGCCGAGTCGTAGTCGGAGTAGCACCAGAGCATCGCGCCCACGCAGCCTGCCCGCTGCAACGCCGCAAGCGCTCGTTCGGTGAAGGCCGCGGCAGCCTGCTCCTCGACGAGAGAGCTTGTGTCTTGATGCGCGACCGCCTCGCCGACCGGATCGCCCCGGCGGAAGGTAGGCAGACCAAACTCCGCGAACAACACGTCGCGTCCGCCGGCGAGCCAGCGCGTGACATCGGCCAGGAATGGCAGGAGGTGCTCGTCCGTGGAGCCGTCTGCCCAGCGGGCGTAGATGGGATAGCCGTGCATCGAGAGGACATCGCACACCTCGGACGCCTCACGTGGCCCGAGCACGCGATCGTTCTCCAAGTCCTCCATGTGCAAGCCGACGGTGATCAGTGCCCTCGGGTCGACCGTGCGGATCGCCGAGACGATCCGTCGCAGCCACTCCCGCGCAGACGACCGGGTCGGCGGTATCACGCAGTTCGAGTTCTCGTTCCCGAGGTCCCACATCCAAACGGCGTCGTGGCCGGCCAGAGCTCCAGCCGCCTCGATCGCCAACAAGGCCTGTGCTCGAGCGATGAGCGGGTCCGAGTACCAGTTCCGCAATCCGCTTCCGTTCACCCTGCCGTCGGAGACCACACGAAAGCGGTCGTCGCGGTCAGTCCCGCCGAGCGCCCACGCCGGAATCCAGTTCACTCCGCTCATGTGCCCGGTGAAGAGGGTCGGAACGAGCGCGACGCGGGCTCCGGCGGCCAGATCCGCCACGGTGATCAGCTGATCCAGCATGCGCCGATCCACCTCGTCCGGGGTCGGCTGGAAGTCCGCCCAGGTGAGGAAGAGCCTGACCGAGTCGATCCCGCTCGCGGCGATCCGTGCGAAATCGGCGGCGACCTCCGTGCGATCGAAGTCTGACCACCACCCCATCGCCGTTCGAGCCGGCCAGTAGTTGACGCCCAGCCTGAAACGCTCGCTGGACGAGAGGGGTCAGCCAACGTTGCCTACGGCTGCGCGTCGCGCGTGATCGAGCTCCGCGACGCGGTGATAGAGCTCGAGATAGTCGTCGACCATGCGATTGGAGTCGAAGCGACGCTCGACCGAGGCGCGCACGAGCGTCCTGTCCATCGAGGCGGCCGCGCGCACTCCGACGACCGCTTCCTCGAGAGAGCCGACGAGAAAGCCGTTCACACCATCGCGGACGATTTCAGGCATCGATCCACGTGGATGGGCGATCACCGGCGTTCCGCAAGCCATTGCTTCGACCACGCTGAAGCCGAACGGCTCGTCGAAGCTGACGAGGTGGAGGAGGGCCCGCGCCCCGGCGAGGAGCTCACCGCGGCGATCGGGACCCACGGGGCCGACGTACGTGACCCGTAGTCCGTCGAGCCGCGGCTCGACGGATCGCTCGAAGTAGTCGCCGTCCTGAACGATCCCCGCGATGATCAGCGGCAGATCAGCCTTCTGGGCCACCTCGATCGCCTCGGCGGTCCCTTTCTCGGGATGGATCCTTCCGAAGAACAGTAGGTAGTCGCCCGGCCCCGCCCCCGGCTCGAACTCGTCCATGTCGATGCCGTGGGGAATCGTCGCGACGTACTCGAGGCGCTCGTGCCGGTCGGAGTCGCTGATCGCGACGTAGTACCCGCTCGCGTTGTACTTCTCGAAGACGGGGACGATCTCCTCGGACGAGAAGCCATGGATCGTGGTGACCACCGGCGTCTCGACCAGATCGCTGTAGGTGAGCGGCAGGAAGTCGAAGCTGTTGTGGATCACGTCGAACTCACCCGCTCGTTCGAACAGCGCCGAGATGTGGAGGGCCTCCCAGACCTTCGCTGACAGTCCCGGATCCTCGGAGTATCCGGTCGGGGCGGTCGCCACCAGGCGCGCACCCGTTACCGAGTCGGCCGTGGCGAACAGCGTGACGTCGACTCCCCGACGAACCAGGCCTTCGGTCAGGAGTGACACGAACTGCTCCCACGGTCCGTCGTGACGCGGCGGCACGCGCCACGAGATCGGTGCGAGCATCGCGATGCGGAGCCCATCGGCTGACGCCGTGTCGGCCGCAACCGGCTCGTCGTCCGGCACGCGCCTAGCGGTCTGACGGGGCAGCGACCTGCGCCGCCGTGCCGCCTCTTTGCGAGGCGGCGAGCGCCTCGATTTCGAGGCTCAGTTCGCAGACCGCCCGCTCGAGTCGGTCATTCCGTGCAATGAGCTCCGCGATCGCAACCTGGGTCCCCGTCGTGGACAGAATTGGTTGCCGACCCTTGTCCGACCGTGCCAACTCGTCGATGCGCGCTCGCAGGGCCTCGTCCAGGGTGTCCATTCGTACTCCTTGTCGACTCCGAATGATACAAGCGAGGCATGGCACGGCGGGGTTGAGGGATGCCGTCGTTTGCGACGACTACGGTCGCGAGCTTCCTCCCAGAGGGACATGGCGCGTGGGGATCCGTGCGATACTCGGCATGCGCGTTCGCCGTGCGCGGTCGCCGTCGGTCCTCGAGCTTGAGTTCTCGCCGTGCCGAGGCTTTCGCGTCATGCCTACGAGCGCCGTTGACCTCAGCGACCAGGAAGGATGAACAAGTGAAGGGCTCGCAGAAACCCAAGAAGCTCGGAAAGAAGCCTGCACAGAAGACGCTCAAGGAGCGACGGACCGCAAAACGCGCCGCCGCGAAACATGCCAGCCGGTCGCTCGACGTCTGACCGCGAGGCCGCACCGACAGGCGGACGGAGGCGTAGGAACTCCGAGCTCTAGGTGCGCGACTCTGAAGCGGTAGCCGAAAGTCACCGAGCCGAGGTGTGAGGCCCAGTGGTGCGCGTGCGCCGTGAGCGCACGATCACCGCGCTCTTACGAGGTGCGGCGAGCCGCTACGCCGTATCACCACGACGACCGGAGTGCTCGACTCGAACGGGGCTCGCCGGCGCCTCCGGGCCGTGGGTGAGGAACGAAACGAAGCCGACGGCGCCGGCCTCTGACCAGTCCCCCGTTGCGACCATCCGCCGCACGATCTCCCGGGTATCCACCCCCGACTCGAGCAACTCTGTGATCTCCCCTGTGGGGAGTGATCGAGATGTTCCCACGTCTGACCCACGATAGCCGCACACGTCGCAGATGCAGGCGAGAGCTACCGCACTTCCGAAATCCCGCGCGCCCATCGCAGAAATGAGGTGTGCCACATTCCTGCCACAGTCCGCCACCGTGCGAGGCCGCTCCGGGCGGTCTCGACCGGCCTCCGCTCAGGCCGGGCACGGAGCCGGGGCGCGCCGCTACGCCCCGTCGGGACGCCGCGAACGGCCTAACGGAGCGGCGCCGGAGTCGAACCGACCGAGCGTGGGGCTACCACACCGCACAGGTTTTGAAGACCTGCTGGGCCACCGGGCCCGTGCCGCTCCGCGGCTGAGGCTACCGGCGGCGGCTCCCGTAGGATCGGCCGCGTGCCGCACCTCGACCTGATCGAGCCCGATGACGCAGACGGCCTGCTGGCCGAGGAGTACGAGGCCGCGATCGGCCGGGCGGGAAAGGTCTACAACATCGTCCGCTCGATGAGCCTCAACCCCGCCGTCTTGCGGCAGTCGATGGAGCTCTACAAGGCGATCATGTTCGGGCCGTCGGGGCTGACCCGGCAGGAGCGGGAGCTCCTCGCGACGGTCGTCTCGGCGACGAACGAGTGCTACTACTGACGGCGCGCCCACGCCGACGACCTCCGTGAAGAGGGCGCCCGGGACGAGCTGGCGACACACGCCGAGCACGACTACCGCGAGGCCGATCTCGACCCGCGCACGCGCGCGCTCTGCGACTACGCGCGGAAGCTCACGCTCATGCCCTCGACCGTCGGAGCGGCGGACGCCGAGGCCCTCCGCGCGCACGGGCTCGACGACGCCGCGATTCACGACGCGATCCAGGTGATCTCGTACTTCAACTACATCAACCGGATCGCGGAGGGTGTCGGGACGGATCGCGAGCCGGAGTGGGAGCCGCGCTCCTCCACCTGACTTACCCGCGGCCCCTGTCGGGACCGGACATGAGCTACCCCGGCACGGCCGTGAGGACATCGGTCAGCGCGAGCATCACGTCGACCTAGCCGCCCGCCGCATCACCCGCCGGTCTCCGATCCGGCGGGTGATGCCGTCGGCGTCCATTCGCTCGAGGAGGAGCTGCGCGTCGCGCCGCCCGACCCCCGCGAGGTCGCGGAACCGCGCGAGCGCGATCTCGCCGGCCGACGCGGCTTCCGTCGCCACGAGGTCGCGCGCGACCTCGTAGGCGCCCGCCGACACCGCGAAGCCGTCGCCGAGGCGAACGACACGGCCCTCCGTCTCGAGGTACCGCGCGAGCTCGGCATCGTCGACCTTCGTCGCTGCGAGCCCCGCCCGCTCGAGCGCCGCCTCCAACGCCGCCGCGGCCTCGGCACGCCCGCCGAGCGACGCCGACGTCCCGGGGAGAAACGCCTTCGGCCCACGCCGCTCGACCGGCAGGAGATCGAGGACGCCACTCGCCCACGTCTCTCCCGGGAGAAGCTCGGCGACGGGGACGCCGGGGTCGAGTGGCGAGGCCTCGGCGCGGTTGCGGAGACGTGCCTCGACCTCCGCGACCGTCTCCTCTAGCCAGGCGTCGGAGAACGCCCAGCCGTCGACGACTCGGACGGCGTCGAGGCCCTCCTCGAGCTCGGCGCCGCCGAGGAGCGCTCGCGCGGCGACCGTCGCGACCGGCACCGGCTCGTGGACGATGCGCGCGGACGATCGAGGCGGGGTCGCCCTCGTCGAGAAGTCGGTCGCGCTCCGCGTCGACGCGGCGCGGCGGCGCGGGGTCGAGCACGACCGCCCCGCCGACCGTCGTCTCCGTCCGCAGCACGACGCGATCGCCGCGGGCCGCGACGACCGGGGCGGCGAGGCGCAGCTGGGCGTGGCCCTCGCCGACGCGGACGACGCGCGCGGGAATCCTGCTCGTCCCGTGGTGTACCGAGAGCCGGGCGCCGTCGCGGATCGGCTCGAGCTCGGTGAGCGCCACCTCGAGCCGGTACGAGCGAGGGAACGCGTCGGGCGCGACGAGGGCGTCACCCCGGCGGACATCGCTCCGCTCCACGCCCGGCAGGTTGACGGCCACGCGCTGGCCGGCCTCCGCTCGACCGACCGGCGTGTCGTGCACGTGCACCGACCGGACGCGCACGTCGCGACGGGCGGGCTCCAATCGAAGAGTGTCCCCCTCGGCGATCGCGCCCGACCACAACGTCCCCGTGACGATCGTCCCGATCCCTTTCAGCGTGAAGACGCGGTCGACGAACAGGCGGGCGGGGAAGTCGGCGCGTCGCTGCTCGGCCGCCGCCGCGACTTCCTCGAGCGCGGCACGCAGCTCGTCGAGGCCCTCGCCGGTCACGCCGCTGACCGCGACGACGTGCGCGCCGGGGACGAGCTCGCGCGCTTCCTCGAGCGCGAGCTCGAGCGTCTCGGCGTCGACGGCGTCGGCTTTCGTGACCGCGACGACTCCGCGCTCGACTCCGAGGAGACGCAGGATCGCGAGGTGCTCGTGCGTCTGCGGCCGCGCGCCTTCCGCCGCGTCGATCACGAGCAGGAAGAGGTCGATGCCGGTCGCCCCCGCCACCATCGTGCGCACGAACCGCTCGTGGCCGGGGACGTCGACGAGCGACAGCGTGCGACCGCCGGGCAGCTCGAGCGGCGCATAGCCGAGGTCGATCGAGATCCCGCGCGCCTGCTCCTCGGGGAGCCGGTCGGTGTCCTTGCCCGTGAGCGCCCGGACGAGCGTCGTCTTGCCGTGGTCGACGTGACCGGCGGTTCCGACGGTCAGCGGCATGACGGAGGACGTGGTCGCAGACCGCGTCCCGTCACGAGGCCGCTCTCCGCCCACGCGCCTCGAGCACAACGCGGGCGACCTCGTCGATCTCGTCGTCCGTGAGCGTGCGCGCGTCGAGCAGGAGGCGGCCGTCGCGCACGATGCCGACGACGGGCGGCTCGCCGACCCGCAGCTCGGCGCCGAGCTCCTCCTCGACGGCACACGCCGCGCTCGGCAGCTCGGCGAGCGGCAGCGCGCCGCCGCCGACGCGGGCGACCGTCTCCTCGACCTCGCCGCCGATCAGCCCGGCGAGGCGCTCGGCCCGCCCGCGGATGCCCTCGAGCGGCTCGTCGAGCATGCGGAGCACGGGAATCTCGCGTCGCGCCCGCTCGGGGTCCGCGAGCAGGGAGAGTGTCCCCTCGAGCGCGGCAAGCGTGAGCTTGTCGGCGCGGAGCGCGCGCTGGAGCGGATGGCGTCGCAGGCGCTCCACGAGCGCAGCGCGGCCGACCACGATTCCCGCCTGCGGCCCGCCGAGGAGCTTGTCCCCGGAGAAGCAGACGAGGTCTGCTCCCGCGGCGACACTCGCAGCAGCCGTGGGCTCGTCGCCGAGATCGAGCAGCGAGCCGGAGCCGAGATCGTCGACGAGCGGGAGCACCGGCCCGACGCGCGATCTCCGCGAGCTCCTGCGTCGAGACGGACGCGGTGAAGCCGACGATCCGGTAGTTGGAGGGATGGACGCGCAGAAGCGCGGCGGTCTCGGGCCCGATCGCGCCGTCGTAGTCCGCCGCGCTCGTCCGGTTCGTCGTCCCGACCTCGACCATGCGCGCGCCCGAGCGCGCGAGGACGTCGGGGATGCGGAAGCCGTCGCCGATCTCGACCAGCTCGCCGCGGGAGACGACGACCTCGCGTCCCTCGGCGAGGGCGGCCAGGGCGAGGAGCACCGCGGCGGCGTTGTTGTTCACGACGAGCGCCGCCTCGGCGCCGGTGAGCCGCCGGAGCGCCTCCGCCACGTGGTCCTGCCGCGACCCGCGCGAGCCGGAGTCGAGGTCGAGCTCGAGGTTCGAGTAGCCGCTGCCGACCTCGACGGCGCGCTCCAGCGCGGCCCGGGCGAGCGGCGCCCGGCCGAGGTTCGTGTGGACGATCACGCCCGTCGCGTTGAGGACTCGCCGGAGCGACGGGACGCTGAGCCGGTCGAGCTCGGCGCGAGCGGCGGCGACGGGATCGCCCGGATCGCCGCCCGCCTGGATCGTCTCCCGCATCCGCTCGAGCGCGGAGCGCGCCGCGGCGGCGGCGAGCTCGTGCGGCGCGGCGGCGAGCACCTCGTCGCCGAGCAGCCGATCGACCGACGGAAGGTCGCGTAGCTCCATCGCGCTCAGTCTACGAACTCGTTTCGCGATGACGGTTCGTCGACGCGGCGCGCTGGGCGGCGCGAGGCAAGGACGCATGGAGCACCCATATGGGACATATGGGTGCGACTGAGGACGCCGCATCGCGCCGCCCAGCGCGTTCCGGCGACTCAACGCTTCGTTGTGAAACGCGTTCTAAGCGGCGAGCGCCGGGATGACCTCGCGGAGGAGCGCGACGAGGTCGCCGGCCGCCCGCGCCCCGATCTCGAGCACCTTCTGGTGGTCGATCGGCTCGTCGAGCACTCCCGCGGCGGCGTTCGTGACGCAGGAGAGCGCGAGGCAGCGGATTCCCATGTGCCGCGCCGCGAGCACCTCCGGCACCGTCGACATTCCGACGAGGTCTGTCGCCGAGCATGCGCAGCATCCGGATCTCGGCCGGCGTCTCGAACGCCGGCCCGAGCCAGGCGGCATAGACCCCCTCGCCGAGGGTCAGGCCGAGCCGCTCTGCGGCCGCGCGCGCGACCGCCCGGTACTCCGGGTCGTACGCGTTCGTCATGTCGGGGAAGCGCGGGCCGAGGGTCTCGTCGTTCGGGCCGACGAGCGGCGAGGAGCCCTGGAGGTTCAGGTGGTCGGAGATCGCGACGAGGGTGCCGGGGACGACCGCGGCATCGAGCGCGCCGCAGGCGTTCGTGAGGACGAGGCTGCGCATCCCGAGGCGGCCGAGCACGCGGACGCCGAACACCACCTTTGCCGGCTCGTGCCCCTCGTAGAGGTGCGCGCGCCCCTTGAGCACGGCAACCGGGACGCCGCCGAACGTGCCCACGACGAGCGTCCCTGCATGCCCGACGGCGGTCGAGGCCGGCCAGCCGGGAATCTCGGCGTACGGGATCTCGACCGCCTCCTCGACGGCGTCGGCGAAGCCGCCGAGCCCGCTCCCGAGGACGACCCCGACGTCGGGCCGGAGGCTCGTCCGCGCCGCGATGAGCTCGACCGCGTCCTCGATCGTCGCGCTCACGCCGATCCCTCGCTCCGCCGTTCCTCGACCATCGAGACGACACGCTCGACCGCGTCCTCGGGGTCGTCGGTCACCATCAGCAGCTCGAGGTCGCCGGGCGACACGAGGCCGTCCGCGAGCGCCTCGTCGCGGACCCAGTCGAGCATCTCCCCCCAGTAGTCCGAGTCGAAGAGGACGACCGGGAAGGTGCCGATCTTCCCCGTCTGGATGAGCGTCAGGGACTCGAACAGCTCGTCCAGCGTCCCGAAGCCGCCGGGGAAGATGACGAACCCCTCGGCCGCCTTCACGAACATCGTCTTGCGCGCGTAGAAGTGCTTGAAGGTCAACGCGATGTCGCAGTAGGGGTTCAACCCCTGCTCGTGCGGCAGGAGGATGTTGAAGCCCGACCGACAGGCCGCCACCCTCGCGGGCGCCGCGGTTCGCCGCCTCCATCACCCCGGGCCCACCGCCCGTCACGACTGCCAGCCCGGCCTCGGCGAAGAGCCGCGCCGTGCGCGCGCGCCGCCTCGTAGGTCGGCGTCTCCTCGGCAATGCGCGCCGAGCCGAAGATCGAGACCGCGGGGCGGTCGATCTGCTGGATCGCCTGGAAGCCGGCGAGGAACTCCGCCGCGATCAGCGACACGTCCGAGCTGAGCGTGTCGGTGCGCCGCAGGAGCCGACGGTCGAGCTCGGCGCTCCCGTCGCTCACAGGCGGTCCTGCGGGACGTGGGCGGCGAACATCCCGAGCACGAGCGCGGCAATCGTCAGGAGCGAGGTAACGGCGACGACGGCGGCGAGCCGCCGCGCCGCGTTCGGGTCGGTGCGCCCGCCACCCGCACGGAGCACGCGCCACGAGCGAAGGACGTGCGCGCCGTCGAGGAAGGCGATCGGGGCGAGGTTGATGAGGTTGAGGAGGAAGCCGGCGTATGCGAGCGCGCGCATGAGATCGGAGTCGAGCGCGACGGCGGCGACGAGGCAGCCGGCGGCCGCGATCCCTCCGGCGACCGGGCCTGCGAGCGAGACGCGCGCGTTCACCCAGGGATCGAAGCGCATGTTGCGCAGCGCGACGTACGCGCCGAGGAACGGGATGAAGACCGGCAGCTGCGGGATTGAGCCCTGACCGCCTCGCCTCGATGTAGTGACCGAGCTCGTGCGCGAGGATCAGCAGGACGAAGCCGACGCCGAAGCGCCAGCCCCAGATCAGCGCGTAGCCGCCGACGGCGAGGAAGATCGCCGAAGAACTTCAGGACGAACGCGCCGAACTTGACGACGACGCCGATGAGGACGACGAGCGGCGCGAGCGAGCTTCCCGAGCAGCGAGCGGGTGTCCCGCTCGTGCTCCGCGGGGAGCGTCGCGGGCTCGGGTGCAGTGACCGGCTCGTAGCGCCGGTCGTCGTCGGTGCTCATCGCCCTGGTCTCCCCCTGCTCACGAGCCCTGCCCGATCCACTCCTCGCCGCCGACGTAGAGCTCCTTCTTCCAGAGCGGCACCGTCTGCTTGAGGGTGTCGATCGCCTCGCGGCATGCGTCGAGCGCGGCGGCGCGGTGCGCCGCCGAGACGGCGATCACGACGCTCGTCTCGCCGATCTCGACGGGGCCGACGCGGTGGTGGATCGCGACGTCGATGATCTCGTGCCGCTCGCGCAGCTCGGTCGCGATGCGCTTCATCTCCGCCTCGGCCATTCCCTCGTACGCCTCGTACTCGAGCCGGACGACGTCGCCGTCCCGCGCGACTGGGCGCGGGTCGTCCCGATGAAGGTGGCGATCGCCCCCGCCTCGTCGGAGGCGACCTCGTCGACGACGCCGCTCGAGCGAGAGCGGGGTCTCCGAGAGGAGGAAGTCGCCGCCCGAGACCGGGGGGATCAGCGCGACCTCGTCGCCGTCGGCAAGGGACGCGCTCGCGGTCGACGTAGGCGCGGTTGACGGCGTACACGAGCCCGCGAGGCTCCTCGCCGAGCCCGAGCGCGGGCCAGACGTCGTCGACGCGGGCGCCGTCCGCGAGCTCCAGCTCGCGTTCCCGGGTGCCCGCCTGCTCGCGCAGCGCGGCGAAGAGCTTGACCGCGACCCTCACGCTGCTGAGGGTATCCCGCGGTTGCCGAGGAGGGCCGCTGTCATGTTACATCTGCGCCGTGGCGACGCTGCTGCCCCGGGCCAACCTCAACGAGCAGGTCTACGACACGCTCAAGCGCCGGATCCTCGCGCGCGAGCACGGGCCGGGCGAGAAGCTGAGCCTCCACGAGCTCGCGGCGGAGCTCGGCGTCTCGCGCAGCCCGGTGCACCACGCGCTGACCCGGCTCGTGTCCGAGGGGATGCTCACCGTCAAGGCACGGCGTGGCTACTTCGTCACGCCCGTCACGCGCCGGGCGCTCCTCGAGGGCTACGACGTCCGGCTCGCGCTCGAGTCCCACGCGGCGGACGTCGCGGTCGACACGGCCTCGGACGAGCAGATCGCGACGCTGCGGACGCGATTCGACGCGACGGCCGACGCGATCTCGCACGAGGAATGGGACACCGCGAACGCCGCCTTCCACGAGACGCAGGTCGACCTCGCCGGGAACCAGCTCCTCTCGCGCTTCTACCGCGAGCTCTCGATCAACCTGATGATGCAGGTCATCCGCGGCGGGCGGCTCGAGCGCGGCGAGTACCTCGTGACGGAGCACCGCGCGATCCTCGAGGCGCTCGAGGCGCGCGACGCCGTCGCCGCGCGTGCCGCGATCGCGCGCCACGTCGAGACCGGCCGTCGCATCGCGCTCGACGCGATCGAGCGCGCCGGCGGCTCGCTCTAGCCGACCGGGCGCCCAAGCGCGACCGGCTCTCCGGACGCCGGCATAGGATCTCGACCGTGGCGCTCACGCCCGACCGACGCGCGACCGAATCGGGCATCGAGGTGAAGCCCGTCTACGGGCCTGACGACGCGAGCGGGCCCGAGGAGCCGCCGGGCTCGTTCCCGTTCACGCGCGGCCCGTACGCGGACATGTACCGCGGCCGCCCGTGGACGATGCGCCAGTACGCCGGGTTCGGGTCGGCCGAGGAGACGAACGCGCGCTTCCGCACGCTGCTCGCGCGCGGCCAGACCGGTCTCTCGGTCGCGTTCGACCTGCCGACGCAGCTCGGCTACGACTCCGACGACCCGCTCGCCGAGGGCGAGGTGGGACGCACGGGCGTCGCGATCGACTCGGTCGACGACATGGGGCGGCTCCTGGAAGGCATCCCGCTCGACGAGGTCTCGACGCTCGATGACGATCAATGCGCCCGCCGCGCTGCTGCTCCTCTGCTACGAGCTCGTCGCGGCGGAGCGGGGGATCCCGGGCGACGCCCTGCGCGGGACGGTGCAGAACGACGTGCTCAAGGAGTACATCGCGCGCGGCAACTACATCTTCCCGCCGCGGCCCTCGATGCGGCTGACGACCGACCTGTTCGCGTACTGCGCCGAGCGGATCCGGAGCTGGAACACGATCTCCATCTCCGGCTACCACATCCGCGAGGCCGGATCGACCGCGGCACAGGAGCTCGCGTTCACGCTGGCGAACGGCATCGCGTACTGCGACGCCGCGGTCGCGGCCGGGCTCTCGCCCGACGAGTTCGGCGCGCGCCTCTCGTTCTTCTTCAATGCGCACAACGACGTGCTGCAGGAGGTGGCGAAGTTCCGCGCCGCGCGGCGCCTGTGGGCGGGGATCATGCGCGACCGCTTCGGGGCGACGAGCCAGCGGGCGCAGGCGCTCCGCTTTCACGCGCAGACCGGCGGCTCGACGCTCACCGCCCAGCAGCCCGAGAACAACCTCGTCCGCGTCGCCGCGCAGGCGCTGTCGGCCGTCTACGGAGGTGCGCAGTCGATCCACACGAACGGCTTCGACGAGGCGCTCGCGCTGCCGACGGAGCGGGCGGCGACGCTCGCCCTGCGGACGCAGCAGATCCTCATGCACGAGGCGGGCACGACCGACACCGCCGACCCGCTCGGCGGGTCGTGGTACGTCGAGGCGCTCACCGACGAGCTCGAGCGCCGGGCGGGCGAGCTCATCGAGCGGATCGACGAGCTCGGGGGCGCAGTCGCCGCGATCGAGGCGGGGTGGGTGCAGGACCAGATCGAGGAGTCGGCCTTCCGCTGGCAGCGCGAGGTCGAGACCGGCGAGCGCGTCATCGTCGGTGTCAACCGCTTCGCGACCGACGAGCCGGAGCTCGTCGAGCTCCACCGCCTGGACCCCGCCATCGAGCGGGCGCAGCGCGAGCGCACGCAGGCGCTTCGCGCGAGCCGGGACGCAGCGGCCGCGGAGGCGGCCGTCGCGGAGGTCGCGCGCCTGGCCGAGACGGAGGAGAACCTCATGCCCGCGTTGCGCGACGCGCTTTCCGTCCGGGCGACCATCGGCGAGCTGTGCGGCGCGCTGCGCGGGCTCTGGGGCACGTACGACGCCAGGTAGCGCGCGTACCCTTCGCGCCGGTGAGCTCACGAGGTCGTATCGCTGCGGTTGCGCTCGGCGCAGTCCTCGCTGCCGTCGCGGCGGGCGCGCTCGCGCTCGGGAGCGGCTCCGCGGGAGCGGCGCCGGCAGCCACGCCCGACTTCGCCCGCGACGTCGCGCCGATCGTGCGCGAGACGTGCGCGGGGTGCCACCGCGACGGGGGGATCGCGCCGTTCGCGTTCCGCACCGAGCGCGACCTCGCGAGCAGGGCGCCGCTCCTCGTGGCGGCGCTGCAGGCGAACCGCATGCCGCCCTGGCCGCCGAGCGCTCGGTCGCCGGCCTACGTCGGCCAGGCGCGCCGGACGCTCGACGCCCGCGAGCGCGCGACGCTGATCGCCTGGGCGCGGGCTCAGCTCGTCCGGCCCGGCGGCGCGCGCCACGGCACACCGGTCGGCGCGCCGCCGCCCTCGGACACGCAGGCTCGCGTCGGGCGAGTCGTACCTCGAGCTCTCGATGAGCGGTCGCTATCACCCATCCGCGACGAACGGCGGCACCGACGACTACCGCTGCTTCCTCCTCGACCCGAAGCTGAAGGCAGATCGGTTCGTCACCTCGGCACGGATCGCGCCGGGGACGCCCTCGCTCGTCCACCACGTGATCCTCTATCGCATCGGGGCCAACGTCGCCGCCGAGGCGGCTGCGCTCGACCGCCGAACGCCCGGGGCCGGCTGGACATGCTTCGGCGGGCCGGGCGTCTCGCGAGGGCACGGCGAACCCGCGCGGCGTCCTCGACGACGCGGGCTGGATCGCCGCCTGGGCGCCGGGCTGGGGCGGCGACCGGCTGCGGGCGGGCACGGGGATCGCGCTTGCCGGCGGGCAGCCGCATCGTGATGCAGGTCCACTACAA
The DNA here is from genome assembly GCA_963706915.1 of uncultured Actinomycetes bacterium. Classification (GTDB taxonomy): domain Bacteria; phylum Actinomycetota; class Thermoleophilia; order Gaiellales; family Gaiellaceae; genus Gaiella. The sequence goes on from CAVPOH010000002.1 coordinate 51,611, forward strand.
CCTCCTCAACGGGTCCCGGCCCGACCGCTCGCGGGCGGTGCTGACCACGGCGCCCGGCACACGCGCCCTCGAGCCGGTCCACACGGTGCTCCTCCCCGCCCCGGTCGAGCTCGCGTGCCGGGCGGGCGAGCAGGCGCCGCTCTGCGATCGCACCGCGGCGGTCTTCGACCAGGCGAAGCGCTTCGGGAACGACGCGGCGCTCGTGCCGACCGGGCTGCTGCTCCTCTGCGGCAAGGACGCCGCCCGGCCTGTCGCGCGGCCGACGACGACGTGCGATCGACCCGTCACGTCCCCCGTCACGATCCAGGCGGTCGCCGGCCACATGCACCTCCTCGGCCGCTCGATCCGGGTTGAGCTGAACCCCGGCACGCCCGGTGCCCGGCTGCTGCTCGAGATCCCGCGCTGGAGCTTCCACTGGCAGGCGGCGTACACGCTCGAGCGCCCGGTCAGCGCGGGGCCGGGAGACGTCGTTCGCGTGACCTGCACGCACGACGTGTCGCTCCGAAGGGGAGACCCGCGCTACATCCTCTGGGGCGAGGGGACGACCGACGAGATGTGCCTCGGAGTCCTGCAGGTCACCCGCGACTGACCGGTCGACGGGGTCGCATGCGGATCCTGCTCGTCTCCCAGATGTACCCGGGGCCGAGCGCGCCGACGCTCGGTACGTTCGTTGCGGACCTCGAGGCGGGGCTCGCCGAGCGAGGGCACGAGCTCGCGCGCGCGGTCGTCGACCGGCGGGGCGGCCACGCCCGCCACCTCGTTCTCGCCCGTGACGTCGCCCGGACCGCGCGCCGCTTCCGGCCCGAGGTCGTCTACGCGCACTTCCTCGTCCCCGCCGGGTTGCTCGGCGCGCTCGCGGGACGTGCACCCGCCGTCCTGACGGCCCACGGCCAGGACGTCGCGAATGCAGAGCGGTCGCGGGTGCGTCCGCAGCGCGACGCGGCTCGCGGTCCGGCGTGCGAAGGCCGTCGTCGCGGTCTCCGGCTGGCTCCGCGACCGGCTCGCGGCGGTCGTCCCCGAGTCGGCCGCGAAGACCGAGGTGATCGACTGCGGCGTCGACCTCCTGCGGTTCACGCCCGACGACACGGCGGCGGCCCGCGCCGAGGTCGGCTGGGAGCCGGACGGGACGGCGTTCCTCTGCCTCGGCACTCTCGACGAGCGCAAGAACGTCGTCCGCCTCGCGAACGCGTTCGCGCGCCACGGCGAGGGCTCGCTCGCCTTCGTCGGTGACGGGCCGCTCCGCGCGACGCTCGAGGGGCGCCCGGGCGTCGTGGTCGCGGGACCCGTTCCGCATCCGCTCGTCCCGCGCTGGCTCTCGGCGGCCGACGTCGTCTGCCAGCCGAGCCTCGTCGAGCCGTTCGGGCTGGCGACGCTCGAGGCGATGGCGTGCGGCCGCTCCGTCGTCGCCACGCGGGTCGGCGGCCCCCCCGAGTTCGTGACACCCGAGGCAGGCGTGCTCGTCGACCCGCACGACGAGGCCGCGATCGCCGCGGCGCTGGGAGCGGCCGCGGCGCTGCCGCGACCGAACGACGCGGCGCGTGCCGCCGCCGAGGCGCACGACGTGCGCCACCAGGTCGAGCGCATCGAGGCACTCCTCGAGAGCGCGACGAGGGCGCCCGCCGCCGCGGGCGCCCCGGTCGAGCGCCGCTAGCTGGTCGCGCCCCCGCGGGGGGCTTGCACCGGCCGCATGCTCGTGTCTTCCATCACGACGATGCGGTGGGCGATCCAGCCGAGCACCGCGCCGATCGGCGGTGCGATCAGGTAGATCCACAGATCCGTGAACTCCGTGCCGACGATCGCCGGCCCGAGGCTCCGTGCGGGGTTGACGGACGCCCCGCTGATCGGGATTGCGGCGACGTGGATCGCGACGAGCGTCAGCGGGATCGCGAGGAGTGCGGTCCCGTGGGCTCGCTCCGCCCTCGTCGAGTCGAGGATCACCGCGATGAAGATCGCAGTGAAGACGACCTCGACGACGATCGCCGCCCACACGTCGGACGCCTGTGTCGTCGTCCCGGCGACCACGTTGTCGTCGTAGGCGATGAGCACCACGAGCGACGCGGCGATGGCGCCGGCGACCTGGGCGATCCAGTAGCGCACCATGTCGGCGATCGACAGGCGTCCGTCGAGGAACATGGCGAGTGAGACGGCGGGGTTGTAGTGCCCCCCCGACACCGCCGCGAAGGCGTACAGACCGGCCAGCAGCGCGAGGCCGAAGCCCAGCGCGATCGCGACGATCCCCGCACCTGCGGCCGGGAACAGGTTCGCGGAGACGATCGCGAACGAGCCGACCACGACCAGGGTGAACGTGCCGAGCGCTTCGGCGAGGTACCTGTGCAACTTCCCCATGACGCCCCTTTGTGCTCGAGTGGTCGGGACCCGCTCAGTCTGGCGAAGCGGTCGGCTGGTATCGCCCGCCGGCTCAGGAGCTCTCGCGGGCGTCGAGATCCGCGAGCCTGATCTCGACAAGCGGGCGTACGGCGTCCTCGAGCCCGGCCTCCCGCGCGGCCTCGAGCGCCTGCTCGTAGCTCTCCCGCACCTTGTCCCGGGAGACGCCCTGCTTGAGGCGGTTGTCCCCGGTCACGAGGAGCCGCTGGATCCTCGCTCGCGCGTCGTCACCCGCAGCCATGGCGCGAGCGTAGACGACGATTCCCGCCGCTACCATGCCGTCTCGATGGTCTCCGTCTTCGCCGTCTTCCAGGTGCTGCTCGGCGCCGCGCTCGTCGCCCTCGTGCTGATGCATTCGGGGCGGGAGGCGGGGTTCGGTGGCATCGGCTTCACGCCGACCTCTCAGGGCGGCACCCACATCGTCGAGCGGAACCTGACGCGCCTCACCGTCGCCGTCGCCGTGCTCTTCGGCATCAACACGGTGGTGCTGTACCGCCTGCTCGTCTAGCCCGTCGAGCGGCGACGCCGCGGCGGGTATCATCCGACGTCCACGCGCTGGTGGCGGAATTGGTAGACGCGCCAGGTTGAGGGCCTGGTGGCCATTGCGGTCGTGGAGGTTCAAGTCCTCTCCAGCGCATGACGCGGGGGAACCCCTGGTTCCCCCGCGAGCCACCCTCCCGTCCCGATCATCCGGAGAGCGCCGACGGATCGACGTCGCCCCATGGCGAATTGACGTCGTCCGGAAGGATCCCTACCCTTCGTGACGAACATACGTTCGTCGGAATCCCACCAGGAGGCGACCCGTGTCGGCCGAGACCCCTCTCACCGCGCGTCAACAGGAGATCTGGCAGTTCCTCGTCATGTACGTGGACGACCACGGCTACCCGCCGACCGTGCGCGAGATCGGCGAGGAGGTCGGCCTCGCGTCGCCCTCGACCGTGCACGCCCACCTCGCGAACCTCGAGCGCGTCGGGCTGATCAAGCGCGACCCGTCGAAACCTCGCGCAATCGAGCTGACCGGGCACCGACGCGTCGAAACGGCAGCCGCTTCCGACGTCCCGCGCCTTCCGCTCCTCGGCCGCGTCGCCGCCGGCTCGCCGCTGCTCGCGGACGAGAACGTCGAGGACGTCGTCGCCGTCCCGGAGTCGATCGGCCAGGGCGCCGACTTCCTGCTCACGATCCACGGCGACTCGATGATCGAGGCCGGGATCCTCGACGGCGACACCATCGTCGTGCAGCGGCGCGACGATGCGCGGAACGGCGACATCGTCGTTGCGCTCGCCGGCGACGACGAGACGACCGACGAGGCGACGGTGAAGACCTTCTTCCGCGAGGCCGACGGACGGATCCGCCTGCAGCCGGAGAACGCGGCGCTCGAGCCGATCTACGCCGACCACGTGCGGATCCTCGGCAAGGTCGTGGGGGTGTTCCGGAGCCTGCGATGAGCGGCGCCGTCGCATCCTTCGCGCGCACGCTCGACCAGGAGCTGCTCGCACTCTCTCGGGGGGCGAGCCTCGAGTGCCTGGCATGCGGCGAGTTCGTCATGCGCCTCCGCGGCGTGCTCGCCTGCCCGGAGTGCCGCTCGCTCCTCGCCGACGGGCGCGAGGTTCCGGAGGTCGTGCTGCCGCGAGCCGGCACCGCGTCGTAGGCGACGTACAATTCGGGTCGCAGGCCGGATGGCTGCGGGCGCCCCCGGGCGTCCGAGGAAAGTCCGGACACCGCAGGGCAGGACGCTGGGGAAATCCCAGGCGGCGAAAGCCGACGGAAAGTGGAACAGAGAGGAGACCGCCGGCGCTCAGGCGTCGGTAAGGGTGAAACGGTGGGGTAAGAGCCCACCAGCGATCCGTGGTGACACGGCGGCTCGCCAAACCCCGTCCGGTGCAAGGCGAAGCAGGTCCCGATGACGCGGCCCGCCGAGGGACCGGGTACGCCGCTCGAGCCACCGGGGAACCGGTGGCCTAGATGGATGGCCATCCACGACAGAATCCGGCTTACAGGCCTGCTACCGAAAAAGCCCTGGAGACAGGGCTTTTTCTACACCTGCGATTTCGCCCGCGACCCGTCCGGGTCGCTCCGCGGGCGGCGTCAGGCGTCGCGCACGGCGCCAACCCGCGTGACTATGGGCGCCTTGTCGCTCCACGGGAAGTTGATCCAGCGGTCGGTGCGTCGCCACACGTAGTCGCACGCGACGAGCGAGGCCGGCTTCTCGTAGAGCACCGCGACGCGAACCTCCCCGACCTTCCCGGCGCAGAACTCCTGCACGCTGCGGAGGGTGTTGCCGGTGTCGGCGACGTCGTCGGCGATCAAGATCCGCGCGTCGTCGAGATCGACGAAGTCGGGCGCCGGTGGCAGGATGCGCGGCACCTCGAGCCGCTCGTCCACGCCGGTGTAGTACTCGACGTTCATCGTGTAGACGTTCTTCACGTCGAGCGCATACCCGAGGGCGCCGCCGACCAGCAGTCCGCCCCGCGCGATCGAGAGGATCATCTCGGGCTCGTAGCCGTCGTCGGCGACTTGCTGCGCGAGCTCCCGCGCGGCCGTTCCGAAGAGCTCCCAGCGGAGGATCTCCCGATCGGAACCCATCGACGCCGACCGTACACCGATTAGGGTCCGCCGCGTACGGGGAGCCGCGAGCGATGCGGGGCGCCCTCTCGGACGCCCCGAACGCGCAGCGGCTAGCGCCGCCCGACGCTCACGCCGCCGAACAGCACGAGTACCAGCAGGATGATCAAGAGAACCCAGGCCCACATCGGCACGTCCGCTCACCCCTTTCGTGTCGTCGTGGAGATGCCTAGCCGACGGTCGGGAGACGTAAACGCGTGACCGCCGATCGTGTCGTCGTCCTCTCCGACGTCCACGGGAACACAGTCGCGCTCGAGGCGGTGCTGGCCGAGCTCGAGGAGGTCCGTCCCGACCTCGTCGTCTTCGGCGGCGACCTGACCTGGGGGCCGGAGCCCGAGGCAACGCTCGCGCTCGTCGACACCCTTCAGACGCCGGCGATCTTCGTCCGGGGGAACGCCGAGCGCACGCTCCTCGCGGAAGGCGACGAGCCGGCCGAGCGGAAGCCCTGGCTCCTCGAGCAGCACTCGCCGGAGGCGCGCGCCCGGCTCGCGACGTTCGTCGAGCAGACGTCTGTCGACGTCACGGACCTCGGTCCGGTCCGCTTCTGCCACGGCTCTCCGCGGAACGACGAGGAGGTCGTGACCCCGGAGACACCCGAGGAGCGCGTTCGGATCTTCATGGAGGGCGTCGGCGAGCGCGTGCTCGTCACGGCGCACACGCACCTCCAGTTCGACCGTCGCGTCGCGGGGATCCGGTCGATCAACGCAGGCAGCGTCGGGATGTCGTACGGCCTCGGCCCCGGGAATGCCTGCTGGGCCGTCCTCGGGCCCGACGTCGAGCTGCGACGGACGACGTTCGCGGTCGAGAGGGCCGCGGCGCGCTACCGCGCGAGCGGCGACCCGGCGGCGGAGCGGATGATCGGGATGCTCGAGTCGCCGCCGTCGTACGCGGAGATCGTCGAATACGGCGAGCGGCTTGTGTTCGCGGGCTGATCAGCCGGCCGCGCGCTCGAGGATCTCGCCGTAGAGGTCTCGCAGCTCCTCGGGCGGGATGGCGAGCGTCACCTCCCCGACCATGACCTCGTGGCGCTGCCAGCTCGGCGACGTCGTCGAGCTCGGGTCTCCGAACACGAACACCTTCCGCTCCTCCGCGACCGTGAGCGCGGCGTCGGAGAGCCGGTCGCCGTCGCCGCGGAGCAGGACGTGGAACATCGCCGTCTGGGGCGGGTTCGGCACGACCTCGAGGCCCTCGACCTCTGAGAGCGCCGTTGCGAGCGCGCGCGCATGCGCGAGGTAGCGCGGCGGGTCGTCGAGGCGCTCGGCGAGCGCGGTCTCGGCGGAGACGACGAAGGGGTGCATGGTGACGAGGTTGCCTCCCTGGCGGCGCTGCCAGACGCGCGCCTCCGCGACGAGGTCGGCATCCCCCGCGAGCGCGGCGCCCGCAATGGCGCCGAGCCCCTTGTAGAACGAGACGTACACGCTGTCGAAGAGGCCGGCGACCTCGGCGTGGGGACGGCCGTAGTACGGCACCGCCTCCCAGAACCGCGCTCCGTCCATGTGCGTGGCGATCCCCCTGTCGCGTGCCCAGCCCGCCTGCGCGACGAGGTCGTCCCATTCGGGGAGCAGGCCTCCGATCTCGCGCTGGGGGAGCTCGAGCAGGAGCGCGGCGACCGGCTCGCGGATCGCCTCGAGGTCCTCGAGCCGGATGAGGCGGTTCGGGTCGCCGACGAGCTGCGCGTGAAGGCCGTGGAGATGCGCGTACGCGCGCTCTTCGTGCAACTCGAGGTGACAGGTCGGATGGAAGGCGACCGTCGCGATCCGTCGGCGATCGGTCCAGATGCGCAGCGCGATCGGCTGTGCCATCGTCCCGGTCGGCATGAAGACCGCGGCCTCCTTGCCGAGGAGCTCTGCCACGGTGCCTTCGAGCCGCTCGATGCGCTCGCCGGAGCCATAGGTGTCCATCCGCTCGTCGGCGGCCGTCGCCTCGGCGATCGCGGCCATCCGCTCCCGCGGCCGCGGGCTACCGTGCCACGCGTTCAGGTGGCGGTCGGCGCCGGCGATCGCGGTGCGGATTCGTGCCTCGTCGGCCACGGCGCGGAGCCTATCCGGGGCTACGCGGCATCGAATCCGCCCAGCGCCGCCTCCACGAGGCGCGGCAGGGTCGCGAGGTTGTAGCCGCCCTCGAGCACCGCGGCGACCCGCGGGCCGAGTTGTGCCGACCGCCGGGCGAGCTCCTCGAACCCCCTCTCGGTCACCTCCATGTGCGCGAGCGGGTCGTCGACGTGGGCGTCGAACCCGGCGGCGACGAGCACGAGGTCCGGCTCGAACGCTCGGACTGCCGGCTCGACGAGCTCGGCGAACACCGCGAGGTAGTCGTCGTCCCCCGACCCGGCCGGGAGCGGCACGTTGAGCGTCGATTCGTCGCTCGTGCCCGGGCCGCCGGTTCCCGGATAGAAGGGCCACTGGTGCAGGGACACCGCAAGGACCGAGTCGTCGCCGCGGAAGATCGCGTCGGTGCCGTTGCCGTGGTGCACGTCCCAGTCCACGATCGCGATTCGCTCGCAGTCGAGCGCGTCCTGGGCGTAGCGGGCAGCAACCGCGACGTTGTCCACGAGGCAGAAGCCCATCGCGCGGTCGGCGAGCGCGTGGTGGCCCGGCGGCCGAACGAGCGCGAACCCGCCTCCGGTAGCCGCCTCCGTCGCGCAACCCGCCCCGAGCAGAGCCGCCTCCCACGACGTCGGCCCGGCGATCGTGTCGCCGTCGAGCCACGTCGGTGCGTCGAGCCCGGCGAGCGTGTCGAGGTACGACGCCGTGTGCACCCGCCCGAGCTGCTCGCGCGTGGCCGGGCGACCCGTCCGGGCTCCGCCGAGCGCTTCCAGGAGCAGGACGAGCCGCTCCTCGCGCTCGGGGTGGTGATACCGGCTGGTCGGGTGGAGGTGCCCGAGGTCCGGGTGCGAGATCAGCTCGATGCGGACTCCCGCACCCGGCCGGCGAGCCGCGCGAGCCCGAGCTCCTCGGCCGCGTCGGCGATCGCGTTCCAGTCGGGCGCCCTCCTCGGCAGCTTGGGCAGCGGCGCCTTGACGTCGAACGTCGCGATCCGGCGATACATCCGAAGCGCGTCCGCCTCGGCCGCGAACCGCCCGGCGTCGAGCATCTCGTCGAGCGTCCCGTACTGCGCGAGCAGCGAGGCGGCGGTCTTGGCGCCGACGCCGCGGGCGCCGGGAATCTTGTCCGACGGGTCTCCGCGCAGTGCGATGAAGTCCGGCACCTGGCTCGGGTCGACCTCGTAGCGCTCCCGCACCTCCGCGGGGCCGATCCGCGCCAGCTCGCTCACGCCGCGCACGGGCTGAAGGATCGTGACGTCGTCCGCCACGAGCTGGAACGCGTCGCGGTCCGAAGTCGCGACGAGCGACGTGCCTCCCCGCTTCCGCTCGGCCGCGACCGCCGCACCGAGAAAGTCGTCGGCCTCGAAGCCCGCCGCCTTCCCGCAGACGATCCCTCCGGCCTCGAGCAGGCCGGGCGCGAGATCGAGCTGCTCGAGGAGCTCGGGGTCGAACTCGCGGCCGGCCTGGTAGCCGGGAAGCAGCTCGTGCCGGTACGTCGGCACGAAGAGCGTGTCCCAGCCGACGACCACCGCACGAGGCTGCTCCGCCTCGTAGAGACGGAGGAGCATCGAGGTGAAGCCCGTGAGGAGATTCCCCGGCCGCCCGTTCGCGCGGCGGATCGACCGTGGCAGCGCGTGGAAAGCGCGGTGCGCGAACGAGTCGCCGTCGACGATCAGGAGCGCCGCGCTCACTCCGGCTCTCCCGCCGCCTCGCGCTCGAGCGCCGTGATCGCGTCACGCAGCCGCTCGGTCGCGACGGTCGCCGCCTCGGAGAGGTCCATCGCCTCGAGGTCACCGAGCTCGAGCGGCGCGCCGTAGGCGACGCGCATGGGACCGAATCGCTTCAGGCGGTCCGTTCCGACGATTCCCGCCGGGACGAGCGGGACACCTGCCTCGAGCGCGATCCGCGCCGCGCCGCTGTGCCAGCGCGCCTCGTGACGCTTTCGCATGCCCTTCGCGCGGCGTGTTCCCTCGGGGAACATGACGACCGCGTGCCCCTCGCGGCAGAGCGCCACCGCCGTGTCGACCGCCTGCTGGTCGCGCCTCCCGCGATCGACCGGAAAGCCGCCCCCGGCGCGGACGATCCAGCCGAGCGGCAGCCAGAAGAGCTCCTTCTTCGCCATGAACCGGAGGAAGCGCCGCGGGAAGAGCGGGATGCCGAGCGGCCACGGGTCGAAGTTCGACCAGTGGTTCGCGGCGAGCACGCAGCCGCCGTCCGGCACATGCTCGCGGCCCGTCCAGCGCAGCCGGTAGACGGCCCGCAAGACGGGCCAGCTGAGGGCCGCGACGAGGAAGTACAGCCAGCTCGGCCTGGGCGGTGAAGCCATGGGCGCGCAGGATACGTCCGAAGCGCCGACGAACGAGGCCGTTACGCTGTCACGTCCATGACCCGTCTCGTCATCGTCGAGTCCCCCGCCAAGGCGCGGACCATCGCCGGCTACCTCGGCCGCGACTTCGTCGTGGAGTCGAGCGTCGGCCACATCCGCGATCTCCCGGAGCGGGCCTCGGACGTCCCGAAGGAGAAGCGGGCGCAGTACGGCAAGCTCGGTGTCGACGTCGAGCACGGGTTCGAGCCGTTCTACATCGTCGACTCGGACAAGAAGCACGTCGTCTCGGAGCTGAAGAAGAAGCTCGCCGAGTCCGAGGAGCTCCTGCTCGCGACGGACGAAGACCGCGAGGGCGAGGCGATCGCCTGGCACCTGCGCGAGGTGCTCCGGCCGAAGGTGCCGGTGCGGCGCATGGTCTTCCACGAGATCACGAAGGACGCGATCCAGCGCGCCCTCGAGCAGACGCGGGACATCGACGAGCGTCTCGTCGACGCACAGGAGACGCGCCGGATCCTCGACCGGCTCTACGGCTTCGAGGTCTCCCCCGTGCTCTGGAAGAAGGTCATGCCGCGGCTCTCGGCGGGACGCGTGCAGTCCGTCGCGACGCGCCTCGTCGTCGACCGGGAGCGCGAGCGGATGCGCTTCGTCGCGGCGTCGTACTGGGACATCGTCGGAACGTTCGAGCCGGGTCCTTCGACGCGCGGCTCTCGACGGTCGAGGGCAGTCGAGTCGCGCAGGGACGCGACTTCCGCGAGGACGGGACGACGGCATCGGAGGCGATCCTCGTGCTCGACGAGGAGGCCGCGCGTGCGCTCGCCGGCGGGCTCGAGGGCCGGCCGTTCAACGTCGAGAAGGTCGACGAGAAGCCCTACACGCGGCGCCCTGCGGCGCCGTTCCGCACGTCGACCCTTCAGCAGGAGGCGAGCCGCAAGCTCCGGTTCTCGTCGCAGACGACGATGCGCCTCGCGCAGCGGCTCTACGAGAACGGCCATATCACGTACATGCGCACGGACTCCGTCACGCTCTCCGACGCCGCGCTGAACGCGGCGCGGGCACACGCCGCACGCGCGTACGGCCCCGAGACCGTCCCCGCCGCGCCGCGCCGGTACGAGCGCGCCGTCGCGAACGCGCAGGAGGCGCACGAGGCGATCCGCCCCGCGGGCGACGTGTTCCGGACGCCCGACGAGCTCCAGCGCGAGGTATCGCGTGACGAGCTCGCACTCTACGACCTGATCTTCAAGCGAACCGTCGCCTCGCAGATGAAGGACGCGAGCGGGCAGACGGTGTCGATCGAGCTCGGCGCAACTGCGACCGACGAGCGGGCCGTGACGTTCCGGGCGAGCGGCACGGTGATCACGTTCCCGGGCTTCCTGAAGGCGTACGAGTCGGGCCGTGACGAGCCGTCGGCGGAGGAGGACGAGGAGCGGCGCCTGCCGGCGCTGACCGTCGGCCAGACGCTGCAGGTCTCGGCACTCGAGCCGCAGGGCCACGAGACCAGCCCGCCGGCCCGCTACACCGAGGCGAGCCTCGTCAAGGCCCTGGAGGACCGCGGCATCGGCCGCCCGTCGACGTACGCGTCGATCATGGGGACGATCCTCGACCGCGGCTACGTCTACAAGAAGGGCACGGCGCTCGTGCCGACGTTCGTCGCGTTCTCGGTCACGCAGCTTCTCGAGAAGCACTTCGACCAGCTGGTCGACTACGACTTCACCGCACGGCTCGAGGACGACCTCGACCGCATCGCCGCCGGGAACGAGGAGCGTGTCGCGTGGCTCCGGCGCTTCTACTTCGGAGACGGCGACCCCGGCCTCCACGCGCTCGTCACCGACCACCTCGAGGGCATCGATGCGCGCGACGTCAACTCGATCGCGATCCCCCGCTCCGACATCGTCGTCCGCGTGGGCAAGTACGGCCCGTACCTCGAGCGCGGCGAGCAGCGGGCGAGCCTGCCTGACGAGGTCGCGCCGGACGAGCTCACGCCGGAGCGAGCCGAGGAGTTGCTCGCGCAGCCCGCCGGGGCCGAGCGTGCGCTCGGGACCCATCCGGAGACGGGCCGCGAGATCGCGGCGCGCGACGGCCGCTACGGCCCCTACGTCACCGAGGTGCTTCCCGAGGGCGAGGACGGCAAGCCGCGCACCGCGTCGCTCTTCGCGTCGATGTCCCTCGACACGATCGCGCTCGACGACGCCGTCCGGCTGCTGACGCTCCCACGCACCCTCGAGGGGACGGACGGGGAGGAGATCGTCGTCTCGAACGGCCGCTACGGGCCGTTCGTCAAGAAGGGCGCGGAGACCCGGTCGCTCGAGTCCGAGGAGCAGCTCCTGTCCCTCACCGTCGAGGAGGCGGAGGCGCTCCTCGCCCAGCCGAAGCAGCGTCGCGGCCGCGGCGCGCCGAAGCCTCCGCTCAAGGAACTCGGGCCGGATCCGCAGAGCGGCAAGCCGCTCGTCGTGAAGGACGGCCGCTTCGGCCCGTACGTCACCGACGGGGAGACGAACGCGAGCCTGCGACGCGGCGACGACGTCGACGGGCTGTCGCTCGAGCGGGCGCTGGAGCTGCTCGCCGAACGGCGCGCGAAAGGCCCCGCGCAGCCGCGCAGCCGCACGCGATCGAGGCGCTGAGGCGCCAACCACGGCGTCCGAAAAGCGTCGTAGCCTGTCAGAAGTACGGTTGACCGCCTATGCGGGAGGCGTGTTCGCCGTTGGAATACGAGGTACGCCGCATGCGTTGCGGGTTTGTGACACGGTTTGGCGTCCGGATCCCGTGGAAGAACCAAAGCATCGCGCATAGAGTGAAAGAGGATTGTGCTCCGCCGAGGGATGCGAAAGGACTGATACACAGGGTTGACGCAGAACCAGCTCATCGAACTGTTCGAGACTGACCAACTGAAGGGCATCGTGGAGCGCTCCGAGGAGCGTGGCTGGGTTGATCCGGCCGAGCTCGAGGCGTTCGTGGCCGAGAACGAGCTTGGTCCGGAGGAGCTCGAGCAGGTGACCCGCGAGCTCGAGGCGATGGGCCTCGAGGTCGGCGCGCCGGCTCAGAGCGAAGAGGAGAAGGCGAAGGAGGCGGCGGAGGCCGCCGTCTGGGCGAGCGAGACGCTCTCGGGCGCCGCGGACTCGCTCCAGCTGTTCCTCGCCGATGTCGGCCGCCACAAGCTTCTGAACGCTGCGCAGGAGGTGCAGCTCGCGAAGCGCATCGAGCGCGGCGACCCGGTCGCGAAGCGGCACATGATCGAGTCGAACCTCCGGCTCGTCGTGTCGATCGCCAAGGGCTACCGCGGGCTCGGCGTACCGTTCCTCGACCTGATCCAGGAGGGAACGCTCGGGCTCAACCGCGCGGTCGAGAAGTTCGACTGGCGCCGCGGGTTCAAGTTCTCGACGTACGCGACGTGGTGGATCCGCCAGTCGGTGCAGCGCGCCGTCGCGAACCACGCGCGGACGATTCGCGTGCCCGTGCACGTCGTCGAGCGTCAGCAGAAGCTCTCCCGCGCCGCGCGCCGCCTCGAGGTCGAGCTCGGCCGCGAGGCGACGAAGGAGGAGCTCGCCGAGGCAACGGGCCTGCCGATCCAGCACGTCGAGGAGGCGATGAGCGCCGCGCACGCGTCCGTCTCGCTGAACCAGTCCGTCGGCTCGGACGACGAGGGCGAGCTCGGTGACCTCTTCGCCGACCGTGAGGCAGCGGACCCGTTCGACGAGGCCGAGGAGTCCCTCCGCCGGCAGGGCGTCCGGCGGGCGCTCGACGCGCTCCCGGAGCGCGAGCGGCGGATCCTCGAGCTGCGGTTCGGGTTCGAGGGCGAGCCATGGACGCTCGAGGCGATCGGGCACGAGCTCGACCTGACACGAGAGCGCGTGCGGCAGCTGGAGGGCCAGGCGCTGAGCCGGCTCGCAGCGCTGCGCGAGCTCGCCGGTCTGGCCGCGTAGAGGAATCTGGCTCTCCGGACCAGCGAGCGATCTATACTCACGCGGTGCTGAGGTTGGCGCTGCCCGCGACGAGGGCACGGTGAGCGTTGCAGACCCGGCTGTCGTCGACGCCGGCCCGGTCACGCACCGGGGCCGCACACCTTGGGAACTTTTCTGGAGCCGGTTTCGTCAAGACAAGGCGGCTCTCGTCGGCGCCGTGGCCATCGGGATCCTCGTGTTCCTGGCGATCTTCGGCGGCCCGCTCGCGGAGCGAATCTCGGGGCATCCCCAGAACGAGCCGTACCTCTCCGAGATGACGGACGACTTCGGCCTCCCGAAGGGGCCGAACTCCAAGTTCTACTTCGGTGCCGACGCCGCCGGGCGCGACCTCTTCGTGCGCGTCATGGCAGGGGCACGCACCTCGCTGCTCGTCGGGATCGTCGCCTCGGGCATCGCGGTGTTCATCGGCGTCGTGGTAGGCCTCCTGGCCGGGTACTTCGGCGGCTACGCCGACACCTTCCTGTCGCGCTTCGCCGATGTGATGCTCGCCGTGCCTGTGCTCCTCGTCTCGATCGGGATCGTCGCGGCGTGCTCGACCACCAAGGAAGGGTGTCTCGGCGGCGCGATCCAGCCAGGTCTCACGATCGTGATTGCGGTGATTGTGCTGTTCTCGTGGCCATATGTCGCGCGCGTCGTCCGCGGAAACACGATCTCGCTGCGGGAGAAGGACTTCGTCGAGGCGAGCCGCTCGCTCGGCGCCGGGAACGTTCGCATCATCGTCCGCGACGTCCTCCCGAACCTGATGGCGCCGATCATCGTGCTCGCGACGCTCCTCATTCCGCAGAACATCCTTTTCGAGGCCGCGCTCTCCTATCTCGGCCTCGGGGTTCCGCCTGATCAGGCCTCCTGGGGGCAGATCCTCGCCGACGCCTCAGGGCTGTACGACGTCGCATGGTGGCTGATGGTCTTTCCTGGGGCGTTCCTCGTCACCACGACCCTTTCCTTCAACCTCCTCGGCGACGGGCTACGGGACGCGCTCGATGTACGAAGTGATCGATAAATGGGTCACTCTTTTGCATAATCGACCCGTATTAGCCAACTTTGCACAGCGAGGGTGCGTCCAAGACGACTGAAGAGCAGTTGAGGGACCCCGTTCGAGGGCCGGAAGGAGGCAATCGGTGAAATTCACCAACTGGAGGGTGATCGCCTGCATGGCGATCATCGTCAGCGTCGCAGGTGTCACGGCGGTGTCCGTGTCCGCGGCGGAGTCGAAGTCCGCCGTTCGAGGCGGCACGTACGTGGTCGGGTGGGAGTCGTCGTTCGGCTGGACGAACGGCTTCGATCCGACCGGCGAGTATCTCGCCAACGCAATCTCGATCTACCAGAGCCTGCTGATTCGGCGGCTCGTCGGCTACAACCACGTCGCCGGCGCCGCGGGCAACAAGGTCGTCCCGGATCTCGCACCGGTCGATCCCGCGCCCCACGAACGGCGGCAAGACGTGGACGTTCACGTTGAAGAACGGCGTCACGCTTCGGTCCGCCCGTGAACCGGGAGATCACGTCGAAGGACATCCGCTACGCGCTCGAACGGGCAGCGAGACCGAAGAACGGTGCGCAGTACGGCTTCTACTACACCGTGATCCAAGGGGTGGAACGCGTACGCGACTGGCAAGGCGAAGCAGATCGCGGGCATCAAGACGCCGAACGCGAAGACCATCTCGATCAACCACGTCCGTGCCTGCGGGCGACTTGCCGTACCGGATGGCGATGCCGGCGGCCGGCCCGATCCCGCAGGAAGTCGCGAAGTGCTTCGAGGGCAAGCCGGGACGCTACGGGCTCGACGTCATCTCCTCGGGGCCGTACATGATCGAGGGCTCTGACCAGGTGAGCATCGGCTCGTGCAGCAGCATCAAGCCGATGAAGGGCATCAGCGAGACCCAGCTGATCCTCGTCCGCAACCCGAACTACAACGCGGCGACCGACAGCAAGAAGGCTCGCGAGAGCCTCCCGGACCGCTTCGAGTTCCTCGTGAACACGAACGCCGACGACATCTACAACAAGATCGGCTCCGGCGAATATGAGGACGCGTTCGCAAGCCCCACGGCCAAGGTGATCCGCGAGTACTCGACGAACGCGAGCAAACGCAAGCTGATGAAGGTCAACCCGGCCGACCAGAGCAACTACATCACGATGAACCTCACCCAGCCGCCGTTCGACGACATCCACGTGCGTAAGGCGATGAACTGGGTGGTCGACCGCGACGGCTTGCGGAAGGCCTGGGGCGGCGCGATCGCCGGCCCCGTGGCCGACCACATCATGCCCGACTCAATGCTGAACGGGCAGCTCAGCGGCTTCAAGCCGTTCAAGACGCCGGGGTACCACGGGAGCGTCGCGAAGGCGAAGGCCGAGATGAAGCTCTCGAAGTACGCCAACGACGACGGCGTCTGCACCGCGCCGGAGTGCAAGAACATCCTGTTGATCCAGGACGTCCGCACGTCCGACAAGCAGATGCTGCCGGTGCTCCAGTCGAGCGCCGGCAAGATCGGCCTCACCTTCTCGGTCAGGTCGGTGAACGGCGCCTATCCGGTGATCCAGACGCCGTCGAAGAACGTGCCGATCTCCACCCGCCCGCGGTGGGGGAAGGACTACGCGGACCCGTCGACGTTCATCGACCCGCTCTTCGTGAACATCATCTCGTCGGGCAACACGAACTACTCGCTCGTCGGGATCACCCCCGGCGTCGCCGGCGAGATAGGCGTCAAGGGGAATCTCGCGGGCGTGCCGAGCGTCACGAAGGCCGCTCAGCGCTGCGGGACGAAGATCGGCCCGTCGCGGATCTCGTGCTACGCGGCGATCGATCGGGTCCTCACCACCCAGGTCGTACCTTGGGTCCCGTACCTGTGGCGCGACCAGCTCAACGTGCTCGGCCCGGACGTGGCCACGTGGACGTTCGACCAGTCCTCTGGTCTCGCGGGCTTCGCGCACGTGTCGCTCAAGCGCTAGCCTGAAAGCGGAATACCTACCCGCCGGGGCGCCCCCGTGGGCGCCCTGGCGGGTACTCCGAGACAGTGCTCTACTACATCATCCGGCGGCTCGGTTGGACGATCATCGTCATCCTCTGCGTGCTGCTTCTGACCTTTGCGGTCTTCTACCTGATGCCGGCCGGTGACCCGGCGCTCCGGTTCGCGGGAAAGTCACCCACCGAGGAGTCGCTTGCGCTCGTGCGCGAACGGCTCGGTCTCGACCAGCCCTGGTACGAGCAGTTCGGCAAGTTCGTCGGCACCTTCGTAAAGGGGGACGAGTACGGCTGGCCGGGGCTCGGGTATTCGTACGTGACGAACCAGTCGGTGCTCGATCTCGTCACCACGCGCCTCCCGCGCACACTGCTGCTGATCGCGGGTGCGGCCGTGATCTGGCTCTTCGTCGGCGTGACGATCGGTGTGATCTCGGCGGTGAAGCGCCGGTCGGCCATCGACCGCGCCGCGATGGGGTTCGTGCTGTTCGGTATCTCGGCGCCGGTCTTCTGGCTCGGCCTGATGGCGCTCTACATCTTCTGGAAGAAGCTCGGGGTGACCGGGGGAACCGGCTACGTGCCGATCACCCAGGATCCGGCCGGGTTCGTCTCCCACATGATCCTCCCATGGGTCGTCCTCGCGCTGCTGTACGCAGCGACGTACGCGAGGATGACGCGCAACAACCTTCTGGAGACCTTGGGAGAGGACTACATCCGCACGGCCCGCGCCAAGGGCCTGCCGGAGCGCACCGTGATCGTGCGTCACGCGCTTCGGGCAAGCTTGACGCCGATCGTGACGATGTTCGGGCTGGACATCGCGCTCCTCGTCGGCGGCGCGATCATCACGGAGTCGGTGTTCAACATCCAGGGTCTCGGCTGGCTGGCGATCGACGCGACGCTCAACCAGGACCTCCCCACCGTGCTCGGCGTCGTGATGATTGGCGCCATCGCCGTGGCGTTCATGAACCTCTTCGTGGACGTCGCCTACGCCTTTCTCGATCCCCGGGTTCGTTACGCTTGAGTGTCTCGGCGCCTCTGCTGGAGGTCGACGGGCTCTCGGTCGTGTTTCCGACACTGGACGGCCCGGTGCGGGCCGTCTCAGACCTCTCCTACTCACTTCGGCGAGGAGAGACGCTCGGCATCGTCGGCGAATCCGGCTCCGGGAAGAGTGTCTCGAGCCTCGCGGTGATGGGCCTGCTCAACCCCAAGCGGACGCTGCTCGAGGGGAGAATCCTGCTGAACGGCCGCGACCTCCTGAAGCTGTCACAGGCGCAGCTGCGTGACGTCCGGGGCAAGGACATCGCGATGATCTTCCAGGACCCGTTCGCGTGTCTGCACCCGATGTACCGCGTCGGTGACCAGATCGCGGAGGCGGTCACGGCGCACGAGGACGTCTCTCGCGCGGCCGCACGGCGACGCGCCGTCGAGCTGCTCGGCCAGATCGGGATCCCGAATGCGAAGGACCGCGCCCGCGACTATCCGCACCAGTTCTCGGGCGGCATGCGGCAGCGAGCCATGATCGCGATGGCCCTCGTCAACAACCCCTCGGTGCTCATTGCCGACGAGCCAACGACCGCCCTGGACGTCACGGTGCAGGCGCAGATCATCGAGTTGATCGACAGGATCAAGCGCGAGTTCGAGATCGGGGTGATCCTGATCACCCACGACCTCGGCGTGGTCTCGGAGACCGCCGACAACGTGTTGGTCATGTACGCCGGGCGGCCGCTCGAGCGCGCCGCGACGCGCGACCTGTTCGCGGCGCCGCAGCACCCGTACACGTGGGGGCTGCTCCAGTCCATGCCGACGATCGAGCGGCGCCTCGAGCAGCTCATGCCGATCGAGGGGGCGCCTCCCTCGCTCATCTCGCCTCCGAGCGGCTGTCCGTTCAATCCACGCTGCGCCTACCGGTTCGCCGAGTGCGTCGTGGAGCTGCCGGCGGAACGACAAGTCCCGGGTGGCCATGTCGATCGCTGCCTCCTCACACCAGAGCGCAAGCACGCGGAGTGGCTCCGGATCGACGCCGCACGGCTGGGAGCGGCCGGATGAGCACGAACGGCGGGGACCCTCTCGTCGAGCTCGAGGGGGTAAGCAAGCACTTCCCCGTCAGGCAGGGCGTGTTTGCCCGCGGCTCGACTCGCGTCCATGCGGTCGAGGGCGTTACGTTGACCGTGCGTAGGGGCGAGACGCTCGGCATCGTCGGAGAGTCGGGGTGTGGCAAGTCGACAACGGCTCGGCTGATGCTCCGGCTGCTCGATCCGACCTCCGGAACGATCCGCTTCGACGGGGTCGACATCACTGGTCGATCACAACGGGAGATGCGACCGCTGCGGCGTCAGATGCAGATGATCTTCCAGGACCCCTACTCCTCGCTCAACCCGCGCAAGACGGTGGCACAGATCATCGGGGAGCCTTTCGGGATCCACCGCGTCGGGAGCCGCGCAGAGACGACTGCGCGGGTCAGGGAGCTGCTGGAGGTCGTGGGCCTCAGTCCCGAGCATGCGAGCCGGTACCCGCACGAGTTCTCGGGCGGCCAGCGGCAGCGGATCGGGGTCGCCCGCGCGCTCGCGCTCAACCCGCGGCTGATCGTCTGCGACGAGCCCGTCTCCGCACTCGACGTTTCGGTGCAGGCGCAGATCCTCAATCTGCTGCGCTGGCTCCAGCAGGAGTTCGCCCTCACGTACGTGTTCATCTCGCACGACCTGTCGGTGATGCGCCAGATCTGCGACCGCATCGCCGTCATGTACCTCGGCCGTATCGTCGAGCTCGCGGACTCCGAACGCATCTTCGAAAGCCCGAAGCATCCGTATACGGCCGTGCTCATGTCGGCTGTGCCCCGCATGTCGGCCGACGGGCACCGGGAGCGGATCGTCGTCGGCGGCGACGTGCCGTCCCCGATCGCGCCGCCGCCGGCCTGCGTCTTCCATCCGCGCTGCCCACGCGTGCACCTGGGGCACTGCGACGTCGAGGAGCCGCTACTCGAGCCGGTGCCACACGATCCGGGTCACATGGCCCGCTGTCACTACCCGCTCGAACGGTGGCCGCTGAGCGAGGAGGAGTTGCGCAAAGGCGTGCAAGCCGGCCTGCCCGTCCGGGACTGACCCGGCTCACGTCAGATCCGGAACGCGACGATGTCTGTTCCTCTGTGGTCGGCCACGGTTGTGTCCGCTCTCAACCGAGGAGCGTCGCGGGCCGGCTCCCCCATTCGAGCCACGTCTACCCCTAAAGCGTGATCCGGAGGTCACCGATACGTATAGCGTGGACGCCGCGGAGCGGAGAGAGATTCTCAACCGTTATCGGGACCACAGCCGTCGCTTCGAGGCTGCTGCTGCACGTCGGAACGCGCAGCGGCCCGGCGCGGTCATCCCGTTCACTCCGCCGCCTGTGCTGCGGGAGCTCGAGCAGGAGCCGACGGCGCGTGAGCTCGAGGTCCTGCAACTCGTCGCCGACGGACTCGTGAACCGCGAGATCGGACAGCAACTCTTCCTCTCCGAGGAGACGGTGAAGTCCCACGTCCGCCATTTGCTTGCGAAGCTTCAAGCGCGCAGCAGAGCCCACGCCGTAGCCGTTGGCTTCCGGCGTGGGCTCATCGCTTAGCTAAACGAGGCTCTTCGGCGAAACTTTTCGCGTCGACCTTTGGCTCTGGCTCCCCCGTAAGAGGGATGTCAGGCGCACAGTCGAACCCAAGGATTGGCCTGGGCGGACTACCAGTCTCTCGTGCCACCAATGAGGAAGACGCGACAACAGTCTCCGCATGTGGGTGCAACTCCTGGTTTCGGGAACTGACGGCACGCGGATCGTATCCCCCGAACGGGGGATCGCAAGTGTTAGCGTCCCAGCCACGGCTCCTCGTCGCGTACGTCTCGGATTCTCGCCTGACCGCAGCGCGCTCTTGTGTGCGACGCTCGTGGTGAGGGCTATCAGCCTCGAGAGCCCGCTCGTTGTCTCGGGCTCGCGGCTCGCGACGGCCGTCGCAGAGCGATGGAGCGTGCCGATCTCCGCGACGACCGACCTGACGATCTACCTCTTCCGACGGTCTTCGCGGCGGTCGTGTTCGGCCCGCTCGCCGCAGGATGTTATTGCCGCTGCATCGATGCTTGGCGACCCGAGCTATTCCGGAGCGGCGATCCCGCGCGTGCGCCGAGACTCAAGTGGGCGAACTACACGGCGGCGAGCTTCATCACGGGCGCTGTCGCCGGTCTGACCGCCAAGCGCTACTGGTTGGGCCTTCGGTTGGCTCGATCGTGGCGGCAACGTTCGCCGCGATGGCGGCGGCGGAGGCATCGGACTTTCTCTTCGCGATCACCACCTCGCAGGTGCGTCGGCGTTCGATGCACGAACTGGCCGGTCGCATCGGCCCCGGTCGCCCTGACGTCGTTTCTCGTCTATGCGCCCGTCGTAGTCGTCCTCGTGATCGCCTACACGAGGGTCTCGCCCGTCTCGATTCTTCTCTTCGTCGTCCCACCCTGGCGTTCCAGCGGTTGTACGCCCTGTACCAGCGCGAGCGAACGCTTGGTGATGAGCTCCGAACTGCCAACGAAACCCTCGAAGAGGCGAACCTTTCATTCGCCGTCGCGCTCGTCACGGCGCTTGAAGCAAGTGACGCGTATACGGCAGGTCACTCGCGTGCCGTAGCGATCTATTGCCGAGACATCGCCCGTCGGATGGGCCTGCCGTCAGACGAGTGCGAACGAGCATTCCTGTGCGGACTCGTCCACGACATCGGGAAGGTCGGACTCCCGCCGAGCCTTCTCGGGAAGGACGGACCGCTCACACTCGAGGAGCGCCGACAGATGCAGGAGCACTCCGCGATCGGCGAACGGATTCTCCGAGAAGTCGCCGCATACGACGACGTAGCCACGATCGTTCGCCACCACCACGAACGGATCGACGGGGAGGGCTATCCCGACGGCATGCGGCCGAAGACATTCCGTTGCATGTCTCGCGTCATCGCTGTCGCCGACGCATACAACGCGATGACCTCGCATCGGCCATATCGCGAGGCAATGCCGCCGCGGGTTGCCCGGCTCAGACTGGCACAGGCGGTCGAGAATCAATTCGACACGAGTGTGGTAGCTGCATTCGAGGCGATCCTGGCATCGAGCCGATGAGGACTACAGAACCGCCCGAAGCGAGGAGTTCCGACCGGGTCAGCCGTCGGTCGCCGATGACGAGCTGAGCCGCGGCGTCACCCGAAGTCGCCATCGGCGCGGCTTGAGGACGACGGCTTGCGGCTTGTAGTGCGAGCGCCGTTCGTGACCTGATCCCAAGCTTGTCGTAGACGTGACGACGTGAACCTTGACGGTCTCGTGCGAGATGAAGAGTCGCGCTGCGATTTCGCGGTTCGGCATTCCCTCACACAACAAGGCATAGACGTCGCGCTCTCGCGCGGACAGCGTCGAGACGGGGTCGAACACGGTAGTGGCAGTCGATTCCGATAGATCGCCGCAAGGTCGTTGTCTGACGCGCGCGCCGACGACGTAGCCTGTTCTCTCGGCGGTACTCGGATCACGAAGAAGAGCCGCAAGGAGCTCAGGGCTAGCGCGGTAGCTGGTCACGACATAGTCGACCGCGCCGGCATCCCACGCCGCGGACATCAGGGCTCTGACCTCGTCCGTCAGATCGGGTCGCGGGACTTTGAGTGCGGCGACCGCTCTGATGCAACGCGCTAAGACGCTCGCTTCGATAGCCCGAGTTGTCTTGAGCGCTCGGCGTCTGCGAGACGACGCGCCTCATCAAGTCGACCAATACAAGCTAAGGCTAGTCCCCGGGAAGCCCACACCTCGCCACGCATGCCGGGCAGCGAGTTCGACGGATCCGGAGGTTCGAGCCCACACGCCTCGGCGATGCGCCCTTCATGCAAGCAGGGCGCGGACGCGGCCTGCGTAGACCGATTGCTGTCCGAAACGGTCAGTGCAACGAACCGCCTGGGCGAGAGCGCTATCGAGACAATCGTGCGCTTCCTCGAAGCGCCGAAGACCCACAAGTGCGGTCGCTTGCATCAGCGATCCGTAGGCAAGAGCAAACTCGACCCGGAACTCGGTCGCGTCCTCGATCATCGAAGTCGCTGCCTGAAGCGCTCGGGAGTACTCCGCATGCGAGGTTAAGCGCGCAGGAGAAGGTGCCGCGGAATGAGCATCGGACGAACGGATCCGGGACAAGAGGCAGGAGTTCTTCAACCGACCGAGCTTCGTCGAGGCCGCGAACCGATCCGAAACCGGATTCCGAGAACGAGGCTGCTTGTCCGCGGTCCGAACCGCTTCGGTGAGATCGAAGTCTCCTGTTGGGGGGACCTGAAGCTCCTCGAGCAGATCGACCGCGACTATCCTCCAGTTCCAGTGCTGCAGCGACAGACAACCGCCCCCATCTCGACGGCCGTCTCTGCCGTGTCATTAGACGCTCGCGGCCTCCGCTTGCTGAGTAGAGAGCGAGTGCTGCCTCCTCACGCTGACCGATGTGCGCGGCGCGGCCGCCAGCTAGTAGCGCGCGATACCTGACGTTCCGCTGCGACCTCGTCGGCGCGCACCGCCCGATCAGCCAGCGCCTGCGCCGTCAGGTGCCGACCTCGGCGGAGCGCGATCTCAGCCTGGGCGACGAGGACTGCCGGTGTCTCGCCGACCAGCCGGACTGCGCGGCCGACCCAGGTCTCGAGCGTCGAGAGTCGGGCACTGTTCAGCAGCTCGTCCATCGACTCGATCAGCAGGCGATCGACGTCGCTCGGGACGCCGAGCTCGTGCGCGAGGTCGAACGCCGCGTCCGGCTCCTTCTGCGCCGTGTAGTACGCCCACGCCGTCGGGAACGCTTCGACCGCCTCGGCCCTGGTCTCGGCACGAGCGCGCTTCTCGAAGAAGCTCTCGACGAGCGGGTGAAGCTCCAGCCGCTCGTCGCGCTCGTCGAGGATCCCAAGCGCGAGCGCGTCGTCGACCGTCTGCTGCGCGCGGTCCGGCCCGAGCAACGTCACGACGAGCTCGCGATCGACGAGCGGCATCGTCGCGAGCAGCTCGAGATCCTTCCGCAGGCGCGGCTCGAGGCCATCGTAGATCTCCTCCGCGAAGAACTCGTAGAGGGTCTCGGGCAGGACGGCGTCGACGTCTCGCGCCTGCGGGGCCATGCCGGCGAGGCCGACGACAGCGGGCCAACCGCCGGCGAGGGCGACGAGGCCCGACGCGAGCTCGGTCCTTCCGCCTTCGAGGATCTCCTCGACCTCGTCCGCCGTCATCGCGAGCGCGCCTTCCGGCACCTCGAGCACGTCTCCGTCGAGGATGCTCCGCGGCTGCACCCAGGTGGGCCGCACCCTGCCGGCGACGAGGAGCTGCACGGGCGAGCGCTCGACGACCGTCTGCACGAAGGACTCAGACGCCTCGGACGCGGCGAGGCGCTGGTAATCGTCGATCACGATCCAGCCGTGCGCGGGCCAGCCGTCGAGGTCCTCGGCCAGCATCTCCGCGAGGAGCGTCGCTTCGCGCTCGGGATCCTCCGTGACCGCGAGCCGCTCGAGGAGCCTGCGTCCCGAGCCGGGGAGTACTGCGTCAGCCGCTGTGACGAGGCCGCGCGCCGCGACGGCGACGTCGGCAGCCGAACGTCGAGCCCGGTACCACCCGAGCGCGCGGCCGTCGGCCGGCGCCCACTGCTCCGTCAGGGTGGTCTTCCCGTACCCGGGACCCGCCACGAGCATCCTGACCCGTGCATCCGACCGGTCGAGCACGCGGTTGAGCCGTGGGCGCGCGATGATCCTGCGCCCGCGGATCGTCCGCTTCCGTGGCCCGCGTGCCATCGGTGGGTGTCGAGCCTACTCCAGGCCCCCTGTCGAGAGAAGTGCGCCCGCGGCCGGCGTGGGCGGGCCGCGGGCGCTGCCGTCAGCGGCTCCGTGGGGGATGGAGCCGGACGAGGGGAGGGACGTAGGGGTCTTCGCCCGTGATCAGGCGGTACGCGGCCGGAATCTGCCTCCGGCGGGCAACGCCGAGCTTCGACCGAAGCACGTCGCTGTGCGCCTTTGCCGTCCTGGCGGAGATCCCGAGTGAGCGTCCCACCTCGTCGTTCGAGCACCCTGCCGCGATGAGTGCGACGACCTCCCGCTGCCGCTCGGTCAGCGGGGTGTCGGGTGCGGTGGTCGTTCTCGTCATGGCGGGCATTGTCCCGTCCCTCGAACGAGTGATCCATTCCTCGCCGGGTGTAACCCCAGGTGTAAATCGCACGGCGGGCAGCGAGACGTCACGATGCACGCGTGGCGCCCGGGACCGACGTCATCCTCCGCGACGGAACGACGCTGCGGCTCCGGCCACCGGCCGAGTCGGACGTCGAGACCCTCGACGCGTTCTTCGACGGTCTCTCGACCTCGAGCCGCTTTCTCCGCTTCCACGGCCTGCCACGGCTGGGAGAGCAGTTCGTGCGGACGCTCGTCGAGCCGGACTGGGACGAGCGAGGCGCGCTGATAGGCGTCGTCGGCGGGGCCGGAGGCGAGGCGGTCGTCGCGATCGGCAACTATGTCCGGCTCCGCGAGCGCGCAACGGCGGAGGCCGCCTTCGCGGTTGCCGACGACTGGCAGCGCAGGGGGATCGGGACGCGGCTGCTCGAGCAGCTGGCCGACCGTGCTTCGGAGCACGGAATCGAGTCGTTCGTCGCCGAGGTGCTGCCGGGGAACGCCGCAATGCTCTCCGTGTTCGAGAACGTCGGCTTCACGCCCACGCGAACGCTCGACGCCGGCGTGGTCGAGGTCCGGTTCGCGATCGAGCCCACCGTGGGCTACCGCGAGCGCGTCGACGAACGGGACCACGTTGGCGTCATCGCCTCGCTGGGAGCGTTCTTCGCACCGCGCACCGTCGCCGTCGTCGGTGCGTCGCCGCGACGCGGGACGATCGGCGGCGAGCTGTTCCGCAACGTCCTCGCCGGCGGCTTCAGCGGCGCCGCGTACCCGGTCAACCGCAGCGGCGAGCCGGTGGGCTCCGTGCGCGGCTACCGGTCGCTCGTCGAGATCGACGACGAGCTCGACCTCGTGGTGATCTGCGTCCCGGGGGAGCACGTGCTCGAGGCGGCCCAGGAGGCGCTCGGGCGCGGGACGCGCGCGCTGTGCGTCATCTCGGCGGGCTTCGCCGAGGTCGGCGAGGAAGGGCGCGAGCGACAGGATGCGCTCCTCGCACTGGTCCGCGCCCACGGCGCGCGCCTGATCGGGCCGAACTGCCTCGGCCTCGCGTCGAGCGCGGTCGGCCTCAACGCGACGTTCGCGCCGCGCTCGTTCCCGCCGGGGCGCATCGGCTTCTCGTCCCAGAGCGGCGCGCTCGGCCTGGCACTCCTCGAGCGCGCCGAGAGTCGCGGGCTCGGCCTCTCGGCGTTCGTCTCGATCGGAAACAAGGCCGACGTCTCGTCGAACGACCTGCTCGAGTGGTGGGAGGACGACGACGCGACGAGCCTCGTCGCCCTCTACGTCGAGTCCTTCGGGAACCCGGCGAAGTTCGCGCGGATCGCGCGACGGCTATCGCGCAAGAAGCCGATCCTCGCGATGAAGAGCGGTCGTTCGGCGTCGGGGAGGGCGGCAGCCGGGTCGCACACGGCAGCCCTGGCCGGCTCCGACACCGCGGTCGACGCCCTCTTCCGTCATGCGGGGGTCATCCGCGCCGACACGCTCGGCGAACTGATCGACGTCGCCGCCCTCCTCTCGACGCAGCCGTTGCCACGGGGGCGTCGCGTTGCGGTGCTCACGAATGCGGGTGGGCTCGGGATCCTCTGCGCTGACGCATGCGAGGGGGCACGTCTCGAGCTTCCCCCCTCGCGGACGAGACGCGGACGCGGCTCCGCGAGATCCTTCCGATCGAGGCGAGCGTCGCCAACCCGGTCGACATGCTCGGCTCCGCCACGGCGACGAGTTACGAGCGGTCGCTGCCCGTCGTGCTCGCCGACCCGGGGGTCGACGCCGCGATCGTGTTGTTCGTCCCGCCCGTCGCCGTCGAGGCGGCGGATGTGGGACGGGCGATCTCGAAGGCCGCGGCGGAGTCCGACGGGACGAAGCCCATCCTCGCGTCGATCCTCGCCGCGGCCGGCGCACCGGCGACGCTGCGGGACGCGACGAGCGTGCCCTCGTTCGCGTACCCCGAGGCGGCCGCCGGCGCTCTCGGGCGCGCCGCCGCCCACGCGACGTGGCTCCGCCGGTCCGCCGGGCGCGTGCCGGAACTCGAGGGCATCGACACCGCCACCGCCGAGGCTCTCGTGCGTCGTGCGCTCGAGACGGAGGACAGCATCTGGCTCGAGCCCGACGCCACCCGGAGCCTCCTCGTCGCGTACGGCCTGCCCGTCGTCGAGGAGCGACATTGCGCTACACCCGACGAGGCCGTCGCGGCTGCTCAGGAGATCGGCTACCCGGTCGTCGTGAAGATCGCAGCCGCCGGCGCGCACAAGACCGAGCTCGGGGGCGTCGAGCTGGGGCTCGCCGACCCCGAGGCGGTCCGCGCAGCCGCGACGCGGATGCGCGCCCCGGTGCTCGTCCAGCGACACGTCCGCGACGGCGTCGAGCTTCTCGCCGGCGTCGCCCACGACCCCGTCTTCGGCCCGCTCGTCGCGTTCGGACCGGGCGGGACCTGGGCCGAGCTGATCGGCGGCACCGGCTTCCGGCTCGCCCCGCTCACGGACGTCGACGCCGAGGAGCTCGTCACGACGGGGAAGGCGGGCACGCTGGTCGCCGGCTTCCGGGGCGCACGGCCTGCCGACGCAGGGGCGCTCCAGGACCTCGTGCTGCGGCTCTCACAGCTCGCAGCAGACGTCCCGGAACTCGCCGAGCTCGACCTGAACCCCGTGCTCGGCCTCCCGTCCGGCGCCGTCGTCGTCGATGCGCGCGTCCGGCTCGAGCGGCCCGCGCAGCGGACCGCGGCGAAGGGCTGGTAGCTGGAAGCAGACTTCTACCCTCGCAAGCCGCGGAGGTGGAATCGCTTGATCGAGGTGCGATCATTCGGGGATGATGCTCAAGCGTCCGAGGACACCGCACTACGATGACCCGGTCGCCGTCGGTGCAAGGCTGCACGCCGCCCGAGAGGCGGCCGGCATCAGCCAGCGAGAGCTCGCCTTCCCGGGCTGCAGCGCGGCCTACATCTCACGGATCGAGCGAGGGGAGAGGATCCCGTCCCTGCAGGTAATGCGCGAGCTTGCGCGACGGGTGGGGATCAGCGAGGCGGAGCTCGCGTACGGGCATGAGCGGATGGATCCCGCGGTGTCCCGGGCCGTTCGTGCGGTCGAGGTCGCGGAGGAGGGGGGCGCGGGGAACGACGTGGCGCGGGCGTACCAGGCACTCTCCCGGGCGGCGTCTCGTGCCGCACGGGAGCGCGCCACGGCCTGACACGCGACTCGTAGGATCTCGGGGTGGCCCGGGACGCCGACATCGTCGTCGTCGGCGCCGGGATCGTCGGCGCGGCCGCCGCACGAGCGCTCGCGGGAGCGTTCGCGACCGTCGTCCTCGTCGAGCAGCACGAGCTCGGTCACGACCGCGGCTCGAGCCACGGCACGTCGCGCATTTTCCGGCTCAACTACCCCGAGGCGCGGTACGTCCGCATGGCGCTCGCGGCGAGCAACGCCTGGGGCGAGCTCGAACGCGAGCGCGGGCGGCAGCTCGTCCGGCGCAGCGGATCGCTCGACTTCGGCCCGGTCGCCGACGAGACGGCGCAGGCGCTCGCGGCCTGCAGCGTTCCCTACGAGACGCTCGGCGCGGACGAAGTGCGTGAGCGCTGGCCGCCCCTGCTGCTCGAGCCGGACGAGACTGCAGTCTTCCAGCCGGACGGCGGGATCGTCCTCGCCGACCGCGCGCACGAGGCGCTCGTCGCGAGCGCGGCGGAGGGCGGCGTCGAGGTGCGCGCGCACACACCGCTCAGAGCGCTTGCGCTCGAGCCGCGGGGCGTCCGCGTTCTGCTCGACGACGACGAGCTCGCAGCTCGGGCTGTCGTCGTCACCGCGGGTGCGTGGGCGCCCGGGCTGCTCGCCGAGGTCGGCATCGAGCTCCCTGTCGTCCCCACCCGCGAGACGGTGGTCTACCTCGACCGGGACGACGCCGAGGACCTGCCCTCGGTCATCGACTACGCCCGCACTCCGAGTTCCGGCACGGGCGGCATCGCCCGGGTCGGGCGCGCGGGCTACGCGCTCGCGTCGCCGGGAGCAGGCCTCAAGGCCGGTCTGCACCACTCGGGTCCCGTCGCCGACCCGAACGACGACCCGGTACCGGACGACGGGGTCGCGGCGTGGGTCACCTCGTGGGCGGCGTCACGGTACGACGGCGATGCGAAGGTCCGCGGCGTCGAGACGTGCCTGTACACGAACACGGCGGATGAAGGCTTCGTCCTGGAGCGCCACGGCCGCGTCGTCGTCGGGTCCGCGTGCTCCGGCCACGGGTTCAAGTTCGCGCCGGTCGTCGGCCGCACGCTCGCCGCTCTCGCGCACGAAGCGGCGTCCTGATTTCCGAACAATTGGCCTGCACGATTGCGCCCATGACGAGGTCGGGGCGCGGTGTGGCGGCAGCACTGCTCGCTCTCGTCGTGCTCGTGGCCGCAGCGTGTGACGGCGGTGACGACGGCTCGTCGACGACAACGGGCACAACGCCCGCAGAGACGACGGCCGAGACGACCTCCCTTGCGGTCTACCTCCTTCGCGACGGGAAGATCTCCCCGGTGCGTCGCTCGGTCGAGGCGACCCCCGCCGTCGCGCGGGCGTCGCTCGAAACGCTGCTCGAGGGGTCGACGTCCGAGGAGCGCGCGGCCGGCCTCGTGAGCGCCATCCCCGAGGGGACACGGCTTCGAGACCTCGCCGTGGCCGACGGCGTCGCCACCGTCGACCTCTCCGGCGAGTTCGACGACGGCGGCGGCAGCGCGTCGATGCAGGCACGCGTCGCGCAGGTCGTCGCGACGCTCACGCGCTTCCCGACGATCGAGCGGGTCGGCTTCCGCCTCGACGGCGAGGACGTCGACGCAATCGGCGGGGAGGGCGTCGTCGTGGATCCGCCTGTCGGCCGACTCGACATCGAGGCGCAGACGCCGCAGATCCTCGTCGAGTCGCCGCTGCCCGGGGACACCGTCTCGACCCCGATCCGCGTGCGCGGCACCGCGAACGTCTTCGAGGCGACGGTGTCGTTCGAGGTGCGCGACGTGGCGGACGCGGTGATCGACGAAAGCTTCACGACGGCGACGTCGGGGACCGGTACCCGGGGGACGTTCGAGCACGTCCTCGAGGTCCCGGACGTCGACGGCCCGGTGACGATCGTCGCCTTCGAGGCGTCCGCGGAGGACGGGAGCCCGCTCCACGTCGTCCGCGTCCCCGTGACGATCGCCCGCTGACCGTTGCGGCGCGTCGCCCCGAGCCTGCAGGCAGACTGACGCCGTGGCCTCCCAGCCCCGCGCGACACCCCCGTCCGGTTCGGGATCCCGCAACCGCAACCTCCTGATCGCGGCAGGCGGTGCGGCGGTCGTCGTCGTCGCACTCGTCGCCGCCTCGCTTCTCCTGCGCGGCGGAGACGACGACTCCGAGGCGGCGCCGCCGACGTCGACCGTCTCGCCTTCGACACTCCTCGACGGGATCCCGCAGGACCGTGCCGTCCTCGGCAACGCGGACGCAACGGTCACGCTGATCCAGTTCGAGGACCTCCAGTGCCCGATCTGCAAGCGCTACCAGGAGGAGGGATTCCCCGGAGTCGTCAAGGAGTACGTCCGGCCAGGGAAAGTGAAGGTCCGCTTCGTCGGTCTCGCGTTCATCGGGCCCGACTCCGAGAAGGCGCTCCTCCACGTCCTCGCCGCCGGCGACCAGGGAAAGCTGTTCCAGTTCGCCGATGCGCTCTACCAGAACCAAGGCGCCGAGAACTCCGGCTGGGTGACGGACGAGCTTCTCCGACAAATCTCGGGGGAGCTCGGCCTCGACTGGCAGAAGCTCCAGAAGGACGCCGACGGACCGGCCGCCCTCCAGCAGGCGAACTCGATGGCGTCCGAGGCGGAGCAGCGCGGGGTGCCCGGGACGCCGTGGTTCTACGTCCAGGTCGGGGACGGGGCGCCGTACGAGGTCCGGCCGGGGTCGTTCGCGATCGAGGAGTTCCGCCAGATCCTCGACGGCGCGCTCTCCGACAGCTGAGAACGCGAATCGGGATGACGCTTCGTCGGCGGGACGTGTCCGGGCGAGCGCGAGGCGAGGACGCAGGGAGCCTCGATATGCAGCGCATATCGGGGCGACCGAGGACGAAGCGGCGCGCCGCTCGGCGCGTCCCGACGGCACAAGGCTTCATGCCGATTCGCGTTCCGGGACCGCCTCGCCCGTGAGCGACCGCGTCCTCCGCCTCGCCGTCGCGGCGGTGGCGCTCGCCGGCGCCTGTATCGCCGGGTATCTGACCTATGTCCACTACCGGCCGGCCGCGCTCGTCTGCACGGGCGGCGGCGGCTGCGAGACGGTGCAGGAATCGTCCTACGCGGACATCGCGGGCGTCCCGGTCGCGCTGCTCGGGCTCCTCGCCTATCTCGCCGTCCTCGGGCTCGTCGCCTGGGAAACGGAGCTCGCCCGGACGCTCGCGGCGACGATCGCGCTCGGCGCGGTCGGATTCGCCGTCTACCTCGTCTCGGTGCAGGCGTTCGTGATCGACGCGTGGTGCGTGTGGTGCGTCGTCAACGACCTCGTGATCGTCCCGCTCCTGGCGGTGCTGACGGTCTTGCGCGTGATTCGCCCGCGCTGATCCGGCGGCGACGGGCGCGTCCTGGCTCGTCGCTGGAGCCGCGTCGGGAGGGGGAACAGTGCTCTGCACAGCCCCCGACCAGAGCGGTTCCAGCGGCGAGAGGCGGGCAGAGCCGGGCTCCGTCCGGCGGGAGCCGCCGGCCAGGGCGCGCCGGCTAGGTCATCGGGACCTGACGGAGGATGCTCGACTCGATGCGGTCGAGGATCTCCGTCAGGCTGTCGCCCGTCGCGGTGATGCCGTGGTTCCGAAGGCCGATCACGGCGTGCGCGGGGTCGGGCTCGCGGTCGATCAGGTCGGCGACGGACTCCGCGAGCTCCTGCGTGCCGCACGGGTAGTTGATGTCCGTCGCGGCGATGCCCTCCATCCAGGCGTGGACGTGGAGGATCGCGCCGACGTCCGGATGCGCCTGGTAGATCATCCAGTGCTCGATCGCGTCGACCGAGACGCGCCGCGGCTCGATGCCCGGCGGCACGCTGATGACCATCTTCGCGTTCGGCTCGTCGTACCCCGTGACGAGGAGGATGTCGCGGCCCGCGATCTCGAGCTGCGACTTGTCGACGCCGCTCGCGCTCATCCAGAACCGCGTCTCGTCCTTGCGCGCCGAGAGGTTCCCGTACGAAAGGCCGCCGACCTGGTACAGCCGCATGACGTGCCGCAGGTCGCGCTCGTCGAGGTACTCGTGCACCGGGAACGGCGCCGGGAGCAGGTCGAGGTCCTGCATGCGCTTTCCGGCCACGCCGATGTCCGCCGTGACCTCGTCGCCGTCCCAGAGCTCGGGCTCGAGGTCGGGGAGGAACTCGTTGTCGATCACGAGCTTCGACTTCGCGAGCGGCGCGAGGCGCTCGAACACCTCCAGCGGGTCGTCGGAGATCTTGTAGGTGCCGCGCTCCATCGTCGTGAACCACACGCCCTTTCCGGGCACGTGGAGGACGACGACGTTCGCGAGCGTGCGCACGAGCATCGGGTAGCTCGTCTTGAGGACGTCGTCGGGCGCCTCGTCGAGCTCGTAGAACGAGGCCGAGTACGTGCCGCGCGACTGGCGGCGGAACGCCTTCGGCTGCTCGGCGTCGAACATGTTGAGGACGAAGTCGGCGTCGGCGATGTCGTCGACGAGTGCGAATCCGTCCGCCTCGAACTCGTTGCCGATCGAGCGTACCCAGGCCTCGTGGGCCGGCGACGTCGGCGTTCCCCAGATCGCGTACTTCCGCATGGCGCAACTGTACCGCGGCGGCCGCGCGACTCCTCGTCCCTCAGCGGAACAGGTCCCGCTCGCGCGGCATCACGAGCTCGGAGGCGCTGCCGTCGCCACGAACGTCGACGCCGCGGACGATCGCGGCCGGCACGCCGCGCGCTTTCCCCATCACGAGCTCGGCGGCGCCCGCGAGCTCGTCCGCGACCGCGATCTGCGTCGTCTTCAGCTCGCGCCCACGTACGTCCGACGTCCCGCGAAGGTCGCGGATCGGGGCGATCCCGGCGACGCCGAGCGCGACGTCCGTCGTGCCCTGCCGCCACGCGCGCCCGAACGAGTCGCTGACGATCACGCCGACGTCCGCCCCCGACAGCTCGACCAGGCGCGCGCGAAGCTGCCGCGCCGACTCGTCGGGCTCGAGCGGGAGCAGGACGACCAGGTCGTCGCCCGGCGTGTTCGACGCGTCGACGCCTGCCGAGGCGCAGACGAAGCCGTGGCGCGTCTCGGCGATCACGAGCGGCGGCCGCGAGCGCACGACCCTGGCGCTCTCGCGGAGGATCACCTCGAGGTGCCGTGGGTCGCCGTCAGGCCCGGCGAGCTCGACGGCGCGCGCGCTCGGCTCGACGTCGTCGAGCGACACCACCCGGCCCTCGACCTTCGAGACCGCCTTCTGCGCGACCACGACGACGTCGCCGTCCTCGAGCCCGCCGACGGCGGTCGCGGCGCTGTGCAGCAGAAGGCCGAGGTCGTCCTCGGGCTCGAGCTCCGGGAGCCCCTCGAGCGGGATCACGCTGACGACGGAGAGCGGCACGGGACGGACGGCTCAGCGGACGCCGGTGATGCGGACGCCCGCGTGCGCCTTGTATCGCTTGTTCACGTTC
This sequence comes from uncultured Actinomycetes bacterium, assembly GCA_963706915.1. GTDB lineage: Bacteria > Actinomycetota > Thermoleophilia > Gaiellales > Gaiellaceae > Gaiella. The sequence goes on from CAVPOH010000002.1 coordinate 84,641, forward strand.
ACGATCACCGCGGTGAGCCCCTCGAGCGAACGCGCGCTCGCGAGCGGCCCACAGTCGATCGCGCGTCCCGCCGTGATCCGCTCCGCGAGCTCGAGCACGAGCGCCTTCGCGTCCTCGTCGTCGCCGCAGACGAGGGCGTCCTCCTCCGGCGCCTCGTCGGCGCCGAGGTTCCGCGCGGCGAGCGAATGCAGGCCGGCGACGACCGGGCCGTCGAGGACGTCCTGCAAGCCGCGCGGCGATCGACCTCGCCTCACCGGTGGGGAGCACACCGTTCGGCGTGAACGCAAGCTCGGCGGCGACCGAGAGCACCGGCTTGGCGCCGATCGCCTCGCGGAGCTGGGCGGCCGTCTCGAGCGTCGCTTCCGCCTTCGTCGCCAGGACGACGAGGTCTGCGCGGCGGCACGCGTCGGCGTTCGTCGTCCCCTCGACGCCGAGCTCGGTGGCGGCCGCAGCGGCGCGCTCGGCGTCCCGCGAGCCGATGACGACGTCGTACCCCGCGGCTCCGAGGCGCTTTGCGAGCGCCTGGCCGAAGCTGCCGGTCCCGCCGACGACAGCGACCCTCACGCTGCAGCCTCGAGCACGACCCGCGCGAGGCGGGCCGCCGCCTCGCGGTCGGTCATCAGCGTCTCCGTGGCGACGAGCGGCACGTCGGCGTCGGCCGGCGCGTCGGAGCCGTCGATCACGAGCGCGTCGACGAGCCCCGGATAGCACCCGGCGACGTGCGCCGGTGTCGTCCCGCCCGCCATGCGCGTGAGCATACGGTCGAGCGGGCCTTTCACCGCGCGTCCGCCGACGAGCGGGCTCACCGCGACACAGCGCGCGTCCCGCGCCTCGACCGCCTCCCGGATCGTCGCGACGGCGAGGATCGGGCCGAGCGAGACGTACGGGTTGCTCGGCGCGAGGACGAGCGCGTCCGCGTCCCGGATCGCCTCGAGGACGCCGGGGGCCGGGGTGGCGCTCGCGGCGCCCTCGTAGGACACGGCGTCCACCTCGTCCTCGTGACGGCGCCCGACGAACCACTCCTGGAACGAGAACGTCCCGTCGGGCGTCGTCACGTGGGTGCGGAGCCGGTCGTCCGTCGCCGGGAGGAGCCGCGTGGCAAGCCCGGCAGCGTCAGCGAGACGGCGCGTGACCGCCGAGAGCGTCCCGCCGCCTCGGAGCGCCTGGGTCCGCACCAGATGGAGCCCGAGGTCGAGGTCGCCGAGCAGAAACCAGCCCTCGCCTCCCCACTCCTTCGCGGACTCGAGCGTCCGCCACGTCTCCCCCGCCCGACCCCAGCCACGTTCCTCGTCGTTGAGGCCGGCGAGCGCGTACAACACCGAGTCGAGATCGGGCGAGACGTGCAGGCCGAGGACCTCGACGTCGTCGCCGACGTTGCCGATCACCGTCAGCTCGCCAGCCCCGAGGACGTCGTGGAGGCCCACCGCGAGCTTCGCGCCGCCGACGCCGCCCGAAAGGCAGGCGACCTTCACCGGGCGATCGCCTCCATCATCGCCCGGGTGCGGCGGCCTCCGTGCGGGCCGATCCGCTGGAGGTCGGCGAGCGTGTCGACATCCTCGACGAGGTTCCGGAGGGCGAGGTCCTCGAACGGCACGTCGAGCGCGGCGGCGTGGGCGCGGAACTGCCCGGCGCTCCCCGGCCCGTAGAGCGGCTGGAAGATCTCGGCGAGGGGCAGCCCGAGGGCGTTCGTCGTCCCGTCGGCCGCCTCGACGATCGAGACGCGCCCGAGACGGGGCGGCAGGGCGAGCGCGTTGAGGTCGGACGGCCGGACGCGCGGGACGTCCGCGTTGACGACAAGGCAGAGCTCCTCGGCCCCCGAGAGCGCTTCTGCGATGGCCAGGCCCTGACCCCCGCCGGGGTCGTCGACCGGCTCGGCTCCAAGCCCGACCGCCACGAGCCGTCCGGCCGGATCGTCCGTCACGACCCGGGTGTCGCCGACCTCGACTGCCACCTCGACGACGTCGCCGAGCATCGCGAGTGCGACGTCGACGCGGATCTCGGCGGGCAGCCGGCTCTTCCCGCCCGCCCGGAAGGGGATGACGACGCGCACGCTTCGAGCCTACGCGCGTGCGTCGCCTGCGAGGATCGTCAGGCGGCGTGCGGCGCGGCGCCCGAGTCGGCGCCGGGGCCGGACGACGACCACTCCTGCACCTCGAACCAGTGCGTGCCCGCGAGCGCCGCGACGACGTCGGGGTGGGTGTGCGCCGCGTTGACGACGTGATGGTCGACGTCGCAGCAGATCTCCACCTCGTCGAGCGACAGGCTCTCCGGGATCTTCCCGACGATCTCGAACGGGAGCTGCGCCTCACGCACCGTCATGTGCTTGAACTGGAGTGCGGGCGCGAGCTCCATCAGGGTGGGCCAGTCCGGGCAGGTCTTGTAGCTCATCGGCCTGCATCCTTCGCCTCGTGCCGCCAGGTTCCTTCGAGGCGGACGAGCCCGCGCCCCTCGCCGTCGGGGTAGACGAGCAGGGGAACGCCGCGCGGGAGCCGGTCCAGGAGCCGCCCGTCGTCGCCGACGAGGGCAAGGCCGACGTCGAACCGGCCGAACTGGAGTGGCGGCGCCGCGACGTCGAAGCGGAGCGACAGCCCGTCGGCGCCGTTCCCGCGGAGCAGGCGGGGATCGAGGATCTCCTCGGCGACGAGCAGCCCTGAGCCGTCGCGAAGCTCGAGATGGAGCGAGGACGCCTCGGCCGCGCCGCTGAGCTCGATCTCGAGCCCGAACGGCTCGCCTGCGAGGAAGCGCGAGCGCGGCTCACCGTCCGACCCGACGAGACGGACGGTCGCGAACCGGGCCTCGCCGGTCCCGGCGGCGTCCGAGGCACGCGCCTCGTCGGCCGGCTCGCTGTCCTCGGCGAGCGCGCGCCGGTAGCGGGTGATCGCCTCGTGCACGGGGCCGTCGAACGCGAGCTCACCGTTCCGCAGGAGCACAGCGCGGTCGCACAGCCGCTCGACCGCCGAGGCGTCGTGCGACACGAAGAGGATCGTGCCGCCGCGCTCCTTGAACGCGGCGATGACGCCGAAGCACTTCCGCTGGAAGCTCTCGTCCCCGACGGCGAAGACCTCGTCGAGGAGGAGCACGTCCGCCTCGAGGAACGCCGCGATCGCGAAGCCGAGCCGCATCGTCATCCCGGACGAGTACGTCCGAACGGGCCGGTCGATCGCGTGCTCGAGCTCCGCGAACGCGACGATCTCGTCGAAGCGCTCGCGGATCCGAGCGCGTGTCAGCCCCTGCAGCATCCCGTTCAGCTCGACGTTTTCCCGGCCCGTGAAGTCGGGGTGGAAGCCCGCGCCGAGCTCGAGCAGCGAGCCGACCCGGCCGCCGGTCGCGACCCGGCCCGTCGTCGGCCTGATGATCCCCGCGATCAGCCGCAGGAGCGTCGACTTCCCCGAGCCGTTGCGTCCAATGAGCCCGACCGACTCGCCGCGCGTCACGGCGAGCGTCAGGTCGCGGAGCGCCCAGACCTCCTGTGCGCCCGTCCGTCCGCGGGTGACGAGCAGCTCCTTGAGCGTGTGCGTCTCGCGTGCGCGAACGACGAACCGCCTGGAGGCACCGTCGACCTGGATCTCGCCCGTTCTCATGACGCTACGCGGTCACGGCCGCGAGCTCGTGCCGGACGATGCCGGAAAGCACGTCGATGAACGCGGGATCGGCGTTCGGCATCTCGATGCGGGAGAACCGTAGGCCGAGACTCCCCGCCCGCTGCGCCGCCTCGACGTCGAGATCCCACTTGATCTCGAGATGGTCGGAGACGAAGCCGACAGGGCACGCGAGGACGTCGTTGACCCCCTCGTCCGCGAGCGCGTCGAGGTGGTCGAGGATGTCGGGGCCGAGCCACGGCTCGCCGGTCGGCGACTCGCTCTGGAAGGCGAACGACCACCGGTCGCCGATCGAGGCGCGCTCGGCGACGAGCCGGGAGGTCTCGAGGAGAGAGTCGCGATACGGATCGCCGGACTCGAGGATCCGCGCGGGGAGCGAGTGCGCGGTGAAGACGACGTGCGGATCGCGGTCTCCGGACGACGCACGGACGCGGTGGGCGAGCAGCGCTACGAGCCCCTCGTCCGTCCCCCACTCCCGGACGAAGCGCGCCTCGACGCGACCCGCGACGGCCGCGTCGAAGAGCTGCTCGTACTTCGCGATCGAGAGCGACGACCAGTGCGGCGCGAGGACGAGCCCGACGAGCGCGTCGTGGCCGAGCTCGAGCGCCGCCTCGACGGCGCCCGCGATCCGCGGCTCCCAGTGGCGCATACCGGTCAGCACGCGGATCCCGAGCGAGTCCTCGAGGGCGGCGCGTGTCTCCTCGGTGACGGCGTTGAGCGGGGACGGGCCGTCCGAGTCGTCGATCCCGAGCGCGGCGATAGCGCGCGACGAGGTTGTCGAGCAGCTCCGGCCGGATCGGGCGGCCGCCGCGGATGTCCGCGTAATAGGCGGGGACGTCGGCGAGCCGGTCGGGCGATCCGTAGGCCATCAGGATGACGGCGGGGCTCGTCATGCGGCGACCGCCGCCTCGGTGCGCTCGTGGACGAGCTCGACGAGGCGCGTGAGCGTCGTCGGGTCCGTCTCGGGGAGCACGCCGTGGCCGAGGTTGAAGATGTGGCCCGGCCGCCCGTCCGCGCGCGACAGGACGTCGAGCGCCTCTCGCTCCACGACGTCCCAGGGCGCCGTGAGCGCCGCCGGATCGAGGTTCCCCTGCACCGCGCGGTCGCCGACGAGGCCCCATCCTTCGTCGAGCGGGAGCCGCCAGTCGAGGCCGATCACGTCGCCGCCCGCAGCGGCGAGGTCGCCGAGGAGGTGGGATGCGCCGGTACCGAAGTGGATCGTCGGGACGTCGACGGCGCCGAGGATCCTCCCGCTCCACGGCGCCACGCGCGCCTGGTACTGCGCGGGCGACAGGGTTCCGACCCAGGAGTCGAAGAGCTGCACGACGTCGGCCCCGGCGGCGACCTTGGCGGCGACGTACGAGGCGAAGACGTCCGACAGCCGTTCCATCAACGAGTCCCAGGTCTCGGGGTTCGAGAGCATCAGCGCCTTCGTGCGTGGCAGCTCGCGGCTCGGCCTGCCCTCGACGAGGTACCCGGCGACGGTGAACGGGCCGCCGCAGAACCCGATCACGGCCTTCTCGGTCGGGAGCTCCGACCGGACGAGCCGGACCGCCTCGAGCACCGGGGCGAACGCCTCCTCGACATCCGGCACGCGGAGCCGCTCGACGTCGGCGGCGCTCCGGACGGGCCTGTCGACCACCGGACCGACGCCCTCCACGAGCTCGACGTCGATTCCCATCCCGAGAACCGGGGTCATGATGTCTGCGAACATGACCGCCGCGTCGACGCCGTGGCGCCGGACCGGCTGGAGCGTCACCTCGGCACAGAGCTCTGGCTCGTTCGCGACCTCGAAGAACGAGTGGCGCTCGCGGATCGCGCGGTACTCCGGCAGCGACCGCCCCGCCTGGCGCATGAACCAGACGGGCGTGCGCTCGACGCGCTCGCGCCGCGCGGCGCGGACGAGAAGCGGATCGGCCATCAGGGGAGCGTAGCCCCCAGACGGCCCGGACTAGACTCGTGCGCCGTGGATCCTCTCGCACCGTCCTGGCGGGAGTGGAGCCTGCCGCCCCAGCGCGCGGGCGCGCGCACGACGGCGCGGCTCGTGCTCGAGAACACGGGCTCGGCGACCTGGCGGTCGCGCGGCGAGAACGGGCTGCAGCTCTCATACCACTGGCTCGACGCGCGTGGGAACGCGATCGTGTGGGACGGCCATCGGACGCCGTTCCCGCGGCCGATCGCGCCGGGCGAGACGATCGAGCTCGACGCGCCGGTCACCGCTCCGCGACCGCCGGGCCGGTACGTCCTTCGCTTCGACCTCGTCGAGGAGCACCGCTTCTGGCTGTCCGACGTCGGCGTGCCGACTCTCGACGTCGAGCTCGACGTCGAGCCGTTGATCGCCGAGCGCCGCCTGGCGGTAGTCGTCCACGGCGGCGCGGACGAGAGGACTTCCTCTGCGCTCGCCGCGCAGGAGGAGGCGGTCGTCGACGAGCGCCCCGCCGCAACCGCGCATCTCGTCGCGGGCGCCGAGCCTACGCCCGACTGGTCGCGGCGCCTGCTCGACGCACACGCCGAGGGCTGGGCCGCCGTCGGCAGCGCGGTCGTCCCCGACGGCGGCCGCCTCGAGCGCCGACGCGCGGAGCGTGCGTTCCGCAGCTGGGCCCCGGGCGGCCGGAACCCGCGGCTCGACGCCCCGCTCCTTCTCCCGTCGCTCGTCGACGGACTCGTGCCCGGGGAGCACCTCGGGCTTCCGGCCTACGACGGCGACGGGCTGTTCGAGGGTCGCGCGGTCGTCAGGCTTCCGACGCGATCCGGTCGTCGACCGACCTGAACACGAGCGCGCCGACGGCGAGCGCTACCGCCGCCGCGACGCAGAGGTAGATCGTGTCGGTGGCCGGCGGCAGCTCGCCCGCGTAGAGCGGCGTCCGGTAGGCCTCGATCGCCGGGGTCATCGGGTTGCCCCAGTGGAGGAGGTCGATCAGCCAGGGGCGCGACTCGGCCCCCGGCAGGTCGTCGAGCTCGTACAGCACGGGCGTCAGGAAGAACCAGGGCAGGAGCAGCGCTGCGACGACGAACTCGACGTCACGAAAGACCGCGTTGAGCGCTGCGACCGTGAGCGACAGCCCGGCGACGAAGAGGACGATCACGACGCCGACGGGGATCGCGAGCCACGCGGTGTCGCGGCTCTCCGGCCGGAACCAGAGTGCGAGCACCAGGACGATCGCCGTCATCGTCGCGAAGGCGACCAGCTGGGTCGCGACGACGGACAGCGGCACGAGCTGCCGCGGGAAGCGGACCTTGCGGATGAGCGGCGCGTTCTCCACGAGGCTGCGCGCCGCGGTCTGCAGCGACGAGGCGAGGAACACCCAGGGCGGCAGCCCGCAGAGCAGGAAGAGCCAGTAGTCGTCGAGGTCGGTCGCCTCGGCCTTCCAGAGCACGGAGAAGACGACGAGGTAGACGAGCATGAGCGCGAGCGGCAGCGCGAGGGTCCACGCGAGCCCGAGGAACGAGCCCTTGTACTTCGCGCGTAGGTCCCGGCGGAAGAGGCTGCCGAAGAGCTCGCGGTAGCGGAGGAGATCCCCGTAGACCTGCACCGCGGCGATTGTAGGGCGACGCCCGACGGCGCTCCGCCCGTCGTCGCGGCGAAACCCCCGACGACTGCGATGGGGACTACCCTTACCGGCCGTGAGCGCAGCCGTCACGGTCGTCGCGCTGCCCGTCGCATCCCTCGTGCTCTGGGCCCTGCTCCGCTCTCCGTCGGTCGGCGGGCGGCTCGTCGCCGTGCCCAGCGGCGAGCGCTGGCACGACCGCGTGACCCCGACGTTCGGCGGCGTCGGGATCGCCGCCGGGCTCGCGGTCGGGGTCGTGCTCGCCGTCCTCGCCGGGGCGGTCGACCCGTCATGGGAGCTTCTCGGCATCCTCGCCGGAGCGGCGATCCTCCTCGTCGCGGGGGTCGTCGACGACGTCCGCCACCTGAGCCCGATCGCCAAGCTCGTCCTGCAGTTCGCCGCCGCCGGGATCGCGATCGCCGCCGGGCTTCGCGTCGAGCTGGTGACGAACGACGTGCTCGGGATCGTGATCGCGCTCTTCTGGCTCGTCGGGATCACGAACGCGCTCAATCTGCTCGACAACATGGACGGCCTCGCCGCGACGCTCACGACCGTCGCCTGCCTGTACTTCGCGATCGACGCGGCGACGGTCCACGAGAACGACCTTGTCCTCGTCCTCTCGCTCTCGCTCGCGTTCGCGTGCCTCGGCTTCCTGCCGTTCAACCTCCGGCCCGGCGACGGGGCTCACGTCTTCATGGGCGACGGCGGCAGCCAGCTGCTCGGGTTCCTCCTCGCCGCTCTCGGGCTCGCCTCGAGCTGGACGACCGCGGGGACGACCGTCGCGACGATGCTCCTGCCACTCCTCGTGCTCGCCATCCCGATCCTCGACACGACACTCGTCACGATCCGGCGCCTCGCGGAACGCAGGCCGGTGACGCAGGGCGGGACCGATCACACCTCGCACCGCCTCGTCTACTACGGGTTGTCCGAGACGAAGGCTGTCGCGCTGCTCGCGCTGATCGCCGTTGCGCTGGGCGCGACCTCCGTCGCCTACAACGTGCTCGACCGGCCAGCGTTGACCGCGCTCGGCGTCCTCGTCACGTTCGCGCTGCTCGTCCAGTTCGGGAGCTTCCTCGCCGAGCTCTCCGAGCAGGAGCGGCGCGGGAAGCCGGGCGACACCCGCCTCCGGCATGCCGTCTCCGTGCAGCCGCGCCGGTTCGTCGAGCTCCTCGTCGACTCGTCGCTCGTGTGCGGCACCTTCCTCGTCACGTACCTCCTCTTCGTCGACGGCCGCGGCAGCGAGTTCCAGCGCGGCACGTTCCTCGCCGTTCTCCCGGTCCTGCTGGGCGCGACGTACGCCGTGTACGTCCTGTTCGGCATCTACCGGCGCGCATGGCGGTACGCGACGCCGAGCGACCTCGCGACGATCGCTCTCGCCTCCGGCATCGCCACCCTCGCCGCGTTCGGCATCGTCGTCGCGATGCGCGAACTCGGCGACTTTCCGGCGCGGGTCTTCCTCGTCTACGGCATCGCCGCCGCGCTGCTCGCCGCGCTCTCGCGCTGGTGCGTCCGGTTCGTCCCGGAGGCGGGGCGGCGGGAGGACGACGGCCGTCTGCGCATCCTCGTCGTCGGCGCCGGTCGGACCGGCCGGGGAGTCGTTCGCGACCTCGTGGACGACGCGCGTATCGTCGGCTTCCTCGACGACAACCCGAAGCTCCTGCGGCGGCGGGTGCAGGGCGTTCCCGTCCTCGGCCCGCTCGAAGACACCGGCGCCGCCCTCGGGACGACGCGCGCGGACGAGGTCGTCGTGACGATCGCCGACGCGCCCGCCGACCGGCTCGAGCTGGTGACCAGGGCGTGCGCGGAGGCGGGAGTGCCCCGGCGCGTTGTCCGCGACCGGCCCATCGCCGCGCCTGCGCCGACGCGAGCGATCGCCGAGTGAGCGCGCACGCGACGGTCGGCGCGCTGCCGGCGACATCGGTACGCGCGCGCGTCGAGGGGGTCCTCCCGCTCGTCGGCGCGTACCTCCTGCTTTCCACGCTCTACGCGTGGCAGGCGTGGCGGCGCGAGACGCCGACGATCTTCAGCGACGAGCTCGAGCTGACGCAGCTCTCGCGTGCGATCGCGGACACCGGCCATCCCGCACGGCGCGGCGACCCATACGGCTTCTCGAGCCTCGTGCCGTGGCTGACCGCGCCGTTCTGGTGGCTCCACCCGGTCGCGAACGCGTACGAGGCGATCAAGACCGTGCAGGCGTTCGCGATGGCGGCGGCGGTCTTCCCCGCGTACCTCCTCGCCCGCCGCGTCCTGTCCGTGCCGTGGGCGTACTTCGCGGCGGTCGCCGCGATCGCCGCGCCCGCGCTGTCGTACGCGCCGATCCTCGTCGAGGAGCCCTGGGCGTACCCGGCGGCGACGGTCGCGCTCTGGCTCATGGTCCGGGCGATCGACGCACCTGGGCGATGGCCGCTCGCGATTGCCTTCGGCGCGTGCGTCGTGGCCGTGGCTACGCGCTCGCAGCTCGCCGCCCTGTTCGGCGCACTCGGCGCCGGGCTGCTCGCGCTCGGCTGGCGCTCCGAGTGGATGCGCCGCTGGCGCACGACGTGGACGACGTGGGACCGCGTCGGTGCCGTCATCCTCGCGATCGGCATGACATTCGTACTCGGCGCGTTCCTCAGCCACCGGTCGAACGAGTGGGAGACCGCGACGACGCTCTGGAAGGGCCGGATGGTCGAGTACGGGAGTTGGGCGGGCGGCGCATTCGCGATCGGGGTGGGCGTGCTCCCCGCGATCGCGCTCCTCGCCGTCCTCGCCGTTCCCGGCTCGGAGCGGGCGCGACCCGGCGTGCGCGCCTTCGTCGTCGTCTCGGCGGGCGCCGTGATCGGCTTCGGATGGTACGCGGCGATCAAGGGCGCGTACCTCTCGACGACGTTTTCGAGCCTCATCGTCGAGCGGAACCTCATGTACCTCACCCCGCTCGCGATGATCGCGACCGCGTATCTGCTCGAGCGCGCGGCAGCGCCGATCTGGGCCGTGCTCGTCGCCGGAGCGGCGGTGCTTGCGATGATCGCCTGGGTCCCGATCGACCGCGGGCTGGACAACTTCCCGTACTACGAGGCGCACGGCCTGTCGATCCTCGCGCTCGCGAACCGTGAGTGGGCCTGGCCGCTCGCGCGCATCGATAACGCTCTCGTCGTCGTGACACTCGTTGCCACGGCGCTCGTCGTGCTGCTCGGGACGCCACTGCGAGGGCAGCTGCAGGGGATCGCGGTCCCCGCGGCCGCAGGCATCGCCGTGCTCCTCCTCGGGTGGAACCTCACGTCCGAGGTCTACGCGTCGATCGGGGAGCACGACTTCAGCGCCCGCATCGAGGCGAACATCCCGAAGCCGAACGACTGGGTCGACCGCGCGGCGGACGGCGGCACGGTGGTCATGCTCGGCCAGCGGATGAGCGACAGCCCTCTCGGCGTCGCGTCGACGGAGTTCTGGAACCGCTCGATCGCGAAGGTCTGGAGCGTCGACGGCACGGGCCCCGGGCCGGGTCACACGCTGACCCCGGACCTCCAGGACGTCGACGGGACGCTCTCGCCGGACCCGGATACGGACTTCGTGCTCGCGTCGAACGGGGTCGAGGTGGTCGGCGACGTGGTCGCCGTCAACCCCGAGGCGAACGCGACGCTCGTGCGCCTCGACGGGCCGATCCGGCTCCGGTCGAACGAGACGGGGATCTCCGCCGACGGCTGGAGCGTCGGCGACCCCGGCGACCCGAGCGTCCCGGCGCGCGCGGCGTACAACCGGTTCGACGTCTCGGAGGGAGGAACAGGGACGGCCGTTGTCACGCTGTCGCGCTCGACGTTCTGCCCTGCAGACGTCCGACTGCGCGGCGTCGCCCGCGTTCGCATCGGTGAGCTCGCCCGCGGCGCCGACAAGCAGCCTGCGATCGGGCGCGAGACGGGCTCCGAGACCCGCTACGTTCCCGCGTGCGCGACGCGGACGGTTGCGCTGCCGACGCCCGACGGGCCCTGGCGCGCCGAGGTCGAGATCGAGACCTTCGTGCCGGCGGAGGTCGACCCGGAGACGAGCGGCGGCGAGCGCCGTGCGCTCGGCGCGCGGGTCGACTTCGGCGTCGTCCCGCGCTAGCGCACGGCCGCGACGAGGTACGTGAACCGCGCCCGCAGCGCGAGGCGCGCGAGCGGGCCGGTCCGCTCGAGGCCCTTCAGCGCGCCGGTCGCGAGCGCAGGCAGCCGACGCGTCTGCGGGACGAAGAACGGCCGCAGCTCGATGTGCTCGAACCCGGTCGCCCGGAGCTCGGCGACGACGGCCGACGGCGCATACTGACGCGGGTTGAGGTCGAAGACGAGCTTCCGCTCGGTGAATCCCGCGACGCGGGCGAAGAACGCGGCGCGGTCGTCGGCGTAGTAGATCGCGCGAAAGACGGTCGTCGCCGCGACGGGCTGCGCGGGCTCGTACGTGTTGAGGTCGCCGGCCTCGACGGACGCCCGCTCGCCGAGGCGACGCCGGGCCGCCTCGATCATCGCCGGCTCGACGTCCACGCCCGCGTAGCCGAGGCCGCGCGCGAGCAGGTGCTCGCCGAGCCCGCCGTCGCCGCAGGCGAGGTCGAGCACCTCGTCACCGGGCTCGAGGGTGACGCCGAGGGAGGCGATCAGCTCGGCCCGATGGTCGAGGTAGGCGTAGGCGTCTGCGTACTCGGCGTCCGTCCAGCCCGCGGCCTTACGCGCGTACTGGTCCGCCTTCGAGCCCGGCCCCGGCTCGCTCACAGCCGCGCCAGCGTCTCGGGGTGCTTCCGGAGGAACCGCGCCATCCCGCGGCCGTGCCAGAGCGTGTGCCGCGACAGGAAGCGCCGGTCGATCACCTGCGCCCAGTCGTGCGTCACCCGTGCCGTCGGGACGTACCAGCGCTCCCAGCCGGCGCGCATCGCGCGGTACGAGAGGTCGATGTCCTCCACGTAGTGGCGGTAACCCTCGTCCCAGCCGCCGATCTCGTCGAGCATCGTGCGTCGCATGAGGAGGAAGGCACCGAGAAGCCAGTCGGCCTCGACCGGCTCGGTCACGTCCTCGTCGAGAAGGTAGTGGTCGCGCTGCTGCTCGAGCGGCGGGCGCAGGCGCCGGAGCGGCGTGCGACGGGCGATCGTGCCGCTGACCGTCGGGAAGCGGCGGCGCGTCGGCTGCCAGCGCCCGTCCGGCCACACCGTGCGCGGCCCGGCGAGGCCGCACCGCTCGCGGCTGTCGCCGAACGCGACGAGTGCGCCGACCGTGTCGGGCCTCCGGCGCGACGTCCGGGTTCGCGTAGACGACCCAGGTGCCGCTCGTCGCCGCCGTTCCGAGGTTGACGTTCTCGGCGAGCCGGCGCGGCCGCGCGTTCTCGACGACGCGCACCCCCGGCGGCAGGGCGCTCGGCGCCGAGCCAGGCCCGTTGGCGATCACGACGAGCTCGTCGACCTGCGGCGCCAGCACCGGGAGGAGGCGCTCGAGCTCGGCTGCATGGCCATGCGAGACGACGATCCCGGAGACGCGCGTCACCGGCCGAGCGCCTCCATGTAGACGCGGACGGTCGTCCTCGGCAGCCGCCTCCCAGCTGAACATGCGTGCCCGCTCGAGCCCGGCTGCGACGAGGCGGTCACGCTGCTCGAGCGCCCGTCGGATGCCATCGGCGAGCGACTCCTCCGGGACGACGACTGCGGCGTCTCCGGCGACCTCGACGAGCGCCGGGTCGGCGACGGTCACGACGGGCGTCCCGGAGGCCATCGCCTCGACGACGGGCAGCCCGAAGCCCTCGTGTCGCGACGGCTGCACGAGGCAGGCCGCGGCGCGGTAGAGGGCGGCGAGCCGCTCGGTCGGGACGTAGCCCTCGAGCCGGGCGCCGCCCGCGCGGAGCTCGTCGGCGACGTCCCGCGTCCTTCGTCGGCCCGACGACGACGAGCTCGAGCCCCGCCTCCCGGGCGGCCTCGAGCGCGGCCCGCTGGTTCTTCCGTGCCTGGATCGCGCCGACCGCAAGGGCGTAGGGCCGCGCCGCGGTGTCGGCCGGGGGGTCGCCGTTCGGCCCGAAGGCGGGGTCGACGCCGTTCGGCGTGACGACGACGTGATCCGGGGCGAAGCCGTAGAGGTCGACGAGGTCGCGCTTCGTCCGCTCGGAGACGGTGAGCACCCGAGCGGCGCGACGCGCCGCGCGCGGGACGACGTGCCGGAAGACGAACCGGTCGCGGCGCCCCATCAGCCCGTCCTCGAACGAGACGTCGTGGATCGTGACGACCCCGGGGCACGGAGAGCGGAGAGGGAGCGCGTACTGCGTGTGGACGAGCGCGGCGCCGAGCCGCCGCAAGGCACGCGGCAAGGACCACGCCATGCGCAGCTCCTGCGAGCGCCCCCGGAGCTCGATCGCCTCGACGCCGGCGGGGACGAGGTCGGGCCGGCGGGTGACCGCAGCGAGCCGCAGCCCGGCCGCAGCGGCCGGTGCCGGTAGGGTGCGGAGCAGGTTCCGGACGTAGGTCTCGTCGCCGGTGCGCTGCCGCCCGAGGACGTCCGCGTCCACGACGACGAGGGAGCTCACGCCAGCTCCCGCCAGAGGTCCTCGACGAGATCCGCCGCGCGACGCCAGGTGAACATCGAGGCCCGAGCGCGACCGATCTCGACGAGCGAGTCGCGCCGACGGCCTGCCTCGTCGATCCCGGCCGCGATCGACGCCGGGTCGTGCGGGTCGACGAGGATCGCCGCGCCTCCCGCGACCTCCTCGGTGGCGCCGCCGCGGCTGGTGACGACGGGGATCCCGCACGCCATCGCCTCGAGGACGGGGATGCCGAAGCCCTCGTAGAGCGACGGGTAGACGAGGCAGCGCGCGCCGCGCATGAGGGCCGCGAGCTCCTCGTCGGAGGGCTCGCCGACCCATCCCCCGGTCTCGACCCCTCCCCATCCCGCGGCGCCCGCGACGCGGAGCTCGACACCAGCGAGCTGAGCGGCCTCGACGGTGGCGGCGAGGTTCTTGCGCGGCTCGAGGGTGCCGACCGCGAGCACGTAGTCGCCGTCGACCGCAGGCCCGTCGACCGAGAAGACCGGGTCGACGCCGTTCGGCACCACACGGATCCGCTCCACCGGGACGCGGAGGAGGTCGACGAGCTCGTCGCGGGTGAACGCCGAGACGGCGACGATCGCGTCGGCCGCGCGCACGCCTGTGCGGAGCGCGAGCGCGCCGGTCCGGCGATGCCACTGCGGGAACGCCTCGGGGTGTCGGAGCAGCGCGAGGTCGTGGACCGTCACCACGAGCGGCGCGCGCGGCGAGGCGGGCGCCCGGAACGTCGTGCAGTGGAGCACGTCGACCTGGGAGGAGAGGCGGCCGAGGCGCAGCGGGTACCAGAGCGCGTCGCGACGGATCGTGGCGAGCCGGCCGGTGCCGCCCGCGGCGACGCCCACGAGCTCGAGGTCGGGTCGTCCCTGGAGCTCGCGGAGCAGGCCCAGCACGTGCCGGGCGGTCCCCGCCCGCGTCTGGACGAGCGGTGTCGTGTCGATCGCGACCCTCACCGCGCCGCCGCCCTCCGAACGGCCTCGCGGGGCTCGGGGTAGTGGAGCTGCGTCACGGCCGCGTCCGCCGCGAGCCAGCGGTGGTCGACGTGCTCGGCGTCGAGCGTCGGCTCCCAGCGCGGAGGCGCGTCGGCGACGTAGACCCAGACGACGATCCGCTCGGTGCCCGCGGGAAAGCGCTCGCGCACGGACTCCGGATCGCCCGAGAGGTCGTAGTCGAGCGGGCCGTCGAGCGGCTCGGGCGCGGCCGCGACCAGGCCGGTCTCCTCCGCAAGCTCGCGCGCGGCTGCGGTCTCCGGCGCCTCGCCCCACTCCACGCCGCCCGCGACGAGGTGCCAGTACCCGAGCTTCTCCGGCGAGCGGAGGAGCACCAGGTACTCGTCACCGTCGTCGCCGGGGCGGCGGACGACCACGGCGACCTCCTCGGGCCTCCGGTCGCCGCTCATGTCCGCTCCTCGAGCGCGGCGATCATCGCGGCGCCGGTCGTCTCCCAGGAGAACTTCGCGGCGTGCGCGAGGCCGAGCGGGACGAGCTCGTCGCGCCGCGCGATCGCGTCGCGAATCCCTGCGGCGATCGACTCGGGATCGAGCGGGTCGACCCGGACGGCGGCGCCGCCGCAGGCCTCGTCCAGCGACGGGTGCGTGGAGGCGACGACAGGCGTCCCGCAGGCCATCGCCTCGACGATCGGCATCCCGAAGCCCTCGAACATCGACGGGTACGCGTAGACGGCCGCGCCGCGGTAGAGCCGCGCGATCTCCTCGTCCGGCACGTAGCCGAGACGCCGGATGCGCGGATCGGCGAGGTCGGGCCGGTCGCCCCACCCCTCGCCCCCGGCGAGGACGAGCCCGACCTCGTCCGCGACGAGCCGCCACGCCTCGACGAGGCGGGCGAGGTTCTTGCGCGGCTCGATCGTGCCGAGCGCGAGGATCGCCGGTCCTCCGAGGTCGGCAGCGTCGCCGTCCGGTCCGAGCCCGTCGGGCAGCCCCGGCGGGGCCGGGACGATCCGCTCCTCGTCGATCCCGAGGACGTCGACGAGGTCGGCCGCCGTGAAGCGGGAGTTCGCGAAGACGATGTCGCACGTCTCCGCCGCGTGGCGTGCCTTGCGGGTGTGCATCGAGACGGTCCTCGGGGTGCACCACTCCGGATGGTGGAACGGGACGAGATCGTGGAACACGGTCGCACGAACGCCGTCGCGCTGCGCCGGGTACATCCACTCGCTGAAGACGAACGCCCCGAGCGGCCCGACGAACCGCTCGACGGGCGGGCGGCCGATGCGGCTCCACGCGGTGCGGAGCGCGTGCGACGCGGGAAGCCGGATCGTCCGCACGTCGACCGGGATTCCCTCGATCGCCGCGCGGATCGCGTCCGGGCCGCGGATGCTCGTCGGCGCGAACGCGAGCAGCTCGTGCCGGTTCCCGGACGCGGCGGCCATCCCCGCGAGCGAGCCCCGGATGTAGTTCCCGATCCCGGTGCGCGGGTGCGAGAGCGGGGAGACGTCGACGACGATCTTCACGGGCGGGGCATCCAGGCGAACGCGTCGAAGTGCACGCCGAGCTCGCGGTCGTCCGTCGACCCCGGGATCACCTCGGACGGGTTCGCCGTCGGCGCGACGACGTAGTCGACCGTGCACGTCCCCTCGTCGGGCTCCGTCCGGATCCCGAGCGAGACCTGCTCGCCGGTCGGCGGGACGCGGATGAAGGCGTCCACCCCGCGGCCGGGAGCCTGCGTCGAGGCGCGGAGGGTCTGGGCGCGCGTGACGAGCGACGGGTCGCTGTGCACGGTCGCCGTCAGCCTGCCTCCCTCGCAGCGGAGGAGGCGCCAGCGAACGCTCTCGCCGGACCACGTGTCGGCGTAGATCCCGGTGATCTCCGTGCGCGAGGAGAGCGGCCCGGTCAGGCGCCAGAGCGCCGTGCCGACGACCTCGTTGCGTCCGACGAGCGTCCCGTCGGGGACGATCGACCCGTCCAGAAGCGCGTACGGCACCGTCACCGGCCGGCCGGACGCGTCGACGAACACGCCCGCGCGCAGCTCCCCCTCGTCCGCGTCGAGTCGCGTGACGTGGATCTCGCCGATCCCGCCGGGCGTGGGCTGGTCGGTGTAGTAGACGTGCCCGACGCGCCGGTTGAAGAACTCGTTCATGTTCACGGTGAAGCGGTCGGCACGCCCTGTCCAGAGGACGGCGACCTTGTTCCCCGCCGGGACGGCGCGGTCGATCCAGTCGCGCGGAAGCCCCGGGTTGCCCTGGCGAAGCGCCCCGAGCCCCGCCGCGAGGAAGCCGTGCGAGCCGGACCAGACGGGCCGCGAGACGATCGCGAACAGCACGAGCAGGACGAACGGGACGGCCAGGGCGTACCGCGCAGGCACGAGGAGGAAGACCGCGAGGAGGACCGCCCCCGACGGCGGCGACGGTCGTCCAGTACCGGCCCGCGAGCAGGTGCTCGTTGAACGTCCAGAGCGGGATCAGCCCGAGCGTGTCCGACTTCGCGGGCTCACCGATGAACCTCACGTACGGGAAGACGAGCACGAGCGCGAGCGCGACGACGGCTGCGGCTGCGGTCGGCGCGCGGGGACGGGGCGCACCGAGCTCCACCCAGGCGAGCACGCACACGACGAGGAGCGGCGCGAGGAAGAAGAGATAGCGGTCCTGGACGCGATCCGACGCGAAGCGCGATGCGAACGCGCCGACCGCGAGCGTCGACCAGACGAGGAGCGCCGTCGTCGCGGCGAGGTGCTCTTGGAGCCGCTCCGGGAGGGTGCGGCCGCACACGAGGAAGAGGAGGAGGACCGCGAACGGGACGATCCCGACGTACAGGTCGAGCTCCTCGACGTGCCAGAGCCAGTAGCGCAGGACGTGCTCGACGTCGTAGCCGCCCTCGCCGACGATGCTGTAGGCGCCGAGCAGGTCTGCGAGCGACTGGCCGCGAACCGCCTGCAGGACGACGAGCCCGAGCGCCGCGGCCGCTCCGAGGACGTAGAGCGGCACGAAGGGACGGAGCGAGGCGCGGCTCGAGCGGAACAGCGCCAGCAGGAGCGGCGCCGTCGCGATCGCGGGCACGAAGGCGAGCGACTGCGAGCGCGTCGCGAACGCCACCGCGAGCGCGACGACAAGGGCCGCAAGCGACGCATGACCGGGCCGCTCGAGGTAGCGGACGAGCACCACGGCGAAGGCGAGCGCGACCGGGTAGAAGAGGCTCTCCGTCGTCATCGTTCCGGTGTACGCCATCGAGGGAAGGGCGACGGCGATCACCGCGCCGAGCAGCGCGAGCCACGTGCCGGCGACGCGCCGCGCGAGGAGGTACGTCGGGATCGCCGCGAGCGACATGACGACCGCGTTCGTCGCCTTCGCCGCTCCGTACGCATCCACGAGGCTGTCGAACACGGCGTACGCGGGCGCGATCAGCGCGGGGTACAGCAGGCTGTAGCCGCTGACCGGCGTCTCGCGCACCGCGTAGCTGCCCGTGTCCGCGAGGCTCCGCGCGAGCTCCGTGTAGATCGCCTCGTCGACGAAGACGAACGGGGCGACCATGCCACGGACGAGCCAGAGCCGGAGTGCACATGAGAGGGCGACGATCCCGGCGAGCCACGCCCAGGCGGGGACCGCCGCGAGCCGCTCACCCACCGAGGTCGACCTCGGAGAGCCGCCGAGCGATCTCCGAGGCCTCGGGCGTCCCGGCCGCGATGCCCACAGCGCCCGCCGCCTCGCTCACCTCGCGGAGGACCTCGTCGGCGACCGCGGCCCCACCGGCCGACGCGCTCGAAGGCGGCGGCCTGGAGCGCGGCGACCCGGCCGAGGTCGTGCTCCGTCGTCGCGAGCTCGCGCGCGGCGGCGCCCATCGCGGCGCGTGCGTCGGGGCGCTCGGCGAGGAGCCGGAGCGCCGCTGCGAGGTCGGCGATCTCGTGCGTGCCGACGCTCACCTTCAGCGCGACTGCTTCGGGCAGCTCGGAGAACCACCCGACGTCCGTCACGACGAGCGGCTTCCCGAGCGTGAGCGCGCGGATCGCGGTCCCGCTCGTCTCGCCCATCGTCGGCGAGCGTAGGCTGACGTGGATGTCGCATGCCGCCATGAGCGCCCAGAGCCGGCGCTCGTCGACGAAGCCCTCGCGGACGACCCCGTCTCCCTGCAGCCCGAGCCGCTGGAGCCGACGGTCGAGGTCGAACCCCGGCGAGGTGGCGCCGACGAGCAGGAGCCGGGCGCCCGGGTGCTCCGCCCGTACGCGGGCGAACGCCTCGAGCAGCTGCGGGACGCGCTTCGAATCGTTGACGTTCCCGAACGCGCCGATCAGGGGCGCGCCGGGCAGGTCGGCCGCCGCGACGTTCGGCGCCGGCCAGGCGGGGTGCGGGACGCGGGCGATCACGCCGGTGAACCCGGACTCCCGTGCGCGCCGCTCGACGTACCGCGAGTGGACGATCAGCCCGCTCGATAGCGCGAGTACCTCGCCGGCGAGCGGGAACTCCTCCGGCCGCGCCTCCCAGAGCGGCGGCAGTCGCTTGTCGAGCACCCCGTGCGCGATCAGGCGGCCGACGACGCCGTGCTCCCGCTCCATGGCGTCGAGGTAGCCGTGCCCGTCCCGACGGCCGATCGTCACGCCGGCGACGAGGTGGTGGAGGACGAAGTCGTGAAGGACGACGAGCCCGGGCGTCCGTCGCAGCGCGTCGAGGATCCAACCGTGCACCTCGGGGTTGTTGCCGACGTGGTAGACGCCGAGCTCGGTCCCACGCGGCGGCCGCTTCGTGCCGCGCTTCACGACGTCCACCTCGACGTGCTCTCGAAGCGCCGGCACGAGCAACGACGAATAGTCGGCGATCCCCGACGCCTCCGGCGGCATCGGCGAGAAGTAGGCCACCTTCACGAGAGCAGCCTCGCGATCGCGCGATCCCAGGTGACCTCGTCGGCGATCGCCTTCCCGGCCGAGCCGAACGCGGCCGCTTCGTCGGGATGCTCTCGCAGCCAGGCCGCCGCCTTGCCGATCTCGGCGGGCTCCGGCGCGACGACGAGCCCGGTCGTGCGGTCGTGCACGACGTCGAGCGGGCCGCCCGCGTCGGTCGTCGTGATCACGGGCTTGCCCGAGAGGAACGCCTCGTACGGCCCCATCCCGAAGTCCTCGTCAACCGGCGCGTAGAAGACCGACGAGCACGTCGCGTAGAGCTCGGCGAGGCGCTCCTCGCTGACGCGGCCCTCGAACCGCACCCGGCCGTCGAGACCGCGCTCGCGCGCGATCGCCTCCAGCCGCTCGCGGTCCGGCCCATCCGACGCGACGACCACGTCTACCGCCGGCTCGAGCGCAGCGGCCTCGAGCAGCAGGTCGATCCGCTTCGCGCGGTCGAGCCGGCTCGCCGAGAGGACGAAGCCCTCGGACGGCGCGCTCCGGTACGGGAGCGCCTGCGGCGGGTGCGGGAGCACCTCCGCCGTGAGGCCGGTGGACCGCTCGAGCCGCCCGGCGACGTTCGCGGACGTCGCGAAGAGACGCGTCGCCTCGCCGAGCGCTATCCGGTCGAGCTCCTGCACCTGGCGCCGCAGCGCGCGGTCCTCGGGCGAGGGGCCGAACTGACCGAGCTCCGTCCCGTCGAGCTCGTACGCCTGGCGGAACTGGTGGACGAGCCAGACGCGCTTCTCGGGATGGCGCGCGACGTAGCTGGGGAACTTCGTCCCGACGACGATGTCGATCTTCCGTCCGTCCGCCTCCTCCAGATCGAGCATCCGCCAGAGGAACGCCTGCGTCAGCACGCGCGCGCCCGGATACCACTTGAACGGCACCGACACGAGGTCCGCGTCGTGCCCGCGCGCCTGCAGCTCGTGGACGAGGGTGTCGGTGAAGATCTCCGCGCCGCCACGCGCGAACGGCACCTGGGGGCGCAGGACCGCGATCCGCATGGGCGCTACCTCGGCTCCGCGGAGCGGAGACGCGCCAGCTCGGCCTCGAGGGCGGCGACGCGTTGTTCGAGATCGTCGATCAGGCGCAGCGCCGCGGCGTTGAACGACCGCTGGTCGTACGCGAGCGGCTCGACGTACCAGCGCATCCCCTTCTTGAGCACGGCCTTGGCGGGCGTGCCGATCCCACCGCGAACTCCCGGCCGCAGCCGGAGCGGGCGATCGGCCGAGACCGGCCAGAGCCGTTCTGCCTCCGCGCGGGCAGCCTGGCGATCGTCCTCGCCCGCCTCCCCTGCCGCGCCGGGGTCGGCTCCCGAGCGCCGGATCTCCTCGCGCAACGCGGCGAACAGCGCGTCGACGTCGACGTCCTCTGCCGACGGAAAGCCGTTGTCCGTCGCCTCGTCCGGCACCGGCGGAATTGTAGTCCGCGAGCAGGATTCCGCTGAGCGAACCTTGCCGCTCGGATCCGGGCTTTGCCCGCGAAGCACGAATCCGCGGAAGCGGATTCGTGCCGCTGGATCCCCGCCTTCGGCGGGGCACACCCCTGAAAGCGTCCCCTTCGGGGCCGCAGCTGCCTCGCCGTCCGAGATACCCATCGCGCGGCTTCTAGGATCCGGCGATGCGCGTTGCGCTCTCCCTCCTCACGCTCGTCCCCGGCATCTCGGGCGGGAGCGAGACGTACGCGCGGGAGCTGTGCCGCGGGCTCGCGCGCGTGGGGGACCACGAGTACGAGGCGCTCGTGCCGACGCTCGCGCCCGACGCCGCGGACGGGCTGCCGACGCTCGTCGCTACCGGATACCGCGCCTCGACCACGACCCCAGGGCGCCTCCGCGCGATGGCAGGCGGGGCGCTCCGGCCGGGCAACTTCCGCGCGCACGTCGAAGAGGCGGACGTCGTGCACTACCCCCTCACCGTCCCGATCCCGCCCGCCGGCCGACCGACGGTGCTGACGCTCCTGGACGTCCAGCACCTCGACCTCCCGCAGCTCTTCCCGCGCGGCGAGCGAGTGTTCCGGCAGCTCGCATACGACCGGGCCGCGCGCCGGGCGGCGCACGTCGTGGTGATCAGCGAGTGGGTGCGGAGTCGCGTCGTCGAGCGCCTCGGCCTCGACCCCGATCGCGTGCACGCGGTCCACCTCGGGGTCGACCACGAGCGGTTCAGGCCCGATCCCACCGTCCCGCGCGAGCCGTTCCTCTACTACCCCGCCCGGCCGTGGCCCCACAAGAACCACGCGCGGCTGTTCGAGGCGTTCACACTCCTCCGCGAGTCCCGTCCCGAGCTCCGCCTCGTGCTCACCGGGGCCGGCCAGGAGCAGCCCGGGCTGCCGGACGGCGTCGAAGCGCTCGGCGACGTCCCGCTCGACGAGCGGGTCGACCTCTACCGGCGAGCCGCAGCGTTGGTGTTCCCGAGTCTCTACGAGGGGTTCGGGCTGCCGCCCGTCGAGGCGATGGCGTGTGGGTGTCCCGTGGCCTGCTCGAGCGCGGGCTCACTGCCCGAGGTCGTCGGCGCCGCGGCTGTGCTGTTCCCGCCCGATGACCCCGCGGCGATCGCGTCCGGCGTCCTCGAGGCGCTCGACCGCGCCTCGGAGCTCTCGGCACTCGGCCTCGAGCGCGCCGCGGGCTTCACGTGGGACGCGACCGCGCGCGCCCACGACCGGGTCTACGAGCTCGCCGCGGGCGCCGAGCTCTGAAGCTTCATTCGGTCGGCCTCGACCATCAGCGCGAGCAGTTCCTCGAAGCTCACCTCGGGCTCCCAGCCGAGGACGGTGCGGGCCTTGGACGCGTCCCCGACGAGATCGTGCAGCTCGGCCGCGCCGCGGTAGAGGGCGGGGTCGGAGCGGACATGGTCGCGCCAGTCGAGCGAGACGGCCTCGAACGCGCAGGCGACGAGGTCCTCCACCGAGCGGGAGACGCCCGTGGCGACGATGTAGTCGCCCGGTTCGTCGTGCTGGAGCATGAGCCACATCGCGCGGACGTAGTCACCGGCGTAGCCCCAGTCGCGCCGCGCGGAGAGGTCGCCGACGACGAGCTCGTCCTCGAGCCCGAGCGAGATCGCCGCGGCCGCGCGGGCCACCTTGCGCGGGAGGAAGTCGACCGGCCGGAGCGACGACTCGTGGTTGTAGAGGATCCCGCAGCACGTGAACATCTCGTATCGCTTGCGGTAGCTCGCGGCGATGAAGTGCGCGTACGCCTTGGCGACGCCGTACGGCGTCAGCGGGCTCGGCGCCGTCTCCTCGGTCTGCGGCGTCTCGCGCGGCTCGCCGAAGATCTCGCTCGACGACGCCTGGTAGAAGCGAATTGCGGGGTCGACCTCGCGAATCGCCTCGAGCATCGAGGTCGCGCCGACCGCCGCGAACTCGGCGGTGAGGATCGGCTCGTCCCAAGAGCGCGGGACGAACGACGGCGCGGCGAGGTTGTACACCTCCGTCGGGCGCGTCGCCTGCAGCGCCTGGACAAGGGACGTGTGGTGGAGGAGGTCCGCCCGTACCAGCTCGATCCGCCCCTCGAGGGGCGCAAGTGCATCGACATACGCCGACGGGTCGCGGCGGAGAACGCCGGTCACCTCGTAGCCCCGCTCCAACAGGAGCGATGCGAGGAACGAGCCGTCCTGTCCGCCGACGCCCGTGATGAGTGCCCGCCCGCTCACGCCGCGCCCCGTGGTCGTGTCGCTAGGACGACGAGCTCCAAGCCCTCACCTCGAGTGTCGTATGCAAAGCCCGACGCCCGGATGATCTCGGGGAGATCGCGGCCGAAGTCCGTGTGAGACGAGCATATCCGCCCGGCGCGTCACGAGGGCGAACGGCCCGCCCCCTCGTCCGTGGTATTCGGCGGGAAGCCCTCCACGCGACCGCGTCATTGGAAGAGACCAGTCGACCGGAACGGTCAGGACGTGACGGCCTCCGGGTCGAAGAATGCGATATGTCTCGCGTAGGGCGGTGTCCGGGTCGGGAACGTGCTCGAGCGTCTCGGAGGTCAGCACGAGGTCGAAGCTCTTGTCGGGCCAACTCAGTGACTGGATGTCTTCCTCCGGGTATTCGACGTGGACGAGGTCTGGGAGGCGGGCGAGGACGGGATGCATGCGGCCGATGCTGTTGATCTCGGCGACTCGGAGCGCGCGGAACCCATTCTCGCGAACGAGCTCGTCGAGCGTAGCGGCTTCCTCCGCATAGAAGTCGACGAGCGCCTGCGCGATACCCCGGACACGAAGGCTGCAGCCGCAGTGCTCGCAGAACATGCTCTCGCGCGTCGCAAGCGGAGGGCCCCAACGCCGGGCGAGCTCGCGCGACAGGACCCACCTGTTCCGGACCTGGCGCCCCTTCTCGCCGCAGACGACGCATCGTCCCCGACGATCGTGACGCCGGTCGCTCAATGGCCTGAGGTGGAGAAGGAGCCAGAGCCCGGGGTCCGAACGCAGGCTCACCAATCAGACCGCCCGCTTTCCGAGTCGGCGTCGACGGACGTCGCGCATCGCTGCCGCGACCGCTTCGAGCCCTCGTCGAGGCCGAGGTGAGAGGAGTGCTTGGATGGCGAACGCAGCCGTCGCTTCACCTCGCCGACGCGCCGAGCCGAGCCGCCCGAGCGGCGCAACGCGCTCGGCAACGACGAGACCGTTGCGGAGCGCATAGTAGATCGTGTCCGGCGACGAGGCTCCGCCCGATGCCGCCGAGACTGCGTGGTACACGACGCTCGCGGGCACGACGAGGATCGAGAGCCCGCCCGCGCGGGCCCGCAGCGACCAGTCCACGTCCTCCGCGTACGCGAACAGCGACTCGTCGAGCCCGCCGACACGATCGATCGCGGCCCGGGTCATGAGCATCGCGCCCCCGCAGGCGCGATCGGTCGCGTACGGCTCGACCGATGCCGGGAGCCGAGGCTCGCCGTAGTGCTCATGCCGTCCCTGGTACCCGCGCCGGGGGTCGTACGAGGCGCCTGCGTACCAGACGAGATGCGGCGGCTCGGAGTACAGGATCTGGGACGAGACCGCGCCGACCCCTGCCGCCGACGCGGCGGCGACGAGCGGCTCGAGGAAGCCCGGTTCCACCGTCGCGTCGTTGTTCAGGAGGAGGACGTGGTCAGCCCGGTCCGCGAGCGCCACGTTCAGCCCGGCGTTCACGCCACCCGCGAAGCCGCGGTTTTCCGACAGCCGGATCACGCGCACGTCGGGAAAGGCGTCGGTCACCGCGCGGCCGACGCCGTCCGAGGAGTCGTTGTCCACGACGACAACCGAGAGGGCCGGATATGTCGTCGCCGCCAGCGAGCGGAGACATGCGAGCGTCTCCTCTCTGCCGTTCCAGGAGAGGACGACCGCCGTGACGCGCGCCGTCACGTGAGCTCCCGGAGGTAGCGCCACGCCGAAGCGAGCCCCGGTGGCCGGGCGACGGCGACGAGCGCGGCCGAGAGCACCAGGCCGAGCGCTGCTGCGGCGATCGCGTTGCCGAGGAACGCGGCCGGCACGAACGCGAGCAGGAACACGAGGAAGACGGCGCCCACGGCACCGGCCAGCCCGCGCACGGTCGCCTCGAGCGCCTTCAGGAGATGGAGCAGCCAGGCGACGGCGAACCCCGTCGAGATCGCGAGCGCGAGCGCCAGCCCCCAGAGGGCGGCGACACGCTGCGCGACGAGGGCGAGCGGGATGTGGGCGGCGAGAACGACGATGCCGACAAGGGGCAGCTTGCGCCCGAGGCCCGCGACGAACAGGAGCGGGAAGGTGACCGAGAGCGCCACCGAGACCACCATGAACGGCGCCATCGCGACGACGAGCCGCGCGATCTCCGTCCCCACGTCGTCGCCGTACGCGTCTCCGAGGACAGCGGACGCGACCTCCGCGCCAGAGACGGCAAAGAGCCCGGCCGTCGCCCCGACGGCGAGGAGCGCGAGCCACGAGGAGGCGTCGACGTGGCGCGCGACGCCCTCGGACGAGAGGCCGACACGCGTCAGCGGCACCGACGTGACGAGGCCGAGCGACGACGCCGTCGCGGCCACCACCGCCGTCGCGATCAGGTACGCGTAGCCGAAGCTCGTCACGGCGCCCACGCCCTCCCGCGCGGCGATCGGGAGGCAGACGAGGTACACCGCCTGCAGGGCGAACGGGAGGGCCGCCCCGCTGACGATCTCCACCAGGCGTGTCCGCATGCCGCTCAGATCCGCGCGCGCAGCCGCGGCCGGCATCCGCTCGGCGAGCGCGCGTCGCCAGAGCCAGGCGGTGGGGATCAGCGTCGCGATCGTCGCGTTGAGCGCCATGCCCCACGCGACGGCAGCCGTCCCGTGCTCGTCGATCGTCAGGAGGATCAGGACGAGCCCGACGACGCTGCCGGTGATGTAGCCGGCGGCCGCGACGACGTAGTCGTCGAGCGCGGCGAGCGCGCTCGCGAGGAGCGCAGCCGTGAACTGGCCGAGGCCCGCGACGATCATCCAGGGCAGCGCCTCGGCGGCTGCGTCGATCGCCGCGGTCGGCCCCGATCCCGTCAGCACATCGGCGATCGGCCGCGCGGCCACGACCCCGACCACGAGCAGCGGCAGGCCGACGAGCCCGACGGTCGCCGCGTAGGCGGCCGTCTCCGACGCGAGCCGCCTTGCGGCCCTTGCCCGGGCGAGCGGGGGCAGCAACGTGACGCGCATCGCGGTCGCCGCGAGGCCGAGCACGATGAAGACGCCGTATGCGGCGAAGAACCCGTCGGTCTCCGCTCCCCGCCCGAACTTCCGGGCGATGAGGATCCCCACGACCGCCGCCAGCCCGGACTGGACGACGATCGCGAGCGCGGTCACGGCGCCCGACGCGAGCGACCCGAGTCCGGAGGAAGCGGTACGCTTGCCCACCGACGCGGAAGCCTACGGCCCGGGTCAGAGCGCGATGGCGAACGACACGATCTGGACAGAGGCTGACCTCGAGGACCTGCGCCGCGAGTTCTCCGACATCTACGAAGGGCGCACCGTGCTCGTCACCGGCGCCGACGGGTTCATGGGGTCGCACCTCACCGAGGCGCTCGTCTCGCTCGGCGCGAACGTCCACGCCTTCGTGCGGGCCACGTCGAGCGGCGCGCTGAACAACATCGGACACCTCCGGCGTGAGCTCAAGGTGCACTTCGCCGACCTCACGGACAAGACGTCGGTCGACTACCTCGTCCGCGAGCTCCGCGACGTGCCGGACAAGCCGTACGTCTTCCACCTCGGCGCGCAGGCGCACGTCGGCGAGTCCTGGCATCGCCCGTACGAGACGGTGATGGCAAACACGATCGGGACGCTGAACCTGCTGCAGTCCGTGCTCGACGCGGGGCTCGAGCTCGAGAAGTTCGACACCGCCGGGACGTCGGAGGAGTATGGCAACGTGCGCGACGACGTCGCCGACCACCACACCTTCGACGACGCCGGCGCACTGATCCTCCACGAGCGCTCGCCGATCAACCCGAAGTCGATCTACGCGACGGCGAAGGTCGCGGCGGACTTCCTCACGATGAACTACTACGACGCGTTCGGCCTGCCCGGCGTCGTCACTCGGATGTTCAACAACTACGGGCCGCGCCAGAACCCGCGCTACGTCACTGGGACGATCATCACCCAGGCGCTCACCCGCCCCGAGATCGAGCTCGGCGCGCTCGACCCGCTGCGCGACTTCTGCTTCTGCACGGACGGTGTCCGTGGCCACCTGACCGTCGCCGCCCACGGCAAGCCGGGCGACGTGTACGTGTACGGCCAGGGCGAGAACATCTCGATGGCGGACTGGGCCGACCTCATCATCCGCACCGGCATCGAGCACGGCCTCTGGCCCGACGATCGCCGCATCGTCACGGTCGAGGGCCGCAAGCGACCGGGGTCGAGCGACGTGATGGCCCTCCGGGTCGGGCACGAGAAGCTCACGCGCGAGACCGGCTGGCAGCCGAAGGTCAGCTGGGAGGAGGGCGTGCTCCGCTCTATCCGCTGGTACTCCGAGAACCGCGACCGCTGGATCGGCCGCGTCGACTGGCTGCCGACCGGCGCCCCGCAGCTCGCCGGGTCGTGACGGCCACCCGATGAGCAAGGTCCTCGTCACGGATGGCGGCGGGTTTGAACGTGGGGGAACCCGTCGTTCCCCGCCGAGCCCCCTCCTCGCGCGCGCCACACAGATCGACGCACGCTGGACCTCCCGGCCGGCCAAGCCGGCCTCCGGTCGCGAAGGCATGCGCACGGTGCGCTGGGACCCCCGATGAGCCGCGTCCTCGTCACCGGCGGCGGCGGCTTCCTCGGGTCCCGTCTCGTCGAGCGTCTCGAGGCCGACGGCCACGAGGTCGTCGCGGCACGGCGGCGCGACTACGACCTCACGTCGATGGACGACACGGCCCGGCTCTTCGACGACACGGAGCCCGAGCTCGTCTTCCACCTCGCCGCGGAGGTCGGCGGCATCGGCGCGAATCGCGCGAACCCCGGCCGCTACTGGTTCGCGAACCTGATGATGGGCGCGCACGTGCTCGAGCAGGCCCGCCTCCACGGCACGCCGAAGCTCGTCATCGCCGGGACGATCTGCGCGTACCCGAAGTTCGCGCCCGTCCCGTTCCACGAGGACGACCTCTGGAACGGCTACCCCGAGGAGACGAACGCGCCGTACGGCGTGGCGAAGAAGGCGATCCTCGTCGGCGCGCAGTCGTACCGCGACCAGTACGGGACGAACGCGATCTTCCTCCTGCCCGTCAACCTCTACGGGCCGGGCGACAACTTCGACCTCGAGACGTCGCACGTGATCCCCGCGCTCATCCGGAAGATGGTCGAGGCCAGTGCGCGCGGCGACGACGAGATCGTCCTGTGGGGCGACGGGACGCCGACCCGCGAGTTCCTCTACGTCGACGACTGCGTCAACGGGCTCGCCCTCGCTGCCGAGCGCTACGACGGCTCCGATCCCGTGAACCTCGGGACGGGCGAGGAGATCGCGATCCGCGACCTCGCGGAGCTCGTTCGCGCCGAGACCGGGTTCGCCGGCGAGATCCGCTGGGACACCTCGAAGCCGAACGGGCAGCCGCGCCGGAAGCTCGACACGACGCGCGCCGAGGAGCTGTTCGGGTTCACGCGCGGCGGTGCCGCTGCGCGAGGGCGTCGCGCGGACGGTCGCCTGGTACCGCGACAACGGATGAGCGTCGCTCGCCTTCGGCTCGCTCCCGTGGGGGAAACCGTGTTTCCCCCACGAGCCTCCTTCTTCCGGAGAACGTGGGGAACCTCCCGGTTCCCCACACCCCTCCCGGCTGATCGGCCGACCAGAGTCGGCCGATGAGCGACGCGGCGACCGCCGCCCCGCCGCATCCGGCGCTCGTCGCTCTCGGTCGTGCTGCTGACGCGCTGACGCGGCACGTCGCGATCGCGCTCGCCGTCCTCGTGACGGTGCAGGTCGTCGCGACGGTGGCGCTCTTCTTCTCGGTCAACCACAACGGCTGGCTGACGTACCAGGGCGGCGACCAGATCTGGCTCGTCACGAGCGGCTGGCTGCTCGGGCAGGGGGAGATCGGCTCGGCGTTCACGAGCTACGGCTGGCCGCTGCTCATGGCGCCGTTGACGTGGATCACGGGCTCGAGCTCGATCGACCTGCTCCCCCTGACCACGATCCTCCAGGCCGGCATCCTCGCCCCGATCGCGACGCTCGCCGTCTACGACATCGGCGCGCGGCTCGCCGGGCGGCTCGCGGGGCTGTGGTGCGCGGCCGTCTTCGTCGCCGCGCCCTTCGTCGCGATCCCGTTCTTCGTCGACCGCTACCACGACAGCTGGGTCGACCAGCTCCTCCCGCAGGCGCTCGGGCTGACCCAGCAGGCCGACTTCCCGTCCGTCGTCGCGGTGCTCGTCGCCGCCGCCTTCACGGTGCGCGCGCTCGAGGCGGGCGCGCAGCGCGAGGCAGTTCTGGCGGGAACGTTCGCGGGCGTCGCGCTGGCCGTGAAGCCGGCGAACGCGCTGTTCCTCGCGGCGCCGCTCGTCGCCTTCGTCCTCGCACGCCGCTGGCGGCAGGCGCGTCCTCTTCGGGACTCGCGCTCGCGCCGGCCCTGCTCGCGCTGACGATCTGGAAGTCGAAGGGGCTCGGCACGGTGCCGCTCTTCGCCCAGAGCAGCGTCAGCGTCGCCGCGGGCCTCGGCGACCCGGTCCTCGCCGAGTCGTGGTTCCAGCGGACGTTCGACATCGACTTCGAGACCTGGAAGCAGAACATGTCGAACCTGCGCGAGTTCACCTGGAGCGCGCGCGTGATCCAGTTCCTCCCGCTCGCGGGCGCGATCGCCGTCGCGCGACGCTCGGTGCCCGTCGCCGGGCTTCTCCTGACGTGGCTCCTCGGCGTACGTCGTCGTGAAGGGCTCGGCGTCGGTCGCGACGATCGAGTCGGGGAGCTACTGGCGGCTCGTCATGCCCGCCCTTCCTGCGTTCGCGCTGCTGGCCGCGGCCGTGCCGCTCCTCGTCCCGACGTTCCTCGGCCGGATGGGGGACCGTCTCGCACCGGTCCCGGCCCGTCGGCCGGGATCCGTGGGACCGTCGCGGCGATCGTCCTTCTTCAGCGTCGTCCCGATCGTCGTGCTGCTCGTTTCGCCTCCCGCTGCGCGTGGAACGAACGTCCCGACGCCGCCGATCCGCGTCCTCTCGAAGGCGATCGATCCTCGACAACATCGCACGTCCCCTCGGACTCGAGCGTCGTCGACCTCCACGTCCGTCGCACCGACGAACGGGAACGAGCTGACGTGGACGGACTCGACGAAGCGCGCGAGCACCTTCTACCGCGTCTTCCGCGCGACGCACGCGGGCGGCTTCCCCGACATGGTGTGCGAGCTCCGCGGCGTCGACCGGTGCGAGCTGCGGTCCGAGACGCTCGTCACGACCCGCGACCAGCGGTTCGTCGACCCCGACCCGCCGCCGGACGCCGTCTATCGGATCGGCGTCGCCGCGAACTGGCTGGACGAGACCGATCGCGGCGACGTGTTCGTGCTCAGCCCGCCGGTCGCTCCGTCGTAGCGCTAGCCCCTGCCGGCTGCGCCATGCTCGAGCGCGTCGAGCCGCGCCCGCAGGAGCGCCACCTCCTGCGCGAGGAGCACGTTGTCGTCGGTCAGACGGGAGAGGACGGTCGAGTAGTGGAGGAGGACGGCGATCACGAACATGATCGCCGCGGCGAACAGGATCGCAGGCGGGTAGCCGGAGACGCCGAGCCACCCGGCGATCGTGTTCAGGCCGCCGCGCCAGGCCGAGAGGACGAGCAGGACGACGCCGGTCGCGAGCCAGAGCAGCGCGTAGCGCTCCTTGAGCCTCCGCCCGCGGATCAGCTCGAGGACGATCAGGATCAGGAGCAGCGAGCCGATCGCCGCCGCGATCGAGATCCGGACGGGTGTCACCGCGGCGCCTCCTCCGACGGCACCGCGTACCGCCGGCCCATCGCGACGAGCAGCGCGAGCGTCACCTTCACGGCGTAGTAGAGCGAGCGCACGAACGTGATCGACGACGAGCCGTGCTCGCGCTCGCGCATCTCGACGGGCACCTCGACGAGCCGCAGCTTGTGCTTGAGGACGAGCACCGTCGCCTCGACCTCGGGGTAGTCGCTCGGGTAGTCGCTCGCGAACAGCGCGATGCCCTTCCGGTTGAGCGCCTGGAACCCGGAGGTCGTGTCGGTCACGCGCTGGCCGGAGAGCAGCGACACGAGGCGCGCGAACCAGCTGATCCCGAGCCGCCGGCGCGAGCGGCGGCCGGTAGCCGCCGTCGAGGTCACGGAACCGCGAGCCCGTGACGACGTCCGCCTCGTCGCGCGCGAGCGGCTCGAGCAGCTTCGACAGGTGCGCGGGGTCGTGCTGCCCGTCGCCGTCGAGCCGCACCGCGAGGTCGTAGCCGCGTTCGAGCGCGTACCGGAACCCGGTCTGCACCGCGGCGCCGATCCCGAGGTTGAACGGCAGGCGGACGACGGCCGCGCCGGCCGCGGCCGCGGTGGCAGCCGTGGAGTCGGTGGAACCGTCGTCGACGACGACGACGTCGATCGCGGGGTCGAACGCGTGGATCCCCTCGACGACGGACGCGATCGCGCCCTCCTCGTCGAACGCGGGGACGACCGCGACGATCCTCGTCACACCCGGTCACCGCCGTCTCGAGCTCGAGGAGGCGGAGCACCTGACGGGCCCGGTGCGCGTACGTGTGCTCGTCGAGGACCCGCTCCCGCGCGCGGGCGCCCATCGCCGCGGCGCCGGCCGGGTCGTCGAGCAGGGCGTGGTAGGCGTCGAGCGCCGCGTCGGCGTCCTCGACGACGACGAGCTCCTCGCCGGGCTCGAACCACCGCTCGAGCCCGCTGTGCGGGGTTCGACACGATCGCCGCGCCCGACGCCGCCAGCTCGAACGGCCGGCAGGTCGACGAGCCGTCGACGGTCGCGTGCGCGCGCCGCGTGACGTTCAGGTTGATGCGCGCCGCGGAGATGGCGCGCGCGAAGACGTTGAACGGCACGTCGCCGAGCACTCGCGCGCCGCCGATGTCGCCCTGGAAGTCGCGTCCGCCGAGCGCGAAGTCGATCCGCGGGTCGCGCCGTGACGGCTCGCCGACGAGCTCGCGCATCCACTCGCGGCGGAACTTGTCCCCGTAGCCGTAGAAGAAGACGTCGTGCTCCTTCTCGACGGGCAGCGGCCGGAAGAACTCGGGGTCCGCCGCCCAGAGCACGGCCTCGGCCCTGCGTGCGCCGAGCTCGAGCAGGCGGCCGAGGCCGCCCTCCGAGTTCGAGAGGACGAGGTCGTACTCGGACGGATCGGCGCCGTGGTAGTAGTTGAAGCCCGTGTCCATGCCGCCGAACTCCGGCAGGCTCATCGGGACGTCGCCGTCGTAGAAGACGACCGGAATGCCGTGACGCTCGCGCAGGAAGGTCGGGATGCCGCGGAAGTGCGCCATCGGGACGGTGAACACGAGCACGGCGTCCGGGCGCTCTCGGGAGACCAGACGGTCGAGGTGCCGGCGCCAGCGGGGCGTGACGACCTTCCAGATCGTCTCGCGCGTCACCTTGTCGAGCGCGCTCTCGTCCGGGTTGTCCTCGTCCCGGCGCAGGTACCGGTCGCCCTTGAGGCGCGCGAGCCCGCTGCGGAGGAGCGCGTAGCTCTCGCCCTCGCGATAGGTCGGGTTCGGCGCCGTGCGCCACCAGGGCGACTCGACGGGCCGGCCGCGGTACGGCGTCACGACGAGGTCGACACCCGCCTCGTACAGGCCCTTCCAGAGCTGCCACCACGCGGGGGTGCACCCGTAGCGGAAGTCGAGGTCGACCGCCGAGGCGACGGCGAGGATGCGGGGCTGGCGCACGAGCGCTCAGTCTAGGGACAGCCTCCGCCGATCAGTACGCGCCGCGGCCCCGTCAGCACCGCGGGGATCGTGCGCGCGATGATCGAGACGTCGGACCAGATCGACCAGTTCTCGATGTACGTGAAGTCGAGCCGGACGAGGTCGTCGAACTCGAGCCCTGACCGGCCGGAGATCTGCCACAGCCCCGTCATCCCCGGCAGCACCAGGTAGCGCGCCTTGTGCCAGTCGTCGAGCATCGCGTGGTCGCGGAGCGGCAGCGGCCGCGGCCCGACGAGGCTCATCTCGCCGCGGAGGACGTTCCAGAGCTGCGGCAGCTCGTCGAGCGACAGCCGGCGCAGCACCTTCCCGACGCGCGTGATGCGCGGGTCCTCGCGGATCTTGAAGAGCGCGCCCGTGGCCTCGTTCTCGTCCTCGAGCTCGTCCTGGTGCTCGGCCGCGTCGGCGACCATCGTGCGGAACTTCAGCATCCCGAACTCGCGCTCGCCGACGCCCACACGCTGGTCGACGAAGAGGACCGGGCCGCGCGAGTCGAGCTTGATCGCTCCCGCGATCAGGAGCCAGAGCGGGATCCCGACGAGCGCGATGACACCCGCGACGACGATGTCGAAGACGCGCTTCGTCGCCCAGGCGAACCCGGAGAGCAGCGGCGGGCGGAGCTCGAAGAGCGGCAGCCCCTGGCCGGGGACGTACTCGCCCTCGTGGACGAGCAGCTCGGTGGTGGACGGGGCGAGCTTCACCTTCACGCCGTGGCGGTGGGCGAGCTGCACGACGCCGAGGACGGTCTCCTCGTCGAAGTCGGCCTCCGCGAGGACGAGCTCGTCGGGGCGCTCCGCTTCGAGCAGGGCGGCGAGACGCTCGAGCGACTCCGGCCGGCGGACGTCGGAGACCGTGTCGACGACGTCGATCCCGATCCCGCCGCGGGCTGCGCGGAGCTGCCGCTCGAGGTCGGCGAGCGTCTCGCCCTCGCCGACCAGCACCAGCCGGCGGCGCACGCCGAGGACGCGCATCAGCTCGAGCGAGATCGACCCGTACGCCGCCCGCAGGAGCCCGATCGAGAGCGTCGTCGTCACGACCGCCGTCGGGATCAGCCCCGTCGTCGAGAAGTCGTAGTCCGTGCCGATGCCGAACGCGAGCACGATCAGCGCGACGAGCACGAGCGCCCCGAGCACCCGGCCGGCTCCCGCCCGCCGCTCGCGCGGCGCGTAGAGCCCCGCCTGGAGGAACACGAGGACGGTGACCGGCGCCAGGAACGGGAGCCACTGGGACGGCCCCGTCTCCCAGAGCAGCGACCAGTAGATCGTGTCGCCGTAGACGAACGACCGGAGGACGAGCGCGACGTAGACGCCGAGGGCGAGGCCGGCGACGTCTGCGACGATCAGCGCCCCGACGCTGAGCGCCCGCCGGAGGAGCCCGACGACCGGCCCGCGGGAGAGGACGTAGATGCGCGAGCGACGGACGTCGTCCGAGCCGGCCGCGCCCGCCGCGCTGGCGGGCGGGCGTGATGGCGCCTCGGTCGGCACCCCCGGATTCTACGCCCGGGGGTCGGCCGCTCCGCCGCGCGCGACGGCGCTCCACTCGACGAGCGGGGCGTCCTCCCGCGCGCCGGCCGCGACGACGTCGAGCGTGGCCGGGGGCCGGCGCTTCCCGAGCAGCGCGAGGCAGCCGACGATCAGCGCGCGCCGGCGCGAGTCGACGAGATCGGTGTCGTGGAAGTACGCGTGGACCCGTGCCGGCAGCCCCGGGCGGAGGAGCGCGCGGGCGAGGTCGCCGGCGCCGTGCGTCGTCGGGACGGCGCAGCACCACCTGTCCGTCGAGCGAGATGCGCGCCGGCTCCTCCAGCTCGGCCCAGGCCGCGTCGTCGGCGAGGTACCCCGGGCGCGTTGCGCGCGGCGTGCAGTCGGCATAGCCAAGCTCGGCGCAGGCGGTCGCAACCGATCGATCCGTGTACCAGCCGCCTCCGCAGAACAGCGTCGCGCTCACGCCGTGCTCGACGAGCCAGGCGGCCTCGCGGCGCACACGCCCGCCGGGGTCGCCGCCGGTAGGACGTGCGTGCGTCGGGCTCGTGAAGTGCGTGTGATGGCCGAGCGAGGCCCGCGCCGCGGCCTCGTGGGCGCGCCGGACCCAGGTCTCGTCGTCGTGCTCCCCGGCGTCGGGATCGGGCGGGCGCATCAAGCGCGGCGACCGCGAGCCCGCCCGGCCGGCGCTCCTGGAGGGCGGCGAAAGCGGCCCAGACGTGGTCGTCGAGCGGCCGTTCGACGTGACACGAGACCACGGCGTACCGTTCCGGAGTCGTGGGCGGCATCGCGCAACGCATACCACGCGGCGCTGCCCTCTTGGTGGTGGCGGCCGCCGCGTTGCCGCGGCTCCTCGCGCTCGCGATCGAGCGTGACGACATCCTCGAGGAGTACGTCGAGAAGAGCGACACGTTCGCTCGGACGCTCGTCTCGAGCGGGACGTTCGGCTTCCTGCCCGACGTCCCGTCGGCGTACACGCAGCCGCTCTACGCCTGGTTCCTCGCCGGGCTCTACTGGCCGCTCGACCGCTCGTGGGTCGTCGTCGGGCTCGCTCAGATCGCGCTGGCGGCCATCACCGCGCTGCTCGTGCTCGCGATCGGCCGGCACCTCGCATCGGTCCGCGTCGGGCGTGATCGCCGCGCTCGTCGCGACGCTGCACCCGTACCTCGTCTGGCACGACGTCCACGTCAACCGGGAGATCGTGGACGGCGTCCTCGCTCGCCGCGCTCGTGCTGCTCGTGCTCCTCGCGCACGACCGCCGCTCGACGTGGCTCGCGGTCGCGGCCGGCGCGGTCGCGGGCCTCGCGATCCTGTCGAACGCGCGCCTCCTGCTCCTCCCGCTCGTCGTCGCGCCGTTCGTCGCGTGGCGCATCCGGCCGGGACGACGCGCAGTCGCCGCCGGAGTGCTCGTCGTCGTCGCGTCCGTCGCCGTCCTCGCTCCGTGGGTCGTCCGGAACCGCGTGACGATCGGCTGCGCGACGATCACCACGGACACGCGTGCGCTCTGGAAGGCGAACAACCCGGCGACGTACGACGTGCTCGCGCGCGGCGGCTGGATCGACGACGTGCCCGACCTGCCCGGCGTCCCGCCCTGGCCCGAGAAGGCGGCGTCGATCTCCGTCGCGGCGGCGAAGGCCGTCGACGAGTGCGCCCAGGCGTCGTTCTACCGGGACGAGGTGCTCGACTTCTGGCGCGACGAGCCGGGCGAGAAGGCGCGGCTCGCCGTGCAGGCGGTCGGGATGCTGTGGTCGCCGTTCCTGAGCGTCGACGCGGACGACCCGGGCCAGCAGGGGCTCGCGGACCTCGCCCAGCGGACGGTCGAGCCCGCGTTCGTGCTCGTGCTCTACGCCCTCGCGCTCTGGGGAGCGTTCCTCGCGCCACGCCGGTTCGTCGCGCTGGCCGCGATGCTCCTCGCGCTACAACACCCTCGCCGCGATGGTGTTCGCCGGGACCGTGCGCTACCGGGCGCCCTGGGACTTCCTGCTCGCGCTGCTCGCCGCGTTCGCGCTCGAACGAGCCTGGGAGCGGCTCACCGCGCGAGCGGCGGCCCGTCGGCTCCGAGCGCCGCGCGGTAGAGCTCGACGATGCGGGCGGTGCACCGGCTCCTGGGAGAACTCCTCGACCGCCCGGGCGCGCCCCGAGTCGCCGAACGCGGCCGTGCGCGCGTGGTTCGGCGCGAGGGCGCGGATCGCCTCGGCGAGCTGCTCCACGTCGGAGGGCGGGACGAGCAGGCCCGACCGGCCGTCCTGCGACGATCTCGGGAAGCCCTCCGACGGCGCTCGCGATCACGGGCCGGCCGCGCTCCATCGCCTCGAGCGCGACCATCCCGAACCCCTCGCCGAGCGACGGCACGACGACGACCTCCGCGCGCTCGAAGACCTCACCGATGCGCTCGACGCGACCGAGGAACGTGACGACGTCGTCGAGGCCGAGCCCGGTCACGTCCGTCCGGAGCTCGGCTTCGAGCGCCCCGTCGCCCGCGATCTCGAGGGTCACGCCGGGGACGTCGCGCCGAGCGACGGCGAGCGCGTGCAGGAGCACGTCGTGGCCCTTGATCGGGATCAGGCGCCCGACGACGGCGAGCCGCGGCGCACCGGGCAGCGGGAGCGGCGGCGGGCCGGGCTCGATCCCGTAGTGGACGATCTCGAAGGCGTCGCCGTCGAACCCCTCGCGCTCGGCGAGATAGCCGGGCGAGGCCGGCGGAGATCGCGATGTGGACGTCTGCGAGCCGCGCGACCGCTCGGTCGGCGAGCCCGAAGAGGCGACGGTCGCGGAACGGGTTGAACCCGTGCTTCGTGCTGGCGCGGACGGGAACGCGGGAGAGCGTCCCCGCGACGAGGCCGTGGAAGTCGGCGTGCACAAGGTGCGTGTGGAGGATGTCCGGGCGGCGGGCTCGGACGGTGCGGAGAACGCGCGCGAACGTCCGGGGGCTCGCGGCGCCCACGAACCGCAGCCGGTGGACGCGTGACGCCCGACGCTTCGAGCCGGGACGCGAGCTCCTCGGCCCCCGCTTCGTCCCTCGTGGAGCATCGCGAGCTCGACGTCGAACCCCTCTCGCGCGAGCGCGGGCAGGAGGAGCAGGAGGTGGTTCTCCGAGCCCGAGATCCCCGCGACCTTCGCGACGTGCAGGACCCGCGCGCTCACCCCGACAGCGACACGACGCGGTCGGCCCACGTCTCGACCGAGTGCTCCGTCACGACGACCTCGCGAAGCGCTCGACCGACCGCGTTGCGCTCGACCGCGAGGACCCAGTCGATCGCGCGCACGAGCCCGTCGACGTCTCCGTGCCGGAACTGGAGCTCGGGCGGGAGCAGCGTGTCGAACGCCTCGTTGGACGCGATCACCGGCATGCACGTCGCGGCGGCCTCGTAGACGACCTTGTCGGCCGCTCCCTCGCGCATGTCGTTGACGAGGAAGTCGACCTCGGCGAAGAGCCCCGGCACCGTGTGACGCGGCACCGCGTGCCGAATGTCGACGCGGTCGAGCAGCCCCAGGTCGATGACGAGCCGCTCGAGCGCGATCCGGTGGAGGCGCTCCTCCTCCGTCAGCGACGGCCCGATGACGAGCAGCTGGAGGTCGGGGACCTCGCCACCGCCCGGACGATCGTCTCGAGCCCCTTCGACGGCGACGTCCTCCCGAGGACCAGGGCGGTCAGCGGCTCCCGGTCCTTCGGCCGCGCGACACACGAAAGGTCGCTCACGTCGATCCCGTGACCGATCGCGACGACCTTGTTCGACTCGAGCGGGAACGTGCGCTGGTCGACGCTGAGGACGAGCGTCGAGAGGCGCTCCGCGGTCGAGAGCAGGCGGCTCCTGCGCCAGTGCGTGAACCACAGGAGCACCGGGACGCGCATCGGCCGGGCGAGCGGGGCCGCCAGGACCGCGTAGATCGGGCACATGTGGGCGAGCACTGCGCCCGGCTTCGGCCGTCGTGCGAGCTCGCGCGAGAGCGCGCTCTCGAACCGCAGTCCCCGGCCGACGCGGTGCCCGGAGCGGAAGAGCCGGACACTGCAGTTGCCCGGCAGGGCGCCCTCGACGGCGCTGTCGGCGAGGACGACGAGCTCGTCGACCCGCGCGGCGAGGGCCCGCAGCTTGTCGACGGTGGCGCCGAGCACCGGGCTCGACGGGTCGACCTGCTGGGTGACGACGACGAGCCTCATCGACGCGCCTCGACCGCGCGCCCGACGAGCTCGACTACGCGGGCGGCGTACTCCTCCGGCGAGTACGTCCACTCGCCCGCACGCGCCCGCGCGCCGGCACCCAGACGCTCCGCGAGCGCGCGGTCGGAGAGGATCCGGACGAGCGCGTCCGCGATGTCCGCCGGCTGGTCGGGATCGACGAGCAGCCCCGTCTCGTCGTCGTGGACGACGTCGGGGATGCCGCCGGCACGGGCGCCGACGACGGCGCGGCCGCGGCAGAGCGCCTCGAGCACGACCCGCGGAGTGCCCTCGGACCTCGACGCGAGGAGGAGGAGCCAGGAGTCGTCGAACGCCTTCACGACGTCCGGCGTCTCCAGGCGGAGATCCCAGTGGACGCGGCCCGGGAAGTCGTGGACGAGCGACCCGGCGATCTCGCGATGGCGACCGTCGCCGACCATCCGGAGCGTCGCGTCCGGGATCCGCGGCGCCGCGAGCCGCCAGGCGTCTGCGATTGCATGGACGTTCTTGTATCGCTCGAGGACCCCGATGAACAGGGCGGATGGGCGCTCGGCGAGCGGCACGACGGGGGGCTCGGAGAACGCGGTGAGCTCCGTATAGGTCGTGAAGACGCCCGAAGGCTCGACGCCTGCCTCGCGGACGAGGCCCGTGGTGAACGGTGAGAGCGTGCGCACCGCGTCCGAGCTGCGGAGCGCGACGAGCGCCGCGCGGTCGGCGAGCGGTGCGACGATCGCCCGCGTCCGCGAGCCGTAGAGGCGCGACCAGGTGCGCCAGTCGCCGTGGACCTCGACGACGACCGCCGCATTGCTCCGCGCGAGCGTCCGCCCGGCAAAGGCGGCGAGCGCCTCGTACGGGCTCTGCGCGAGGATCGCGTCCGTCGGCGCCCGCCGCAGCTCGCGCGCGATGCGGACGGGTAGCGAGCCGTAGAAGACCGGCCCGTCGAGCGCGGGGACGGGCGTGCCCCGCTGCAGCGCGAACGTCGAGTCTCCCGCCGCGGCGCCGCGCGGCGCCGAGGCGAGCACGCGCAGGTCGAGACGGTTCGTCAGCGCCCCGAACTTCCGTCCGAGCGAGTCGTTCAACGGAAGGCGGTACCGGGTGCGCCCTACCATCAGGACGCGCGGCTTCACGCGCTGCCCCCGCCGTCGCCCACGATCGCCTGCACGATCCGCTGGAGGATACGCGGCTCGGCGAGCTCCTCCACCGACGCGCGCGCCGCCTGTGCGAGCGCGCCGCGAAGGGCATCGTCCCTGGCGAGCCGCTCGACGGCGGTCACGATCGCGTCGACGTCGCCCGGCGGGACGAGCAGCCCGTTCCCGCCGTCCTCGACCACCTCGGGAATCCCACCGACGGCCGTCGCGACGACGGGAGTGCCCACCGCGAGCGCCTCGAGCAGCGTGTGCGGCAGGTTCTCCCAGGCGGACGTGAGAAGGGCTGCGTCGACCGCGCTGAAGAGGGTCAGCACGTCCTCACGGGAGCCGGCGCCGAGGAAGCGCACCCGATCGTCGAGGCCCAGACGAGCCGCATGCCGCTCGAGCGCCGCTCGCTCGGGGCCGTCGCCGAGGACGAGCAGGTCGACGCCCGGGACGCGCGCGACCGCGTCGAGCGCGTCGCCGAGAGCCTTCTGCCTCGTCAGCCGGCCGGCGGCGCCGAGGGCGAAGCCGCCGATCCCGAGCGTCGCCCGCGCCTCGTCTCGTGACGGGAGCGGCGGCAGCTCGGGGGCGGGGTTCGGGATCACCGTCACGCGAGTCGGATCGAGGCCCCAGCCGAGCGCGATCTCGCGGAGGTACGCGCTCGGCACGACGACGGCGTGCGCGCGCCGGAGCGCGGCGGTCCGGGTCGCGCGGAGCGCCCGAAGGCGAAGCCCTCCTCCGAGCTGCTGGAACTCCTCGAGCGTCCCGTCGAAGCCGCCCGTGCGCCGCTCGCGCTCGTACGCCTCGTCGGCGACGAGCTTCACGACGAGCGGCCTCCGCGCGAGCGTCGCGCCGATCGCGGCGCGGCGCACCATCGTCGTCGCGTAGACGCGATCCGCGAGGCGCGCGGCCCGGCGCACCTCGCGCGCGACCGCGAGGTGACGGAGGGGCGCCGGCCGGCTGCGAGAGACCCAGCGCACCGGGTACGGCCGAGCGGCGGGCTCGGCGTCGGCGGTCGTCACGACCTCGACCTCGTGTCCCGCTGCGAGCAGCGCGTCCGTCAGCGCCGGCGCGTGACTCGCCGGGCCGCCGACGTCGGGCGGCCAGATGCCGCTCACGACGACGACCCTCACGGTGCGACCGCCGGCGGGGCGCGCATCGCCGGCGCGGCGCGGAGCTCATCGCGCAGCCGCACGAGGATGACCACCCACGCGAGCGCGAACACGAGCGTCGAGACGAGGATCGCGACCGCGGCGCCCGTGACGCCGTTGCTCGCGCCGAGGACGACGACGAGCGGCAGGAGCACGATCGCCTCCAGCGAGTGTGTGACGATCCGGAGCCGCGGCCGCCCGATCGTCACCGGTAGGGACTTCGACCAGCCGAGGACGAGGAGGATCGCGGCCGACACGAGGACGATGCGCGCGGCGTCGACGGCCGGAAGGTACTCCTCCCCGAAGACGACGCGGACGAGCCATGGCATCAGGAGCAGGAAGATCGGCACGGAGACGAGCGCGACCGCGGCCGCGCCGAGCGAGTAGCGCTTAACGCCGCGCAACACGGTCTGCGCGCGGCCGTGCTCCCAGTCACGGGTCTGCTCGGTGAGGAGCACGAGGCGAACCGGGGCGCTCGCCGCCGAGAACCCGCTCTGCGGCGCCATCGCGACGCGGTAGTACCCGACCTGCGTCGTGCCGGCCACGACGCCGAGGAGCACCGGAGTGAGGGCCGCGCGCAGCGAGATGACGCCCGTCGCGATGCTCGACTGGACGACGAACGAGGCGATCTCACGGCGGTCGCTGCCGATCGACGTCGGCTCGCCGCGCGGGAAGCGGCGGAGCGCGAGCGCCCCTGCCGTCCCGGCGACGACCGTCGCGACCAACTGGCCGGCCGCCATGGTCGCGAGCGCCGCCGTGACGCCGAACGAGGCACCGACGACGATCGCGACGAGCCGGATGCCCATCGTCACGGAGAGGAGCCAGCCGCGAAGGTCGTAGCGCCCGCGCAGGAGCAGCGCGCTCGCGCTGACGTTCTCCGGCGCGGCGAGGAGCGGCAGCGCGGCGGCCGCGACCATCGGCGCCGCGAGCCCGTCCGCGTCGAAGAGCGTGTCGGCGACGGGGGCGAGGACGAGCAGGATGAGCGTCGCCAGCGCGCCCCCGAGGAGCTTCAGCTCGAGCGCGCGCCGGAACAGCCGGTGCAGTCGCCCCCAGTCCTGGGCCGCGACGTAGCGGAAGCCGAACTTCGTGAGGCTCTCCTCGACGGTGAGGTCGAGGAGCGTCTGGGCGAGGCCGACGACGGCCATGACCGTCGCGAAGCGACCAAAGTCCTCCAGACCGAGGATCCGCGCGGCCGCGATCGTGCCGAGGATGCCGAGGGCGACCGAGAGATAGAGCCCGGCTGCGGTCGCGACACGGCGCCGGAGGACGCTCGGGGCCATCGTGGGGGGTCAGTCTAGAGCGAAGGGATTCCGACACCGGTCGCGGCTACAGTCCGAACGGTGACGGCAGAGCCGGTGCCCCGCACGCACCCGTCCGCCGGCACGCTGCGGGCGCTCGTCGGTGACGCCCCCACCGAGGCTCTCGTCCTCGCGGCGGCGGTCCCGTTCCTCTTCCTACACGCCACCTACCAGCCGACGCTCTCGATCGGCGCCGGTT
This sequence comes from uncultured Actinomycetes bacterium, assembly GCA_963706915.1. Taxonomy (GTDB): domain Bacteria; phylum Actinomycetota; class Thermoleophilia; order Gaiellales; family Gaiellaceae; genus Gaiella. The sequence continues at coordinate 126,821 of CAVPOH010000002.1, forward strand.
CGACGTCGATCGACGTGACGCTCGCCGACGCCGCGATCGCTGTGACGCTCGTCGCGGCGATCGCGCGCGCGGCGCGAGAGGGGTGGGAGCCACTCCGGCGGGCGCGCTGGGTCCTCCTCTTCGCCGCCGCACTCGTGGTCGTCGCCGCGGTCTCTCTCGCGACTCCCTCGTTCCTCGGTGAGGACTACGACATCGGCGTCCACGCCGTCAGCGTCGCGAAGTTCGCCTGGTACGCGTCCCTCCTGCCGGCGACGGTGCTCCTCGTTCGCTCGGTCCGCGACGCCGTGCCGCTCCTTCGCGTCGTCGTCGTGTGGAGCGTGGCGGCGACGGGCGTCGGCTTTCTCCAGTTCCTCGGCGTCGTCGCCGAGTTCGAGGGGAAGCGGCCGGGTCAGCGGGAGCCGTCGTTGGTCGGGATCCACGACTTCGCGGCGCTCTCGGGCGCGGCGCTCGTGATCGGCGCAGTCGGGGTTGCGCTCGGGGACGGCCGCCCCGTCGGGCGCCGCTGGTCGACGGTCGCGCTCGCGACCGGCGCGCTCGGCGTCGTGCTGTCGGGCGCGATGACCGCGGTGCTCGGGCTCTGGCTCGCGGTGGCCGCCGTGCTCCTCGGCGCCCGGGCGGTCGGCGTGCTGCGCACGCGTCACGCGCTCGCGCTGCTCGGCGTCGTCGTCGTGGTCACGGCCGGGACCGCGGCCATGCGCGCGGACACGATCGAGCGCTTCACCGAGTTCATCGGCCTCCGTGACCGCACCGAGCAGACCGGGGTCGAGAGCTACGCGCACCGGACGCTGCTCGCCTACATCGGCGCCCGCATCTGGCTCGATCATCCGATCTCCGGCGTGGGCTGGCAGGCGTCGAGCGAGGAGTGGGCGTACGAGGCGTTCCTCGAGGACGCCCGCGCGCGGTTCCCGAGCGAGCCGGAGCAGGCGTTCCCGGCGCCCGACCGCCCCTGGGGGATCCAGCTCCTCTATCTGCAGGTCGCCGCCGACCTCGGGGTCGCCGGCGTGGCCGCGCTGATCGCGCTGGTCGCGGCCGGCATCGCAGCCGGGATCCGCGGCGTCCGCTCGTCCCCGGTGCCGCTCGTCGGCCTCGGCTGGCTCCTCGTGGCCGCCGGCGTCTGGGCCGGCATCGGCCTTGTGCCCGGGCTCCCCCTCGGCGCGCTGACCTGGCTCGCCTTCGGGTTGGTGACCGTCCGTGATTGACGGCGACCCGCGCCTCGACCCCCCGCTCTCGATGCCGACGTATGCGGTACGGGCGCCGCTCGCGCGCTGGCTCGAGGCAGAGGCCGAGCGGGCAGCCGCGGACCTCGGCCCGTACCGTCTCCTCGACGTCGGCTCGGGCGAGAAGCCCTACGCGCCGCTCTTCGCGCCACACGCCTCCGAGTACGTCGGCCTCGACACGGCGCCGCATGCGAACGCCGACCTCGTCGGGCCGATCGAGGCGATCCCCGCCGCCGACGCGTCGTTCGACGTCGTCATCTGCATCCAGGTGCTGGAGCACGTCGAGGACCCGGCGCGCGGCGTCCGGGAGCTGTCGCGCGTCACCCGGCCCGGCGGCCGGGTGCTCCTCTCGACGCACGGCGCGATCGTCTACCACCCGAACCCGGTCGATCTCTGGCGGTGGACGCACGAGGGCCTTCGGCGCCTCTTCTCGGAGAACGGCGACTGGGGTTCGGTTACGGTGACGCCCGGCTCCGGCACCGCCTCCTCTCTCGCCATGCTCAACGCGATCTACCTCGAGCACGTCCTGCGCCGAACACCTCTCCGCCCCGTCCGCGGCGCCGCCGTCTCCGTCCTGAACCGCGCCGCGCGCGCGCTCGACCGGAGGTCGGCGACGCTCCGCGAGCCGCGCCCCGGCACGCTCGCCGCGAACTACCACCTCGTGGCGGAGAAACGTGGGGGAACCCATGGTTCCCCCACGAGCCCCCTCCTTCCGCGCAGCGACACCACTGGGCCGGAGCGTGCCTCCCGGCCGGCAAAGCCGGCCTCCGGCCGCGGAGGAACCCGTCCCGGCGAGCGGAGCGGCTCGGGCTCGTGACCCGAGTCCTCGTCACGGGCGGCGCGGGGTTCATCGGCTCGAACCTCGTCGCGGCGCTGCTCGAGCGGGGCGACGACGTCCGTGTCCTCGACAACTTCTCCACGGGAAGCCGGCGGAATCTCGCAGCGCTCGGCCGCGAGGTGGAGGTCGTCGAAGGCGACCTCCGGTCGTACGAGCGGGTGCACACCGCCGTCCGGGGCGTGGAGGTCGTGTTCCACCAGGGCGCGCTCGGCTCGGTGCCCCGGTCGGTCCAGGACCCGCTCACCTCGACCGCGGTCAACGTCGAGGGCACGCTCAACGTCCTCCTCGCCGCGCGCGACGAGGGTATCCGCCGTGTCGTCGCGGCCTCGTCGTCCTCCGTGTACGGCGACGGCGGCGTCTTCCCGCGGGTCGAGACCCAGGCGCCGAACCCGCTCTCTCCGTACGCGGTCGCGAAGCTCGCTGCCGAGCGGTTCTGCGTCAGCTTCACCCGCGTCTACGGGCTCGAGACGGTCGCGCTCCGCTACTTCAACGTCTTCGGCCCCCGGCAGGACCCGACGTCGCAGTACGCCGCGGTCGTCCCCCGCTTCATCACGGCGATCGCCGCCGGGCAGCCGGTGACCGTGCACGGCGACGGCGGGCAGTCCCGCGATTTCACCTTCGTCGAGAACGTCGTCCGGGCGAATCTGCTCGCGGCGGACTCCGCGGGCGCGACCGGACGGGTCCTCAACATCGCCACGGGCGGCTCGGAGACGGTCAACACGTTGGCGGAGACGATCGGCCGACTGGTCGACCGGCCGGTCGAGAAGACGCACGGCCCCGCGCAGCCCGGTGACGTGCGAGAGTCCTGGGCGGACGTGACTGCCGCGCGCGAGGCGATCGACTACGAGCCGACGGTGACGTTCGAGGAGGGGTTGCAGCGGACGATCGAGGCGTTGGGCGCAGCAGAGGGAGAGGTGCGATGAGCGACGACGGGTACGCGTTCGGCACGATCGAGGAGCTCGGCGACGGCTACGGCTTCCGGAAGGTGCGGCAGGCGCTCGGCGTCGAGGCGTTCGGCGTCAACGTCGTCGTCATGCCCCCGCACTACGAGGGGTTCTTCCACTACCACGACGAGCAGGACGAGCTGTACTTCGTCCACGCGGGCACTGCGCGCGTCGAGGTCGGCGGCGAACAGCGCCTGATCGGGCCCGGCGGCATGGCGCACGTCCGCTCGACGACGCCCCGCCGCGTCTCGAACGGTGGCGACGACGACCTCGTGGTCCTCGTCGTCGGAGCGAAGGGCGGCTACGTCGGCCGCGACGGCCAGATGGTCGACCCGGCCGACGTCGAGCGCCGCCGCGCGTTCGGCTCGGGCGGCTGAGGCAGCCCGCGCGTCACACGGCGTCCTCCGGCGGGGGCTCGCCCGGAGCGGCGCGCAGCGCCGAGCCGGCGAGCACGAAGACGACGACGGAAAGCCAGTGGATGCCGATGACGTCCGTCTGCAGCCCGAGCACGGCCACGGCGGCAAGCGAGGCCGTCAGCCACGGCGAGCGGCGACGGAGGGCGAGCGCGAGCGCAACGAGCCAGCCGACGAAGGCGGCTAGCCCGAGCAGGCCCGTGTCGACGCCGAGCTCGGTGTAGGTCGACTCGCCCGCCTTGACGTCCGCGCCCGTGCGTGAGGCGGACACGCCCGCGTTCCCGAGCCCGAACCCCCACGGGTGCTCGGCGACCGTCTGGATCCCGTCGCGGAGCGCACGGAAGTGGCTCGTGGTCGAGCTCTCGCCCGGGTCGAGCGCGCCGCTCCCGGACTCCCCTCCCTGCGCGGCGTTCTCGCGCAGGCATGCGAGCTCGGTCGCCGTGTAGGTCGTCTCCGGCCCGATCGTCGGGAACACCGCGACGAACGCCAGCGACACGACGATCGACCCGCCGGCGAGCGCCGCAGGGCCCCACGACCGGCGCAAGAGCGCAAGCACGACCAGCCCGGCGGCGAGCGCGATGAAGGCGGCGCGGGTGTGCGTCCAGAGGAGGCCGGCGTAGACGACGACGCCCGCCGCGAGCGTCCACCGGCGCGGGCGCACGGCAGCGAGGAGAAGCAGGACGACGACGAGGGTGTACGCCGTCGCGAGCGGGCTGAGGAACGTCGAGACGAGTCGGCGGACGGGGCTCTCCTCGTCGGTGTTGAGGATCCAGTTCTCGGGCAGCCCCGAGAGGCACCTGTACGCGAGCCCGAGCTGCTCCTCGAACCAGCCCGGCACGCCCGAGTCACGCCACCAGTCGAGCGGGACGAGATAGACGTCGACGAGCCCCCACGCGGCGAGGCCGCACGCGACGGCGACGAGCGTGACGCCGACGCGCCGCCACCACGCGCGGTCGAGCGGGACCAGCCGGCCGAGAACGTAGGCGCCGAGCGGGAGGAGGTGATGCCGCAGCGCATAGAGCTCGCCGCGCGTCGTCGCCTCGCCGTCGAGCCACGTCTGCGGCAACAGCCAGTAGGCGACGACGATCGCCCCGTAGGCAAGGGCGAGCCGGTCCGCCCAGAGGAGCGACGGGATCGAGCCGGCCGCGGCGAGCGAAGCGGCCAGCGCGACGAGGAGCAGGACGTCCTTCCACGCGGCGACGACGTCGAGCGCCGTGTCGCGCACGCCCAGGTCCCAGAGCGTCGCCATCGCGAGGTTGTGGAGTGCGAGGCCGACCGCGAGGACGACGATCGCCAGCCGTGCGACGCGCGCGCTCACGTCGAGGCGACGAGCGTCAGCCAGAGGTTGTCGATCCGAACCGGGCCGGGGAAGAGGGACCGCAGCTCGGAGGAGCCGAGGAGGTGGTTCTCCTTCGCCCACGGCTTCCGCGCGAGGTCGTATGCGCGCCCGGCGAGCGGCTCGGGCAGCCAGTGGACGAGCGGCAGGCGCGTGTGCACCTCGACGGGGAACCAGCGGTTCGGGGTCGTCACGAACACTCGCCGCCCGACGCGGAGCGCCTCGTGGACGAACGCCTCCTGGCGCTCGCGCGCTCCGACGTGCTCGATGACGGCGTTCGAGTGCACGACGTCGAACGACCCGTCGGCGAACGGCAGCGCGCACGCGTCCCCCTGGACGTACGGGATGTGCGGGTACCGCTCCCGGAAGCGGGCGCCGTCGTGCAGGCCGAGCGCGGTTATCCGCTCGGGCCACCGGTAGTCCTCCTCGAGGAGGTTGTGTGTCTTGCAGCCGCCCTCGCCGCCCGCGTCGCCGAGCGAGACCTCGTCCACGCCGACGTCCAGCACGGATGTCGACGCATCCGGCCGCATCAGATCGAGGAAGAGCGCGAGCTTGTGCCTGCGCGAGCGGAGCGAGATCGCATCGGCGAGCCGCACGGTCGGTGGCCCAGCGTACCGCCGCAGTAGGCTGGCCGCGGTGGTCGAGGACGTCGTCACGCCGGTCGGTCCGTACCGGCTCGCGCTCATGGCTCGGAGCGGTACGTGGCGGGGCGCGCTGCCGGGCCGCCGCGTCGCGATCGCCCGCCAGCGCACCGACGGTCGCGTCGTCGTGCGCGCCCCGGACGAGGAGGCGCTCGCGACCGCGCGGTTCATGCTCGCGCTCGACGACGACACGAGCGGCTTCCACCGGCGGTTCGCGCAGCGACCCGCTCATCGGGCCGTCGGCGCGCGCGCTCGTCGGCTACCGGCCGCGTCGAGTCGCGACGGTCGCGCACGCCGTCGTCCGCGCGCTCTGCGGACAGCTCATCGAGGCACGCCGCGCGCGCATGCTCGAGCGGGCGATCGCGCGCGCCTGCGACGACGACGTCGTCACGCAGGAGGCGCTCCGCCGGCTCTCGCCGGTCGAGCTGCGACGGCTCGGCCTCGCGCAGCACCGCGCGACCGCGCTCCACCGCCTCGCCGCGACGATCGACTTCGAGTCGCTGCGGAGCGCACCCGACGGCCACGGTGGCGGCACGGCTCGCCCGCGAGCGGGCGGTCGGCCCGTGGTCGGTCGGCGTGATCGCGCTCGAGGGCCTCGGCCGCTACGACCACGGCATCGTCGGCGACCTCTCGCTCGTGAAGCTCCACTCGTCGCTGACCGGACGCTGGGTCGACGGCCACGAGACGGCCGCCCTCCTCGCGCCGTACGGCGAGTGGCAGGGGCTCGCCGGCGAGATCCTGCTCCTCGGCTGGTCGCGCGGGCTCGTTCCCGGCGCGTCCGCCGACCTCGCGCGCATCGCGCGCCGCCGGGCGCGTCGAGCGGCATAGTGCCCCTTCCAGTGATGCGACCGCGTTCCTGGACGGCATTGCTGGAAGGGGCACTACACTCGAGCGATGACGGTCGACAGCCGACGGATCGCGGTCCTCGGGGCGGGCCGCATCGGCGAGGCGCTCATCTCCGGGCTCCTCTCGTCCGGCTGGCGCGGTCCCGGCGACATCGCTCGCCTCGACGAGACGGCCCGAGCGCGTGACCGAGCTCGGCGAGCGCTACGGGATCCACGTCACGCCGAGCAACGTCGAGGCGGCGTCGGGCGCGGCGCTCGTCGTCGTCGCCGTGAAGCCGCAGGACATCGACGCGCTCCTCGGGGAGATCGGGACGGCGATCACGCCGGAGCAGACGGTGCTCACCGTCGCCGCCGCGACGCCCACCGCGACGATCGAGCGCCACCTCGCTGCCGGCGTCCCCGTCGTCCGGGCGATGCCGAACACGCCGTCGACCGTCCACGAGGGATCGCCGGCCTCTGCGCCGGCGCGCACGCGGACGACGCGCACGTGACGCTCGCGGAAGAGGCGCTCGCCCATCTCGGCTCGGTCGTCCGCGTGCCCGAGCGGCACATGGACGCCGTGACCGCGGTCTCCGGCTCCGGCCCCGCGTACTTCGCACTCCTCGCCGAGGCGATGATCGAGGCGGGCCTGCTGCTCGGCCTCTCGCGCGAGATCTCGACGCAGCTCGTCGTCCAGACGATGCTCGGCACCGCGAAGCAGCTCCGTGACGAGAAGCTTCACCCCGTCGAGCTGCGGGAGATGGTCACGTCGCCGGGGGGCACGACGATCGCCGCGATCCGCGAGCTCGAGTCGGCCGGCGTGCGCGCCGCGTTCCTGAACGCGATCCAGGCGGCGATGGTGCGCGGGCGGGAGCTCGCGGCCGGCTCGGACTGAGCGTCAGGCGGTGACCGGCAGCAAGGGCGACGACAGCGGCTCCGTCACGACCCCGCGCTCGTCGGCGAGCGCTTCCAGGACGAGGACGGTGTCCGCGACGGGCACGTCCTCGAGGAAGGCGTCGCGCGACGCGAACGAAGCGAGCACGGCCAGGCGCGCCTCCGCGTAGGCAGCGGCGTCGCCGCGCGCGAGAGCGTCGAGCGCGTGCGCGACGGCCACGGGATCGAGCCCTTCGCCCCCGAGTCGCGCGGCGACAGGGGCGGCCTCCTCGTCACGACCGAGCACGAGCAGGGCGAGCGCCGCGCAGTAGCCGCCGATCGGCCCCGTCGCCTCGAGCGCACCCGCCGCGAGCGCCGCGTCGGCGTCCGCGCGCGCCCCCGCAGTGTCGCCCCCATGAGCCGGCAGCGGAGCATGGCGATCGGCCGGCCCCAGCTCGCCTGCGGCGCCGCCTCCCAGCTCGTCCGATACTCGTCGGCCGCCCGGCGCAGGCGCTCTCGCGCGTCTTCGTCGTCGCCGAGCATCAGGGCGGCGAGCCCGCCCGCCCACGACGCGCCCGCGATCCCCGCGAGCTGCAGGTCGTCGCGCTCGCCCTCGGCGGCGCGTGTCGCGAGCCGGCGCTCGTGCTCCGCGTCCGCCCATGCCCGCTTCGCCGCCCAGTCCACGCCGCCACCGTACAAGCGCTCCGTCGGCCGTCTTGATTGAACGGTCAGTCAATCTCGCTATGCTCCGCTCGTGGCACGCGAGCTGCAGGAGGTCGTGTACGTCGACGGCGTCCGGACCGCGTTCGGCAAGGCAGGCCCCGGCGGGCTCTTCTGGAAGACCCGCGCGGACGACATGGGCGTCAAGGTCGTCCGCGAGCTGCTGCGCCGGAACCCCGAGGCGCCGCCCGAGCGGATCGGCGACGTCGTCATGGCCGCGACCGCGCAGGTCGGCGACCAGGGGCTGACGCTCGGCCGCGACGTCGGCCTGCTCGCCGGTCTCCCCCACACCGTCCCGGGCTTCGCCGTCGACCGGATGTGCGCGGGCGCGCTCACCGCGACCACGGCCGCCGCCGGCGAGATCGCGATGGGCGCCTGCGACCTCGCGATCGCCGGCGGCGTCGAGCACATGGGGCACCACCCGATGGGCGAGGACGTCGACTTCAACCCCCGGTTCGTCGCCGAGCGCCTGATCGACGAGAGCGCCGCGGTCATGGGCCAGACGGCAGAGAACCTCCACGACGAGTTCCCCCAGCTGACGAAGGAGGCGGCCGACCGCTACGCCGCCGAGTCGCAGCGGCGCGCATCCGAGGCGTGGGCCGAGCCCGAGGGCGTGTTCGCGCGAACCGTCGTGCCGATGAGCGTCTTCACGGACGAGGGCTGGACGGTCGCCGAGCGCGACGAGTTCCTGCGTCCCGACACGACGGTCGAGGGCCTCGCGGAGCTGCGCACGCCGTTCCGGGCCGGCGGCCGCGTGACCGCCGGCAACTCGGCCGGGCTCACCGACGGCGCGACGGCCGCGCTCCTGGCGTCGGAGGCGGCTGCCTCGGAGCTCGGGCTCGAGCCGCGCATGCGCCTCGTCGGCTTCGCATATGCGGGCGTCGAGCCGCATCTGATGGGCCTCGGCCCGGTGCCGGCGACGGAGCGGGTGCTCGAGCGCGCGGGGATCGGCATCGACGACGTCGGCCTCTTCGAGCTGAACGAGCCGTTCGCCGTCCAGGTGCTGACCTGGTGCGACGGGATGGGCGTCGCCCCCGACGACCCGCGGCTCAACCCGTACGGCGGCGCGATCGCGTGCGGCCACCCGCTCGCGGCGACGGGCGTGCGGCTGATGGCGCAGCTCGCGTACGGCTTCGAGCAGCGGCCGGACGTCCGCTACGGGCTGACCGCGCTCTGCATCGGGATGGGCATGGGCGCGGCGCTCCTCTGGGAGAACGCGCGGCATGGGTAGCGAACCGGTCACCCGGTTCCACCTGCAGAAGCTCGATGACGCGGGTCGGCCCCGTCGCGCTCGTGACGATCGACAACGGCGCCGACTGGCGCAAGCCGAACACGTTCGGCGAGGCAGCGCTCCGGTCGCTCGAGGACGTGCTCGAGCCGGCTCCGGACGCGGGACTGGCGCGGCCTGCTGGTGACCGGCAAGCCGCTCGTCTTCGCCGCAGGGGCCGACATCACCCAGTTCCCGGGGATCACGGCCGAGCGCGCCCGCGCGGGCGCGGCGGCGGGGCACGAGCTCTTCGGCCGGCTCCGCGAGCTGCCCTTCCCGACCCTCGCCGCCGTGAACGGCGCCGCGCTGGGCGGCGGGAATGGAGCTCGCGCTCCACTGCGACGTCCGCACGATGGCGTCGAACGTCCGGCACGTCGGGTTCCCCGAGGTGTTCCTCGGGCTGTTCCCGGCCTGGGGCGGCACGCAGCTCGTGCCGCGGCTCGTCGGGGCGAGCGCGGCGGTGAAGCTCATCGTCGACAACCCGCTGAAGCAGAACCGCCTCAGCCGCGCGGCGGATGCGCTCGAGCTCGGGCTGGTCGACCACGTGCTCGACCCGGTCGAGTTCGTCGACGAGTCGCTCGAGCTCCTGCTGCGCCGCATCGAGGCGGGCGAGGGCAAGCGGGAGCCGGCCGCCGACCTCTCGCGACGTGGCGGACGTCGTCCGCAAGGCGCGCTCACGCGTCGACGACGCCGTCCACGGCCAGGCGCCCGCGCCGTACAAGGCGCTCGAGCTGATCGAGGGCGCGGCCACGTGGACGCTCGCGGAGGGCTACGCCGCGGAGGCCGAGGCGCTCGCCGAGCTCCTCCCGGGCACCGAGGCGCAGGCGTCGATCTACGCGTTCGACGTCGTCGAGCGGCGGATCAAGCGCCCGATCGGCCTCCCCGAGGCGGCGCCGCGGCGGATCCAGCGCGTCGGCGTCGTCGGCGCGGGGCTGATGGCGACCCAGCTCGCGACGCTGTTCCTCCGCCGCCTCGAGGTCCCGGTCGTGCTCACGGACGTCGACGCCGAGCGTGCCGAGCAGGCCGTCGCCTCGATCCACGGCGAGCTCGCCGGCCTGGTCGCGAAGGGACGGCTCTCCGAGGGGAAGGCGCGGTTCCTCGGCTCGATCGTCACCGCCGGCGGAGGGATCGACGCCTACGCGGGCTGCGACCTCGTGCTCGAGGCGGTCTTCGAGGAGCTCGCCGTCAAGCAGGACGTCTTCCGCGCGCTCGAGGGCGTCGTGTCCCCCGAGTGCCTGCTGGTCACGAACACGTCGTCGCTCTCGGTCGAGGCGATGGCGCGCGGGCCTCGAGCACCCGGAGCGCGTCGTCGGCCTCCACTTCTTCAACCCCGTCGCCGTGCTGCCGCTCGTCGAGGTCGTCCGGACGCCCGCGACCGACGACGTGACGCTCGCGACCGCCTGGGACGTCACCCGGAAGCTCGGCAAGCGCGGCGTGCTCGTGAAGGACGCGCCGGCGTTCGTCGTCAACCGGATGCTGACCCGGCAGTCGACCGTTCTCATGCAGGCGCTCGAGTCGGGGAGCACGTTCGAGGAGACCGACGAGGCGGCGCTCCGGCTCGGGATCCCGATGCCGCCGTCGGCGCTCCTCGCGATGGTCGGCCCCCGGGTCGCGAACCACGTGCTCCACACGCTCAACGAGGCGTTCCCCGACCGGTTCCCGCTCTCGCCGACGCTCCAGGCGCTCGCCGACGGCGAGCTGCCCGCGCTCGAGGCGAAGGACGGCCGCGCGACCGTCGACGAGATCCACGAGCGGATCCTCGAGGCGCTCGCCGACGAGGCGCGCCACATCCTCGACGACGGCGTCGTCGCGTCGGCGGCGGAGATCGACGCCTGCCTGATCCTGGGCGCCGGCTACCCGTTCTTCCGCGGCGGGATCACGAAGCACCTCGACCAGACGGGCGTCTCGGAGCGGGTGGCGGGCGCGACCGCTCGGGTCGGACTAGCGCACCGACACCTATCCTCGTCCGGCCCGTTCCGGTACTCTCCGATGTGCAGCGACGCCGGCGCGGAATACGCCCGCGCGAGCTGCCTTCCTCGAACGGTTGTGACGGTTGGGCGGCTCGTTTCGAGGCTGCTGCGCACATGCAGAAGACCACCATCACCTCGACCGCATCCTCCGAGCGCGCAGCGCTGGAGCAGGCCGCTGCGCGCGCCGAGGCGTGGTACGGCGAGCCGTTCCTCCACCCCGGCGAGGACGCCGACGTCGCACTCGCGCCGGGCACCGCCCGGCGGCGCGCGCTCGACGACGCGGCCGAGGAGATGGCGGCAGGGCTCCGGAGCCCGAGCCCGGGCTGGAAGGTCCGATACGGGCTGATGCTCGGGCTCGAGCGGGTGCTCGCCGCCGAGACCCCGCAGACTGCCGCCGGCACGACGCTCCGCCGCCACCAGATCGACGCGCTCGCCGGGATGCTGACCGAGCTCATCGCGGCGACCCAGCGGAGCGTCGACGAGAACGGCAACGGCTCCGCGAACGGCGTCGTCGCGGAGCTCGTCGACGAGGTCGAGGACGAGGACGACGAGGACGTGGGGCTCATCGACGAGGAGCCGCCCGACGTCGAGTTCCAGGGCGAGGACCCCGGCGCCTCGCGGCGCTACCGGTTCCGCCACCCGACCGCCTCCGGCAAGACGATCGCCGCCGCCGGCTTCGTCGAGTCGGCGCGCCACCTGGGCGTGCTGATCCTCACGCACCGTCGCCTGCTCGTCGACCAGTTCCGGCGCGACCTCACGACCGAGGGCTACGGAGACCGCCTGACCGACGCGATCGAGCGCGGTCACGAGGCGGCCGCGCCCAGCAGCCCGCTCACGATCCAGACGTACGCCTGGTTCGCGCGCCACGCGGACGAGATCTCTCGGAGCGCCTACGCGCTCGTCATCTGCGACGAGGCACACACGGCGCTCGGCGAGAAGACCTCCACGGCGATCCGACGCTTCTCCGAGCCGCTCTACATCGGCATGACCGCGACCGAGCAGCTCATCGCGAAGCAGGTCTCGGACGTCTTCCCGGCCTCGGTCGACGACCTCCCGCTCACGGACGCCGCTCGCCGCGGGCTGATCGCGCCTCTCCGCTCCCTGCGCGTCCCACCCGTCGCCGCGATCAACTCGGTGCCGATCGTCGGCGGAGACTTCGAGGAGCGCGCACTGGCCGCGGCCCTCGACCACACCGCCCTCAACCAGGCCGCCGCGAGCCTGTACCGCGACCGTTTCGGGCCGACCCCCGGCATCGTCTACGCGGCCGGCGTCGACCACGCGTACAACCTCGCGCAGGAGTTCCGCGCCGCCGGCCTCAAGACGATGGCGGTCTCGGGGCGGACGCCGCCGCGCGAGCTGGCCGAGACGCTCGCGGCGTACGAGCGCGGGGAGATCAACGTCCTCATCAACGCGCAGCTGCTCGCCGAGGGGTGGAACTCCCCGCGCGCGACGGTCTGCATGCACCTCGCGCCGACGGCGTCGAAGCGCGTCTACCAGCAGCGGATCGGCCGGATCATGCGCACGCACCCGCGCAAGGAGGCCGGCATCGTCGTCGACTTCGTGCCGAAGGGCGCCACGCACTCCGAGCGCGTCGTCTCGCTCCACTCGCTGCTCGACTCGGACTTCTATCGCGAGGGAGCGCGCGTCACGCCGGCGCCGCGCCGCCGCTCGGCGCGTCGCGCGCGGCGCAAGCTGTCGCCGGCGCCGTGGCTCGTCCCCGTCACCCAGGACGTCGCACGCCGGCTGGCAGTGATCCAGCGCGAGTGGCAGCGCGTCGACCCGAAGTTCCTCGACGACGACGAGCAGCGCTTCTGGGCGACCATCGCCGGGCGCCAGATCCGTTTCGACCAGCGCGCGGAGTTCGCGCGGAAGTTCACGGAGGGCCGCGCCGGCAAGGGCGCGCTCGAGACGTTCCTCGCGGTCTGCGCCGCCGAGAACCCGAACCGCCGCCTCCGGATGACCGCGCTCGCCGACCGCGTCGCGACGCCGGTCGAGCGCGCCGACTTCGACGACCTCGTCACGCTCGTCACGCAGGCGCCCCCGTGGGAGAAGGACCGCGCCGCGGGCGTCCGGATCCTGCTCCGCGCGGTCGGTGACGGAAAGGCGAACGCGCCCGACCAGATCCTCAGCCGCTGGACGTGGCGGCTCGCGCGCTCGGTGCGCAAGACCCTCGACCGGAAGGCGAGCCAGGAGTTCCCCGAGGCGAAGCGGCTCCTCGGCGCGGTCGCCAACTCGCGCGGCCACCGGCACGAGGAGAACGTCGCGCAGCTCGTGAAGATCGCCGCCGCGCTGCCGGTGCCCGTCGGCGCAGCGCTGCTCGCCTCGGCCGAGGGCTACACGCCGCGCGCGAACCAGACGCTCGACCACGCCCGCGAGGAGCTCGGCTCGATCCAGGAGATCGCCACGGCGCTCGCCGAGAGCCTCCCGGCTCCGAAGGCGCCGGCGCGGAAGTCACGCCGTCGGCGACGCAAGCGCCGCACGGCGGACGCGCCCGCGACGGGCGCGGACGGGCAGGGCGCCGTTGTCGCACGGACAGGCGTCGGACGGGCCCGAGCCGGAGCCGAGCGGCTCGACGCCCGAGGCGTCGGGCGAGGTGCCCGCGAGCCGGCACCCGCCGCCGAGGCCTAGCTCTCGTCCGGCTCGTCCGGCGAGGGGTCGCGCCGTTCGCGGTCGCGCTCGCGCAGGAACCGCGTCAGCTCGGCGGCGAGGGTGTCGCCGCTCGGCAGCTCGCCGCCCTCGGAGAACGACTCGATCGAGTCGGCACGGCGCTCGAGCTCCTCGACGTACGCCTGCGTGTCCGGGTCGGACGCGACGGCCTCGCTGACCTGGGCGGCGTACTCCTCCTCGGCCTCGTCGAGCTCGGTCGTCTCGATCGGCGCGCCGACGAGGTCGGCGAGGCGGACGCACAGCGCCTTCGCGGCGCGCGGGCTCGGCGCCAGCGAGACGTAGTGGGGAACCGCCGACCAGAGGCTCACGGAGCGGAGCTCCGCGGTGCGACAGGCGTCGTGGAGGACGCCGACGATCCCCGTCGGGCCCTCGTAGCGCGAGAGCTGCAGCCCGAGCTCCTCGACGAGCCGCGGATCGGTCGCGGCGCCGGTCACCGGCGCCGGGCGCGTGTGCGGGACGTCCGCGAGCAGCGCGCCGAGCGTGACGACGAGCTCGACGCCGAGGTCGCGCGCGAGCCCGACGACGAGGTCGGTGAACGCCCGCCAGCGGTAGTTGGGCTCGACGCCGAGCAGGATCACCGCGTCTCGCTCCGCGCCGGGGATCGACCCGTAGTGGAACGCGTTCTCGGGCCACTCGATCCGCCGCGTCAGGCCCTCGTCGAGCGTGACGGTCGGCCGCACCGCCTGGAAGTCCATGAACGACTCCGGGTCGATGTCGGCGAACCGCTCCGTCTTCCACTGGCGCGCGAGGTAGCTCGCCGCGACCGTCGCCGCCTGGCCGCCGTCGTTCCAGCCACGGAAGGCGGAGATCAGGATCGGCCGCCGGAGCGTCGGCCGCTCGGCGATGCGGAGATCGGACGAGGCCATACGGACAGCGTAACCGCGCGAACCCTGATGAGGGCTCGGCGGAACGGGCCGGGGCCCCTCCTATCCCGAGTGCACGGGCTCGCGCACGGCTGACGATCGCTCCGTCGCGGGCGCGACGAGCGGCAGCGGCGGCCGCCAGAGCGCTGTGCGCGACCGCGACCGTCAGCCCCCAGATCGTCGCGCCCAGCGTGACATGGACGAGCACGAGGCCCCACGGCAACGCATTCCGGTACTGGATCTCGCCGACGAGCATCTGTGCGAGGAGAACTGCGAGGAGCACTGCGGCGAGTCGGACGACGCCCGGCGCCTCGCGTCGGACGCGGAGGAGCTGCCACGCGACGAGCAGGAAGCCGATCCCGTAGACGGCCGTCGCGCGGACGTGGACGTAGACCGTGTCGCGGATCTCGAGCCCGAGCCGCTCGACGGCGTCGTCTGCGCCTGGATGGGGGCCGGACGCGGTCGCGATCGCACCTGTCACGACCATCACGGCGCAGCCGGCGAT
Organism: uncultured Actinomycetes bacterium; assembly: GCA_963706915.1. Classification (GTDB taxonomy): domain Bacteria; phylum Actinomycetota; class Thermoleophilia; order Gaiellales; family Gaiellaceae; genus Gaiella. Next base: position 141,899 of record CAVPOH010000002.1, read on the forward strand.
CCCGACGAGCGCCACGAGCCGGAGCCAGCGGGGCGCGACGGGCGCCCCGTGGCCGCGCGCGTGGCCCCATGCCTCGAGCGCGACGACGACCGCGAGCGCGACCACGACCAGCGCGAGCAGGAAGTGCGACATCACCGCGAGGGGATGGAGGTCGAGGATGACCGTGACCCCGCCGAGCGGGATCTGGGCGACCGTGCCGAGGAAGGCCGCGAGCGCCGCCCGCCGCACCCACCGGTCGAGGCCGTCGACCCGCCGCGACGCGAGCCACGTCACGAGCGCGGCGAGGATCCCGACGAGCGCCACCACGCGGTTGCCGAACTCGACCATCGCGTGGAAGTCCTTGGCGGGGAACGGCGTGTCGCCGCACCGCGGCCAGTTGTCGCAGCCGAGCCCCGAGCCGGTCAGCCGGACGAAGGCGCCCGACGTGACGACGAGCCCGAGCGCGACGACGGACGCCGTCGCGATGCGGAGGAACCGGACGGGAGCGACCGGCTCGCGGAGTCGCTCGCGCAGCCTCACGGCTCGAGCGACACGCCGCTCCCGGCCTCGACGCGGCCCACCGGGTGCAGCGGGAGCCCGGCGCCCGCGAACGTCGCCTCGAGCACGGCGCGCTTCTCGGCCGGGAGCGTGACGAGGAGCCCGCCGGCGGTCTGCGGGTCGTACGCGAGCGCCTCGTGCTCCGGCGGTGCCGCGCTGCGTGACATGAGCGACCCGCGAACTCGCGGTTCCGGCGATCGCCGCCGGTCCGCACGCCCGCCCGCGCAAGCTCCAGCGCTCCAGGGAGCGCCGGCAGCGCACCCGCCTCGAGCACGATGCGGACGTCCGAACGAGCCGCGGTCTCGTGGGCGTGGCCGAGGAGGCCGAAGCCCGTGACGTCGGTGACGGCGTTCGGCGTGAACGACCGCAGCGCATCGGCCGCGTCGCGGTTGAGCTCGCACATCATCTCGACCGCGGCCTCGAGCGACCCCTCGGGCGCGTGACCGTCGCGTGTCGCCTGCAGGACCAGGCCCGTCCCGAGCGGCTTCGTGAGGAAGACGACGTCCCCCGGCCGGGCGCCGCTCTTGAGCCACACGCCGTCGGGATGGACGGTGCCGACGACGGCGAGCCCGTACTTCGGCTCGTCGTCGCGAATCGTGTGGCCCGCCCGCCAGGATCGCGCCCGCCTCCCGGGTCGCCTCGGCCGCTCCGGCGAGCACGTCGCCGAGCACCGAGACCGGAAGCTCCTCCGGGAACGCCGTCACGGAGAGCGCGAGCAGCGGCCGGCCGCCCATCGCGAAGACGTCGTTGAGCGCGTTCGTCGCCGCGATCCGGCCGAACGTCGCGCGGGTCGTCGACCACGGGCGGGAAGAAGTCCACCGTGAAGACGAGCGCCGTATGGTCGTCGAGCCGGTAGACGGCGGCGTCGTCCGCCGGGTCGAGGCCGACGATGAGGTCGTGCGCCTCGGTCGGGACGATGCCGGCGAGGAGCTCCTCGAGGCGCGCGGCGGAGTACTTCGCGGCGCACCCGCCGGCCTTCGCGAGGCTCGTGAGGCCGTCGACCGTGCTCATGGCATCGAGTGTAGGCGTCGGTATCGGGCCAGGCGCCGGCGGCGGTCGCCGCCTGTGACGGCCGGAAGGCCGGCTTTGCCGGCCGGAGGCCCGCCGCGCGTGTCCGGGACGCTGCGCGAAGGAGTGGGCACGTGGGGGAACCATGGGGTTCCCCCACGTTCCTGTGAAAGGATCGGCCGATGCCGAGCGCGCTGGTGACGGGAGGCTCGTCCGGGCATCGGCCTCGCGATCGCGCGGATGCTCCGCGAGGAGGGCTACTCGCTCACGCTCGCGGCCAGGAAGGTCGAGCGGCTCGAGGACGGCCGCCGCCGAGCTGGAGGCGACCGCCGTCTCGGTCGACGTCCGCGACGAGGACGGACTGCGCGCGGCTCGTCGCGACGCACGTCGAGACCCACGGGGGCTCGACGTGCTCGTCAACTCGGCCGGTGTCGGCATCGCCGGCCGGATCGGCGACATGGAGACGAAGGCCTTCGACCTCCAGCAGGCCGTCAACCTCCGCGGCGCCTTCCTCGTCACGCGCGAGGCGCTGCCGGCGCTGCGCGAGGCGCGCGGCTACGTCGTCAACCTCGCGTCGATCGCCGGGACGATCCCGACCCCCGGCCTCGCGGCCTACGGCGCCGCGAAGGCGGCGCTCATCTCGCTCAGCCGCTCGCTCGCCCGCGAGGAGGCGGACGCAGGCGTGCGCGTCACCGCGCTCTGCCCCGCGTTCGTCGACACGCCGATGACGACGTGGACGGGCATCGACCCTGCCGAGATGATCCAGCCCGAGGACTGCGCGGAGCTCGTCCGCGCGCTGCTGCGCCTGAGCCCCGCCGCCCGCGTTCCCGTCGTCGTCGTCGAGCGCGCGGGCGACGACGTCTAGGAGGGTCTGACGAAGCGGTTCCCCGGAGACATGGCGTCTGTTTCGTCAACCCTCCTAACCGTCTCCTCCTCGCCCGGCATCAGCGAGCCGAGCGTCGCGTCGCTGCCGGTCGAGCCCGAGGCGGCCGTAGAGCGAGAGCTTGTCGCGGGAGTCCTCGATGTCGAGCTGCCGCATCGTCAGCTGCCCGATCCGGTCGAGCGGGCCGAAGGCCGCGTCCTCGACCCGCTCCATCGAGAGCCGCTCGGGGTGGTACGTCGCGTTCTCCGAGACCGTGTCGAGGATCGTGTAGTCGTCGCCGCGGCGCAGCTCGATCGTCACCTCGCCGGTGACCGCGCTGCCGATCCATGCCTGGAGGCTCTGCCGCAGCATCAGCGCCTGCGGGTCGAACCAGCGCCCCTCGTAGAGAAGCCGGCCGAGCCGGCGGCCGCTCGTCCGGTAGTTGTCGAGCGTCGCCTCGTTGTGGATCGCGTTCGCGAGCCGCTCGTAGGCGACGTGGAGCAGCGCCATCCCCGGCGCCTCGTAGATGCCGCGGCTCTTCGCCTCGATGATCCGATTCTCGATCTGGTCCGAGGTGCCGAGCCCGTGCCGGCCTCCGATCGCGTTCGCCTCGTGCACGAGCGCGACGCGGTCGTCGAACGTCACGCCGTCGAGCGCGACCGGCCAGCCCTGCTCGAAGCGCACCCGGACGACCTCGGGCTCGACCGGTACCGACAGATCCCAGTGGCGGACGCCCATGATCGGCTCGACGAGGTGCATCGAGCGGTCGAGCAGCTCGAGCTCCTTCGCCTCGTGCGTCGCGCCCCAGATGTTCGCGTCGGTCGAGTACGCCTTCTCCGCGCTGGCGCGGTACGGAAGGTCACGCTTCTCGAGCCACTCACTCATCTCCTGTCGGCCGCCGAGCTCCTCCACGAACAGCGGATCGAGCCACGGCTTGTAGATGCGGAGCTCGGGGTTCGCGAGGAGCCCGTAGCGGAAGAACCGCTCGATGTCGTTCCCCTTGTACGTCGAGCCGTCTCCCCAGACGTCGACGCCGTGCTCGCGCATCGCCTGCACGAGCATCGTCCCCGTCACCGCGCGGCCGAGCGGCGTGCTGTTGAAGTACGTCTTCCCGCCCGACGCGACGTGGAACGCGCCGCACTGGAGCGCGACGAGCCCCTCGTGGACGAGCTGCGCGCGACAGTCGACGAGGATGGCCTCCTCGGCGCCGACCTCCTTCGCCCGGGCCGGGATCCCGGACACGTCGGGCTCGTCGGCCTGACCGAGGTCTGCGGTCAGGGCGTACGGGATCGCGCCTTTCTCTCGGATCCAGGCAACGGCGACCGTGGTGTCGAGGCCGCCGGAAAACGCGATGCCGACGCGCTCGCCGACGGGCAGCGAGGTGAGGACCCGGGACATGGGCGCCAGCGTATCCGGCGGCGCGCCGCCCGATCGGCCCCAGTCAGCGAACGGCGGCGACGGCGTTGTTCAGCTCGTCGACCGAGAACGCGCCCTCGAGCTTCGACCGGATGACGCCGTTCCCGTCGACCACGAACGTGAAGGGCTCGGTCGGCAGCCGCCACTCCTTGACCCAGCGGTTGACCCCCTTGGCAGGGTCGTTGTCCTGGTAGATCTCGACGTGGATGAAATCGACGTCGCTCGACGCCGGCTGCGCTTTCCGCACCGCGGAGACGACGTCCACGGTCGGCCCGCACGTGCGCGTCTGGCAGTACTGCGGCGTCGCGAAGGAGACGACGAACGGCCTCTTCGCCGCCATCGCCTCCGCGACCGACGTGCGGTAAAGCGCGCGATCGGGGTGCCGGGAGGTCGTCAGCTCGGACATGTTCCCGCCGGTCGATGCGAGCGTCGGCGTCTTCGACGGGATCGCACGGTCACCGACGGCGGGCGCGGCGCTCTTCCTCGCGACGACGACGTTGCCGAGCGCCTGGATCTTCTTGCCACCGACGGGCTCGGCCATGATCCAGTACTTGCCCGGCGTCGGCGTGGTGATCCTCGTGACGTAGATGCCGCCCACGCCCGCGCTCTCGCCGCCCGGGACCCCGATCGCCTCGAGACGCGCGGTGGTCTCCGCGAACGGCGCCTGCTTCAGGCCCCGTGCGACCCAGACGCGGGCCGTCGGCCGCTCGACGAGCGCGCCCTGCTTGTCGACGACGAGGAACGAGATCCGGTTGACGCCGACCTTGTGGTCGGACGTGCCGGGAACGACGGCGACGTCCTCACCGGGCGCGCGCCACAGGTCCTCGAGCGTCTCGGTCGCGGGCGTCGTCGCAATCTCGGACGGCGCCGTCGTTCCCATCGCGTCGTCGCCCCCGTCCGAGCCACCGCAGCCGGCGGCCAGCACCGCGATCGCGGTGAGGAGGCATGCTGCGGCGGGCCATCTCACAAGGCCCAAGGTAGCCGCAGCGAGGGGCGCCGGGAGCCTCAGTCGCCGTCGGAGAAGGTCTTGTGCGGACCGCGGAACTGCCCGAGCCACGCGGCCAGAAGCGCTGCGTTCACAAGCAGCAGGGTGAGACGTGCTCTGCTCACTTCGAACCTCCTTTCCTCAGAAGCGGACGACGGCAAGTGCCTCGGCGGCGCTGCGGTACCAGCGCGCTGCCTCGCGGACGTCTCCCCGACGCTCCGCCAGGTCGCCCAGCGCTACCCACGCCCCCGTCCGGTGCCCGATGGACTCCATCTGCTCGAATGCAGAATCCGCGGCCCGGAAGCACTGCTCCGCCTCGTCGAGGCGGCCCCGCTCCAGCAACGAGCGACCCAGAACGAGGTTCGACTGGCCGATCTCGTCGAGGAAATCCTCGCGCCCTTCGAGGAGCGCGAGCGCCTTGCGTGCGTTCTCGTCGGCCGCGTCGTGGTCGCCGAGGTGCTCGTGGACGGCCGCCAGGCTCCCCAGTGCCTGTGCAGCGTCCGGCTGCGAGCCGGCCTCGACGGCGAGCGCGAACGACGCCGTCAGATGGTCGATCGCCTGCTCGGGGTGACCGAGCAGGAGCTGCAGGCCGCCGAGGTTCAGCATGAGGCGGCCGGTGTTCCGTTCGTCGTTGAGATCCTGGTAGATCGCCCTCGCTTGCTGCGCGTACTGCCGCGCGAGCACCCAGTGGCCCATCTTCTCGGCGACGAGCGACGCCTGGAAGTACGTGCCGGCGACGACGCGCGGGTCGTCCATCGCCTGGGCGAGCTCGATCGCGAGCTCGACATCCTCGCGCGCGGCCTCGTAGTCCGCCTGCCGGCGGCGACAGCGGGATCGCCACGCGAGGATGCGGGCGCGGAGGAGGTCGCACGGCAGCCCCGTGCGCTGCGCGAGCTCGAGCGCCTGGTCGAACAGCGCGATCGCGGTCGGGATGCTCGAGATCCGATACCGGCAGCAACCGAGCCGGAAGAGCACGTCCGCACGATCGACGTCCGAGAAGGCCGGTGACTCGCTCAGCGCGCGGGCCGCCTGCAGCACCTCGATCGCCTCGCGGGCCGAGCCGGTCTCCTGCATCGACCAGCCCTCACCGGCGAGGGCGCGCAGCTCGAGGTCCGGCGAGGCGAGCGAGGCGAGCTCGGCGCGCGCCTCGCGGAAGGCGTCGACCGCCTCCCGGTCGCGGTGGTCCTCGCTCAGCGCCTCGGCGCGTGCCAGCTGGGCCTCGACGCGCGCCCGCACGTCCGCGGACACACCGCGGGAGAGGAACTGGGCGTCGACTCCGAGCCGCTCGGCCAGCCAGGCGACGGTCTCGTCCGTCGGGCGCGTCTTCCCGCGCTCGATCTGGCTGACGTACTCCTTCGAGAACCGGTCGCCGGCGAGCTCCGTCTGGGTGAGACCGGCGGCGGTGCGGAGCGCACGGACACGATCTCCGATGGAGGCGGTTCCGGCTCGTGTCACGGGCCGGGCGGTGACGGCCGGGTGGCGCATCTCGTTGTCACTCAAGCCGTCGCCCGCCCGGAGCGTCCTCCCCCGATGGGGTGAACCCTTTGCTGAGAACGGGGATGCATCGGTGAAGTGAAGCATATCCCGGATCACTTGACCTAGCTACTTGACTTTTCGGGACAGGGCCCCTACAGTCAGGCCACCAGGCACCGCAGCCAGACGCCAGGATGCGGTGCAGGGGCGCACCGACGGGATCGGCGCCGGATCGGAGAATAGCGTGGCTGGGCCGCAGAGCCACGAGCTCCAGCCGACGTCCCCAGGTGGGGTCGCCTCATCGGAAACGCCCCCGGAAGCCGCAGCCGGGGGCGTTTTCATGTGGCGGGGGAGTCCAGGTTTCGCCCGCCGGCCCTTGTTCCGCGCACGGCTCGGCAACGCGCACCTGGCCTCCCGGCCGGCGAAGCCGGCCGGGAGGCCGCAACGGCCTTGTGATCCAAGACCGTCGAAGACGGCGGTTTCATGGACCGCTCCATGCTCCTCGAGGTCCATGCGGGTTCAAGCGGATTTCCAGGGATAATGCGGCCATCGATCGTTTGCTCCACTATGCCGCCGGAAAAGCCATCGGAACCGCTCGACCGGCGTTGACTGGCGCATAACCAGGCGCGGTGCTCCTCGCGCAGCACGAGCTGGTCCTCGACGATCCGCTTGTGGTGAATTTCCTCAGGACCTTGGCGCAAGCATCCCCGAGTAACACGGCTCAGCTCTCGAGTTCGAATGCGGTTTGCCCGCCGGTCGCGACGAGCGCCTGCAGCGCCGCGCGACCATCTCCGATGAGGGGATCGCCATGCGCAAGGAGAACGTGCTCGAAGTCGAGCTGGTCGAGGAGGCGAGCGTAGGCACCAAGCAGGGCGCGCTTGGTGCCGGGAGGGTCGTCCATCAGACTGTCGGGGACGAAGCCGGGCGGGCGTCCCCGTCGACCGCGGACTACCCCGTCGGCGAGGGCGATGGCACGCTGTTCGGGGAGGTAGAGCGCCGTTTCGTCGGGGCAGATGCCACCCACCTCACAAGCCAGCACGCCACCGGGCAGCGTGTCGCCTGGTTCGAACCCTTCGACGACCTCGCCGTAGGTGAACTCGTGGAGGCCGGCGCGGTTGCAGAACACGGAGCAGCCGAACGCCTCGACGAAGCGGGCGCTGTCGCGGTAGTGGTGGCGGTTCGAGAGAAGCACGGCGTTCGGGCTGCTCGTGCGCTCGGCAAACCACTCGAGCCCATCCTCCGACGGCACCAACGGGTCGATCGCCACGCCCGCACGATCGAGCCAGTAGGACGACACCTCGATGTGGATGCGTGGGTGCAGCGTCGTCCAGTGAAAGACGCCTGGAAGGACCTCGCGCATCGACCGCACGATAGCCCCGCCGCCACTGGCACCAGGCTCCGGCCCGATCATCATCGGGAGGGGTAGCCGCTCAACCTCGCGCGCGGGCGCGTGCGCGCGGAAGTGGTGGGAGCTGCGACGCACGGCGTAGCGATCGCTGTGGTGGCCCGTCTTTCGCTTCGAACGACTGCTAGGGAGCGCGCGCGTACGCGACGACGCGCTGCCGGTCCACGTCGATCAACTCGAGCACGGGGCCGTCGACGCGGAACGACGCCGCCCTCGATAGGAGGGCCAGGTAGCTCGTCTCCTGCTCCATGATGCCCGCCGGCTCGGGGCAGGCCTTCTTCGTTCCGGCCACGTCGGCGATCTCGATCGCGCCCTTGTCGGTCGTGTACTCCGCGGTGTACGTGTTGCAGCCGCTCGAACCGTTGATCGTCGCATCGTCCCCGAAGGTCGCGGTGAGCTTCGTTCCGGCGATCGGACTCGCGAACGCGTCGCCGGTCAAGAGCCCCGTCACCTGCCGGCGCCCCACCGGGGTCGCTCGTTCGTAGCGGAGGAGCTCGGCCTCGTCCACGTCGACCAGCACGACCTCGTCCTCGGTGCGCCATGCCGCCACCCGCGCGAGTGCCGCGAGGTATTCGCGCTCAATGGTGTCGGCGGGCGACGGGCATGTCATCCTGGTCGACGCGATCTGGCTGATCACCGCCCCCGCACGCGGCGAGGAGACCCGAAAGCAGAAGCCAGGCGATCGAGGCGGCGAACGGTCGCACCGATGCGACTCTAGCCCAGGAAGCCGAGCCCGTTGCCACGCTCGCCTCACGCCGGAGAGACCGATCGGTGTGTTCGTCCGTGCCATGAGACGGCGGCTAATCGAGGTACGGCTCGAGCGCCTGCTCGAGCTCGGGCGCCTCGACGATCACCGGCTCGCCGGTGGCATCCGGCGCCGCGCCCCACTCCGCGTCCGGACCGTAGACGAGGAAGAGGTCCCACGCGGTTGCGCCCTCGTTGCCGAGCAGCGCCGCGACGTAGCGGCCGAGGCGGCGTCCGTCGTCCCAGTAGTGGCGTGCGCGCTCGTCGACGAGGAGTTCGGCGACCTCCGGGTTGGCGTCCGGCTCGAGCATCGGGATCCACGCGACGTACACCCGGAGGTCCGCGTCGGGGTACCGCGTGAGGATGTTGTCCTGGACCCAACTGGCCCCGTCGCGGCACGTGTGTCAGGTCGGAGACAGCAGCAGTACGAGCCGCGCGTGGCCCTGATCGGCGTCGAACGTGTCGGAGAGGGGCGCGAGGTCGGTGAGGACCGTGAGGCGATCCGAGCCCACGCCGTTCCCATCGCTCCCGCAGCCGGCGACGAGGGCGACGAGGACGGCGGGCACGGCGAGGAGCGTGCCGAACCGGAGCGCACGCCGGCCCGAACGGAAAGCCCGAGGCGTCATCGTCAGGCGGCCGGGCCCTGCGGCGGCACCGGGATCTGCGTCCAGGCGCGGATCTTCCCGTTCCGGATCCTGAAGACGGCAGCGGCCCGGACGCCCGGTGCGTCGCAGCGGCGGTTCTTGCCGTTCGCAAGCAGGAAGACCGCCGTCGCCCGGTCGCCCTTCACGTCGATCGAAACGATCCTCCCGGCGCACGGGAGCAGGCGGTGCCACAGCGCGATGTCCGCGGACGTCTTCAGCCGCAGGACGGTCCCGCCCTGGGCGAACGTCGCCGGGTGCGCGAAGAGGCGGGCGACGCCGGCGTTGTCGTACGCGTTCAGCCGGGCGCTCCACGCCCGCACGACGCGCTTCGCCTGGGCCGGCGAGTCGGCGGCGGCGACGCCGGACGCGCCGACGAGCGCCGCGAGGACCGCGCAGGCGACGATCCGCATCACTCAACGATACGCCTCGACGGCCTTGCCGCGGCAGCCCGCGCGTCGCGACCTAGGATCGACGGATGGCAGCGACGATGCGCCGGGGGGACTTCGCGAGCGGCTTCCGGGCGCTCATGCCGCTCTGGCTCGGCGTCATCCCCTTCGGCCTCGCGTACGCCGTACTGGCGCGTGACGCGGGCCTGTCCCTGCTCGAGACGCAGTCGCTCTCGGTCCTCGTGTTCGCCGGAAGCGCGCAGGTCTCCGCCGTCGGCCTCTTCGGGGCGGGCGCGGCGGCCGCAGAGATCGTGCTGACGACGTTCCTCCTGAACGTGCGCCACGTCCTCTACGGGCTCGCGCTCGGTCGCCAGATCCCGCTCCGGGGCTGGCGGCGCCCGACCGCCGCGTACTTCCTCACCGACGAGGCGTTCGGGGTCGTCGCCGCCCGCGAGGAGCGGACGTTCCCCTTCCTGCTCGGCGCGGAGCTGAGCCTGTTCGCGGCCTGGAACACGGCGACGTTCGCCGGGGCGCTCGCCGGCGGCGCGATCCCCGACCCGGCCAAGCTCGGCATCGACCTCATCTTCCCGCTCGCGTTCCTCGCGCTGCTCGTGCCGCTCGTGCGGACGCGGGTCGAGCTGGTCGTGGCGCTCGTCGCAGGCGGCGCCGCCTACCTCCTCACCGACGCCCTGCCCGGCGGGCTGCCGATCCTCGTCACCGGCGTCGCGGGGAGCCTGCTGGGGGCGTACCTGACCCACGGGCGCCCGGACGACGAGATTCGCCTCGACGACGCGGCGCGGGAGGTCGCGTGACGTTCTGGCTCACCGTCGCCGGGATGCTGGCCGTGACGTTCGGGTCGCGCTTCGCGGGCCTCGCCCTGCACCGAGAGCTCCCGGACTTCTGGGTGCGGTTCCTCCACTTCGTGCCGATCGCGGTATTCGCCGCGCTCGTGACTCCGTCGCTCGAGGGGGGCTTCGGCGAAGGCGACATCCGGCTCGCCGCGGCGGTCGCGGCGGCGCTCGTCGCGTGGCGGACGGCGAACCTCGGCCTCGCCATCGCGGTCGGGATGCTCGCGTTCTGGCTGCTGCGGATCCCCTTCTGAGGGGGCTACCGGCCGGTCAGCCAGCGCACGCGCTGGCGCGAGATCGCCTCGAGGTCGGACGCCGTGAGGACGCCGCCGAGCCGGTCGGCGACCGAGCGGAGGAGCCCGCCGCCGATGAACACCCAGGCCTCGGCGTTCGCGTCCCGGTCGGCCGGGATCGCGCCCTGCTCCTGACCGAGCCGGATCTCATCGGCCACGAAGTCGTGGACCTCGCGCATGTGGCGACGGATCGCGCGCCGCACGACGGCGTCCTCGCCCGCCTCGGTGAGCCCCTGGATCCAGAGGTTCGGCATCGTCGGGCTCCGCCAGGGCGAGTGCTTGCCGGCCGGGGGCACATCGCCCTGCGCGAAGAGCGCGATCTTCTGCTCGAGCATCGCGCGCGTCTCGTCCCACGCCGCGTCGAGACACGCGAGCCAGAGCTCGCGCTTCGACGCGAAGTGCCGGTAGAGCACGGGTTCCGAGACGCCGGCCTCGCGAGCGATCTCGGCCGTCGTCGCCCCGGCGTAGCTCGTGGAGGTGAAGACCCGGAGGGCCGCGCGCACGATCGCCTGCCGGCGCTCTTCCGCCGGCAGGCGTCGGACGACAGGACGCGTCTCGGTCATGCCGCCTCGACGACGACGGGCTCCGGCTCTTCGCCCTCACGTGCTCCGTGCGCCGCCCGGTCGTGCGGGCGGATCAGCCATGCGGCGAGGAAGGCGCCCGCGAGCGCGATCACCGCCGCTACGAGCAGCGAGCGCTCGAAGCCGCGCATGAACGACTCGATGGTCGGAGGCGTCGCGAGCTGCGAGGCCATGATCGCGCCCATCAGCGCGATCCCGACGGAGCCACCGACCTGGCGGCAGGCGTTGAGCACGGCGGAGCCGACGCCGGCCTTCGCGACGGGGACGGCCCTCGTCGCCGCGGCCGCGCTCGGGGTCATCGTCATCGCCATCCCGACGCCGCCGAGCAGGAGCCCGGGCAGGAGCATCCAGAACGTCGCGTCCGCGCCGAGCCGGCTGAAGTAGAGGAGCTGCGCCGAGACGAGCAGCATCCCCGCGGTCATCAGGCCGCGCGAGCCCCATCGATCCGAGAGCCGGCCCGCCTGCGGGGCGACGAGGATGATGAGAACCGTCATGGGCAGGAACGCGGCGCCGGCCTGGACGGCCGAGAAGCCGAGGACGTTCTGCATGTAGAGCGAGACGAAGAAGAAGACGCCGAACATTGCGAGCGCGACGAGGAGCACGACGAGGTTCGCGCCCACGTAGGTGCGATTCCTGAAGAGCGTCAGGTCGAGCATCGGCGCGCGCTGACGGCGCTCGAGCACGACGAACGCGAGAAGCGACACGGCGGCGATCGCGAAGGCGCCGACGATCCGCGCCGAGCCCCAGCCGTAGGTGTTCGCCTCGATCAGGCCGTACGTCAGGGTGAACAGGCCCACCGCCGAGGTGGCGAGCCCGGGCAGGTCGAGTCGCTCGTGGGTCGGGTCACGCGACTCGTCGATCAGGAGGAAGCTCGCCACGATCCCGACGATCCCGACCGGGACGTTGACGAAGAAGATCCAGTGCCAGCTCGCGTGGTCGGTCAGAAGACCGCCGACGAGCGGGCCGATGGCGAGCGCGAGGGCGGAGACACCGGCCCAGATGCCGATCGCCGTGCCGCGCTCCCGCGGCGGGAAGGTCGCCGCGATGATCGACAGTGTCGCCGGGTTCATCAGGGCCGCCCCGGCGCCCTGCGCGACGCGTGCGGCGATGAGCATGTCACCGGTCGTCGCGAGCCCGCAGGCGAGGGACGCCGCGGTGAAGACCACGATCCCCACGACGAACAGGAGCCGCCGGCCGTACGCGTCGGCGAGCTTGCCGCCGATCAGCATGAGCGCCGCAAACGTGAGCGCGTAGCCGCTCACGATCCACTCGAGCTCCGAGAGCCCGACGCCGAGGTCGCGCTGGATCGAGGGCAGTGCGACGTTGACGACGGTGTTGTCGAGCATGATCATGAACAGCCCGAACGACACGGCCGCGAGCGTCCACCACTTCTTGTTCTCTTCGGTCACGAGTCGAGCCCGCATACGCACCACCTCACCACGTTCTCGTTGTTAGTGCACACTACGTTAGCAAGCACTAACACCCGTCCGTCGGCGCTACGCGCGCGCAACACCCGTGTCCGTACGATCGGAGCGATGCCCGTCTTCATCTGCCCGAACTGCCGGACTCGCTCCGTCGACGTCGACGGCTACGAGGGATTCACGAGCAACGCGCCGCAGTGCCGGAACTGCGGCTTCGGCTTCCTCTTCCAGCTGCTCGAGGACTACTACCCGGCGCCGTCGACGGGGTTCGTCGTCTGCGACCGCGACGCGCGCGTGCTCGCCGTCGGGCGCGGCGTGTTCGAGCTGACCGGCTACCGGGAGAGAGACCTCATCGGCCAGGACGTCGCGGCGGCGCTGTCCTTCTCGGACACCGAGCCGCTCGAGCTCGTGCGCGAATGGGGCGTCCGGCGACTGGGGCAGGAGCTCGAGATGAAGACCCGTGCGGGACTGCGAAAGCCGGTGCTGGTCGACCTCTTTCCGGCATACGACGAGGACGGCGGCATCCTCGTGGCGCTCACGACCCGCTGACCGACGAGATGGCCGGGCCGACCGCCGAGATCTGGCTCGTCCGGCACGGGCAGACGAGCTGGAGCCGCGACTGGCTCCACACCTCCGTCACGGACGTCCCGCTCACCGAGCAGGGCGTCGAGCAGGCCCGGGCGCTCGCCGCCCGCCTGGACGGGCCGACGTTCGCGCTCGTCCTGACCAGCCCGCGCTCTCGAGCGCGGCGGACGGCCGAGTTGGCGGGCTTCCCCGACGCGGTCGTCGACGAGGACCTCGCCGAGTGGGACTACGGACGCTACGAGGGCGTCTCCACGGCAACCATTCGCGAGACCGATCCGGGGTGGACGGTCTGGACGCACCTGACGCCCGGCGGGGAGTCGGCCGACGAGGTCGGCGCTCGCATGGACCGCGTGCTCGCACGCGCCGGCGCCGCGGACGGCGATGTCCTCCTGTTCGGGCATGCGCACGCCCTCCGCGTCCTCGCAGCGCGGTGGCTCGGTCTCCCGCCTGAGGAAGGCCGCCGGCTCCGGCTCGACACGGGGACGATCTCGGTGCTCGGCTACGAGCGCGAGACCGCCGTCATCCGCGTCTGGAACGCCTAGGACGCCGAGCTCACCCGGCGCGGGGGAGGATCCAGACCTGGCGCGCGAGGGCGAGGACGTCGCCGCGGCGGCCGTAGAGCGCCGTCCCGGCGAACAGCTTGCGCCCTTCCGCTCCGAGCGGCCAGCCCGCGATGACGCAAGGCTCGTCCTCCTCGGGCAGGCGCTCGACGCGCGCAGCCATCCGCCCGAGGACCGTCGCGCCGCGCGCGGGATCGCCGACCGCGTAGGCGCCGGGACAGTCGATCGCCGCCCAGACGACCTCCGGCGAGACGTCGCGCGCGACCCACGTGGCGGCGACGAGGCCGTCACGACCAGGGACCGGGCCGGCATGGATGCCGAGGCCGCTGCCGTCCGCTCGCTCGCCGCAGACGAAGCACTCCGCGAACTCCGGCGGCCCCCAGGCTCCGACCCCGGCCGATGCCTCTGCGGCGAGCGCGGCCGTGGGCGGCGCCGGGACGGTGACGTCGGGCCCGCCGGGGTGGGCCTCGGCGACGAGCAGGTCGTCGTCCTCGAGGAGCAGGCGCCCGCCGGCGGCGCGGACTGCGAGCGGCCGCTCGAGCGGTGGCGGGAGGCGGAGTGTCACGACGGCACTCGCACCGAGGCGCGAGCCGAGCAGCCCGGCCGCATACCCGCCGTTCGCGGACGTCAGCGGCCCACGGTAGCGGCGGTCGATCGTCACCGTGGCTGCCGGCATCTCGCTAGAGTGACGTTTGTGACTGAGAGGCGAAAACCTCGGGCCGGCAGCGCTCTCGCCGTCGCGGCGAGGATGCGCTGATGCGGATCGCCCTCGCCCAGCTGAACGTCGTGGTCGGCGACCTCGACGGGAACGTCGAGCGGATCGGCACGGCGATCGCCGAGGCGCGACGGGCAGACGTCGACCTCGTGGTCTTGCCGGAGCTGGCGGTGACCGGCTATCCGCCCGAGGATCTCCTCCTCCGCCCCGGCTTCGTCCGCGCGGCGCGCGCGGCGGTAGAGGAGGTCTCGCGCGCGTGCGACGGGATCGTCGCCCTCGTCGGCGGTCCCGCCTTCGACCGCGATCTCGCCAATGCCGCATTCGTCTGCTGCGGATGGCGCCGTCCGCGGCGTGTACCGCAAGCACTTCCTGCCGAACTACGGCGTCTTCGACGAGCACCGGTACTTCGCTCCCGGTCGCGAGCTGCTGCTCCTCCAGCTCGGGGACGTGACGGTCGGGCCGACGATCTGCGAGGACGTCTGGCAACCCGGGCCGCCCGCGACCGATCTCGCGCTCGCCGGCGCGACATTGCTCGTCAACCTCTCCGCGTCGCCGTATCACGGCGGCAAGGCCGAGGACCGCGAGGAGATGCTCGTCACCCGCGCGCGTGACAACGCGGCCTACGTCGCGTTCTGCAACCTCGTCGGCGGCCAGGACGAGCTCCTCTTCGACGGCCACTCCGTCGTGCTCGACGACGAGGGAGAGGTCGTGGCGCGCGCTCCCGGCTTCGAGGAGGCGCTCCTGGTCGTCGATGTCGACCCGAACGAGGCCATCGGCCGGCGGCTGCGGGACGTGCGGCGCCGCGACCTCGAGCGGTCGCGCGCCAATCCACCGGTTGCGACGACCCTGTCGCTGCCCGCGCCGCGCGCGGCCGACCGGCCCCTCGCGGCGAGTGTGACGCCGTTCGCCGGCGAGCTCGAGCAGCTGCGGCTCGCGCTCGGGCTCGGCCTCCGCGACTACGTGGAGAAGAACGGCTTCCAGGACGTCGTGGTCTCTGTCTCGGGGGGCATCGACTCGGCGCTCACCGCCGCGATCGCCGCTGACGCGCTCGGCCCGGAGCGCGTCCACACGGTGTCGATGCCATCGCGGTTCTCGTCCGGCGAGACCCGCGACGACGCGCGCGCGCTCGCCGAGAACCTCGGCGTCGAGTTCCGCGAGATCGCAATCGAGGGAATCGTCGTCGCGTACCACGATGCGCTCGGCGGGCTCGAGGGCCTCGCCGCCGAGAACCTGCAGGCGCGGATCCGCGGGACGGCCATGATGGCGCTCTCGAACTCGCACGGCTGGCTCGTGCTCGCCACCGGGAACAAGTCCGAGATGGCGGTCGGCTACGCGACGCTCTACGGGGACATGGTCGGGGGCTTCGCGCTGCTGAAGGACGTCTACAAGACCGACGTCTGGCGCCTCGCGCGCCACATGAACGAGCACGCGAGGCGAGAGGTGATCCCCGTGTCGACGATCGAGCGGCCGCCGAGCGCCGAGCTTCGCGCCGACCAGCGCGACGACCAGTCGCTGCCGCCGTACGAGGTGCTCGACCCGATCCTCGAGGCGTACGTCGAGCTCGACCGGTCGCGGGAGGAGCTCGAGGAGCAGTTCGACCCGGCCGTGGTCGCGCGGACGCTCGCGCTCGTCGACCGCGCCGAGTACAAGCGGCGCCAGGCGGCGCCGGGGGTGAAGCTCCGGCCGCGCGCCTTCGGTCGAGACTGGCGCACGCCGATCACGAACCGCTGGCGGGGCTAGGCGTCCCGCGTCATCGCGGCGAGCGCCTCGACCGTCCGCCAGTTGCGGACGGTGAGCGTCGTCGGGAGCGACCGCTTCGTCAGCGCCTCCATGAGCTTCGAGCGCGCCTGCCCGTTGGGGACGCTGACGAAGAGCTCGCGCCCGTCGATGGTCAGCTCGTCGGGCAGGTAGCCCGAGAGGTCGCCGAGCGCGAGGTCGCCGAGGTCGACCTCGTCCCCGAGGAACGCGACGACGACGCGCGTGGGATCGTCGACGGCGTACGGGCTCGCGTCCATGATCCGCGCCAGCTCCGCGCCGGTGCGCGTGACGACGGGCACCTCGAGCCCCGTGGCGTCGGCGATCGCCGCGCTGAGCGCCCGGCCGAGGTCTCTCGTCGGCTTGCCCTTCGGCGTGAACACGACGTTGCCGCTCTGCAGGTACGTCTCGACGTCGGTGTGCCCGAGCGACTCGACGATCGCGCGGAGATCGGCCATGGCGATCCGCTTGCTCGCACCGATGTTGATCCCACGGAGGAGGGCGACGACGCGCATCCGGGAAGCATGACGGACGGCGCGGGTCGGCAGGCTCAGACGCCGACGTCGATCGGCTCGGTCGGCGAGCCGCGATCGAGGAGCTCGCGGAGCAGCGCTCCCAGCCGCCGAGGTGCGAACAGCGACTCCGGGGTGCCGAGGATCTCGTCGATCGTCCACCACCGGACAGCGCTCACGCGCTCGGCGTCCAGCTGCTCCCACGTGTGGCCTGGCGCCGGCTCGAACCCCGGCGTGCGGACGAGGTAGTACCGCTCGCGCTGCCCGGCGAAGTCGATCGCGTCCTCGAAGACGTGCTCACGCGTCCAGATGCACGGGCCGAGCTCGACCCCTTCGAGCCCCGCTTCCTCGCGCAGCTCGCGCCGCGCGGCGTCCTCGTGCGACTCGCCCGGCTCGAGCCCGCCACCGACCGTTGCCCAGACGTGCCCTCCACGGACGAGGTCGAACCGCACCAGCAGGACGCGCTCGTCCTCGTCGACGACGATGACGCGCGCCGCCTCGCGCATCGATCGCTCGGTCACCGAACGAGCTCCCGCAGCGCGCGGAACCATCGGAGCCGCTCGTCCCAGGGAACGGCGGCGTTCGCGGGCGAGGTCGACGGAAGCACGAACAGGGCGGTCTCGCCGAGCCGCCGCTCTTGCAGCCCGTGCTGCGGCCGGCCGCCGAAGGGGCCTCGGTACGCCTCCTTGCCGACGAACCCGAGCGCACGCGGCGAAAGCTCCCTCGCGAGCCGCTCGAGCCGCTCCGCGCTCCCCGCGAAGTCGCCCTTGCGCAGGTCCGATGACCCGCGCGTCGTCCGGTAGGCGGCATTCGTGATCCCGATCCCGTGCCGCGGCACCTCGAACTGCTCGGACGGATCGACGAGCCGCGGCGTGAAGCCGGCGGCGTGGAGGAGACGCCAGAAGTCGTTGCGCGGGTTCGCGAAGTGGGCCGCCCTCGCATCCGAATGGAAGCCCGGGTTGATCCCGACGAAGACGACGTCGAGATTCGGTGCGAGGACGTCTGGCACGGCGCTGGGCGAGATGGACACGACCTGCACTTCTAGCCGAGATCGCGCGAAACGCGAGCTCGGCGGGCTGTGTCGGGTGCATCCGGCAGATGTGAGAGCGGGGGCTTTGCCCGCCTGACTTACCCGGTGGCGCCCCAGTAGGTCAGCGTGCCCGAGTCGCGCTTCAGGACTCCGGGCTGCAGCGGGGTGAGCACGAACATACCCTGCGGGCGTCCCTTCATCGTGATGACGACGCGCTGCTTCGCTTCTCCCGGGCGGGTCACGAACCCCTCGAGGCGCGTGTTCCACGCCTGCGCGTGGCCACCTATTCGGACGATCCGCCCGCGCCCGGTGACTTGCGCATACTGGCCCGTCGAAGACACCATGGCCGGTGCCTTGGCCGGTGCCTCAGGGACGATGCTCCATCTCCGCACTTGCTTGCCTCCGGCGTCTCTGATGAACAGGATCCGGACGGTAAAGCTTCCTCTCTTGCCTTCACTGGGAAAGAAGCCAGTTTGAACGTGCGGCTTCCCGTCGCCGAAGAGGTCACGCACGGTGCCCAAGGCCGAGGCACTGCCAACGACGAGGACGAGCGACGCCGCAACGATGCCGACAAGGCGTCGTCCACGACGTTCCCTCGTCTGACCTGCACGTCGCAGCACTTCGTCCCAGTCAGCGGAGCCTGACCTCTGGGGGAGGGTACGGTCGAGGCTGGCGCGGTCGAGATCGCTCATGTTCGTACCTCCTCCAATTGGCTTCGCAAGGCGGCGTGCGCGGCATTGAGGGTCGCGGAGACCGTTCCGGTTTGGATTCCGAGCACCTCGCCGATCGCGGCGTACTCGAGATCCGCGTAGTACCGCAGGAAGACAGCCGTCCGCTGGCGTTCCGGCAACCGGGCGAGCGCCACCCGTAGCTCAACGTCTCGCTCAGGGTGGCCGTTCGAGGCGGCCACTTGATCCTCGTTTACGGTCAGGCTCGCCTTGGGTGCTGCGGAACGAGCAGCGTTGAGAACGATGCGCCAGACCCAGGCCTCGAGCGGACATTCGCGCCGGAAGGAGCGGCGTCCGCGGACAGCGCGTGCAAACGCCTCTTGTACGGCGTCACGCGCATGTTCTGAGTCGCCCGTCACGCTCGTGGCGACTCGTGTGAAGACGTCGAAACGACTGCGATACAGCGCTTCGAGTTCCTTGAGGCTAGCTCCGCGGCGTCCGGTCACATGAACAGGACACGGTAGTAGCCCGGTTTGTTTAGTCGCCGGCCGTTACCGTGATTTCGAGCCGCTGGTTCAGCCCGCCCGGCTTGGCTCGCGCTCCTCGATCCGCAGGTAGCTCGCGCTCGTAGTCCACCGACATCCCGGCAATGCGCCTCGATTGGAACGCTAGGAATATTCCTCAACACAACGATTCCCGGCGCGAGGACGTCGGGCACGGCGCTCGGCGTGTCGGTGCTCCACTCACGGCGGCTCGAGGCAGCGCGCCGACCGGTGCGGGCTCCGGAGTTGTAGCCCGGCGCGACGCTAGGCCGCTTCGGCGTCCGGGTCCGCGAGCCGCGCCTCGAAGGCGAGCCGGATGCGCTCGGTCAGCGCCGCAGTCGCCTCGGGCACGTCGTCACCCGGTTTCGTGACCCTGACGGCGTCGTCGCCGCCCACCCAGCCGTAGCACCGGAGGTAGCACTCCTCTTCGTTCAACGGCCGCAACCGCTGCATGGGCCTCAACCGTAGGCGACGGACCGGACGGCGCGGTCCGACTACGCTCCCGGCGTGTCCACCGGGGCGAAGTCGTTCGACTACGCGGTCTCCCTCGACTCGACCTGGGACGCCCGGAGCGACCGCGGGGGCGGCGTCATCGCCGGCGCGGACGAGGCGTCGTGGACGCCCGAGCACCTTCTGCTCGCCGGGCTCGCCCGCTGCACGCTGACCAGCCTCCGCTACCACTGCGTTCGCGCCGGGATCGCCCTCACGGCGAGCGCGTCGGTGCGCGGAACGGTCACCAGGCGCGACTCGGACGGGCGTTTCGCGTTCGTCGAGACCGCCTTCGACGGCGAGGTGTCCTTCGAGCCGCGGCCCGACGAGCCGACGATCGCCGACCTCCTCGCGAAGGCGGAGCGCGACTGCTTCGTCGGCGCGTCCCTGACCGCCCCACCCGTGTACTCGTGGAGGGTCGAATGAGCACAACCTTGCTCGACGTCGCTGCGGTGCGCGCCCGGTTCACGGCGCTCGACCGGCGGCTCGCGTTCTTCGACGGCCCCGGGGGCACGCAGTGCCCCGACGAGGTCATCGACGCGGTCGCCGAGTACCTCCGTCACGACAATGCGAACATCGGCGCGCCGTACGAGACGTCCCGGCGGACCGACGCGCTCGTCGACGCGGCGCACGAGCGGGCGGGGGCGTTCCTCGGCTGCGACCCGGGCGAGGTCGCCTTCGGACAGAGCATGACCGCACTCAACTTCCTCCTCACGCGCGCGCTCGCGCGGGAGCTGGAGGCGGGCGACGAGGTGCTCGTGACGCGCCTCGACCACGACGCGAACGTCGCGCCGTGGCTCGCGCTCGCCGACGACATCGGGATCGTCGTCCGGTTCGTCGACGTCGACGACGACCTCACGCTCGACCTCGACGACCTCGCCGCGAAGCGCTCCCCGCGGACGAAGGTCGTCGCGTTCCCGGCGGCCGCGAACTCCGTTGGCACCGCACCGGACATCAAGCGCATCGTCCAGCTCGCCCACGAGGCGGACGCGCTCGCCTGGGTCGACGCCGTCCACTACGGCCCCCACGGGCCGATCGACGTCGCCGACTGGGGGTGCGACGTCCTCATCTGCTCGCCGTACAAGTTCTTCGGCCCCCACATGGGAATGGCCTTCGGGCGCGAGGACGTCGTGCGGCGCTGGCGCCCGTACAAGGTGCGTCCGTCCGCCGACGAGCCCGTCGGGCGCCGCTTCGAGCTCGGCACCTGCCAGCACGAGCTGCTCGCCGGCTTCGTCGCCGCCGTCGACTACATCGACTCGCTCGGCTGGGAAGCGATCACCGCGCACGAGCGCGACCTCGGCGCCCGCTTCCTCTCCGGCCTCCCGAGCGTCGCGACGCTCCACGGGGTGCAGACGATGGAGGGCCGCGTGCCGACCTTCTGCTTCAGCGTCGCCGGCATGAGCGCGAAGGCCGTCGCCAAGCACCTCGCGTCGCGCGAGGTCGCCGTCTGGTGGGGGAACTACTACGCGCTCGAGACGATCCGGATGCTCGGGCTCGACGAGCACGATGGCGCCGTGCGGGCGGGGATCGTCCACTACAACACGGCCGAGGAGGTCGACCGGCTGCTCGCCGGCATCGCGGAGCTGGATGGCTGACCGGAGGATGGGTCAGGGCGGCTTGCACGCGTCACACACCGCGATGCCGCGTCCTCGGTCGCGCCCATATGACCGCATGGGGGCGCTCCCTGCGTCTTTGCCTCCCGGTGTGTGACGCCTGCCCTCCTCCGTGACCACCTTCCGGTCAGCCATCCCGAGGTGAGGCTTCTTCTCCTCGGCGGGCCGAAGTTCCTGGGGCGGGCCGTGATCGAGGCGGCCATCGAGGGCGGCCACGACGTGACGCTGTTCAACCGCGGCACGACGGGCGCCGACCTCTACCCGGACGTCCCGCGGATCCTCGGCGACCGCGACGGTGGCCTCGACGGGCTCCGCGGCGGGGAGTGGGACGCGGTCGTCGACACCTCGGGCTACCTCCCCCGCCTCGTCACCGCGAGCGCCGCACTGCTGAAGGACGCGGTCGGCCACTACGTCTTCGTCTCGAGCGTCTCGGTCTACGCGTCGTTCGCCGACGCGGTCGACGAGGACACGGGGCTCGCCGAGCTCTCCGAGCCCGGCTCCGAGGACATCGGAAAGGACTACGGCGCGCTCAAGGCGCTCTGCGAGCAGGCGGTCGCGGACGCCTTCCCGGGACGCGCGACCGCGGTCCGCGCAGGCCTCATGGTCGGCCCGCACGACCCCACCGGGCGGTTCACGTACTGGCCCCATCGGGTCGCCCGCGGCGGCGACGTGCTCGTGCCGGGGCCGGCGTGGAGGCCGATCCAGCTCGTCGACGTCCGCGACCTCGCCGCCTGGATCGTCCGCGCCTGCGAGGAGCGGCCGAGCGGCGCGTTCAACGCGACCGGGCCGACGACGATGGGCGCGGTGCTCGACGCTTCACGCCGTATCGCCGGGTCGTCGGTGCGCGGCGTCGAGGTCGACGACGCCTTCCTCGCCGACCAGGGTGTCGGGGAGTGGATGGAGCTCCCGCTCTGGGTCGACACGCGAAACGAGGACTGGCGGCGCTTCCTCGAGGTCGACACGTCGCGCGCGACTGCCGCCGGGCTGACGTTCCGGTCGCTCGACGAGACCGTCGCCGCGACGCTCGAGCACGCGGAGCTCGTCGACGGCGTCGGGCTCGCGCCGGAGCGGGAGCGGGAGCTGCTCGCCGCCTGGTGGGCCCGCGCCGCGGACTAGGCCGTAGTCAGGCCGGCCGCCGAGATGGCCTCGAGCGCAAGCCGCTCGTCGACCTCGCCCGGCAGCCCGCTGACGCCGACCGCGCCGATCCGCTCGCGCTCGGCGAAGACCGCGACGCCGCCCAGGAAGAACGAGAAGAAGGGATCGAAGCTCGCCAGCTCCGTCGGCGAGCCGGCCACCTTCTCGGCGAGCGTGCGCGTCGTCGTCGCGTCGCTCCGCGCCGCCGTGTAGGCCTTCCGCCGCGCGTTGAGCTCGGTGTCGAGCGCTGCCCCGTCCATGCGGAGGGAGGCCACGACCTCGCCGTGGTCGTCGACGACCACGACCGAGACGGGACCCGGTGCGCCGTCGGCGACGTGCCGCACAACGGCCAGCGCAGTCTCGTGATCGAGGCGTCCGGTGCCCACGAAGGACGTCTATACCATGGCCGCGTGCCAACCTTCGAGCGGACGAACCTCTCCAACGGCACACGCGTCCTCACCGCGAAGATGTCGCACGCCCAGTCCGTCTCGTGCTTCGTCATGTTCGCGGCCGGGTCGCGCTACGAGGCCCGCGAGGAGAGCGGCATCGCGCACTTCGCCGAGCACATGCTCTTCAAGGGGACGGAGCGGCGGCCGACCGCGCGCGACATCGCGACGGAGATCGACGGGATCGGCGGGGAGTTCAACGCGTTCACCGGCAAGGAGCTCACCGGCTACTACGTGAAGTGCGCCGCCGAGACCCGCGACGTCGCCCTCGACGTCCTCGTCGACATGCTCCGGAACTCGCGTTTCGACCCCGAGGAGATCGAGCGCGAGAAGGGCGTGATCGTCGAGGAGATGAACATGTACGCCGACACGCCTCGCTCGTACGTCGGCAACGTCTGGGAGCGCCACCTCTACGGCGACCAGCCGCTCGGCTGGGACATCATCGGCACCGAGGAGACCGTGCGCGGCGCGACGCGGGACACGTTCCTCGGCTACCTCGACCGCTGGTACCGCCCGGAGCGCACCGTGGTCGGCCTCGGCGGCCAGATCGGCGACGACGTCTTCGAGCGCCTCGAAGGGCTGCTCGGCGGGATCGAACCCGCGTCGACCGGCGCGCCGGATGAGGTCGTGCTGCCGCCGAACGGGAGCCGCGTCCGCGTACACACCAAGCAGTCCGATCAGGCGCACATCGTCGTGGGCACGCGGAGCTACCCGCATCGCCATCCGGACCGCTACGTCGTGCAGCTCCTCTCGACGGTGCTCGGCGGGGGCATGTCGTCGCGCCTCTTCACCGAGGTGCGGGAGCAGCGTGGCCTCGCCTACTACGTCTTCTGCGGCAACACGAGCTACGCCGACGCGGGCACGCTCGCCGCGCAGGCGGGCGTCGACCTCAACCGCATCGACGAGGCGATCGAGACCATCGTCGCGGAGCTGCGGCGGATCGTCTCCGAGCCCGTGCCGAACGACGAGCTCGAGAAGGCGCGGTCCTACGCGAAGGGACGGTTCGTCCTCGGGCTCGAGAGCCCCCACGCCACGATCATGTTCGGCCTGCGCCGCGAACTGCTCGAGGGACAGGCCGTCGAGCCCACCGAGGTCCTCGCCGGCCTCGACGCCGTGACCGTCGACGACGTCCAGCGCGTGGCGCGGGACCTTCTCGACACCGACCTGCGCCTCGCGCTCATCGGGCCGTTCGACGACCCCGAGCGCTTCGAGAAGCTGCTGGCGACCTGAGCCCACCCAGATCGGCGTGCCCTACGGGTGATCTCCCCCCGGGATCACCCGTCGGGCATGCGTAGCGTCGGCGCACAGCTTCGTGATCTCGCGTCAACGTTCGATCAACGCGAGGCCTTCCGGCGAGCCGGCGAACGGCCCGGCCCCGACAAGCCGCGCCACCGAGACCCCAACCCCGAGGAAGCGCCCCGGCCACACGGCGCCGATCCTCCGGGTACCCGATCAAAGGCCGATCAACGCGCCCTCTGGCCACCTTGCGCCGATCGATGCATACTCCGCCAACGAGGGACTGCGGCAAGGGGTCGGGGTGGAGTTTCGACTGCTGGGACCGATAGAGGTCGTGGGAGAAGATGGCCTGTCCCGCTGGGCGGTGAGAAGTCCCGCGCCGTCCTCGCATCCCTGATGCTCCGGCGGGGGGCACGGTCTCGACCGAGTCACTCGTGCACGCCGTCTGGAACCGTCCACCCGCGACGGCAGCGCATGCGGTCGCCGTGTACGTCTCGCGCCTCCGGACGGCGATCGGCGCCAGGTTCGCCCGTTTCCGGCGTCCCGCCGCACGTCCGCGTGATGACCCGGGACGTACGCCGGCCCGCCGCAGGGCGGCGATCGTAACACCCCGCACGAATACCGCATAGGTTCCGCGCGTGGACCGATCCCGAGCGACCGTCGGCGAGGCCGTCGCGACCTGGGCGCTCTGGGCGCTCGTCGTGCTCGCGATCGTCGTGACGTACTCGCGCCTCGAGCCCGCCGACCTCTACCACGTCTCGCGCGAGGGAATCGAAGGTGGGCTCTCGCGCGTGCTCGTCGAGCTGAACTTCCCGATCTCTCTCGTTGCGATCGCGCTCGTCCTCGTCGCGCTTGGCTCGCTGCCAGCCCGCGCGTGGTGGGTCGGCGGCCCGGCGATCGCGCTCTGCGCGGTCACCGCGTGGCCGGGCGTCGTCGACCAGGACGACCTCGACGCGCGCTGGGTCAACACGGTGCCCGCGCTCGGCGTCGCGATCGCGCTCGCCCTGACCGTCGTCGCGACTCGGCGCGCGGGGACGGGCGTTGCCGCCCCGCTCCGCCTCGACCTCGTGCGCATCGCCCTCGCCGTCGTCGCCCTGCTCCTCTCGATCCCCTGGATCGCGGCGATCCTCGGCTTCTACCTTCCGGAGGGCGTCTTCATCATGGAGCGGCCGGGCCTCGAGCCCGACGGCACGACCATCGCCGCCGTCCACCTCGGCCAGCACCACGGCTTCATGGGCTCGCTCATCCTCACGAGTGCGCTGCTCCTCTCGCGGCCGCGGCTCTCGGGGCGGCTGGGGACGGCGGCCTGGCTCTTCGTGTCGCTCGCCTTCGCGTACGGCGGCGTGAACATGGTGCAGGACTCCTGGAACGAGCAGCTCGTGAAGCGCGGCTGGCTCGACTGGAAGATCCCGTCGGCGCTCCAGCCGGACCTCGCGCCGATCTGGCTCGTCGTCCTCGGCGTCGCGGCGCTCACGGCGCTCGCGCTGCGATGGGAGGCCCGCGCCGAGGCGCGAACGTAGACTCGTCGCCGTGACCGAGCGCGAGCTCCTCGCCCGCACCGCGGACATCGCGGCGGGCTATGTCGAGTCGCTCGACACGCGGCCCGTTCGTCCGTCGAGCTCGTACGGCGAGATGCATGCGGCGCTCGACGCGCCCCTCCCGGACGGCCCGTCGGAGCCGCTCGAGGTCGTCGAGGAGATGGCGCGCATCCTCGAGCCGGGAATCACCGCGATGGGCTCCGGCCGGTTCTTCGGCTTCGTCATCGGCGGTGCGCTTCCCGCGTCGATCGCCGCCGACTGGCTCGTCTCGACCTGGGACCAGAACACGGGCCTCGCGGAGCCCACCCCGGGCACGTCGGCTCTCGAGACGGTCGCCGGGCGCTGGGTGCTCGAGCTGCTCGGCCTCCCGACGCGGTGCTCGTTCGCGTTTGTCACGGGGTGCCAGATGGCCCACGTGACGTCCCTCGCCGCCGCGCGCCACGCGGTCTACGCGCGCGCGGGCTGGGACCTCCCGTCCCGTGGTCTCGCGGGCGCGCCCCCGGTGCGGGTGGCCGTCGGCGCGCAGCGGCACGTGACAGTGACGCGTGCTCTCCGGCTCCTCGGGATCGGCGCCGCGCAGGAGACGGTCGTCCCGACCGACCGCGAGGGACGGATGGACGTGTCTGCGCTCGCGGACGTCTTCGGCGGGAACGACCCGACGATCGTGTGTGCCCAGGCGGGCGAGGTGAACACCGGCGCCTTCGACGACCTCGCGGCCGTGGTCGAGCTCGCGCGCTCGGCGGGGGCGTGGGTCCACGTCGACGGCGCGTTCGGCCTCTGGGCGGCCGCGAGCCCGGCCCTTCGCCACCACCTCGACGGCTACGAGCAGGCGGACTCGTGGGCAACCGACGCGCACAAGTGGCTCAACGTGCCCTACGACTGCGGGATCGCCGTCTGCGCGCACCCCGAGGACCACGAGGCGGCGATGGAGTACGCGGCGCCGTACCTCGCCGTGGCAGACTCGGCCGCGATCCGCGACCCGATGGCCTACAGCCCGGAGTTCTCGCGGCGGGCGCGCTCGGCGCCGGTGTGGGCGGCGATCCGCCAGCTCGGCCGGTCGGGCGTCGCCGAGCTCGTGGAGCGGTGCTGCGCGCTCGCGCGGCGCTTCGCGGGGCAGGTCGTCGAGCTCCGGGGGTGCGAGGTCCTGAACGAGGTCGTGCTCAACCAGGTGCTCTTCCGCTTCGCCGACGACGCGACGACGGATGCCGCGCTCGAGGCGGTGCAGTCGAGCGGCGAGGCGTTCCCGAGCGGGACGACGTGGGGCGGCCGGCGGGCGATCCGCATGTCCGTCTCGGGCTGGCGGACGACCGACGCGGACATCGATCGGACCGTCGCGGCGTTCGAGCGGGCGCTCGAGCGGGCGCCTGGCTGAAGCCAGGCACCGTGCCTCAGTCCTCGGCCGGCGTCTCCGCGGCGCGGACCGCGATCTCCTCGCAGACGGAGGGATCGGCGAGGGTCGTGGTGTCGCCGAGCGGGCGGTGCTCGGCCACGTCGCGGAGGAGGCGGCGCATGATCTTGCCCGAGCGGGTCTTCGGCAGCTCGGGCGTGAAGACGATGTTCGCCGGCTTCGCGATCGCGCCGATCTTCACGGCGACGTGGTTGCGGAGCTCCTCGAGCATCTCGACCGTGCCGTCGTCGCCGCCTTTCAGCGTCACGTAGGCGACGATCGCCTGCCCGGTCGTCGCGTCCGAGCGGCCGCAGACCGCGGCCTCGGCGACTCGGGGGTGGTCGACGAGCGCCGACTCGACCTCGATGGTCGAGATCCGGTGTCCCGAGACGTTCATCACGTCGTCCACACGGCCGAGCAGCCAGAAGTCGCCGTCCTCGTCGATCCGCGCCCCGTCGCCTGCGAAGTAGAGCCCGGGGAAGCGCTCCCAGTAGGTCGCGCGGAAGCGGGCGTCGTCGCCGAAGATCCCTCGCGTCATCGCCGGCCAGGGCCGCTCGAGCACGAGGTAGCCGCCGCCGTGCTCGACCTTCTCGCCCTGCTCGTTGACGACCGCAGCGGCGATCCCCGGGAAGGGCCGCGTCGCGGATCCGGGCTTCGTCGTCGTGATCCCGGGGAGCGGGGTGATGAGGATCATCCCCGTCTCGGTCTGCCACCAGGTGTCGACGATCGGGCAGCGTGCGCCGCCGATGTGCTCGTGGTACCAGATCCACGCCTCCGGGTTGATCGGCTCGCCGACCGAGCCGAGCAGCCGCAGCGACGTGAGGTCGTGCTGCGCGGCGTGCTCCGGGCCCCACTTCATGTGCGCCCGGATCGCCGTCGGCGCGGTGTAGAGGATCGTCACGCCGTAGCGCTCGACGATCGACCACCACCGCTCCCTGTCCGGGAAGTCCGGCGTCCCCTCGTAGAGGACCGATGTCGCGCCGTTGCAGAGTGGCCCGTAGACGATGTAGCTGTGGCCGGTGATCCAGCCGATGTCGGCCGCGCACCAGTAGACGTCCGTCTCCGGCTTCAGGTCGAAGATGTAGTGGTGCGTCGCGGAGACGCCGACGAGGTAGCCCGCAGTCGTGTGCGCGATGCCCTTCGGCTTCGCGGTCGTTCCCGACGTGTACATCAGGAACAGGAGGTCCTCGCTGTCCATCGGCTCGCACGGGCACGTCGCCGGGTCGTCGGAGACGTCGAGGTCGTGGTACCAGCGGTCGCGCCCGTCGGTCATCGGCACCTCGTTGCCCGTGCGCCTGACGACGAGGCAGGAGTGGACGCGCGGGGCCGCGGCCATCGCCTCGTCCGCGGTCCGCTTGAGCGGCACGGTCGAGCCGCGGCGCCAGGCCTCGTCCTGCGTGACGAGCACCTCGCAGCCCATGTCGACCATGCGGTCGGAGAGCGAGTCGGCCGAGAAGCCGCCGAAGACGACCGTGTGCGGCGCGCCGATCCGGGTGCACGCGAGCATCGCGATCGCGAGCTCTGGGACCATCCCCATGTAGATCGCGACAGGCGTCCCCTTGCGGACGCCGAGCTCCTTCAGCGCATTGGCCATTCGGACGACGTCGCGCTGGAGATCGGCGTAGTTGATCGTCCGCGTGTCGCCGGGCTCGCCTTCCCAGTGGTAGGCGACGCGGTCGCCGAGCCCCGCCTCGACGTGCCGGTCGACGCAGTTGTAGGCGACGTTGAGCTTCCCGCCGAGGAACCACTTGGCGTACGGGAGGTCCCACTCGGACAACGTCTCGTAGTCCTCGAACCAGGTCACCCGCTCGCGCGACTGCTCTGTCCAGAACGCGTCGGGATCGACGTCGTAGAGCGCCGGCTGGGCGTTCGCCTGCGCCGCGAACCCGGGATCCGGCGGGAAGCGCCGCTCCTCGTCGAGGAGGGTCTCGATCGCGCGCTCGGTCATCGTGTCGCCGCCCCGACGGCGAGGGCCGGGTCGAGCCCGTAGGGGTAGTCGGTGATCGTCTCGCAGCCGTCGTCGGTGACGAGCAGCAGGTCCTCGACGCGAACGCCGCCCCACCCGTGCCGGTAGAGCCCGGGCTCGAGCGTGACGACGTCGCCGGCGACGAGCTCCTGGCCTGCCTTGCCCATGCTCGGGGCCTCGTGGACGTCGAGCCCGACTCCGTGGCCGAGCCCGTGGTAGAAGCCGTCGCGGAGCACCGTGCCCTCGGGGACCGACATGGCGGTCTGGTGCCCTCGCTCCTCGAAGAACGCGCAGACCGCGCGGTGGACGTCACCGCCGTTCACGCCCGGGGCGAGCATCGCGCGCGCGAGGTCGAGCGCCTCGAGGCAGTGGGCGTGCCATTCGACGAGCACCTGGTCGGGCTCGCCGACCGTGAACGTCCTCGTCATGTCCGCGAAGCAGCCGCTGTCGACGTGGCGCGGGAAGAGGTCGCAGATGACGTGGTCGTCGTTCGCCAGGCGCCCGGATCCGTGGTCGTGCCCGTCCGCGGCCTGCGGGCCGTGCGCCGCGATGAGGTCGTCCCCGCTGCACCCGTACGCCGTGAATGCCTCGACCGCGACAGCGCGCAGCCACTCCGACGTGAGCGGCTCGCCGTCCGCGACGCGACCGCCGTCGCCGGGCTCGGAGCGTGCGAGCAGCGCGGCGATCGCCGTCGTCCCGGCCTCCGCCGCGCGCGAGGCGGCCGCGATCGCGTCGCGCTGCTGCGGGGTCTTGCGACGACGCCGGTCGTCGAACAGCGCCTGGTCGACTCTCAGCTCGACGCCGTCGCCGCGAAGCACGTCGGCGTGGCGGAGCGGGAAGCTCGCGGGCACGACCGCCTCGCGGAGCCCGAGCGCCTGCGCGATCCGCACGGTGAGAGTCGGGGCGATCTCGTAGTAGTCGACGCCCTCGTCCAGGAGGTCGTCGTACGGGAACGTCTCCATGGGAACGATCTCGATCGACGGGTCGACCGCGGTGATGCGGTCGCCCTCGACGCTCCAGACGACCGCGATCCGGCGCCCGTCGATCTCGGCGTAGCGGAAGAGGTCGCCGATCGCGACGGCGACCTCGTGACGCAGCTCTGACGACCGGACGGAGTCGCCGACGACGAGGACGTTCGGCATCGACGCAAGCCTACTGACCGCGCGTCGCTAGGGTCTCGGAGGTGAGCGGTCCGCTCGAGGAGCTGCGCGCACGGCTGGCCGAGGGGGCGGACCTCCGCCGGGCTGCAGGCGTGCTCGGCTGGGAGCAGCGCGTCACGATGCCGCCGCGGGGAACCGAAGCGCGCGCGGACCAGCTGGCAACGCTCGGCCGCATCGCGCACGAGCGGTTCATCGACGACGAGGTCGGCCGGCTGCTGGACGCGGCGGAGCCGCTCGTCGAGTCGCTCCCCTACGACTCCGACGACCGGAGCCTGATCCGCGTCACGCGCCGTGACTGGGAGAAGGCGCGGCGCGTCCCGACGGAGCTCCGCGAGGAGATGACCCGCGCGGCCGCCCGTGGGCACCTCGCCTGGGTCGAGGCGCGCCGGACGAACGACTTCGCCTCGTTCCTCCCGTGCCTCCGGACGAACGTGGAGCTGAAGCGGAAGTACATCGAGTGCTTCGACTGGTCGGACAGCCCGTACACGCCGCTCCTCGACGACTACGAGCCCGGGATGGAGACGACCGAGGTGCGCGAGGTGTTCGCGGTCCTCCGCCCCGCCCTCACCGAGATCGTCGCGTCGGCGCCCGATGTCGACGCGTCGTTCCTCACCGGCGACTTCGCGCCCGACGCGCAGCGCGCATTCGCGGAGCGGGTCGTCGCGACGCTCGGCTTCGACGAGGGGGCCTGGCGGCTCGACCCGACGGCGCATCCGTTCTGCATGTCGTTCACCAACCGGGACGTCCGCCTCACGACCCGCTATCGGCCGAACGACCTCGAGTCCGTCTGGTCGACGCTGCACGAGGCGGGCCACGGGCTCTACGCGCACGGGATCGCCGACTCCGCTGCTCCGGACGCCGCTCGACACGGCGCCGTCGCTCGGCGTCAACGAGTCGCAGAGCCGCACGTGGGAGAACCTCGTCGGCCGGAGCCGGCCGTTCTGGGAGCACTGGTACGAGCCGCTCCAGGAGACGTTCCCGTCCCTGAAGACGATCGAGCTCGAGGACTTCGTCCGCGCGATCAACCGCGCCGAGCCCGGGCTCATCCGCGTCGACGCCGACGAGACGACCTACAGCCTCCACATCATCCTCCGCTTCGAGCTCGAGCAGGAGCTGATCGAGGGCACGGTCGCGCTCGAGGACCTGCCGGAGGTGTGGAACGCGCGAATGGAGGAGTTCCTGGGCGTCGACGTGCCGGACGACGCGCACGGCGTGCTCCAGGACGTCCATTGGTCGGGCGGCGGGATCGGCTACTTCCCGACGTACGCGCTGGGGAACGTCATCTCGCTGCAGTTCTGGCAGGTCGTGCGCGATGCCCTGCCCGACCTCGACGACCAGCTCGCCGCGGGCGACCCGATGCCTCTCTCGAACTGGCTCCGCGACAACCTCTACTCACTCGGCCGCAAGCTCACGCCCAAGGAGACGATCGAGCGGCTGACGGGCTCGCCGGAGATCGATCCCGGGCCTTACCTCGAGTACCTGCGCGCGAAGTCGGCGTCGCTCACGGTGTGAGCGTTCTCGGCGAGCGGGACGCGGCCGCCGTCCGAGACATCCTCTCGACGCTCGAGCGCGACGTCGAGGTGACTCTCGAGCTCGGTCCTTCGGCGATCCCGGTGACGCTCGTCGCCGCGGGAGGACGGGACATCGACACGGGTGAGGAGACCCGCCGCGTCGTCGAGGCGGTTTGTGCCGAGTCGGAGCGCGTGACGCTGACCGTCGTCGAGCACGACGACGCGGGACCCTGGCCGCGGACGACAATCGGCCCCCGACTCGAGTATCTCGGGATGCCGCTCGGGTACGAGCTGACGTCGCTCGTCCATGGCATCCTCGAGGCCGGCCGGGCGGAGTCGTCGCTCACGGAAGAATCGCGCGAGCGCCTTGCAGGCCTCGAGCGTGACGTGACGATCGACGTCTACGTCACGCCGACCTGACCGCACTGCCCGCCGGCCGTGCTGCTGGCGTACAAGCTCGCGCTTGCCTCTCCGCGCGTCACGGCGCGCGGGATCGAGGCGTCGGAGTTCGCGGTCGACGCGGACCGCCACGGCGTCCATGCCGTGCCCGCGATCGTCGTCGACGACCGCTACGCCTGGGCGGGGTCGGTCCCCGAGGCGGCTTTCGTCGACCGGGTGCTCACCGCCGTCCTTGACTGACCGCTCCGCCGGCGCGTTCTCGGGGCGAGCTCCTTCTCGAACCAGTGGTGCGCGTACGGGTTGTCGTTGAAGCGCTCGATCTCGCGGTACCCATCGGCCCGGTACATGGCGATCGCCTCGCTCAGCACGCGATTCGTGTCCAGACGGACGATGCGCGTGCCCGCCTGGGCGGCGCGCTGCTCGAGGGTGACGAGCAGGCGGCGTCCGAGACCGAGCCCGCGCACGGACGACGCCACCCAGAGCCGCTTGATCTCGGCCCACGCCGGCACACCGCCGTGCAGGTCGTGGAACCGCAGGACCCCGCAGCCGACGGGGCCACCGTTCAGGGTCGCGACGAGGAGGAGCCCCGCCGGGGGGACGAGGTCGGCCGGCGCGTCGGGCGTGCCCCTCTCCCGGTCGAACCCGCCCTCGAAGCGCTCGTCGAGCTCGTCGAAGTAGGCGTCGAGGCTCGCGAGCGCGTGCGGGTGCTCGGGATCGCACGCCTCGATGCGGACCATCGAGGCGGTCAAGAGCCGCTCGACATCCGCCATCGCGCCCACGAGCCGCTCGCGCTGCGCGTCGCCGAGCGCGTCGAGGATCGACGACGCGACGGCGTCGTTCCGCGCGGTCGAGCACGGCGCGCTCGGCACGGCCCGTGCGCGTCAGGCGCGCCGTGCGCACGCGTCCGTCCGCCTCGCTCGTCCCGACGGTGACGAGGCCGTCGGCCGCGAGCGCCTGCAGGACGCGGCTCAGGTAGCCGGAGTCGAGGCCGAGGCGGGCGCGGAGCGACGCGGACGTCGGCGCCGTCGGGGCCGATCTCCCAGAGGACGCGGCGCCTGGCCGAGCGGGCGCCCGCGCGAGGAACGCTTCGTCGAGCGCGCCGACCCGCTGCGTGACGATCCGGCTGAACCGCCGTACCTGCGCGATGTGCTCGTCCGTAATTCTCTGACCCTAGTCAGAGAACTGTCGCGAGCGCAAGTGCTCGACGCGATCGGCCGTGCCCGCGCCCGGGAGCCGTCCCTAGACTCACAGCGTGGACGCGATCGACCGGGCGAACGAGCTGCTCGAGCGCTACGCCGCGCTCGCGCTCGCGGAGCTCCCGGCCGACACCGCGGTGATCGACGCGCACACCCACCTCGGCGAGGACATCGACGGCATGATCGGCGACCGCGACGAGCTGCTCGCGATCCAGCGCGCGTACGGGATCGTCGCGCTCGTTCGTCTTCTGCCTCGACGAGCCGGACCGCCACCCGGCGTTCCGCGCCGCGAACGACCGCACGCTCGCCCACGCGGCCGCGGCGCCGGACGAGCTCGTCCCGTACGTCCGCCTCGACCTCGAACGAGACACCCGATCGAGGAGGCGCGACGCTGCATCGACCTCGGGGCGGGCGGCATCAAGCTGCACCCGCGCGCGCAGCGCTTCCTGCCGGACGACCCGCGGCTCGAGCCCGTCTTCGCGCTCGCCGCGGAGCGTCGCGTCCCCGTCCTCATCCACGGCGGGCGCGGCCTGCCGCCGATCGCCGACTCGCTCGGCGCGCCTGCTCGACCGCCACTGCCCGCCCGCGCTGATCATCGCGCACGCCGGGATCGTCGACCTCGCCGCGATGGCGCGGAACTTCGCCGGACGGCCGGGCGTCTTCTTCGACACCTCCGTCTGGAGCGCCCTCGACCTGCTCGACCTCTACCGGCTCGTCCCGCCCGAGCAGGTCGTCTACGCCTCGGACTACCCCTACGGGCGACAGCCGAACTCGCTCCTCCTCGCGGTGCGGACCGCGCGGGCCGCGGGTCTCGACGACGCCCAGCTGCGCGCGTTGCTTGCACGACACGGCCGCGCGGATCGCTGCGGGGCTCGACCCCGTGACGCCGACGCTCGCCGCAGGGCGCGACGGAGCTCGTCGCACCCGGTCACGTTCCTCCGGATCCACCAGTACCTGACGATGGCCTCGGCGATGCTCTGGATGCGCCACCCGTCGGACACGTTCGGCGTGATCGGCCTCGCGCTCAACGCGTGCGACGAGCGCTCGAACGGATACCGCGACGCGACCGAGCAGATCCGCGAGCTGCTCGTCGCGACCCGCGACCTCTGGGAGACGGCGGCCGGGTCCGACGAGGACGAGCTGCTCCGGCGGCGCGCGCAGCGCGGCGCCTTCCGGCTCGTCCACCTGGCGAGCGTCCTCTCGGTGACGACCCCCGCCTGACGCGCGTCACGCGTCAGGCGACGCGGGCGAGCGCCCGCTCGACGAGCGTCGAGAGCGCGCGGCGCTTCCAGGCGGACTGCGGGCTCCCCTTCAGGCCGGCGAGCGGGTCCGCGGGGTCGATCGCGAGCGGGATGTTCGCGACGCCGGCCGCGACGAGCCGCGTCTCGGCACCGCGCCGCGCCGCGGCGACCGAGACGAGCGGGAACGAGAACGCCGCGCGCTCGCCGAGGCGCTCGTAGGCCGACGCGTCGGGCGGCGGCGGCAGCCGGACGGCGGTGACGCAGCTCGCCGCTCCGCAGGACGACGAGCGAGCGGTCGTCTGCGGTCGGGCGGCGGTAGAGGTCGAGCAGCGGCAGCTCCCGCGTCCGCCGGCGCGTGCGGACCTCGACCGTCGCGCCGCACGCCGCGAGCGCAGGAGCGAGGTCGGACGGATGCGCGGAGATGCAGTCGCCGGGCTCCAGGCCGTGCTTGCGGTGCTCGCCGAGCTGGGCGTAGCACGTGTCGCCGCCGCCGAGCCAGCAGTGCCACTCGCCGCCGCGGTAGTACCAGCAGCGCGTGTGCTGGCAGAGGTTGCCGCGCGACGGTGCCGACGTTCCGCAGCAGCGGCGACGCGGCGAGCGGACGCGGCGGTGGCGACGACCGCGTACGGCTCGAGGAGCGGCGAGGCGGCGAGCTCCGCGAGCGTCACCGAGGCGCCGATGCGGACGCCCCCGTCGTCCTCCTCGATGCCGCCGAGGCCGGCGTCGCGCAGGTCGACGAGGAGCGTCGGCTCGCGGATCCCGCGGTCGACCTGGCCGGCGAGGTCGGTGCCGCCGCCCATCGGCGCGGCGCCGTCGCCCGACAGGAGCTTGAACGCCTCGTCGAGGCCCGCGGGGCGCGCGTAGTCGGTCACGCGAGCGTCTCCAGCACGCGCGCCGGGGTGAGGGGAAGGGCGTCCGCGCGGCGGCCGGTCGCGTGCGCGAACGCATTCGCGATCGCGGCGGCGGTCGGGACGATCGGCGGCTCGCCGAGGCCCTTCGCGCCGAGGTTCGGCAGGTTCGCGTCCGGCAGGTCGACGAAGTCGACGACGATCTCCGGCACGTCGGCGATCGTCGGCACCTTGTAGTCGTCGAGGTGGCCGTTCACGGGGATCCCGGTGGTCGGGTCGACGAGCAGCTCCTCCGACAGCGCGTAGCCGACGCCCTGGATGACGCCGCCCTCGACCTGGCTCGACGCGGCGAGCGGGTTGACGATGCGACCGACGTCGTGCACGGCGACGACGCGCTCGACCCGCACGACGCCCGTTCCCGGATCGACCGCGACCCGGGCGATCTGGCAGCCGAACGTGTTGACGCGGAAGCCGTCGGGGTTCGGGCCGCGCGCGCCGGAGCCGTCGATCGTCGCGTTCCCGAGCTTGCCGGTCACCTCGACGACGTCGGCATCGAGGGCGCCGTCGCGCGAGCGGATGCGCCCCTCCGAGACGGTCAGGTCATCGGCCGCGATCTCGAAGACGTCGGCGGCGAGGCTCAGCAGCTGGCGCCGGACCTTCCCGGCCGCGCTCCGCACCGCGGGGAGCACCGCCGGCGTCGTCATCGATCCGCCGGAGACCGGCCCGTAGACGTTCGGGCCCGTGTCGCCGCCGCGCGACGGCGACGGCGTCGAGCTGCAGCCCGAGCTCCTCCGCGGCGACGATCCGCGCCGCTGTCAGCGTCCCGGTGCCGATGTCCTGGATACCGGTCGTCACGAGCGCGTGCCCGTTCGCGTCCAGCCGGATCGACGCGTGCGCGGGCGGCCCGCCGCCGCCCCACCAGATCTGCGTCGCGCACCCCATCCCGCGGAGCAGCCCGTCGTCGTGCGCCTCGCGCAGGCTCTCGCGCTCGGCCCAGCCCGCGAGCTCGGCGGCGCGGTCGTAGCAGGCGAGGAGCCGCTTGCTCGAGTACGGCAGGCCGGATCCCTGGTCGCGGTCGACGTGGTTGCGCCGCCGGAGCTCGAGCGGGTCGAGCCCGAGCGCCGCGGCGAGCTCGTCCATCGCCTGGTCGAGGACGGTGACGCCCTCGACGACGCCGGGCGCGCGGAACGCGTTCTGCGCGCGCAGGCTCGTCCGGACGGGGAAGACCATCGCGCGGACGTTCTCGCAGGCGTAGAGCGAGAGCGCGGGCTCCTGGACGGGGAACACCCATCCGCCGGCGCCCATGTCCACGACCGCCGCGAGCTCGATCGCCTGCAGCGTCCCGTCGCGGCTCGCGCCGAGCGTGACGGTCTGACGCGTCCGCGCTCGCCGGCCGCCGACGATCTGATCCTCGTGGCGCGACAGCGCGAGCCGGACCGGCCGGCCCGCCGCCCGGGCGAGCTCGGCCGCGAGGAGCGCCTCGACGCCCGCTCCCTGCTTGGCGCCGAAGCCGCCGCCGATGAACTCCGAGATCACGCGCACGTTCTCCGGCGGGAGCCCGAAGCGGGTCGCGAGCTCCCGGCGCGCGTCGAACATGCCCTGGGTCGAGACCCAGGCCGTCAGCCGGTCGCCGGACCACAGCGCGACCGCGGCGTGCGGCTCGAGCGGCGTCTGGACATGGGCGGGCGTCTCGCAGGTCAGCTCGACGAGCACCTCGGCGCCGGCGATCGCGCCGTCCGGGTCGCCGCGGACGGTCTCGCGCGGGTCCTCGGTGAAGCGCTGCTCCTCGAGGCCGGCGTCGAGCCCGAGCGGCGGAAGCGACTCGAGCTCGAGCCGCGAGCGCCGCGACGCCCTCGGCAAGCGCGTCGCGGGTGTCCGCGGCCACCGCCGCGATCGGCGCTCCGGCCCAGTGCGGCTCGGCCGTCAGGACGTGCTCGCCGCTCATCGTGAACGGGCCGTCGGGCCCCAGCACCGCCCGGACGCCCGGGACGGCGCGTGCCGCCTCGACGTCGAGGCTCGTGACGCGGCAGCGGGCGACGGGCGCGCGCACGACCCGCGCCTCGAGCATCCCCGGGAGCGCGACGTCGACGGTGTAGCGGGCCGCGCCGCTCGTCCGCTGCCGCCCGTCCTGGCGCGTCGGCGGGCTTGCCGACGACGGCGAGCTCGGCGTTCTCGGGCCAGGTCTCGACGTCGTCGTCCTCGTCGACGAGCGCCCAGACGTCCTCGAAGCGCCCCTCCATCTCGCGCTGCGTGCGGACGAACCTCGGCCTCATGCGAGCTCCTGCCCCGACGCGCGAAGGATCGCCCGCTCGATCTTCGGGTAGGCGCCGCAGCGGCAGATGTTGCCCGCGAGGGCCTCGCGGATGTCGGCCGGCGTCGGCTCGGGGTTCGCCTGCAGGAGCGCCGTCGCCGACACGATCTGGCCCGGGGTGCAGAAGCCGCACTGGAGCGCGTCCTCGGCGACGAACGCCTCCTGGATCGCCGCGCCGTCGCGCGCGATCCCCTCGATCGTGGTCACGGACCGACCCTCCGCGGCGCCCGCCGGGAGCAGGCACGACGCGACGGGCAGGCCGTCCAGCAGCACGGCGCAGGCGCCGCACGCGCCCTCGCCGCAGCCCAGCTTGGCGCCGGTCAGCGCGAGGTCGTCGCGCAGGACGGTGAGCAGGCGGCGCGACGGCGGCGCGTCGACGACGTGCGTCTCCCCGTTGACCTCGAGGGTGAGAGCCACACATCAAGCAGTACCGACGGCACTCTGCGCTCGTCAACTACCCTCGTGCGATGCGCCGGTTCCTCGCGGGGCTCTCGTGGTGCTCGTCGCGCTCCTCGCAGGGTGCGGCGGCGACGACGAGAGCGCCGCGCCGGACACGACCGCGTCCGAGACGACGGCGCCCGCGACGACCCCGTCGAGCGGGGAGTGCGCCGACGTCGAGGCGCCCGCGCCGCGCGAGGACGGCGGCGCGAAGCAGCCGACCGAGCGGCTCGACCCGGAGAAGACCTGGACGCTCCGCTTCGAGACGTCGTGCGGGCCGTTCGTCGTCACGCTCGACACCGAGTCGGCGCCGGCGACCGCCGCGTCGCTCGTCTCGCTCGCGAAGCAGGGCTTCTACGACGACACGGTCTTCCACCGGATCGTGCCCGGCTTCGTCATCCAGGGCGGCGATCCGACGCAGTCGGGCAGCGGC
This sequence comes from uncultured Actinomycetes bacterium, assembly GCA_963706915.1. GTDB lineage: Bacteria > Actinomycetota > Thermoleophilia > Gaiellales > Gaiellaceae > Gaiella. The sequence goes on from CAVPOH010000002.1 coordinate 180,215, forward strand.
GGCCCCGGGTACTCGACGGTCGACGCGCCGGCACAGGGCGCCAGGTACACGAAGGGCGTCGTCGCGATGGCGAAGACCGCGACGGAGCCGGCCGGGACGTCCGGGAGCCAGTTCTTCGTCGTCACCGGCGACGACGTCGGGCTCCGCCCGACTACGCGATCGTCGGCACGGTCACCGAGGGTCTCGACGTCGTGGAGCTGATCGGCACGCAGGGCGACCCCGCGACGGAGCAGCCGCTCAAGCCGATCGTCATCGAGTCGGTCACCGCCTCGTCGAGCTGATGGGCCGCATCGCCGCGGTCGTCCTCGCCGCGGGGGCCGCGACGCGCTTCGGCGCCCCGAAGCAGCGGCTGCTGCTCCCGCGCGTGCTCGAGCGGGTCGCGGCGAGCCCGGTGGACGAGATCGTGGTGGTCGAGGGGGCCTACGAGCTCGAGGGCACGGTGCCGGCGAGCCGGGGTGCGCCTCGTCCGCTGCGCGGACTGGGAGCGCGGCCCCGGAGCCTCGCTCCGCTGCGGCCTTCGCGCCGCTCGACGACGACGTCGAGGCGGCGGTCGTGATCATGGCCGACGGGCCCGACCTCTCGCCCGCGGCCGTCGCCCGGGTCGTCGAGGACTGGCGCGACAACGGCGGGTCGGTCGTCGCCGCGTCGTACGGCGGCGACCGCGGCCACCCGCTGCTCGTGGCGCGCGCGGCGTGGCCGGACGTCCCGGACGACGGGCTTCGCGTCGTCTCGCCGCGCCTCGTTCCGTGCGACGACCTCGGCGCGCCGGGCGACGTCGACACGCCCGCGGAGCTCCCGCGCGACCTCTCCGCCGACCAGCCCTCGCAGTAGCATCGCCCCGTGGGGCGGATCGCGGCAGGCTGGGGGCTTGCGAAGCTGAGCCTCCGCGTCGTGTGGAGCGACGGCTCGCTCAGCGTCCTCGTCGTGCTCGGCGGGATCGCCTCGGGCGCCGTCGCGCTCGCGTTCCTCGCGCCGGCGGCCGTCGCCTACTCCATCGACGAGCGGTGGCTGGCGGCGATCATCGGCGGCCTCGGCGTCTACCTCTCGACCGTCGCCGCGACGTACTTCGCGGTGGCGCTCGCGGCGGCGGCCGCGGAGGTGCTCGACGGCCGCGATGCGACCGTCCGCGGCGGGATGGCGGTCGCGAGCCGGTGCGTCGGAGCGATCCTCGGCTGGGCGCTCCTCCTGACGACCGTCAACCTCGTCCTGCAGGCGCTCCGGGACCGGGCCGGCCTGCTCGGCAACCTCCTCCTCGGCGCGGCCGCGGTCGCCTGGGGCCTGGCGACGCTCCTCGTCGTGCCGATCCTCGCGCTCGAGGGACTCGGCCCGTTCGCCGCGCTCTCGCGCTCGACGGCGCTGTTTCGCGAGAAGTGGGGCGAGCAGCTCGCAGGCGCGGCGTCGATCGGCGTGCTCTTCACCGTCCTCGGCGTCGTCCCCGCGGTCGTGCTCATCTCGCTCGGCTTCGCGTCGGGGTCGGACGTCGTCGCGATCGCGCTGCTCGTCGTCGCCGTCCTCATCGCCGTCGTCGCGGGCGTTCTCGGGAGCGCCGCGCGGGCGGTGTTCGCGGTCGCGCTCTACCGATACGCGGCGGGCGCCGGCGCGACGGGGCCGTTCACCGAGCGGGACCTCGAGGCCGCCGTGCTGCGGAAGAGCTAGACCGACGCCGAGCCGGGATCGGTCGTCCGGAGCTGCGCGAGCTTCGCCATGAGCCCGGGCGGCATCCGCTCGGCGGCCGTCGTGCGCACGTACTGCCGGAGCGACGCCTCGAACCGGTAGCGCCGGCGGCAGTAGTCGCACCCCTCGAGGTGCATCTCGGCGACCGCGACCTCCTCGGAGGACAGCTCGCGGTCGAGATAGCCCTGGAGGAGCTTCTCGCACTTGTCACAGTCGCTCATGCCGCAGCCTCCTCCGCGAGCCTGGCCTTCAGCAGCCGCCGCCCACGATGCAGGCGCGACATGACGGTACCGAGGGGAATGTCGAGGATCTGGGCCGCGTCCGCATAGCTGAAGTCGCCGATGTCGACGAGCACGACGACGTCGCGGAAGTCGTCCGGGAGCGCCGACAGCGCGGTCACGATCGAGTCCTGGGAGAGCCGCTCGACGACACGGTCCTGCTCGAGGACCTGCTCGCCGCCCGACTCGGCGATGCTGTTCGCGAGGTAGTAGTCGTGCTCCTCGAGCGGCGTCTCGTCCGGGCGGCGCTGGAGCCGGCGGCCGCGGTCGACGTTGAGGTTCGTCAGGATCCGCAGGAGCCACGCGCGGAGGTTCGTCCCCGGCGTGTAGGACTGCCAGCTTCGGAAGGCTCTCGCGTACGTGTCCTGCACCAGATCCTCAGCCTCTTCGCGCGTCGAGACGAACCGTCGCGCCACCCGGTAGACCTGGTCGGCGAGCGCGAGAGCCTCCTCCTCGAAGCGCACGCGGTCGCGAGCTTCCATCGCGACACGGCGCGCCCCTTCCGACTCGGCCGTCTCCGGCTCGCCCACCGGGGCACCGTAGCAGCGTCGTTACGGGAAGGTGAACGGCCGCGAGGCCCTGGCTATTCCCGCCACCGCTAGCCGAGCTTCGCTGCGATCCGGCGCTCCTGCTTCCGCGCCTGCGCGAGCGCGAGCGTCCGGTGCTGCGTCATCTGCAGGCAGCTCACGAACGACACGACCCGGCCATGGCGCCAGACGACGTACGTCCCGGTCTCGTCGCGGCTCGAGGTGAGCACCCACGCCTCGTCGCCGAGCTGCACGCGTCGAGCGCGCCCGAGCCCGCGATTCATCGAGGCGACCATCGACGGCAAGCACCTTCCTCGCCCCGACCGAGTCGCGGAACAGGTACGCACCAGAGGTGATGGATCGCCAGCGCGGAGGACCGGTGTTCAGGTACCGCGCGAAGTACCCGCCCACGAAGCCGGCGCGAAGGAGGTCCCGCGCGCCGTCGGTCTTGGCCGCAAATGGCGAACGACCTCGGTATCGCCAGGCTGTTGCCCGGGTCGAACAGGTAGCGGGCGGGAACGTCGGCCTGTGGCAGGACGAGGGCCTTCGGATCCACGCTCGCCGATCCCGCCGACAGCGGGAACACGGCAGCCGCCGTCAGGAAAGCGAGCGAGCCAGCGCATGCTCGCAGTGTGGACCGCCGAGGGCGATCCGGCCAGCCGACGACCGCGAGACCGCGCGCGCCTACGTCGCCCGGGACACTCCGTCGCGAGCGCGTTCGTGGAACCCGGCGCCGGCGAGCGTGCCGACGAGCGCCTCGCGCGTGAGGTCACGTCGTCGTCCCAGGTCAGCGTCACCTCGCCCATCAGGTTCGCGTGGGCCGCCTCGAGCCCGGGCTGGCCCTCGAGCGCGGTCGCGAGGCGCATGACGCACCGCTCGCAGCGGATCCCGGAGACGAGGAGCGTGTCGGTGGCGCTCGACATCAGCTCGATCGTAGCGGCGTCGAGCTTCGCCGAAGCGCGATCTCGGCGCCCGCGAGCGTCACGAGGATCGGGTCGTGCGTGGCGCAGATCACCGTCGTGCCGTGCTCGCGCGCGAGATCGGCGAGGAGACCGGCCACGGCGAGGGTCGCGAGGCTGTCGAGGCGCGCGGTCGGCTCGTCGGCGACGAGCACGGAGGGACGCCCGGCGATCGCCCGCGCGAGCGCCACGCGCTCCCGCTCGCCTGCCGAGAGGCGGTCGACCGCGCGCTCCGAGGAGTCGGCGAGCCCGACGATCGCGAGCGCGTCCATCGCCCGCTCGCGCGCCTCGAGGCCGTCGACCTCGCGGAGCGTCAGCGCGAGCTCGACGTTCTCGCGCGCGGTGAGCACGCCCGAGAGCCCGGGCATCTGCCCGACGACGCCGATCCGGTCGCGACGGAAGGCGGCGCGGCCGTCGCGGTCGAGCGCCGAGAGCACGACGCCGTCGACGACGATCTCGCCCTCGTCGGGCGTGTCGAGCCCCGCCAGGAGCGCGAGGAGCGTCGACTTGCCGGAGCCGGACGGGCCCGTGACGGCCGTGAGCGTCCCCGCCGGGAAGACGCCGTCGAAGCCCTCGAGGGCGGTCTCGTGCCCGAAGCGCCGCGTCACGCCGTGCGCCTCGACGAGCACGCCGGCGGCGGTCGGCGGCGCCTCGTGGACGACGGCGGCCGCCAGCCGCGTCGCCGGCCGGGTGGAGCTCGACGACACCCGGGACGGACGCGGACGATCGCGCGCTCGCCGATGCCGGCGGTCCGGAGCGACTCCTCCGGGACGTGGAGCCAGCCGCCGCGGCCGATCACGATCGTGTCCTCGTCTCCCGTGCGCTCCTCGCCGACGCGGCCGTCGCGGACGTGGACGACGCGGTCGGCGATCGACGCGGACGCGGGGTCGTGGCTCACGACGAGCGCCGCGGCGCCCTCCTCCCGCGCGAGCGCGGCGAGGAGATCGAGCACGTGCTGCGCCGTCGCCTCGTCGAGCTCGCCCGTCGGCTCGTCGGCGACGAGGAGGGCAGGCGAGGGCGCGAGCGCCGCGCAGAGGGCGATCCGCTGCTGCTCGCCGCCCGAGAGCTCGCCGGGGCGCGCGTCGGCGCGGTCGAGCAGGTCGACCCGCTCGAGCAGCTCGCGCGCGCGGCGGGAGCGCTCCGGGCCGCGGGACGCCGCGAAGGCCGAGCGGGAGCGCGACGAGCGCCTCGGCGCTGAGGTCCGGCGAGAGCGCGCGCCAGTAGTGCTGGTCGGCGTACCCGACGACGCGCGCCCGATGACGCGCGACGACGTGCCGCGGCGCCGCTCCCACGTCGAGCCCGTCGACGACGGCCCGACCTGCGGACGGACGCTCGAGGCCCGCGACGACGCGGACGAGGGTCGACTTGCCCGCGCCGCTCGGCCCGAGGACGACGCAGAGCTCGCCGCGCTCGACGCCGAGGGTCAGGCCGCGGAGGGCGGCGACGCCACCGTCCTCGGACGGGTGGACGACGAAGACCTCGCGCAGGTCGACGAGCGCCGTCATCCGCCCGCTCCGATCCGGCCGGGACCGCGCGGCTCCGAGAACGCGCGCCGCGTCGTCCAGAGGACGAGCGCCGCGGCGCAGACGGCGAACACCGCGCCCGCGACGAGGAGCACGGCGGGGTTCACCGTCGTCACGAGCGGCGGCTCGGGCGCGGTCGCGCGGGCGGTGACCGAGACGACGCGCGTGACGAGTCGCGCGAGGAGCACGCCGCCGACGATCCCGCCGAGGACGCCGACGACGGCGACGATCGTCGCGCGGGCCGTCACGACGCGGCGAAGGAGGCTCGGCGTCGCGCCCTGGGCCTCGAGGTCGACGAGCTCGCCCCGGTCGTCCCGGAGGTCGGCGCGGATCGCGAGGACGAGGCCCCAGACCGCCAGGACGAGCGCCGCGAGGGCTGCGGCGCCGAGCGCGAGGAGCGTGCCGTGGCCGAGCGGATCGCGCCGCGCGTCCTCCTCGAGCGCCGCGCGAGAGCGCTTCTCGAGGACGGCGAACGGCCGCCGCGGCGAGGCGTGGACGCGACCTGCGCTTCCTTGCCGTCGGCGACGTCGAGCCAGAGCTCGTTCAGCGGAGCGGCGCCCGGCGACCGCGTGTCGACGGCCGTCCGGAGGGCGCCGAGGTCGGCGACGACGGCATCGCCCGTCGTCCCGGGCAGCCGCTGGACGACCGCGCCGACCCGGACGTTGACCGTCTCGCCGCCGATCCGCAGCGGGAGCGTGCCGCCGACGCCGCCGGCGAGCTCGCCGAGCGCGGGCGTGACGAGTGCGACCGGCGGGTCGTCGTCCGTCGGCTGGCGCGGCCGCACGACGGCGTGGCGCTGGGCCGTGACGGCGTAGGAGATTCGGAGCCCCGGCCCGCCGGTCGAGCGGCCGGCGAGCGTGACGCCGCCCTCGCCGATCCACCCGTCGAGCGAGACGCCGAGGACGCGGAGGGTCGTCGCGCCGCGGAGCGCGATCCCCGCGTCGGCGCCGCGGTCGAGCAGGCGCGGCGCGATCAGCTCCAGGCCGACGAGCCGCGCGCCACGCGCGTCGCGCGGCAGGCGCGCGCGCAGCACGGTCGCGCGATCGGGGTCGGCGGCGCCGAGCTCGAAGGCTCGGAAGCTCCCGTTGCGCTGCTCGACGATGCCGCGGTAGCCGAGGAGCCCGCGGCCGACGGCGACCGCGAGCTCCGTGCCGGGGAGGATCGGCCCACGGAGACCCGTTGGCCCGTCGCGCTCGATCGTCTCGGCAGCCGTCTCGCGCGAGGCGCCCCAGTCGTCGCGCCACAGCGGCTCCGCGCGGATGGCGTCGGGCTCGACGCCGAGCACCGTCACGCCGGAGACCGACGCTGCGGGGCCTGCGCTCGCGGTCAGGCGCGTGACGGGGTGGACGGCCTCGACGCCGGCGATCGCCGCGTACCGCTCGATCGGCGCGGCGCGGAGGACCGGGACGAGCGAGCGCAGGTCCTCGCGCACGACGACGTCGGTCGGCACGGCAAACGCCGCCTGGTCGCGCTCGCCGGTCTCGAGGGTCGACCGGTACGCCTCCGCGAGGCCCGCGAGCGCCACGGCGAGCGCGAGGAACGCGGCGGCGATCCCCGCCGCCCCAGCGGAGCGGGCGAGCGAGACGCCGGCCAGGCGTGCGCTCCCCTTCCGGCCACGACGAGCCGCGAGCCGCCCGACCGCAGGCAGGAGCCGCGCGGCGGCAACCGCGACGGCGAAGGCGACGAGCCCCGGGAGGACGAGGAGCGTCGCGGCGGCAGCGCCCCCCTCGGCGAGCTCGTCGCCGTCGACGGCGCCGCTCAGGAGGATCCCGAGCGCCGCGAGCAGCGCGACGATCGCGGCGAGGTCGAGCGGCACCGACGCGTCGCGACCGCCCCGGCTCGAGCGAGACCGTCACCGCGATCACGGCGGCCGCGACGACGGCGGTCGCGAGGCCGAGGAGGAGCCCGCCGGGCGACAGCACGCTCTCGCGCAGCACGTCGACGACGGGGGCGCCCGGAGACCGCGGCCGCGATGGCCCCGGCGGCGCCCCCAGCGATCCACCCGACGAGCGCGCCGCCGAAGCCGACGACGGCGCACTCCGTGCCCGTCAGGAGCGCGCCCTGCCAGCGGCGGGCGCCGTGCCACGTGAGGCGGCGGCGCGCGGCCGCGAGGTCGCGCCGCAGGGCGCCCGCGGCGAGGACGGCGAACGCGACGAGCAGCGCAGCGGCCTCGCCGCCGACGAGCAGCAGCCGGCGGCCCGCGACCGTCGCGTCGCGCTCGGCCGCGCGGAGCTCCTGCGCCGGAACGGTCAGCGACCAGGAGGCCGACTCCGCCTCGAGCGCCGCCCGGGCCGTGTCCGCCCGGTCGACGAGCTGCGTCGATCTGCCAGAGCCTGGGCGTCCCGCCGCCGAGCGCCTGGACCCAGGCGTACGAGCGGTACGAGCGGGCGAGCACCGGCGAGGACACGAGCCCGTCGACGCCTTCCGCGACGACGAGCGGCGCCGGCGGCGGCCGGTGGTACTGCGATGCGTCGCGGAGCGCCGGTGCGATCTCGGCGTCGGCCAGCGCGTTGTCCGTCGGCGCGAGGAAGTCGCCGAACAGCAGGCGCGAGCGCAGGGTCGCCGTCCCGACCTGGACGACGCGCAGGCCCGGAGACGTTCGGGAGCGCTCCGGCGCCGCGGAGCCGCAGGACCTCGCAGCGCTCGGCGGTGCACGTCCGCGGGAGGCGACCGGACCGGAGGAGCACGTGCGACGCGAGCCCGTCGACGGCCGCGAGGCCGACGAACCTCCCGCCGACGGTGCTCTCCCGGACGAGGGCGACGGCGGTCGGCTCGCGGGCCGGGAGCGGCTCCAGAGCCTTGCGGGCGCTCTGATCGAGCGCCCGCCAGCGCTCCTCGTCGCCCGCCGGCACCCCGAACCACACTGCGCGGACCGCGCGGGCCGAGGCCGGAAGGCGGTCGACGTCCTGTGCGACGCCGCGGTCCTTCGCCACCGTCGCGCCCGCGAGGATGCCCGCGAGGACAGCGGCCGCCGCGGCGATGCCGAGCGCGGCGACGAGCGCGCCGCCGTCTCGTCGGCGCACGCGCGCCGAAGGCGAGCCCGAGCACGTACGAGGCGCTTCCCATCAGGGGCACTTAACTCCGCCCCGCCGCCCGACGGCGGTACGCCCGGGCCTTCTCGCGCCCGCCGCAGATCTGCATCGAGCACCAGCTCGACGATCGGTTCCGAGACCCGTCGTAGAAGAGCCAGCCGCACGTCTCCTGGCGGCAGGCCTTCATCCGCGCCCAGTCGCCGCGGTGCCGGGCCTCGACGACGATCGCGACGAGCGTCCCGAGGCCCTCGGGCCGGCCCCGTCTCCCGGAAGGAGCCCCGGCTCGCCGTCGACGAGCCGCGCGCCGAGCGGGAAGCGCGCGAGCGTCGCGTCGACCGCCTCCCGGCGCCACCCCGCGAGCGGGACGCCGAGCGTGTTCGCGAGCGCGAGCTCGCGGAGCGTCGAGCGCAGCGCGTGCGCGAGCGCGAGGGTGTCGTCGTCGACGATCGGCGCGCACGTCGAGCAGTCCATGCTCGGAGAGCCACTCCTCGAGCGCCGCCGGCGTCGAGATGTCGTCGCGGTCCCAGTCCGGGACCTCCGTGTTGACGAAGTCCTGGACGAGATCGAGCGGAGCCGGCGCGGGTGTCCGGCCGCCGGGCTGGAAGGCGTCGGGCACGGTGCGACGGTAGCCGTCAGCCCACGTCACCGGTCAAATCGAATAGGCGGTTACGTCGTCCGCGTCAGGAAGAGACGGGCTTCTTGCCCTTGACGCCGTGCACCGGGCGGCCCGCGGCCTCCCATGCGTAGTACGACGCGCTCGGCCCGAACGGCGCCTCGTACGAGACGACGCGGGGATTGCGGCCGACCTCCTTCGCGCGCTGGGCGTGCCAGAGGAGGTTCGGGTCGTCGCGCTCCTGCCACACCAGCACGAGGTGGGCGGCGGTCATGAACTCGGCGACGAACGAGCACCCGTCGGCCGGGCACGGGAACGGATCCGTCCGGACGCACCACCACCCGGTGTGGTCGCCGGCGTCGTCGTCGCGCCACAGCGACTCGTCCTCGAAGAGCTCGTCCTCGGCGACGAAGCCCCGCCGCCGTTCCACTGCCTCCCGTTCCACGACAGCACAATAGATGCGATGCACGACCGCGACCTCGCGATCGTCCTCTCGGGGGGAGGAATGAACGGGCTCCTGATGGAGATCGGGTTCCTCCGCCGCCTGCGGGAGGACGCGCTCTGGGAGCGGCTCGGCTGGATCTACGGCACGTCGGCCGGGGCGCTGTCGGGCGTGATGGCGGTGTGCGACCGCCTCGACCAGCTCGAGGAGTTCGTGCTCGCGCTTCGGCCCGAGGAGACGTTCCGGCCGAACCGGCTGTGGCAGCTCCCGTTCGCCGGGCTGCACGACTACGCGTTGCCCGACACGATCGCCGAGCGGCTCGAGCCGATCGAGCAGATAGCCGCCGAGGCGGCGGGCTCACCGATCGAACTGTTCGTCTGCGTTACCGACGTCCGCGACGTCGACCACGACGAGCAGGACGCCTTCGAGCGGATCTACTCGAGCCGCACGTCCGTCCCGGAGGTGATGGCTCAGGCGGTGCTCGCCTCGGCGGCGATCAGCGCGCTCGTCCTCCCGCTCCGCATCGAGGACGACGTCATCGGCACCGACGGCGGCTGGGTTCGGAACTTCCCTCTCGGGCACGCCTACGACAACGCGGAGGTCATGGAGATCGTCGGCTTCCGCTACATGTCCCAGGCTCGGCGGCCCTCCCCGGAGAACCTCCAGCGTCTCCGGCGACGGCTCGAGCCGTTCCGCGCCGTGCCGCCCGTCCGCGCGCTGATCGGCGAGGTGCGCGCCGCCGAGGAGCGTCAGGAGCGCGGCGAGCCGCCGCACCTGGCCGACATGATCCTGCGGCTGATGCGGGTGACCGTCGCGCGCAACACGGAGCTCGAGGTACGCTCCGCCTCCGAGAAGGACGCCTCCGTCCGCGAGCTCGCGGCGCTGCGCCAGTCCGTCCTCGAGACCGTCCGCCGCTCGGCGGCGCCCTGGCGGCGACGCGCGGCCGTCGCCGAGGTCGAACAGCGCTTCGCGACCGCCCGCTTCCCGTTCCGGCACGACCGGGCGCTCCCGCTGACGATCGTCCGCGGCGACCCCGGCGACCGTGCGCTCGATCCGACCTTCCGGTCCGGGCTGGAATGGCCGGTCGAGACGAAGCAGGCGCTGATCGACCTCGGCTACGAGCTCACGTCCCGGGCGCTCCGGGCGCGGGACTGAGCTTGTTCGCAAGGGCGGAATCCGCAGGAGCGGATTCCGCCCGCTCGGATCCCCGCCTTCGGCGGGCACACCCTCAAGGCGGCCGCCTAGCCGCCGCACCGACGCAGCGTCAGCTCGGCGAGTCGGGCACGCGCCCGAGCTTCACGGTGATCGTCTGGCGTTTGCCGTCCGCGTGGACGACCGTGACGCGGACGCTCTCACCCGGCTTGTGCGCCGCGATCGCCTCGCGGAGCGCGTCCACGGACACCACGTCCTCGCCGTCGATCGCGACGATCATGTCGCCGCCGATCTGGTAGCTCTCGCCCGCGACGACGACCTGCGTGCCGCCGCCCTCGAGCCCTGCCCTGTCGGCCGGGCTCCCCGGCTGGACGGCGCCGACGAGGACGCCGCTGTCGGCCGGGAGCTTGAGCACGTCCGCGACATCGGAGTCGATGTCCTGGAGGGAGACGCCGAGGTAGGCGCGGTCGACGCGCCCGTCGTCGAGCAGCTGCGCGACGACGCTCTTCACGGTGTTGGAGGGAACCGCGAAGCCGATCCCGACGTTGCCGCCGCCGCCGTTGCCCGTCTCGATCTGCGAGTTGACCCCGATCACGCGCCCGGCCCGGTCGATGAGCGGGCCGCCCGAGTTGCCGCTGTTGATGGGCGCGTCGGTCTGGATCACGTGGTCGATGGTGAAGTTGTTCGGGGCGCGCACCTCGCGCTGCAGCGCACTCACGATCCCGGAGGTGACGGTGCGCTCGAGGCCGAACGGGTTCCCGATCGCGACGACCGGGTCACCGACCTCGACGTGGTCGGAGTCGGCGAGCGCCAGCGGCGTCAGGGCCTGCGCGTCGACGTCGACCTTGAGCAGGGCGAGATCGGTCGACGGGTCGCTGCCGACCACGCGTGCGTCGACCGTGTCCTGGTTGGAGAAGCTGACCTCGATCTGGGACGCGCCCTGCACGACGTGGTAGTTCGTCACGATGTGCCCCTCCTTGTCGATCACGAAGCCCGAGCCGAGCGCGCTCTGCGCCTGGCCCGGCACGACGTTCCCGAAGGAGTCGTTGGACGCCGGGCCGCCGGAGGTCGACGTGATCTGCACGACGCCCGGCCCGCTGCGGCGGTAGATCTCCCCAACGTCGATCGAGGTCGGCCCGGAGGAGCCGGGCGTGGAGCTCTGCACGATCGGCGTCGCCCCGAATACCGGCGTCTCCTCGTCGAAGGCGCCGAGCACCCAGGCGCCGCCGAGCGCGGCGCAACCGCCGAGAAGGGCGGCAGCGGTCAGCGCGGCGAGCGGCTTGGCAGCGGACGCGGCCCGGCCGGGCGCAGCCGGTGTCGCGTCTGGGCGATGCGTGGTCTCGGGGGAGGTCACTCCCCGGTTATAGGCAGCGGCCGGTGAACCCAGGGTTGTGAGCGGTTAAGACGTCGTTCAGCCGACGGCGACGGTCTTCACGACCTGCTCGCGCTCGCTTCCGAGCGTTTCGTCGAGCTTGCGGCCGAGGTCGCCCGAGGCGTAGAGCTCCTCGGTGATGTCGGCGCCGCCGATCAGCTCGCCCTTCACGAAGACCTGGGGGATCGTCGGCCAGTCCGAGAGCGACGAGAGCTCCTGACGGATCTGGGGATCAGGGAGGATGTCGACGGCGGTGATCGGCGCGCCGGCGTTCCAGAGCGCCTGCAGCGCACGGAGCGAGTTGCCGCACGCGGGCCGCTCGGGCGTGCCCTTCATGAAGATGGCGACCGGCTCGTCGTCGATCACCTGCTGGATCTGCTCGCGGAGCGTCATGGGGTTCCCTTCGTCGTGATGCGGAGCTCGTGGATGGTGCCGTCGGCGAGCGGCGCCGCGAGGGCGCGGTTCACGCGCCGGTGCTGCTCGACGAGCGAGAGGCCTTCGAAGGACGCGCTCTCGACCGTCACGTGAAAGTGGTCGCCGCCGCCCGTCCGGTCGAGCACGTCGACGCTCCCGTCCGGGAACGCCTGCTCGAGGAGAGCGCGGATCGTGTCGGTCGCCATCGGCAATGATGCTAACGACGGTGCCTGCCACAGCCTTCCTCGTGTCCCTTCCCGAGCGGGTCGTGCGGGCGATCGCCGCCACGCTCGGCGGCACGCTGCACGAGACGTTCGCGCTGACGCTCCCGCGGATCGTGCGCGGCTCCCGGCTCTACGAGGCGACCGCGAAGAACCTCCTGCGGATGACGATCGAGCTCGTGGGCGGCGTCGAGTCGCGCCACCGGGTCGAGGACGAGTACGAGCCGGACCCGGGACGGCTCGCGGTGCGAAAGGGCGCCGGCAACGTCGTGGAGCTCGGCTCGATCGCCGCCTTCGGCTTCTCCCCGCTCTGGATCCTCGCCGCGGCCGCCGACGTGACGCGCGGCTCGCGGGTCTACCTCGACGCGTTCGTCGCCGAGCTCGTCCGCGCCGGGGCGCTTCCCGCCGGCTCGAAGCCCGGTTCGGTCGACGAGCTGCTCGGCGCGCTCGAGGGCGTGTCCGGAACGACGGCGCGGCTCGTCGACATCCCGCCGCTCGAGCTCCGCGCCCTGCGCCAGTCGCTCGACGACATCCGGCGCGACGCCGGCACCCTGCCCGGCCCGGAGCAGCTCGCCGGCGTCTTCGACGGGCTCCGCGAGACGGCGAGCCGCGAGCGAGCGAGCCTCCTGGAGGTGTCGGTCGGCGTCGGCCTCGCATTCTTCAACTCGGCCCGCCACGTCGGCCGGCAGCACGTCCTCGATCCCTATCGCGAGGACCTCGCTCCCGTTCGCGACGAGGGCCTCGCCGCGTACGCACGCCGCGTCTCGGCGCCCTACGCCGCGGCGGTGAAGCGCCACTTCGACACGGAGTCGCCGACGTATACGGAGCGGGGCATCGAGCGAATGCGCCGCCGCGACGACGCCGCGTGAAGCGGCATCCAGCCCTCGTCCCGCTCTCGGAGGACCACCACCACGAGCTCGTCCAGGCGCGCCGGCTGCTCCGTGCCGCCGACGCCTCGACGGACGAGCGGCTCGACGCGGGCGCGGCGTACGCGGAGGCGTTCTTCACCGGAACGGTCGACCACTTCCGCCGCGAGGAGGACGGCGTCTTCCCGCTCTACGCGGCGCATGCGGGCGCCGACGACCCGCTGCTGACCCGGACTCTCCGCGAGCACATGGAGCTGCACGGCCTCGCTCACGCGCTCCGTGCCGAGGTGTCCGCGGGCGCGGTGTCCCCGGAGACCCTGCGGGCCCTGGGAACCCTGCTCCACGACCACGTGCGGCTCGAGGAGCGGGAGCTGTTCGAGGCGATCCAACGCGTCGTCCCCGCCGCGGAGCTCGACGCGCTGGCGTCCGGCTGAGGCCGTCCACGCGCTCGTAGGAGGGCTTGGCGAAGCAGGCCTGTCCCCAGGGGAGCGCCGGCACCCTTGAGACGAGGCCCGTCTCGCCAAGCCCTCCTAGAATCGACGGCATGGAAGTGACGGCCACGCGTGGCGCGCGAAACCCGGTCGGGCGCGCCTTCCGGATTCTCTTCTGGATGGCGCCCCGCGACGACGGCCCGTGGGGCGTCCGCGAGATCGCGAAGGGCGTCGGCATGAGCCCGAGCACCGTCCACCGCCTGCTCGGCCTGCTCGAGGAGGAAGGGCTCGTCCGCCAGGACGACCCCGGCGGGGGCTACCACGTCGGCACGGAGCTCCTGCGGCTCGCGTGGACGGCCTCGGGCACGCATCCGATCCGGAGCGCCGCGCTGCCGCACATGCAGGAGCTCGCCGAGGCGAGCGGCGAGACCGTGAGCTTCGGGCTCTACGACCCGGTCCGGCGGCAGACCTACGTGCTCGCAGTCGTCGAGAGCGACGCGCCGGTGCGCTACGTCTCGAAGCTGCACGAGTGGCGCGACCTCCATACCGGCGCGAGCGGGCGCGCGGTGATGGCGTTCCTCCCCGACGACGAGCGACGCACGGTGATCGAGCGGACGCAGCTTGCGCCGGCGACCGAGCACACCATCACGAGCGTCGACGAGCTCGAGCGCGTGCTCGCCGACGTGCGTGGGCGCGGGTACGCGTTCAGCCAGGAGGAGCGACGGCTGGGCGGCGTCGGCATCGCCGCGCCCGTCTTCGCGCCGGGCGGCCAGGTCGTCGCCGAGGTCGGGGTCAGCGTGCCGACCCAGCGGTTCGTCCCGTCCGACGAGGCGCGGCTGGCGCGCCTCGTCACCGCCTGCGCCGAGCGGATCACCGAGGAGCTCGGCGGTTGATCGTGAACGCCCGTTGTGTATCCTTTAGAGAAACGCCTGTTCCTTTGAAAGAGACAATGGAGGAACGATGACGCACCCCGACAGCTTCGGCGCCCACTCGACCCTCTCCGTCGGCGGCACGAGTCACGAGGTCTTCCGGCTCGACGCGCTCCAGTCCCGCTTCGACGTCGCGCGCCTCCCCTACACCCTTCGCGTGCTGCTCGAGAACGTCCTCCGCCGCGAAGACGGCGCCACCGTCACCGCCGAGGACGTCGAGGCGCTCGCGACGTGGGACGCGCAGGCGGACCCGTCACGCGAGATCACCTTCGCTCCGGCGCGCGTCCTCCTCCAGGACTTCACCGGGGTGCCCGCGGTCGTCGACCTCGCCGCGATGCGCGACGCGATGGCCGGCTTCGGCGGCGACGCGAGCCGCATCGACCCGCTCATCCCCGCCGAGCTCGTCATCGACCACTCCGTGCAGGTCGACGACTTTGCGAGCCGGCTCGCGATCCGCCGCAACGCCGAGCTCGAGTTCCGGCGGAACCGCGAGCGCTACGCGTTCCTGCGCTGGGGCCAGGGCGCCTTCGACTCGCTGGAGGTCGTGCCGCCGAACACGGGGATCTGCCACCAGGTGAACCTCGAGTTCCTTGCCCGCGTCGTCGAGTCACGGTACGGGCGCGCGTTCCCCGACACGCTCGTCGGGACGGACTCGCACACGACGATGGTCAACGGCCTCGGCGTGCTCGGCTGGGGCGTCGGCGGGATCGAGGCCGAGGCGGCGATGCTCGGCGAGGCGATCTCGATGCTCGTGCCGCAGGTCGTCGGCTTCCGCCTCCACGGGCAGCTCCCGGAGGGCGCGACGGCGACCGACCTCGTGCTCACCGTGACGCAGATCCTCCGCGCGACCGGAGTCGTCGGGAAGTTCGTCGAGTACTTCGGCGAGGGGCTCGCCGGCCTTCCGCTGGCCGACCGCGCGACGATCGGGAACATGTCACCCGAGTATGGAGCGACGTGCGGGTTCTTCCCCGTCGACGACGAGACGCTGCGCTACCTCCGCCTGACCGGCCGCGACGAGGCGCGCGTCGCGCTCGTCGAGGCGTACTGCAAGGAGAACCTTCTCTGGCACGACCCGAGCGAGCCCGCGACGTACTCACAGGTCGTCGAGCTCGACCTGGCGACCGTCGAGCCGTCGCTCGCCGGCCCGAGGCGGCCGCAGGACCGCATCGCGCTCTCGGCTGCGAAGGCCTCGTTCCTCGAGGCGCTGCCGAGCTTCGGCATCGACTACGGGAGTGGCGTCGACGAGGCGCTCGCGGAGTCGTTCCCCGCGAGCGACCCGCCGGCGCACGCCGACCCGGGCGCGGCGGAGCCGCACGCCGACAAGGCGGTGCAGGCGGCGCCGGTCGCGGTCGCGCCGGCCCGCACGGGCATCGAGTGCGAGCTCGACGGGAAGCTCGTGCGCCTCGACCACGGCGCTGTCGTGATCGCCGCGATCACGTCGTGCACGAACACCTCGAACCCCTCCGTGATGGTCGCCGCGGGGCTGCTCGCGAAGAAGGCCGTCGAGCGAGGCCTCGACCGGCGTCCGTGGGTGAAGTCGAGCCTCGCGCCGGGATCGAAGGTCGTCAGCGACTACTTCGACCGCGCCGGCCTGACCCCGTACCTCGAGGCGCTCGGCTTCCACACCGTCGGCTACGGCTGCACGACGTGCATCGGGAACTCCGGGCCGCTGCCCGAGCAGGTCTCGGCAGCGATCGCCGAGGGCGACCTCGTCGCCTGCGCAGTGCTCTCCGGGAACCGGAACTTCGAGGCGCGCGTCCACCCCGAGGTGAAGGCGAACTACCTGGCGAGCCCGCCGCTCGTGATCGCCTACGCCCTCGCAGGGCGGATGGACGTCGACCTCGTCACGGAGCCGCTCGGGCACGACCCGAACGGGGAGCCGGTCTTCCTCTCGGACGTCTGGCCGTCACCCCGGGAGGTCCGCGAGACGGTCGAGGCCGCTATCGGGCGCGAGATGTTCGAGCGGACGTACGCCGACGTCTACACCGGCGATCCCGAGTGGCGCGAGCTGCCGGTGCCCGAGGGCGCGCTGTTCGCGTGGGAGGACTCGTCGACGTACGTGCGGCAGCCGCCGTACTTCGAGGGGATGGCCCGCGAGCCGGGCACGGTCGAGGACGTCGCCGCCGCGCGCTGCCTCGTCTCGCTCGGCGACTCGGTGACGACCGACCACATATCCCCCGCCGGGTCGATCAAGCCCGACTCCCCGGCCGGGCAGTACCTCGTCGGCCACGGCATCGAGCGCGCCGACTTCAACTCGTACGGCTCCCGCCGGGGGAACCACGAGGTGATGGTGCGTGGGACGTTCGCGAACGTCCGCCTGCGGAATCTCCTCGTCCCGGGCGCGGAGGGGACATGGACCGCCCACCTCCCGTCGGGCGACGAGATGACGATCTTCGAGGCGGCGGAGCGGTACCTCGCGGAGGGTGTGCCGACGATCGTGCTCGCCGGCAAGGAGTACGGCTCGGGCTCGTCGCGCGACTGGGCGGCGAAGGGGCCGAACCTCCTCGGCGTCCGGGCCGTGATCGCCGAGAGCTACGAGCGGATCCACCGCTCGAACCTGCTGATGATGGGGATTCTCCCGCTCCAGTTCCTCCCCGGCGAGAGCCGCGAGTCGCTCGGGCCTCACCGGCCGCGAGGAGTTCGCGGTCGATCGGCGTCGAGAACGGCGAGGCGCGCGAGGTGACGGTGCGGGCCGACGACAGGGAGTTCCACGCGATCCTCCGCCTCGACACGCCGCGCGAGCGCGAGTACGTCCGCCACGGCGGGATCCTCCCGTACGTGCTGCGGAAGCTGCTCGCGACGTAGCGCGCGGTCGTCGCGCGGCGGGTGCGCCGCCCGAGCGGCGGCGAGCCTCTAGGCTCGCAGGTCGTGAGCGTCGCCGCCGTCTCGCTGGTGCTCCCGCTGGTCGGCTTCGTCCTGCTCCTCGCCGTCCCGTCCGCGGACGCGCACTGGCAGCACGGGCCGACGCACTTCTGGCTGATCTTCCTGACGGCGCTCGTCAACGTCGTGCTCGGGCTCGCGGCGAGCGAGGCGGCGCGACGACGGCGCGACGCGCGCGCGTTTCTCGTCTCGCTCGCGTTCCTCGTGTCCGCGGGTTTCCTCGCGCTGCACGCGCTCGCCACGCCGGGAACCCTCGTCGAGGGGCGGAACGTCGGGTTCGTGATCGCGACCCCGATCGGGCTGGTGCTCGCGAGCTGCTTCGCCGCAACGTCGGCGCTGAGGCTCTCGCGCGGCACGGCGGGCTGGATCGTCGAGCACGAGCGCGCGATGCGGGCGGCTGTGATCGCGGTGCTCGCCGTGTGGGCGGTCGTCTCCCTCGCCGAGCTCCCGCCGCTCGACGGACCGCCGCCCGAGGGTGAGCTGCACGGGTCGCTCGTCGCGCTCGCCGCGCCGGGCGTCGTGCTGTTCGGGTTCGCGGCGTGGCGCTACCTCGAGCTCTACCGGAGCCGGCGCGACCAGCTCCAGGCGGCGGTCGCCGCGGCCTGGGTGCTGCTCGCCGAGGCGCTCGTGGCGATCGGGCTCTCGCGCAGCTGGCACCTCACCTGGTGGGAGTGGCACGTCCTGATGGCCGCAGGGTTTGCGCTCGTCGCCTGGACGGCGCGGGCCTCGTACCGGCGCTCCGCCTCGGTCACCGGGGCGTTCGGCGGCCTCTACCTCGACGGCACGCTAGAGCAGGTGGACACGACGACCGGCGACGCACTGCGCGCGCTGGTCGGGGCACTCGAGACCGGCGAGCCGCTCGACGAGGTCGAGGAGGAGCTGCGCGGGCAGGGCCTCAGCGGCGACGAGGTGGCGCTCCTCGAGCGCTCCGCCCGCGAGGTTCGCCGGATCGAGGAGCTCTTTCGCCCGTACGTGTCACCCGAGCTCGCGGTCGGTCTCGAGGAGGAGCCCGGGCTGGCGCGGCTCGGCGGGGAGGAGCGTGAGGTGACGATCCTCTTCGCCGATCTCGAGGGGTTCACGAGCTGGGCGGAGAAGAGCGCGCCGGGGAAGTCGATCGAGATGCTGAACGGGTACTGGGCCGCCGCCGTCCCCGGTCTCCTCGACGAGGGAGCCACGATCGAGCGGTTCGCGGGCGACGCCGTCATGGCCGTGTTCAACGCGGTCGGTGACCAACCGGACCACGCCGAGCGCGGGATCCGAGCTGCGCGGGAGCTGCTGCGCGCCTCCGAGGCACTGGCCGCGCGCAACCCCGGCTGGCCACGCTTCCGCGCCGGCGTCGCCACCGGGCCGGCGGCGGTCGGGCACGTCGGGACCGCCGACCAGCGGAGCTTCGCGGCGATCGGCGACACGACGAACCTCGCTGCGCGCCTCCAGGCCGAGGCACGGCCGGGCGAGGCGCTCGTCGGCGGGGTCCACCGCGGCGGCCGGTTCCGAGCCGTCGGGGCTCGAGCCGCGCGGCCGGCTCACCGTCCGTGGCCGGACGGAGGCAGTCGAGGTATTCGCTCTCACCGGCAGGGCACCGTGAGGGAGCGCGAGACGAGCTGGGGCATCGAGCCGGTTCCCGAGCGGCTCCGCATCCTCGGAGGGCTCGACCTCGGCCTCCTCTGGGCGAACCTCGGTGTCTCGCTCCTCGTCGTCGTCGCCGGCGCGGTCCTCGTCCCCGCCCTCTCGCTCCCCGCCGCGCTCGTCGCGATCCTCGTCGGCTGCCTCGTCGGAAACCTGATGCTCGCCGCTGCGGCTGCGATCGGCGCGCAGGCACGGGTTCCGGCGATGGTGCTCATGCGCGCGCCGCTCGGCGAGCGAGGGTCGTACCTGCCCACCGCGGTGAACGTCGTCCAGTGCATCGGCTGGACGATCTTCGAGCTGCTCGTGATCGCCACCGCCGCGGCCGCGCTCTCCGACGAGCTGTTCGGCTTCGAGGCCCGCTGGGCGTGGACGCTCGTGTTCGGCGCGGCCGCGCTCGTCCTCGGGCTGCTCGGGCCGATCGGCGTCGTCCGCACGGTGATCCGCCGCGTCGCCGTCTGGGTCGTCCCGCTCGCGGTCGCGTACCTCGCGTGGTGGGCCCTCACCGGCGGCGGGCTCGAGGACGCGTGGAGCCGGCCGGGCGAGGGCGGTCTCTCGACCTGGCAGGGGATCGACATCGTCGTCGGCGTGACGGTGTCGTGGATCCCGCTCGCGGCCGACTACACCCGCTTCGCCCGCACCGAGCGCGGCGCGTTCTGGGGCACGGGCGATCGGCTACTTCGTCCCCGACGCGCTGCTCCTCGCGCTCGGCGCGGTCGTCCTGCTGACGCGCGACGTCGCCGACGCGGCCGCAGCTCCCCGCCGCGGTCGCGGCCGGCGGCCTCGTCGCACTCCTCGCGCTGCTCGCGCTGACGGTCGCGGAGACGGACGAGGCGTTCGCGAACGCGTACTCGGGCGCGGTCTCGCTGCAGAACCTCTTCCCGCGCGTCCCGCAGGTCGCGCTCGTCGTGCTGACGACGTCGCTCGGCACGCTCGGCGCGCTCGTCCTCGAGCTCTCGAGCTTCCAGTCGTTCCTCTTCCTGCTCGGCTCGTGCTTCGTCCCGCTCTTCGCCGTCCTGCTCGCGGACTGGCTCGCGGCCGGGCGGCGCTACGAGCGCGGACGACGTCTTCTCGGCCGTGCCGCTCCGCGGCGGGCCGATCGTCGCGTGGGTCGCAGGGTTCGTCGCGTACCAGTGGCTCTCGCCGACCGGCCCCGACTGGTGGGTCGACCAGGTGAACCGGCTCGAGCCGCCCGCGTGGGGGATCGGTGCGACGCTGCCGAGCTTCGCGGTGTCGTTCGTGCTCGGGCTCGCCGCCGCCGTCGCGACGAGGCGCAGCCGGACCGGGACGGTCGGCGCGTGAGCAGGATCGCGCTCGTCGGCAACCTGTCCGTCGATCGCGTGGCCGGCGGCGACCCGCGCCCGGGCGGCGGCGTCTACTGGGGCGCCCGCGCGGCGGCGCACGTCGGCGCCGACGCGGTCGTCGTCACGCGCTTCGCACCCGCCGACCGCGACCTCGTGCTCGAGCCGCTCGAGACGTTCGGGCTGCCCGTCACCTGGGCGCCGGCCTCCGAGACGACGGGCTTCAGCTTCCACTACGAGGGCGACCACCGCGTGATGGAAGTCGACGCGGTCGGCGACCCGTGGACGACCGAGGACGTCGAGGGCTGGGCCGCGGCGCCGCTCGCCGAGGCCGCCTGGGTGCACGTCGCCGGCCTCCTCCGGTCGCACTTCCCGACGGCGACCGTCTCGGCGCTCCGCGACGGCGGCCGGCACCTGCTGCTCGACGCCCAGGGGAGCCTCCGGCGAGCGGCCGTCGGGCCGCTCGAGCGCGACGACGACGTCGACCGGGATGCGTTCGCGCACCTCACCGTCCTCAAGGTGAACGAGGACGAAGGGCGCATCCTCGCCGGGAGCCTCGAGAGCGAGGCGCTGCGCGCGCTCGGCGTGCCCGAGGTCGTCCTGACGCTCGGCTCCCGGGGCTCCCGGGTCATCGCCGGCGACACCGTCGCGGACGTCGCGCCGCGCCCCGTCGACGGCACCGTCGACCCGACGGGCGCCGGCGACGCGTTCTCGGTCGTCTACCTCGACGGACGGGCGCGGGGGCTCGACCCCTTCGCCGCGGCGGAGCGGGCGTCCGACGTGGTCGCCGAGCTGATCGGCAGCGGCTGATGCGCGCGCTCGTCGCGTGCGAGCTCGGGACCGCCGAGATCGACCTCGACGACGAGGAGCTCCTCGAGATCACGGACGACCCGCTCGAGGCGGCCCCACCGATTCCGGACGTCGACCTGCCGCTCCTCGTCGCGACGGCGGCGCACGGCTCGACGATCGTCGCCGTCGTCGACCGCCGCCCGCCGCTCGTCGTCTCGAACGACGGCGGCGCGACCTGGCGCGAGGCGGGCGCGGGCCTCGGGCCGGGAACCGCCGTCGCGATCTCGCCGGACCACCCGGACGTCGTGCTCTTCGCGACGGCCGAGCGCCTGCACGTCTCCCGCGACGGCGGCCGCTTCTGGCACGCGCTCGCGATCGAGCTGCCCGGGATCACCGCCGTCGCGCTCGTCGCCTGACCTGCCGTCTGTGGAAGGATCGGGCCGGAGAGGACCCGAGCAGAGGAGGACGGCGCATGAGCGGTCTCGACGACCTGATGGGCAGCCTGACGAAGTCCGGCGGGAGCTCCGGAGGCGGTGGGCTCGGCGACCTGCTCGGCGGCCTCGCCGGCGGATGCCGGCTCCGGCGGGGGCGGCCTCGACGATCTCCTCGGGGGCGCTGCTCGGCGGTAGCCAGGCGCGGGGGCGAAGTCCGGCGGCATGAACACGGGCGCCCTGATCGGCGCGCTCGCCCCGATCGTCATCGGGATGGTCAAGAGCGGCGGCCTGCAGAAGATGATGAGCGGCTTCCAGCAGCAGGGCATGGGCAAGCAGGCGGACTCATGGGTGTCGACGGGCCCGAACGAGGGGGTCAGCGGCTCGGAGATGCGCGTCGGCCTCGGCGACGGCGAGGTGCGGCAGTTCGCGCAGGCCGCCGGGATCCCGGAGGACGAGGCTGCCGACGTCCTCGCGGCCGTGGTCCCGGGTGGTCGACGGGCTCACGCCGAACGGGCAGCTCCCGTCGGACGAGGAGCTCGAGGCGCGCCTGCGCCAGGCGCTGCCCGCGGCGTAGAGCCGGTACTAGAGGCGAAACTCGCCGCGGGCGACGATCACCGCGGCCCCGCCGACCTCGACCGCGTCGATCAGCCCGTCGCCCCCGTCCGCGCGCGCGTGGAGCGTCGACGGGCGCCCCATCTCGACGCCCTGCGCGATCACGATCTCGTCGCCCCATGCGATCAGCCCGTGGCGCGCGAGGTGGCAGGCGATCGGCCCGGCGGCGGAGCCGGTTGCCGGGTCCTCTCCGTGCGCCCAGAGCATCCGGTTCCGCCAGCCGCTCTCGCTGGGCGCGATCGCGTTGACGCCGGTGATCTCCAGCGCCTCGATCGCCGCGCCGTCGCGGACGAGCGCGCCGAGCTCCGCGACGCCGTCGAGCGTCACGACGATGTGCCGAGCGCCGTTGTCGTAGAGCTCGATCGGGAGCGTCGAGCGCTGCGCGCCGATCGCAGCGAGGACCCGGTCCGGGTCCTCCACCTCCTCGACCCCCGGGATCGGCTGCGTCATGCGGCCGAACACGATCCGTCCCGACTCGTCCCGCTCGAGCGCGACGGGGACGATCCCTGCGCCCGTCTCGAGCTCCACGACGCCGCGCTGGAGCGGTGCGGCGAGCACGAAGGCGGCGCCGAGCGTCGGGTGGCCGGCGAACTTCATCTCGTAGGCGGGGTTGAAGATGCGGATCCGGGCGGTGCCGCCCTGCTCGGGCGGGAGGACGAAGACCGTCTCGGAGAAGCCGATCTCGAGGGCGAGCGCCTGCATCGTCTCCGCATCGAGCCCGCGCGCGTCGGTGAAGACGGCGAGCTGGTTCCCCGTCAGCGGGGTGTCGGTGAAGACGTCGGCGAAGACGTAGCGGTACGTCGGCACGGACGGGTTATAGCCCGCGCTCGGCCTCGGTCCACTTGGGATGGTGCTCGCGCGCCCAGTCCTCGCGGACGTCTCCGGTCGTGATCCCGCGGAGCGCGTGCCGCGTCGACGGGTGGATCACCGCGAGGTAGAGGTGTCCCGCGAGGAGGCCGACCGACACGAGCGTCAGCGTCTCGTGCACGGTGCCCGTGCCGTCGAAGAGGAAGCGGTGGTCGCGCTCGCCGAGCCAGAGGAAGAAGCCGGAGACGACGAACAGCAGCGCGAACGCGGCCGTGAGGAGCGCGTTGACCTTCTGCCCGGCGTTGAAGCGCCCCTGCGGCGCGCGGCGGCCCCGGAGCCAGCGCCGGTCGTCGGCGTCGAGCGTCTCGATCTCGCGCCAGTCGGCGGCGAGCCGGCGCCGGTCGCCGAGCGCGACGACGAGCAGCGATGGCGATCGCCCAGGCGACCGCCGAGAAGAGATGGAGGTTCTTGACGAGGTTCCGCCGCGCGATCGCCTCCGAGAGCGCGGGGAGGTAGAGGACGAGGCCTGTCGCGAGCATCGCGAGGAAGCCCGTCGCGTGCACCCAGTGGAGCGCGCGCTCGGTGCGCCCGAAGCGGCGCACCATCCGCTCGCCGCTCACAGTCCGTTCGAGGCGCCGACCCAGGCGTCCTCGTCGTAGCCGCGCTGCTCCCAGTACCCGACGTGATCGAGGTTCGTCTGGACCTCGATGCGCGTGACCCACTTGACGTTCTTGTAGCCGTACATCCGCGGCATCACGACGCGGACGGGAAAGCCGTGCGGCTCGGAGAGCGGCGCGCCGTCCATGTCGAGCGCGAGGAGGGCGTCGGGCGCGAAGGCCTGCGGGAGCGTGAGCGTGTCGTCGTAGGGCACCTCGTCCGAGACGAACCGCAGCGCGCGCGCATCGGGCCGGAGCCCCGCCTCCGCGAGGAGGTCGCGGAACCGGACCCCGCCCAGCGGACGTCGTCGACGCTCCAGCCCGTCACGCAGTGGAAGTCGGAGACCTGGTCGACGCGCGGCAGCGCCGAAGGTCGGCGAGCGTGTAGGTGACCGGACGCTCGACCGCGCCGTCGATCGTCAGCCGGTACGCCGCCGGGTCGATGCGCGGGATCGAGCTGCCGATCGTGTAGATCCGCCAGCCGGAGGTCGGCACGATCGCCTCGACCGTGTCGGGCACGAGCCGCCCGACGAGCCGCATCGCATCGCGGCCGAGGAACAGCCCGGCGAGGCCCGCCCCGACGACGCCGAGGAAGGCCGCGCGGCCGAGCATGCGGTCGTGCATCCCTCCGTTGTAGCGATGGATTCTTACGCCCGGCTTAGAACTCGGCTGGTGTGGCGTGACGACGACAGGGACACGAGCGGATCGCCGGGCGGGCGCGACTATGCTCGACGGAGATGCGCGTCTACCTCTGCCGCCACGCCAACGCGGCGCCGGGCGAGCCCGACGAGCTGCGGGAGCTCACCGCAGACGGGCGTCGAGCAGGCGCGAGCACTCGGGCGTGACCTGGCCGCGGTCGCCGGATCCACCCGCCGTCGTCCTCACGAGCCCGCTCGTCCGCGCGCGCCAGACCGCGGCGATCGTCGCCGAGGAGACCGGCGCCGAGCTCCGGGTCGAGCCACTGCTCGCGCCCGGCGCGACCGTCT
Organism: uncultured Actinomycetes bacterium; assembly: GCA_963706915.1. Lineage (GTDB taxonomy): Bacteria > Actinomycetota > Thermoleophilia > Gaiellales > Gaiellaceae > Gaiella. The sequence continues at coordinate 204,736 of CAVPOH010000002.1, forward strand.
GCGGAGCTGCGACGGGCCGTCGCCGGGATCGCGGGACCGGTCGCGACCGTCGGGCACCAGCCGGACTGCTCCGAGATCGCGCTCGCAGTGACCGGCCGCGACCCGGGGTTCCCGCCCGGAGGCTCGGCGCGCCTGGAGCTCAGCCCTGAGCTGAGTCGCTCCTCGAGGCGCGCGAACCAGGTGGCGTTCCACTCCATCAGCTCGACGCCGTACCGGAGGACGTCGTCGTCCTGTGCCTCCAGCTCCTCGCCGATCTCCCGGAAGTAGGCGGCCGTGAGCTCGAACCACGTTCGCCTGCGGCGGACCAGGTCGAGCACCTCCTCCGCCTCGAGGAGCTCGCAGAAGAAGAGGCGGAGCAGCCCCTCGTCGCGGATCTCGAACGCCGTCTCGGCGTCGAGCAGCCACTCGCGCACGGCCGTCTGCCCGGCGGGAGTGATCGAGTAGACGCGGCGGCGGACGCGTCCGCGCGGCTCGTCGCGCGCCTCGACGAGGCCGTCGCTGCTCGAGCCGCCGGAGCTCCGGGTAGATCTGGCCGTAGCTCGCGCCCCAGAAGAAGCGGGTCGAGCTGGTCCGAGATCCGCTTGATGTCGTACCCCGTGCGCGGTCCGGAAGCGACGAGCCCGAGGATCACGCGCGCGGTGGGGGTGAGCGTTGACATATCTGCCAGAGATATTCTATGGTATCTACCAGATATGTCGGCTGGACTCGAGATCGCGGAGCCCGTGGGCGCCGAGGCCGCGCCGGTGGTGAGCGGGACCGCGATCCGCGTCGAGGGCCTCGTGAAGGCGTACGACGGGGTCGAGGCGGTGGCGGGGATCGACTTCGAGGTGCGCACCGGCGAGGTCTTCGGCCTCCTCGGGCCCGAACGGCGCCGGCAAGACGACGACGGTCGAGATCCTCGAGGGCTACCGGCCGCGCGACGCGGGAGACGTCCAGGTGCTCGGCGTCGACCCGTGGGGCGCCGACGCGCGAGCACCGCGAGCGAATCGGCGTCGTGCTCCAGCACTCCGAGCTCCCGCCGTCGCTCACGGTCCGCGAGGTGCACCGGATGTTCGCGGGCTACTACCGTCGCCCGCGCGACGTCGACGAGGTGATCGACCTCGTCGGTCTCGGCGAGAAGCGCGACGCCCGCGTGAAGACGCTCTCCGGCGGCCAGAAGCGTCGGCTCGACCTCGGCGTCGCGCTCGTCGGCGACCCGGATCTCGTCTTCCTCGACGAGCCGACGACGGGGTTCGACCCGTCGGCACGGCGGACGGCGTGGGAGCTCGTCCGCTCGCTCCGGTCGCTCGGCAAGACGATCCTCCTCACGACCCACTACCTCGACGAGGCGCAGCAGCTCGCCGACCGCGTCGCGGTCATCCGCGAGGGCCGGCTCGTCCGGATCGGGACGCCGAACGAGCTGATCGGCGCCGCGCCGAAGGTCGAGATCCGGTACCGCGAGAACGGGCGCGACGTCGTCGTCGAGACCGACGAGCCGACGCAGGTGCTCGCCGAGCTCACCGCCGCGGCGGTCGCGGAGGGACGCGAGCTCGATGCGCTCGAGGTGCGGCGGCCGACGCTCGAGGACGTCTACCTCGACCTCGTCGACGGGGAGGACGGATGACGCTCTCGCTCTTCGTCCACGAGCTGCGGATGCAGCAGCTCATGTTCTGGCGGAACCGCGAGTCGGCGGTGTTCGTCTTCGTCTTCCCGCCGATGCTGTTCCTGCTGCTCGGAGCGGTCTACGACGGGACGATCGACGGCGTGCCGGCTGCCGACCGCCTGCTCGTCGGGCATGCTCGGCTACGGCTGCGCGAACACGGCCTTCGGCGGGCTCGCGATCACGCTCGTGATCCGGCGCGAGATGCGGCGTCCTCAAGCGCCTTCGCTCGACGCCGCTGCCGCCGGCCACGTACCTCGCGCGCGTGTCCTCGTCTCGACGCTGCTTCGTCTTCTTCCTCCAGATGGCGCTCACCGTGTCGCCTCGGGCTCCTGCTCTACGACGCGCAGGGCGCGGAGAGCTGGGCCGGCCGTCGTGCCCGGTCGTGCTGCTCGGCGGGCATCGCGTTCGCCGGGCCTCGGCTTCGGGATCGCGTCGCTGATCCGCTCGGCGGAGGGGTCGTCGGCGGTCGTCAACCTCATCGTGCTCCCGATGGCGTTCCTCTCGGGCTCGTTCGGCCCGACCTCGGGCTACCCCGAGTTCCTGCAGAAGGTCGCCGACGTGCTGCCGCTCACGTACCTGATCGACCTCACCGAGAACGCGTACCTGCACGGCGAGACGATGTCGAGCGACCCGACGGCTGTCGCCGTGCTGGTCGCCTGGGGCGTGGCGGGGTACGCCCTCGCTGCCCGGCGGTTCGGCTGGGAGCCGCGCGAGCGGTGAGGCGGCGCGGCGTCCACGCGCTCGAGCGCACGCCGGAACGCAGAGCCACACTTCTGGAACCACCCCCAGGCACCCCCGGTGCCCTGTTGTCACGCTATCGAACGTCCCGTCACGTATGGGTGTCGTGGTCGTGCCGCGATCGCGACGATCGCCTAGGCGTCCGGCGCGTGACACGCGCCCATCAGGGACGCGCCGGCCGGCTACCGCCTACCAGCCGCCGACCCAGCCCGACAGCAGCCCGTACGGCTCGCTCTCGGCCGGCTCGCCCGGCCGGGCGCGGAGGAAGTCGAGGTCGCAGCCCGTGTCGGCCTGGAGGACGTGCTCGGCGTAGAGCGCGCCCCAGCCGCGCGCGTAGCGCGGCGTCGGCGGCCCCAGCTCGTCGAGACGGCGCCGTACCTCGGCCGCGGGCACGTCGAGGTCGAGCGTGCGCGCCGCGACGTCGAGCGCGATCGGGTCGCCGTCGCGCACCGCCCGGAGGGGACCACCGGCGTACGCCTCGGGCGCGACGTGGAGGACGACCGTCCCGAACGCCGTACCGCTCATCCGCGCGTCGGAGACGCGGACGACGTCGGTCACCCCGGCGGTGAGCAGCTTGGCCGGGACCGGGATCGCGCCCCACTCGGGCATCCCCGGGCCGCCCTTCGGCCCCGAGTTCCGCAGGACGAGGACGCTCTCCGGCGTGACCTGCAGGTCGGGATCGTCGATCCGGGCCTGGACGTCGTAGACGTCCTCGAAGACGAGCGCCGGCCCGCGATGGCGCATGAGCTCGACGGAGGCCGCGCTCTGCTTCACGATCGCACCGTCCGGGGCGAGGCTCCCGCGCAGCACGGCGATGCCTCCCTCGGCGGCGAGCGGGCGGTCGAGCGGGCGGATCACATCGCGGTCGTGGGCGGTTGCGCGCGCGACGAGTTCGCCGAGCGACACGCCGTCGACGGTCGCCGCGCCGAGGTCGAGGAGAGGCGCGAGCTCGGCGAGCAGCGCCGGGACGCCGCCCGCCTCGTGGAGCTGCTCGACGAGGTGCTCGCCCGACGGGCGAACGTTCGCGATCATCGGCGTCCGGCGGGAGAGCTCGTCGAAGCGGTCTAGCGTGAGGGGCTCTCCGACCCGCCCCGCCAGGGCCAGCAGGTGGAGGACGACGTTCGTCGCGCCGCCGACCGCCATCAGCAGCGTGATCGCGTTGTCGAAAGCGGCCGCGGTGAGGACCTCCGACGGCCTTGGGCCGGTGTGCGCGAGCTCGACGGCCCGAGCGCCCGTCGCCTCGGCCGCGCGCTGGCGGGCCGCGTCGACCGCGGGGATCGACGCGGTGCCCGAGAGGCACATCCCGAGCGCCTCGACGACCGACGTCATCGTCGACGCGGTCCCCATCTCGTTGCAGTGGCCCGAACGTCCGCGTCGCGGCCGCCTCGAGCTCGTCGAACTCCTCGCGGCTCATCCGCCCCGCGCGCAGCTCGTCCGCGTAGTGCCACAGGTCGGTCCCCGCGCCCAGCTGCCGTCCGCGGAAGACGGCCGGCTCGGCGGGCCCGCCCGTGACCATGATCGCCGGGACGTCGGCGCTCGCCGCGCCCATCAGCTGCGCGGGAACCGTCTTGTCGCAGCCGCCGAGCAGGACAACGGCGTCGAGCGGATAGGCGCGGATCGACTCCTCCACGTCCATCGCCATGAGGTTCCGGAAGAGCATCGACGTCGGCTTCATCAGGTTCTCGCCGAGGGAGAGCGTCGGGAACTCGAGCGGCAGGCCGCCCGCGAGGAGCACGCCGCGCTTGACCGACTCGGCGAGCCCACGGAAGTGGAGGTTGCAGTTGACGAGCTCCGACCAGGAGTTGCAGATTCCGACCACGGGGCGGCCCTGGAGCGCGGCGCGCGAGATGCCCTCCGAGTGGATCGTCGCGCGGTGGATGAAGCCGGCGAGGTCGTTCCCGCCGAACCAGCGGTCGCTGCGGAGGGGACGCCGGCTCACGCCGCCGCGCACGCGCTCGAGCAGCCCAGCGCTCTCGTCGATCAGCCGCTCGGCCTCGCCGCGGTCGACGTTCGAGTTCGTGATGCCGTACGCCCAGCGGTAGCGGTCCTGGTCGAGGAGGTCGTCGAGCGGCACGCCCTCGAGGAGGTCGAGGTCCCCGCTCGCCGGGAGGTATCCCGCGTAGTCGTTGGTGTACGCGATCGTGAAAGTCGTCGCGAACGGGCTCCGCTCGCGAATCCGCGCGCCGCACTCGTTGAACAGCTCGAAGGGGTTCGCGACGATCGCCGCGTCGCCGATCCGGAGCGCCTGGATCTCCGCGGGCACCGGCTCGTCGGGGCGTCGCGCCATGTCCGCGTACATCGCCAGCGCCGAGCGCTGGTAGAGCGCCGGGTACTCCTGCGCCGAGGTCGCGGTGTGGACGTCGTCGGGCCAGCGCTCCGGGTACTCGACGGCCGGCCCCGCGGAGAGAGCGGCGAGCCGCTCCTCGAGCTCCGCGAGCTCCCACGGGATCCGGCGGCGGCGAAGCTCGAGCCGCTCGGAGGCGGCGGCCAGCGGCGCGTCGGCGACGGTCTCGATCGCGGCGTGGACGTCCGCCGCGGCTGCGCCGATCGCGCGACCGAGCTCGTCGCGGGTCTCGAACGAGTGCGGACGCGCATCGCGGTTCCCGAACCAGTAGTCCCACCCGGCGACGTCGCCCGCGCAGCCGGAGAGGAACAGGCACTCCGCGCCCGGGACCGCCTCCTCGACGGCGGACCGGAGCGGGCCGGGAAAGTCGGCGTTCCAGAGCAGCGTCTGACCGCCCATCAGGGTCGCGTGACAGGCGAACGACGCGACGACGGCGAGGGGATCGCCCCCGGCGGCGTCGACGCGGAGCACGGAGACGCCGTCGTCGACCGGCCGCTCGTGGCGCACGCGGTTGACCGTGACGCCCGGCGCGCGGCCCGCGCCCCAGCCGGCGCGAGCCGGCTCGAGCGCGCGCCAGGCCGCGTACACGGCGCCCGCGAGCCGCTCGGCGAGCCCGTCCGCGTAGCGCGCGAACGCCGAGGCATCGACGAGGCCGGCGACCGACGATCCGCGCGAGAGGCTCGGCGCGCTGTGGTTGTGGCCGGCGTTGACGAGACACGCCTCCGGCGCGATGCCGGTGAGCTCACCGACGATGCGCCGCACGTCGGCGGTGAGATCGGCGCCGGCGAAGACGAGGTCGCAGGCGACGATCGCGAGCTGGGCCCCGCCGTCGTCGAGCACGAGCGCCTGGCCGAGCATCGAATCGTGCACGCCTTCGGCCAGCCCGCTCCTGGCGGCCCAGCAGCCGTGCGGCAGGCCGCAGGGGGGCGTGATGTCGACCTGAGCGACTCCGGCTCTCAGGGGCATCGGCTGTCGTCTCCTCTCACCGGCGGGCGACCAGCTCGTCGTAGGTCTCGGGACGGCGCTTGCGCAGCGCGAACCAGGGATTCTCGCGGGCGCGGACGAGAGCCTCCGGGTCGAGGTCGGCGGCGACCCAGGACGTGCCCGTGCCAGGGTCCGAGCGAGCGAGCAGCGACCCGTCGGGCCCGAGCACGTAGGCGCCGCCGACGTGCGTCGAGTGCCCGTCGAAGCCGACCTGGTCGGAGAACGCGGCGAACACCGCGTTGTCGCGGGCGAGCGCGTCGTGGAGCCGGGGCGGCCCGGGCGACCCGTCGAGAAGCTCCGCCTGCGCGCGCAGCAGCGCGTCGCCGTCCACCTCGCGCCCGCGCCCGTCGAAGGTCAGCTCGCCGCCACCGGCGGGCATCGTGCGGTTGGCGTGCGGCAGCAGGACGAGCTCTGCGCCTTTCAGGGCGAGGATGCGCCAGCTCTCGAAGAAGTCACTGTCGTGGCAGATCGCGGTGCCGACGCGGGCGAAGCCGAGATCGATCACCACCCACTCGTAGGCCTGGCGGAAGCGGAAGAACTCGTCGTCCGAGGCGTGCACCTTGCGCTGGAGCCCGAGCAGGCCGTCGGGGCCGACGAGCGCGAAGGAGTTGTAGTGCGTGCCGCGGTCGAGCTCGCAGAAGCCGTAGCCGACGACGATCCCTGCCTCACGTGCCGCGGCCGCGATCGTCTCGAAGATGCGTCCGTCGTGCGGTTCCGCGTCGCGCGTCACCTCGGGGCTGCCGTTGTGCCCCGTCACGGAGCACTCGGGGAAGACGACGAGGTCGCATCCCGCCTCCGACGTCTCGGCGATCACCGCGCGGTGCGTCTCGAGGTTGTGCTCGACGTCGAGATGCCGGACGTCGACCTGCGTGACGGCCACCCGGGAGCGCTGCACGTCAGTCGAGCTCCGAGCGGTCGACGACGCGCGCGGTGACGACGACGTTGTCGCCCTGGTCGGTCGTCGCGATGGCGCGCACGACGCAGACGAGGCCGCCGTTCCGCGCCTCGACCACCTCGGGCGGTCGGTCCGGTCGCTCGAGGAAGTGGATGCGGCCGACGGGCTGGCCCGGCTCGACCACTTGGCCGAGGTCGACGAGCGTCTCGAAGAGCCCCGACTCGGGCGCGAGCAGGTAGTCGTCGATGTCCGTCGCCATGAGGAGCGTCGGGTCGGGACGGCCGAGTGCCTCGCGCGTCACGACCTCGCCCGCGAGCACGCCCTCGTGCCGGAGGACGTTCGCGAGGCCGTCGGCTGCGAGGCGGTGGATGGCGCCCGTCACGTGGCCGCCGCCGCCGAGCTCGGTCGAGATCACCGTCTTCCCCTGGCGCTCGGCCTCGCCGACGAGGAGCCCCGTCCCGGCGATGTCGATGTAGACGCAGCACCAGTCCGTGTTCCAGGCGAGCATCCCTGCGACCATCCGCCTCCGCTGGTCCCGGTCCTCGACCCAGTGCATCTCCGACCACGGCAAGCAGAGTCCCGTGCGGCCGCCCGAGTGGATGTCGACGACGGTCTCCGAGCGCGGGAAGAGCTCGGTCGAGAGGAAGTGCGCGAGCTGCTCGTCGGCGGTGCCCTCGGGGCTCCCGGGGAACGAGCGGTTCATGTTCGCGCCGGACGGCCAGAGCCGGGTGTACGCGCGGGAGGCGTCCGGCGAGAGGCACGGGATCACGACGATCCGACCGGTCACGTCCTCCGGCACAAGCTCGCGCGCGAGCTTGATCGCGGCCACCTGCCCCTCGGGCTCGTCCCCGTGGACGCCGCCGATGACCACCGCCGTCGGCCCGTCCCCGCGGGCGACGGACACGATCGGGACGTTGAGGCTCGACCAGCCGCTCGTGTTCGACGAGCGCGGGACCTGCAGGTATCCGAGCTGCTTGCCCGGCCCGTCCAGGTCGATCGTGCAACGGACCGGAGAGTCGCTCATGTCCACCCCGCAGATGTCGGATCTGCGGGAGCAGATCCGAGATCGGGAACATCCCTGAAACGGCCGCTGACGCGGCCGGCGGCCACATCTGGCGAGAGCCGCGAGGTTGTCATGGGGCGGCGCATGACGTCGTTGCCGAGGTTAGTGGATTGTTGACAATTTCGCTATAGTCGACAATCGGCCGGGGAGCCCGGACCAGCCCACCGAGCTTCCCCGGGAGGAACGCGTGCAGATCACCGAGGTCGAGGCCATCGTCCTCCGACAGGCGGCCGTGAACGACGCGATCGCGGACGGGAGCCAGGACGACCTCGTCGTCCTCGTCCACACCGACGAGGGGATCACGGGAATCGGGGAGGTCGATTCGGCCCCCGACGTCGTCGCGGCGCTCATCCGCCAGCCGGCGTCGCACGCGGTCGCGCACAGCCTCCGCTCGACGCTCGTCGGACGCGACCCGATGGACGTCGAGGGGCTCTGGGACGCGATGTACCGGGGGCTGATCTACGTCGGCCGGCGCGGGATCGCGATCCACGCGATCAGCGGCATCGACATCGCGCTCTGGGACATCCGCGGCAAGGCGCTCGGCAAGCCGGTGTGCGAGCTGCTCGGCGAGGTGCAGCGCGACCGCGTGCGCGCCTACGCCTCGATGCTCATGCCGGACACGCCCGAGGAGACCGGCGAGCGGGTGACGGCGCTCCGCGAGCAGGGCTTCACCGCCGTGAAGCTCGGCTGGGGGCCGCTCGGGCAGGACGCCGAGCACGACGTCCGTCTCGCGGCCGCGGCGAAGGACGCCGCGGGCGAGGGCGTCGACATCCTGATCGACGCGGGACTCGGCTACGGCGACGATGCGGCGACCGCCGTCCGGGTCGCGCGCGAGCTCGAGGAGCTCGGCATCGGCTGGCTGGAGGAGCCGTTCGTCCCCGATGCCTACGAGGCGTACGCCGAGCTCGCCGACACGGTCGACCTGACGATCGCCGCGGGAGAGCAGGACGTCACGCGCTGGGGCTTCCGCGAGCTGATCGAGCGCGGCCACGTCGACCTCGTGCAGCCGGATGTCACGCGCTGCGGCGGGATCACCGAGACGCTGCGCATCGCCGAGCTCGCTCGCGAGCACGGCGTCGAGACGGTGCCGCACGCGTGGAAGAGCGGCATCATCAAGGCGGCGTCGCTCCACGTGAACGCCGTGCTGCCCGACGCGCGCTACCAGGAGTACTGCGTGGCCGAGACCCCGATCAACACCGGCCTCACCGTCGAGCGACTGCCGATCGAGGCGGACGGCTGCGTCGCCGTGCCGACGGCGCCCGGGATCGGCGTCACGCTCGACGAGGACGTCGTCGCCGCGTTGCGAGTGAGCGCATGAGCCTGACCGCCGCAGAGCTCGCCGCCCAGCTCGCCGCGCGCGCGTCGGCGGTGATCCCCGGCGGCGTGAACAGCGGCCAGCGCCAGGTCCCAGGCCTCGAGGAGCTCGTCGTCACCGCGACGAGCGGTGCGACGTTCACCGACGCGAACGGCCGGACCTACACGGACTACCACGCCGCCTTCGGTCCACCGCTCCTCGGACACAACGACCCCGACGTCGACGCCGCGGTCGCGGCGACCGGTCGCGCCGTCGACCTGATGGGCGTCGGCGTCTCGCCGGTCGAGATCGAGCTCGCGGAGCGGCTGGTCGACGCGGTGCCGTCGCTCGAGAAGGTGCTCCTCACGGCGACGGGGAGCGAGGCGACGTTCCACGCGCTCCGGCTCGCGCGCACGGTCACGGGACGACGCCACGTCGTCAAGTTCCAGGGCTGTTACCACGGCTGGCACGACGCGGTCGCGATGAACGTCATCTCGCCGGCCGAGAAGGTCGGCACCAAGGACCCGCTGTCCGGCGGCATCCTCCCCGAGGTCCTCGACGCGACGATCGTCCTGCCGTTCAACGACGCCGCGGCCGTCGAGCGCGCGCTCACCGACCACGACGTCGCCGCGATCATCCTCGAGCCGATCCCGCACAACATCGGCGCCGTGCTGCCACAGCCCGGGTTCCTCGAGCGGCTTCGCGAGCTCGCGACGGCGCACGGGGCGGTCCTCGTCTTCGACGAGGTGATCACCGGCTTCCGCCACGGGCTCGGCGGCTACCAGGCGGTCGCCGGCGTCACGCCCGACCTGACGACGCTGGGCAAGGCGATGGCGAACGGCTGGCCCGTTTCGGCGCTCGGCGGCAAGGCGGAGCTGATGGACCTCTTCTCGACCACGCCGGGCCGCCCCGCCTTCTTTGCGGGAACGTTCAACGGCCATCCGGCGACGTCGGCCGCCGCTCTCGCGACGGTCGACAAGCTCCAGCGGGAGCCGGTGCACGAGCACGTCTTCCGCCTGGGTGAGCGGGCGCGCACCGGGCTCGAAGCGCTCTACGACCGGCTCGGCGTCCCGGCCGTCGTGAGCGGCTTCGGCTCGGTGTTCGTCACGTACTTCCTCGAGGGGCCGGTCGTGTCGTACGACGACCTCCTGCGCAACGACGTCGAGCTCTTCGTCGGTTACCGGCGCGAGCTGATGAACGAGGGCATCTTCGAGCTGCCGCTCAACCTGAAGCGCTCGCACTTCTCGTACGCGCACACCGACGAAGATGTCGACCGGCTGCTCGAGGGCACGGAGGCCGCCGTGACGCGCTTCCTCGAGACGCGCGGTTGATGGACCCGGCCGTCTCCTGCTCGATCGACCTCGCGGCGCCGGGCAAGCAGCTGGGCCATCTCGCGCTGCCGAAGATCAACAACACGGCCGGCTGGGCGAGCACCTTCGTGCACATCGGGCAGGTTGCGAACGGCGACGGGCCGACGGTGCTCGTGCTCGCGGGGAACCACGGCGACGAGTACGAGGGACAGGTCGCAGCGATGCGGCTCCTGCAGTGGCTTCAGCCGGAGCAGGTCTCGGGGCGCGTGATCGTCATCCCGGTGCTCTCGGTCGAGGCGTCGAAGGCGAACACGCGGAGCTGGCCGTCGGGCGCCAACTTCAACCGCTCGTTCCCCGGCCGTCCGGATGGGCCGCCGAACGAGCAGCTCGCCGACTTCCTGACGCGCGTGCTCTTCCCGATGGCCGACGTCGTCATCGACATGCACTCCGGCGGGCGCAGCGCCTGGTTCATCCCCTGCTCGCACATGCACGTCGTCGACGACCCCGCGCAGCGCAAGGCGATGCTCGAGGGGATGGAGGCCTGGAACTCGGACTGGCACTACCTCTACATCGACGTGAACGGCACGGGTCTCCTGCCCGTCGAGGCCGAGAACCAGGGCAAGCTCGTGATCACGACGGAGCTCGGGGGCGGCGGCCGCGTTCCCGCGCCGGTCCACGGGCTCGCGTGGAGCGGGCTCACGAACGTCCTGCGACACGTCGGCGTCCTCGACGGTGAGGTGCAGACGCGCGCGTCGCTCGGCCTGCCGCCCGCGGTCATCCTCGACGGCCGGAGCCCGGCGAACATCGTCCTGGCTCCCGAGGACGGCCTCTTCGAGGCGCTCTACGAGCCCGGGGTGACCGTCTCCGCCGGGCAACCCGTCGGCCGTCTCTGGTTCATCGATCGGCCCGACCGGCCGCCCGTCGAGATCGAGGCGCCGCTCGACGGCGTCGTCGCGGTGACCAAGGCGATCCCCGTGACCGAGCAGGGCGACTGCGTCTTCGTGCTCGGCCAGCCGATCGACCGCACAGCCCTCCTCTGAGCGACCGCCGGTGATGCTCGCGCGGCTCGGCGGACGGACGTTCGCGAGCCTGCGCCACCGCGACTACCGCCTCTACTTCGCCGGCAGCGCCGTCTCGTTCGTCGGGACGTGGATGCAGCAGATCGCCGCGTACTGGCTGATCCTCGAGTTGACCGAGTCGCCCGTCGCGGTAGGGGCGCTCGCGCTCGTGCAAACGCTGCCGGTCACCGCGTTCGCGCTCGTCGGCGGGGCGATCGCCGATCGCGTCGACCTGCGCCGGATGGTGATCGCCTGCGAGAGCGTCCTCGCGGTCATCGCCGCAGCGCTCGCCGCGCTCGCACTCACCGGCGCGATCGAGGCGTGGCAGCTGTATGCCCTCGGCTTCGTGCAGGGGATCGCGATCGCGCTCGACGCCCCCGCGCGTCATACGCTCGTCTTCCGCATCGTCGGGCGCGAGGACCTGCCGAACGCCATCGGGCTCAGCTCGGGGCTCGGGACGACGGCGCGGATCGTCGGGCCGGCGCTCGGCGGTGTCGTCGTCGCGACTGCGGGGGCCGGCGTCGCATTCGCCGCGAACGCCGTCAGCTACGTGATCGTGATCGGCGCGATCCTCGCAATGCGGATCAGCCCGCGACCGACCGAGGCGGGCGCTGCGACGCCCGTCCTGGCGGGCGTGCTCGAGACCTTCCGCTTCGCGTTCGGCTCACGGCACGTCACGGTCGCCTTCCTCGCCGTTCTCCTCGTGAGCACGTTCTCGTTCAACTTCGACGTGCTGCTGCCGCTTCTCGCGAACCGGACGCTCGACGAAGGCGCCGAGGTGTTCGGGCTGATCGCGTCGGTCTTCGGCGCGGGCGCGCTCTGTGGCGCGCTGATCCTCGCGACGATCGGCCGCGCGCGACTCGCCCTCGTGCTCGGCGGCGCGGCCGGCTTCGGCGGGTTTCAGCTCCTGCTCGCGCCGCAGGACACGCTGCTGCTCGTGTGCGCGCTCCTCTTCGTGATCGGGATCTTCTACGTCCTCTGGGGCTCATCCGCGCTCGCGACGCTGCAGCTCGCGGCGCCCGAACACCTCCGCGGCCGCGCCGCCAGCCTCTATTTTTTCGCCTTCCAGGGCGGCGCGCCGCTCGGCGGCCTCCTCGTCGGCGTTCTCGTCGCCCACGGGGGGACGCAGCTCGCCTTCGCCTTCGCGGGCACGGCTGCGGTGCTCACCGCCGTCGTCGGTGTTGCCGTCGTGCTGACGCGACGTGACCCCAGAACGCTCCCACGGGTAGCGTCTCGATTCCGGTGATCCTCACCTGTCTCCTGCGCCCGCCGGTGCCGTGATCGTCGACATTCACACGCACGTCGGAACGGTCCCGGAGCACATCGGGGAGCGGTTCGCACAGCAGGCGCGCGAGGCCTGGGCCGACGTCCGGCTGGGCGGCACGCTCGACGAGCACTACGCGGGCGCGCTCGACGGCGTAACACGTCGACCCGTTGGGCCCCGCGTTCCTTCGCGTCTGCGAGGCGCTCGAGCAGCTCGAGCTGCCGCTCCTGATCCACCAGGGAACGACGTTCGCCCGGGCGGGCTCACTGCTCGTCGCGCGGCCGATCTTGCTGGACGAGGTCGCACTGCGCTTCCCGGAGCTGCGAATCGTCATCGCGCACATGGGCCATCCCTGGTTCGAGGAGACGATCGCGGTCGTCCGCCGCCACCCGCACGTCTACGCCGACGTGTCGGCCCTCGTCTCGCGACGCTGGCTGCTCTACAACGCGCTCGTGCAGGCGGTCGAGTACCGCGTCGAGCACAAGCTCCTGTTCGGCACCGACTTCCCGTTCTTCACCGCCCGCGAGACGATGGACGGACTCCGGTCGGTGACCGGCGAGGCGTTCGGGCCGAAGCTGCCCGTCGTCGATCCTGACGTCGTCGAGGCGATCATCCAGCGGCCGAGCCTCGAGCTCCTCGGGATCGACGGCTAGTCGTCCTCGAGCTTCTCGAGGTCGTCGAGCTCCTCGATGCCCTCGACCTCCGGCAGCTCGACGAGCGGCACGGAGCGGCGCTCGACGACGCCGGCGACGATCGCCGCCGCCGCCTCCACGTCGCCGTCGGAGATCAGGCGGTGCGTGACGAAGCGCAGGCGCTCGGAGTCGCGCTCCATCGCGCGCACCCCCTCCGCCTCGATCAGCGCGAGGAGGTCGTAGGCGGCGAGACCGGTGCCCGCGACGTCGACGAGGACGATGTTCGTCTCGACGTCCTCCGGGTCGAGGCGAAGGCCCGGGATCGCACTGAGCCGCTCCGCGAGGTCACGGGCACGCCGGTGGTCGTCCGCGATCCGGTCGAGCATGGTGTCGAGCGCGACGAGCGCGGCCGCGGCGGCGATGCCGGCCTTGTGCACCGACGACCCTCCGAGCCGGTGGAGCATCGTGCGGGCGCGGTCGACGACCGCCTCGCTCCCGGCCAGGACCGTGCCCATCGGCGCGGAGAGGCCCTTGTTGAGCGAGAAGGCGATGGAGTTCGCCGGCGCGGCGAGTGACGCGAGCGGGACCTCGAGCGCCGCCGCGGCGTTGACCAGCCGCGCGCCGTCGATGTGGACACGGCAGTCGTGGCGCTTCGCCGCATCGGCGAGGCCCTCGGTCTCCTCGACGGAGAGGACGGTGCCGCCCGCCCGCGTGTGCGTGTTCTCGAGGACGAGGAGGATCGCTCGGGACTCCTCGACGAGCACGTCGACGTCCGTCGGGTCCATCCGGCCGTCGGCGGCGTACAGCGACCGCGGCTCGAGCCCGGCGATCTCGACGATCCCCATCGCCTCGGAGGTGAGGACGTGCGAGCTCGACTCGAGAACGACGGCGTCGCCGCGCTCGCAGAAGGTCAGGAGCGCGACGAGGTTCGCCATCCCGCACGTAGGCGCCCAGAGCCCCGCCGGCTTGCCGAGCAGCTCTGCGACGCGCTCGCAGAGCTCGTTCACCGAGGCGTCCTCGCCGAACGTCGCCCAGCCGAGCTCGGCCGCGCGCATCGCCTCCCACATCTCCGCGGTCGGGACCGTGCAGAGGTCCGAGCGGAGGTCGATCATCGTCGTGCGGGCTTGACGTGGGTTGGGAGTATGGCTGGGGCGGTCATGCACCAAGGAGCGCGCTCGACGGGGACGCTGTCAAGGCTGGTTGCCTTGATGTCGTCCGCGGCGGGCGCGATCCGCCGCGTGCAGGGCCGCATCCAGACGTGCTCGCAGCCCACGTCAAGCCCGCAATAGGTGTTGTCCCGGCCTCGCTCCGGTGTGCTGGCCGCCGTCGACGACCGCGACGCCGTTCACGAGCACGTGCTCGACGCCGCGCGCGTAGTGGTGCGGGTCGGCGATCGTCGAGACCTCCTCGAGCCGGTCGTAGTCGAACACGACGACGTCCGCGGCGTAGCCGGGCCGGAGGAGCCCGCGGTCCCAGAGCCCGAAGTGCGCGGCCGGCATGCTCGTCATCTTCCGGATCGCCTCCTCGAGGCGAAGCGTGCCCTGCTCGCGGACGTGGTGCGTGAGGTAGTGGACGTGGCCCGAGTACCCGAGCGGGTGGCGGAGGACGTCGGCGAGCGGCCCTTCCTCCGTGACCGTGAAGGTGTCGACGCCGAGGCAGAAGAGCGGATGGGAGATCATCTCCGCCATGTGCGCGTCGGTGAAGAGCCGGCCGACGACGAGCACGCTCTCGTAGGCGTCGCCCGCGTCCGCGAGGACGTCGAAGAAGCAGTCCCACGGGTCCGCCCTCGTGAGGTCCGCGATCTCCGCGAACGTCAGCCCGTCCCAGTCGGGATGCTGCTCGCTCGTCTGCAGGCGGACGCGCTCCCACTCGCCCTTGTGGATGAAGCGCCAGTAGCGGTCACACTCGGTGCGGAGCTGCGACCGCGTGTCGCGATCACGGAGGCGCGCGAGCGCCGCGTCGGGCCCGTCGGCGCTCACCCACGGCGGCAGGATCCCCGCGAGCTGCCCCAGCCCGTCGACGAACGGGGTCGTGTCCGCGAGGACGTCCATCCCCTCCTCGCGCGCGGCCGCCATCATCCCGACCGCCCGCTCCCACCCCCGGTCCGGCGCGTTCGTGTTGTGCCGGACGTTGAGGTGCGAGATCTCGGCGCGGATCCCGCCGGCGCGCGCGACCTCGAGGAACTCCGCGATCGCCTCGAGGATCCCCGAGTCGCGGTTCCGCACGTGGCTCGTGTAGATCCCGTCGAACTCACCGGCGATCGCGTTCAGGCGCCTCAGCTCGTCGACGGTGGCCTCGCGGCCCGGGTTGAACTCGAGCCCGGTCGACAGGCCGAGGGCGCCGGCCTCCATCGCCTCGCGCATGAAGCCGTCCATCGTCGCGGCCTGCTCGTCCGTCGGCTGCGGGCCGGACACGCCCGCCGCCAGGCGGATCGCGTTGTGGCCGACGAACCAGGCGAGGTTCGGCGAGTGCCCGACCGCGGCGAGGAAGTCGAGATGCTCGCCGAAGGTGCTCCAGGGAATGAGCGGGCCGTCGAAGCCGAACGTGTGGAGTCGCTCGGTCTGGTAGAGACGCGAGTGGTCGGTGATCGGCGCGTAGCTCCAGCCGCAGTTGCCGACGACCTCAGTCGTCACGCCCTGCCGGATCGTGCTCTCGGCATTCGGGTTGGCGAGGAGCGAGAAGTCGCTGTGGCTGTGAGGGTCGACGAAGCCGGGGCAGACGATCTTCCCCGTTGCATCGATGACGCGCGCGGCCGTCTCCTCGGGCGCGAGGCGGCCGACGTCGACGATCCGCCAGTCCTCGATCGCGACGTCGCCGAGGAACGGTGGGCTCCCTGTGCCGTCGGCGACCCAGCCGCCGCGGACGATCACGTCGGCGGGCGGCACTCTTACTTCTTGTCGGGCGCTCCGCCGACCGTCGGCCCGAGGCGCGGGTCGAGGATGTCGCGAAGGCCGTCGCCGAGGAAGTTGAACCCCATCACCGCGATCATGATCGCCGCGCCGGGGAACACCGAGAGCCACCACGCGGGGTCGATGTACGACCGAGCGGTGTTCAGCATCCCCCCCCACGAGGCCTCCGGCGGCTGCGTGCCCAGGCCGAGGAAGCTGAGGGCCGCCTCGCTCAGGATCGCCGTCCCGAGGTAGACGGTCACGAGCACGGTCAGCGGGGCGACGATGTTCGGAAGCAGGTGATGCGTCATCACGCGTCGGCCCGAGGCGCCGAGCGCGCGCGTCGACTCGATGTACGGGAACCCCATCACCTCGAGGACGGCGCCGCGGACGACCCGGGCGAACGCAGGGGTGATGACGATGCCGATCGCGATCATCGCGTTCCGTCGGGTTGGGCCGAGCAGTCCGGCGATGACGATCGCGAGCACGAGCCCCGGAAGGGCGAACATCAGGTCGACGAGCCGCATGAGCACCGCGTCGACGGCGCCGCGGTAGTACCCCGCGAAGAGGCCCATGAGCGTCCCGGCGACGAGCGCGATGCCGACCGCCGTTGCACCGACCTGGAGCGAGACCTGCGCGCCGTGGATGATCCGCGCCATCTCGTCGCGGCCGAGCTCGTCGGTCCCCATCGGGTGGGCCCAGCTCGGGGGCTGCAGCCGGTCGGCCTCCTGCGCGTCGGGGTCGACGCGCCAGATGTACGGGCCGAAGACCGCGACGAACACGGTGAACGAGATGATCCCGGCCCCGACGAGGCCGATCGGGTTGCGCCACCGGCCGAGGAAGCGCATCCGCTGGCGCGGCATGGCCGCCCACGAGCCGACGGCGTCGGCGACGCCCTCCGCTGCGAGCACCGGCGGGTTGGTCGGGCCCATCGGGTCGCGGCTGCTCAATGCTGCGAGATCCTCGGGTCGATCCAGCCGTAGACGATGTCGACGATCGTGTTCGCGACGACGAAGATGACGGCGATCAGGAGCGTCGCGCCCTGCACGAGCGGGAAGTCACGATTGAAGATCGCCTGCAGCAGCACGTAGCCGACGCCCGGCAGGCCGAAGATGATCTCGACGATCGCGGCTCCGCCCATCAGGATGCCGATCTCGAAGCCGACGATGGTGACGACCGGGATCAGGGCGTTGCGGAGCGCGTGCCGGTAGATCACGAGCCGGCGCGTCACGCCCTTCGCGCGCGCGGTGCGCACGTAGTCCTGCGAGAGGACCTCGAGCATCGTGGCACGCACCATCCGCATCACGATCGCCAGCGTGAAGACGGAGATCGAGATCGCCGGGAGCGCGAACTGGCTGAGGTTGGTGAGCGGGTCGTCGAAGAACGACGTGTAGACGAGCGGGGGCACCCAGCCGAAGACGCGGGAGGTGAAGAGCAGGAGCAGGGTGGCGAGCCAGAAGCTCGGGATGCTGATCCCGATCAGCCCCGCGACGCGGGAGGCGTAGTCGCTCGCCGAGTCGCGGCGGACGGCGGAGATCACGCCGAGCGGGACGCCGATGAGCGTGGCGATCAGGAGGGCGAGGATCATCAGCTCGAGCGTGATCGGGATCGCCCGCCGGAGGACGTCGCTCACGGGCTCCGCATTGCGGTACGAGTCGCCGAAGTCGCCGTGCACGACGCCCGAGGCCCAGTTCCAGTACTGCTCGGGGTACGAGCCGGAGATGCCGAGGTCCTCACGAGCCTGCTGCTTGATCTCCTCGGTGGCGGTCACGTCGCCCGCGAAGAGGACGTCGATGATGTCGCCCGGCATCAGGCGCACCATCAGGAAGATGATGATCGAGATCCCGACGATGGTCGGGATCGCGAGCAGGAAGCGGCGTGCGGCGAATCCGAGCACGCGTGCTCAGCCCCGACGCCGCCAGAGCGACTCGTCGTTGTCCCGGGTGTTCAGTTGCCAGTGCACGGCGTGTTTCGACCGGAGGCCGGCTCTGCCGGCCGGGAGGTCCTGCTCGGGTTCACCAGTGTGGCGCGCGGAAGGAGGGGGCTGGTGGGGGAACCATGGGGTTCCCCCACCCCCTCGATCACTCCACCCACGCGGTCTTGAGACCGGTGTTGAAGTCGCTGAACGCCACGTACATGTTCTTGACGCGCTTGCGGAAGACCTGGAACTTCGTCACGGCGACGAGCGGCACCTGCAGCTGCTCCTCCAGCAGGAGCCGCTGGAGCTCCTTGTACATCGCCAGCCGCTTCTTCTCGTCGAGCGTGATGAAGCCGTTGCCCACGAGACGCCACATCTTGACGTTCTTGTAGGCGGGATACCACGCCTTGTAGCTGGTGTTCACGGGGTTGAACTCGGCCGTGTAGCCGTCGACGTCGCCGCGCATCCCGCGCCCGGTGATGTCCCACTCGAACCGGCCCGGCCCGTTGTTGGCCGCGAACGTGCCCGGCTCCTCCGCCTTGATGTTCAGCTCGATCCCGATCCGGTCGAGTTGCGCCTTGACCACCGCGGCCACCTGCTGGTAGTCGAGCGGCGTCGAGAACGTCGTCACGGTCACCTCGAACCCGTTCGCGAAGCCCGCTTGCCGCATCAGCGTCCGCGCCTTGGCCAGGTCGAACTTCAGGTACTTGTTGCGCAGCTCGGCCCGCGTGAGCGGCCAGGGGCCGTACCCCGGCGGGACGTGCCCGGAGTACTCACCGAACCCGTTGTAGACCCGGTTCAGGATCTCCTGGCGGTTGATCGCGAAGTTGACCGCCTGGCGGACCCGCTTGTCGTGCCACGGCTTGTTCTCACCGACCTTCTGCGTCATCTGGAGCTCGCGGAAGGCCGCGGTGAGGCCGCGGAGGACGACGAAGTTGTTGTCGCCCTGGAACGTGCGGGCACCATCCGGGGACAGGGTCGCCCCGTCGATCGCCCCGGCGCGCAGCGCCGCGATGCGGGCCTGCTCGTCGGGGAGCGTCCGCAGCGACAGCGCGCTGAGGTACGGGAGGCCAGGCTTGCGGTAGTTGGCGTTCGCCGTGTACTCCACGCCCTGGCCGGGGACGAAGCTCACGAGGCGGAACGGCCCGGTGCCGATCCCTTCGCGTCCGGCGTTGACCTGCTGGTACATGCCCTCCGGGACGATCGCGGAGTAGCGCGTCCAGGCGAGGAACCCGAACAGCCGAGCGTCCGGTTTTGCCATCTTGAAGCGCACGACGTACTTGCTCCGCACCTCCGCCGACACGATCGACGGGATCTGGCCGAGCGTCGCGACGCTCCCCGGTGCCGGCGGGTTCAGCCAGCCCTCGACCGAGTACTTCACGTCGGCGGCCGTGACCTCCTTGCCGTTGTGAAAGCGGACTCCCTGGCGGAGCGTGAAGTCGATCGTCCGGGGGTCGACGACCTTCCAGCTCGCCGCGAGCGCGGGCCGCTGGTTGAGCTTCGCGTCCCACTCGATGAGGGACTCGTACATCGGCTCCTTGCCCCAGTGGTTCGAGGTGAGGATCGCCCCGAACGGCGCGATGTGCACCGGGTCCTGCTCGAGCGCGAACGTGATCTTGCCGCCCTTCTTCGGCGCGGCGCCGACACGCTTCGGCGCGGCGGTCGCCTTGCCCGCGACCGAGCCGGCGGCGACTGCCCCGGCACCGATCACGCCGGCCTTCACGATCAGGTCGCGACGGCTGAGATCGCTCCCTCCGGCCGGGCTGTCCGTTGTCGGAGTGTCTGACACGTGTCCCTCCTTCCCTGCGGTCGTCAGAGGATCTGACCGACCCTCGGTGCCTCTCCATCGATGTCGTCGTAAAAGACGGACTCACGCACCTGATGGTTTGCGAGCTTCGCGATTGCGTCCGGGTCGAGCTCGACGCCGAGCCCCGGCGTCCGGGGCACCGCGAGCAGGCCGTCGGACATGTCGAGCGGCTCGCGGAGGACGTCCTCGAGCTGCAGCGGGTAGTGGGTGTCGCTCGCGAATGCGAACGTCGTGGTGGCGGCGACGAGGTGCGCGTTCGCCACGGTGGCCGGGCCGAGCTCGGCCCAGCTGCCGATTGCGCACCACTTGCCGGCCGCCTCCGCGATCGCCGCGATCTGGCGCGCGCGAGTGAGGCCTCCGGCCTCGGAGGGGTAGACGACGAAGACGTCGCACGCGTCCTGCTTCACGAGCTCGAGCGCCGAGCGGACGTCCGTGCATGCCTCGTCGGCGGCGATCGGCACGGAGACCGCCCGCCGCACCTGGGCGAGACCCGCCACGTCGAAGTCGGGCACCGGCTGCTCGACGTACTGGAGGTCGAACTTCTCGAGGCCGCGGATCCACTTGATCGCGGCCGGGACGCTCCAGATCATGTTCGCGTCGATCCGCAGCTTGACGTCCGGGCCGACGGCGTCGCGGATGGCCGCGATCCCGTCGTGGTCCTGCCCGAACTCGCGGCCGACCTTGAGCTTCAGCTCGCTGTAGCCCGCGTCGACGAACGCCTTCGCCTTGCGCGCGTTCGCCTCCGGCTCGTCGATGAACAGGTAGCCGACGACCGGCACGCGGTCGGAGCAGAAGCCGCCGAGCAGCTCCGCGACGGGGGTGCCGAGCGCCTTGCCCTTGAGGTCGAGGAGGGCGATCTCGAGCCCGGCGATCGCGTAGGCGGCGATCTTGCTCCAGTTGCGCGAGAACTCCTCCATCCGGTGGACGAGCCACTCGGTGCGCAGCGGGTCCTGTCCTACGAGGAACTGCGTGAGCTCCTGCTCGATGATCGTGCTGATCGTCGGCAGGGTCGGCCCGGGGGCCTCACCGATGCCGGAGATACCCTCGTCCGTGTGCACCTCCACCACGAGCCCGGAGGCGGACTGCCGCACGCCGCCCGGCCATGTCAGCGGCTCGCGCATCGACGTCCGAACCGCGGTCGTGGTGACGCTCGTGATCCTCACCGGAGAGGGCAAGCGTACGCGCCGGCGCGCGCGATTGTCAACTATCTAGTGATTGTCGACAATCAATGCTAGGGTCGGGAGCAGCGTGGACGAGGTGAAGGACGTGGGCTCGGACGCCGCCCCGGTCACGACGGCCGAGGACGGGCGCCTGACGAGGTCCGGCCCGCGCGGCCAGCAGATCGTCGAGGCGCTCCGCAACGAGATCATCGCCGGCCACTTCGAGCCCGGCGAGCGGCTGATCGAGGCGACGCTCTCGCAGGAGCTCGGCACGAGCCGCGGGCCGGTGCGCGAGGCGCTGCGCCAGCTCGAGAACGAGGGCCTCGTGATGTCGGTGCCGTACAAGGGCGCCGTCGTCCTCGGCGTCTCGGACGAGGAGGTGCAGGAGGTCCTCATCCCGATCCGCCTCGTCCTCGAGCGCTACAGCTTCGCCCACGCGCTCGACGTGATGACGGACGCCGACTTCGCCGAGCTCGGCAAGCAGATCTGGGTGATGGAGCGGGCGGCCCGGTCCGGCGACCTGCTCAAGGTCGTCGAGGCCGACCTCCGGTTCCACGACATCGTCATCTCGAGCGCGGGCCAGCCGCACACGACGCAGATCTGGCGGACGATCTGGCCGCGGATCCGCGCCTACTTCTTCCGGTACGGCCAGAGCGCGAGCCTCGAGGTGATGGTCGACGAGCACCGGGAGCTCCTCGACGTCCTCCAGACGCGCGACGAGGCGCGCGTCCTCCAGCAGCTCGAGCGGCACATCGTCGTCCGGACGCCGCCGCGCGACGGGGACGCGCCGGAGAAGCGGCCCCGTCGGCCGAAAGGCGGGTCGACGAAGCGCAGCGCGCGGTCATGACGTCCGAGCTGCTCCGCGTCGAGGGCCTGCGGACGTTCTTCCGGACGCCGCGCGGGCTCCTCCGCGCGGTGGACGGAGTCGACTTCTCGCTCACGCCCGGCGCGACGCTCGGCGTCGTCGGCGAGTCGGGGAGCGGCAAGTCGGTGACCGCGCTCTCCGTGATGCGGCTCGTCGATCAGCCGGGCCGCGTCGAGCCCGGCTCGCGGATCGTGTTCGAGGGGCGCGACCTCGCCGAGCTGTCCGAGAACGACATGTCCCGGATCCGCGGCAACGACATCTCGATGATCTTCCAGGAGCCGATGACGTCGCTGAACCCGTGTTCACGGTCGGCGACCAGATCGCGGAGGCGGTGGAGCTCCACCAGGGGCTCGGCAAGAAGGACGCGATCGCGCGGGCCGTCGAGATGATGCGGCTCGTCGGGATCCCGTCCGCCGAGAAGCGGGTCGCCGACTACCCGCACCAGCTGTCCGGAGGCATGCGCCAGCGCGTGATGATCGCGATGGCGCTCTCGTGCAACCCGAAGCTCCTCATCGCCGATGAGCCGACGACGGCGCTCGACGTGACGGTCCAGGCGCAGATCCTCGAGCTGATGAAGGACCTGCGCGAGCGTCTCGGGATGTCGATCCTCCTCATCACGCACGACCTCGGCGTCGTGGCGGAGATGGTCGACGAGGTCGCAGTGATGTACGCCGGCCGCATCGTCGAGCGGGGGCCGGTCGCGGAGGTGTTCGCGGAGCCGCAGCACCCGTACACCGAGGCCCTCCTCCGCTCGATCCCGTTGCTGGGGATGCGCTACACCGAGCCGCTCGAGGCGATCCGCGGGATGGTCCCGAGCCCGCTCGACTGGCCGGCCGGCTGCCGATTCGCGCCCCGGTGCGACTACGCCTTCGACCGGTGCCGGACCGAGGACCCGGTGCTCCTCCCGGTGCCGCCGCAGGAGTCCGCGTGCTGGCTCTGCACCGAGGGGCGGCGCACGCCGGGAATCGCGCAGGTGGCGCGGTGAGCATGCCGGCGGAGGCTCCGGTGAGCGCGCCCGCCACGACGGACGTGCTGCTCGAGGCGCGCGGCGTGACGAAGTATTTCCCCGTGCGCATGGGAGTCCTCAAGCGCACGGTCGGGCATCTCAAGGCCGTCGACGGCGTCGACCTCGACGTCTACCGCGGCGAGACGGTCGGGCTCGTCGGCGAGTCCGGCTGCGGCAAGTCGACGCTCGGCCGGACCCTGCTCCGGCTCATCGAGCCGACGGCGGGAACCGTTCGCTTCGAGGGCGAGGACGTCACGCGTCTCCGCTCCGGGAGCCTGAAGGCCGCGCGCCGGCACATGCAGATCGTCTTCCAGGACTCGGTCGGCTCGCTCGACCCGCGCATGACCGTGAAGAAGCTCGTCGGCGAAGGGCTCAAGGTGCACGGGCTCGGCAACAAGGCGGCGCGCGACGCAGCCGTCCTCGAGATGCTCGAGCGCGTAGGCCTCCCGCGCGAGGCCGCCGACCGCTACCCGCACCAGTTCTCCGGCGGCCAGCGCCAGCGCATCGGGCTCGCGCGCGCGCTCGTCCTGCAGCCGAAGTTCATCGTCGCGGACGAGCCCGTCTCCGCGCTCGACGTGTCGATCCAGTCGCAGGTGCTGAACCTCCTCGTCGAGCTGAAGCGCGAGTTCGACCTGACGTACCTCTTCGTCGCGCACGACCTCGCCGTCGTGGGCTACATCTCGGACCGGATCGCGGTCATGTACCTCGGGAAGATCGTCGAGCTCTCGACGGCGGACGACCTCTTCGCCCGCCCGCTCCATCCGTACACGCAGGCGCTCCTCTCGGCGAACCCCGAGCCGATCCCGGGACGCAAGCAACGGCGCATCGTGCTCACCGGCGACGTGCCGAGCCCGATCGACCCGCCCTCCGGATGCCGCTTCCGCACGCGGTGCCCGATCGCGAAGGAGATCTGCGCCGAGGTCGAGCCGCCGCTCGCCGCCCACGGGGGCGGCCATCTCGCTGCGTGCCACTTCGCGGGCACGTCGATCGCCGACAGGGCACCCGCGCCCCGACGTGAGCATCGCTCGCCTGCGGCTCGCTCCCGCGGGGGAGACCATGCTTTCCCCACGAGCCCCCTTCTTCTGGAGAGCGTGGGGAACCTCCCGGTTCCCCACACCCCTCCCCGCTCCCGGGCCGCCCGGGGTCGGCCCGTGAGCGAGCGACCATCCGCGCCGCGCCACGAGGTGCGGCTGCTCCACGACCGGCGCGTCCCGATGCGGGACGGGATCACGCTGTCGGCGGACGTCTACCTCCCGCTCGGGGCGAACGGGCTGCCGACGATCGTCCAGTGGACGCCCTACGAGTCGACGCGCGAGCGGTTCGTCTCGTGGGGGGTCTGGTTCGCGCAGCGCGGGTACGCGGCCGTCGTCGTCGACGTCCGCGGCCGGTACGAGTCCGAGGGGACGTTCACGGCCTGGGAGTACGACGGCCGCGACGCGCACGACACCCTGACCTGGGCTGCCGGCGAGCAGTGGTCGAACGGCCGCATCGGGACCTGGGGGCGGAGCTACGGCGGCCTCGTCCAGTGGCAGCTCGCGCACCTCGGCCACCCGAACCTGCAATGCATCGCGCCGCAGGTGATCCACGACGACTACTTCTGGGACGGCTACTGGACGGGCGGCGCCTTCCAGCTCGCGCTGACCCTCGGGGCCGCGGCGCTCTGGTCGAGCGCGATCGCGCTCATCACCGGCCCGCGCGCCCGCGACATCGTCCTCAACGACCGGATCTTCGCGCACCTCCCGCTCGTCGAGCTGGACGAGGTGACGATCGGCCGCAAGGTCGACTACTGGCGCCTCTGGTGGGAGCACCAGGTCAACGACGAGTACTGGCAGGGCTTCCGGCACCGCCCGGAGCGCGTCGACGTGCCGATCTTCCAGCAGGGCGCGTGGTTCGACCCGTACTCGGGCTCGCACCTCCGCTCGTTCGGCGCGATCGGGGACCGCGTCCCGAACCGCGTGCTGATCGGCCCGTGGTCGCACGAGGAGGAGGTCGAGACGTTCCGGGGCGATGTCGACCTCTCGCCGGCGCTGACCGTGATCCGCGACCACGAGCTCGTCTTCTACGATCGATTCCTCAAGGACGTCGCGAACGACTGGGACGAGCGCCCGCCCGCGGAGCTCTACGTCCTCGGCGCGAACGAGTGGCGCGGCGAGCGGGAGTGGCCGCTCGCGCGGGCGGAGCCGACCGCTTCCACCTCCGGAGCGGCGGCGGGCTGTCCGTGGAGCCCCCGCGGCCCGACGAGCAGGCGGATCGCTACGACTACGACCCTGCCGACCCCGTTCCGCGATCGGCGGCGTCAACTCGGTGCTCACGATGACCCAGGGCGCCGAGACGCCGATCCGGCCGGGGCCGCTCGACCAGCGGGTGCTCGAGGCGGCGTCACGACGTGCTCGTCTACACGACGGAGCCGCTCGAGCGGGACCTCGAGGTGATCGGGCCCGTGGAGATGACGCTGTATGCCGCGTCGTCGGCGCGCGACACGGACTTCCTCGTGCGGCTTTGCGACGTCTACCCGGACGGCCGCTCGATCTTTCTCGCCGAGGAGATGATCCGGGCGCGGTATCCGGGGCAGCCTCGCGGGCGAATCGGTCGAGTTGCTCGAGCCGGGCGAGGCTCACCGAGCTCCCCGATCCGGCTGCTATCCCGGTGGCGAACGTGTTCTCGCCGCAGCCACCGGATCCGGCTCGACCTCGCGAGCTCGAGCTTCCCGCGGTTCTCGCGCAACCTCAACACCGGCCAGGACGTCGGCACGGGGACGCGCATGCAGGTCGCCCACCAGGCGTGCTCCACACCTGCCGAGCACCCCTCGCACGTGCTTCCTCCCCGTCGTCCCCTCCTAGCGCCCATCTCCGACAGGGTTCCCGACCCACGATGCCGACGAGCGGCTTCGAGCGGTGCGGGAGGGCGGCGGCGCGACGGTGCCGCTGCACGGGACGCCGGCACCCGCGCTGCCGGATCGCGCGTCGACGCCGTGGCGCGAGCGCTCGCGGAGGCGTCGCCGGCGCCGCACCGGCGCGGGATACCGGAGCTGCGTGAGCGGCTCGCAACGGTTCGTGGCGGCGACGGGCCGCGCGGTGTCGAGGCGGAGCGCGAGCTCGTCGTGACGAACGGCGCGATGCACGCGCTCGGCCTCGTGGTTTCGCTCGCTGCTCGGGCCCGGCAACGAGGTCGTCGTGCCGGCGCCGTTGCTTCTTCTTCGAGGGGCCGATCCGCTCGGCGGGCGGTGTCCCGGTGTACGTCGGAACCTCGGCCGAGGACGGCTGGGGGTGGGACGCGGACGCGATCGAGCGGGCCGTGGGAGCGCGAACTCGGGCGCTCCTGCTCTGCAACCCGGGCGACCCGACGGGCGCCGTGTCCGCGGCGCGTGGGAGGTCGCGGCGGCGGGCGGGCGTGGCGGGGGCGCGTTACGACCTCGTCCTCGTCACCGACGAGGCCTACGAGGCCGGCACTCTGGGACGTGTCGCTCACCTCCGCCTTCCCGCTCACCGAGCGGGCGCTGGTCGTCGTTCCGGAGCCTCGGCAAGAGCCTCTCGCTCCCCGCACCTCCGACTCGGGCTCGTCGCGGGGCCGGCCGAGCTCGTGGACGGGGGTGCGCGGGCGGCGCTCGAGTGGGACGTGGCTCCGCGTCGGCCTCGCGCCGCAGGCGGCGGCGCTCGCCGTCCTCGACGGGCCGCGCGACTGGCTGGAGGGCGACCCACTCGGGGCTCGGACGTGACCCGTCCACCGCGATCGCGGCGGCGGAACGGGCCGGCCTGCACTTCGTCCCGCCACGTGGTGGCCCGTTCCTCTTCGTCTCGACGGCATCCCGAACTCTGCGGGTCGCTTGTCTTGGCCGGGATGCCCGCGGTCGACGGAAGCCGCTTCCAGGCGCCCGGCTGGGCCCGTGTGCCCTTCGGCGGCGCCGCGTCGGCCGAGACGGCGCTCGACGCCGCGCTCTCCCGCTGGGCGGAGGCGCGCGGGTGAGACGCCTCGGTCCCCCGCGACGAACGCTCGCGATCACTGCGGCGAACAGCCTCTCCGCCGCCGGCCAGGGTCAGTTCATGTTCGTCCTCCCCTGGATGCTCCTCGCGCTCGGACACGATCCGCGCGACGCCGCCCTCGCGACGGCGTTCGTGTACGTCCCGCTGCTGGTCACGGCGATCCCGGCGGGGTGCGCCGGGGACGACATGGACCGCTTCAGGGTCCTCCGTCTCTCGCTGGCCGCGACGCTCGCCGGCGCCCTCGTCTATCCCGTCGCCGTCCTCGTGGGATGGGACTGGCTCCGGCTTCGTCCTCCTCGCTGCCGTCGTCGCCGGCGTATCCCGCAACTACACGAGGCCGACGCGGTGATGCGCGGCATCGCCGACACGACCCAGGGCGCCGGCCTGCTCCGCGCGCACGCGGTGCGGACGACCGTGAACCAGGCCGCGCTCTTCGGCAGTCCCTTCCTCGGGCTCCTCCTGTTCCGCGTCGGCGGAGCCGACGCCGTGCTCGTCGAGAGATGCCGTCCTGCAGGCCGTCGCGCTGGCGCTGCTGATACCCGTTCCGCGGATCGGCGGCGGCTACGTGCGTGACCGCGACGTCGCGGCGCTCACCCGCGCCTTCGACGCCGTGCGCGGCGACCCGCACCTGCGGCGGATCGGCCTCGCGAACCTGACGTGGAACGTGTTCGCGGGCAGCGCGCTCGGCATCCTTCCCCGCCGTGCTCCGCGAGCACCTCGGGCTGGACGAGATCGCCGCCAGCGCAGCATTCGTCGCCGGCATGGTGGTCGTCGTCGTGCTGACGCTCCCGGTGACGCGCAGCGTCCAGCGGCGGCTCGGCCCGTTCGCGGCGTTCCTCGCCGCTTCCGCCGTGCAGGGCGCGGCGCTGCTCCTGCTTGGTTCCGCCCCCGCTCGCCGTGGTCGCGCCGCTCCTCGTCGCGGCGTTCCTCCTCTCGAACAGCACCGCAGCGGCATCGCTCAACGGGGCGCGCGCGCTCGAGATCGAGCAGGACCAGCAGGCGCTCCTGAGCATCATCGTGATGACCCTCGGGATGGTCGGCTTCGTCGCCGGCGTCGTGCTCGCTGCGGTGCTCCTCGGCGTCACGGGCTTCGGCCTCGTCCTCGCCCTCACCGGGCTCGGGATGGCCGCGACGTCGGCCAAGCTTCCGCCGCCCCCTCCTCGCGCGATAGACGTCGACCTCCTGGCTCACACCCGGACGGTCGAGACGCACGTCCAGCACATACTGCAGAAGCTGGGGATCCCGGCGGACACGGCAGTCAATCGCCGCGTCCACGCGGTCCTCGTCTACCTCAGGTGTCCGGCACCTAGAGGCCAGCCAGTTCGGGGCAGGGGCAACCCCGCCGCGCCGAAGTCCCTGGACGAGCCACAGGCTGGTGACGAAGACCCATCTGAGGAAGCCGAGGAAGACGACGGTATCCAGGAGCGCTCCTCGTACGTCGGCCGGTCACCCAGCGTCGCGCCGAGGCGCTCGAGCGTCGCGAGGTAGATCCGCGTCGAGCGGACGAGCTCGTCGACGGCGATCGACTCCACGTCCGCGTGCGCTCCCTCGCCTCGTGGGCCGTGGTAGACGGTCTGGATCCCGCCCACGGCCTGGAAGACGGCCCCGTCCGCGACCACCTTGATGCCGGTCGCCTCGAGCGCCTCCCCGGTGACCTCCTCGTAGCCGGCGGCGAGCGCACGCGCGAGCGGGTGGTCGGGGTCGATCGAGTGCCGCGTCGCGGACGAGCTTCAGCGTGACGTCGATCGTGCAGCCAGACTCGGCGGCGATCGGCGCGACGAGCGCGTCGTACTCCGCCTGCACCGTCGCCAGGGTGTTGCCGGGCGCCCAGCGCCGCGTGCCGACGAGGCGGCACGTCGCGGGGTGCCGGTTGTAGAAGTCACCGCCGTGGACCTGGCCGAGTGCGTACGGCGCCGACCCCGGGGTGCTCGGTCGCGGCGGGCTCCTCGGTCCTCGCGCGAACCGCTTCGATCACCCGCGCGGCGACGAGGATCGGATTGGGCGTCCCGGCCGGCGTCTGCAGCTCGTGCGTGGGCATCCCCTCGCGGGCGATCTCGATCTCGACGGTCGCCTGCCCCATGTGCGCTGCGACGAGGCGGTCGCCGGACAGCTCGCAGACGATGGCGTAGTCGGCGGTGAAGCCGTGCTCGGCGAGAAGCCAGGTGAGGTCCTCGCCGCGGCCGCCGGGCGCCTCGTGGAGGCCGATGGCGACGAGGACGAGCTCGCCCGGGAACTCGCGTCCCGAGCCCGCGATCACGCGCACGGCCTCCGTCGCCGCGGCGACGGGGCCCTTGGTGTCCGCGCTGCCGCGGCCGAAGACTCGCCCGTTCTGGATTCGAGGCGCGTCGTGCGGGATCGGCACGGTGTCGAGATGGCCGTTCAGCACGATCGTGGGGCCGGGCGCGCCGCCGCTCAGGCGGCCGACCACGACCGGAGTGGCGGGGAAGCGCTCGTCCAGCACCTCGACGTCGAGGCCGATCTCGCGCAGGACGTCGGCGTACCGCTGCGCCACGTCCGCCGTGTCGCCGGTGGGGCTCTCCATCTCGACGAGCTCGAGCGTCAGGTCGCGGAGCCGGTCGGAGTCGATGCGCTCGGTCATGCATCCTCCTCCCCGACGGGCCTGGCGACCCGGAAGCCGATGTGAGCGCTCCGTCGCCCGGGGCGGCTCGCGCTCCGCCGCGCGCAGCGGAGGTGCCCGTGCGTCGAGGCTCGCGTACGAGCCGCCGCGCAGCGCGCGCGACTCGTCGCTCTCCGGGTCCTCGCGGCCGTCGCCGGCGTCGTACGGGTACGGCCGGTATGCGCTCGACACCCACTCCCAGACGTTCCCCGCCATGTCCAGGAGACCGTACGGCGACGCGCCGCCGGGTGCGGCACCGACCGGCGCCGTCGACCCGCGCTTGAGGCCGTGGAAGGCATGCGCCCGACCGTCGTCGGGCGGGTCCTCGCCCCACGGGTCGAGGCGCCCGTCGACGCCGCGCGCCGCCCTCTCCCACTCGGCCTCTGTCGGGAGGCGGCCGCCCGCCCAGCGGCAGAAGGCCGTCGCGTCGTGCCAGTCGACGTGGGTGACGGGGTGATCTTGGTGGCCGGGCGGCGTCGCCGCCGTCTTCCCAGTCGATCGGCGCCACGTGCCCCATCGCGCGCACGAAGAACACCACGTATTGAGCGTTCGTGACCGGCGTCGAGGTGAGCTCGAACGCGTCGACGGCGACCGTGTGCCTCGGGACAGGTCGGGAGGCGCAGGGCCACCTGACGGGCGCGCGTCGTTCCCCATGATCACGCCCCCCACAGGGACTGTCGAGCAACTCGATCCCGTCCGCACCGACGCCGGGCGCGGCCGCCAGCCGGAAGCCGACGTAGTGGTCGACGGTCCCCGGGAGCATCCCGTGGCGGGAAGAGCACCGATCTCCAGCACCATCGGTGAACGCGCCACCCCGCAGCGCGCGCGGCCCGTGTCGTCGCTCTCGCGGCCGTTGACGGACGGGTATCCGTGTAGCGCGCTCGCCGTCCACTCCCAGGCGTTGCCCGAGAGGTCGGGGTGGCCGACGGCCCCCCCCCCCGCGGGCGCCCCCCCCAACGGTAGTGGCCGTGTCCGTCGAGTCGAGCACCGCGTGCGCCAGCCCGGGGGGTCGTCGCCCCACGGCCATGTCCGCTCGTCGCTCTCCGCGGGCGGCACCGCTCCCACTGCGCCTCTGTCGGGCAGGAAGCCGCCGGCCCAGTCGCAGAACGCGTCCGCCTCGGGCCACGAGACGTACGTGACCGGATGGAGCTCGCGGCCGTACGGCACGATCGCCGTTCGGCCAGGCGGGCGGCGGCCCACCGGCGCAGCCGACGAACGATGGCGAACTGGGAGTTCGTGACCGGTGTTCGCCCGAGCCGGAACGCGCCGACCTCGACCTCGTGCCTCGGCGCCTCGTCGTGGGTTGGGGGCGTGCTCCGCGGCGGGGTCGCTGCCCATCGCGAACGGGCCGGCCGGGACGAGCCGCCAGTCGAGCTCGAGCGACGGCGGACCGCTCACGCCGGATCACCGGCAGGAGGACGTGCGACGGATGCTCTCCGCGTCGGCGTACACCGCCTGCTCGGCGACGACCTGGTGCGTGTGCCGCCCGACCGGCTCGCCGGTATTCGGGTTGACGTCGAGCCGGGGGAAGTTCGCTGCGAGATGTCGAGCGCGAACGCGGTGGCCGCGCCGAACACGTTGCTCGTCGGTGGGAGCTTGATCGTGAACGCGTAGACGCTGGCCCGGGGTCATCAGCAGCTCGCGGTCGAACCCCTCGCGGTAGCGGCGGCGGATGACCGAGTCGTTGAGGAGCAGGTCGTAGCCGTCGGGGTAGTCGTCGTTCGCCGGATGGACGTCGATGAGCTTCGCCGTGAAGTCCGTGTCGAGGGCGCTCGACGACGACCCAGAGATGGACGGTCGTCGGGCCCGTGACCTCGACGGGCTCGGTCAGCGGCTCGGTCTGGAAGACGAGGACGTCGGGGCGCTCGGAGAGCTGCGGGTACGGCTCCTCCCAGCCGAAGAACGCCGGCGACTCCTTCTGGTCGACCAGGCCGGGCTCAGCAGGTCGCGCAGGCGGAGCACCGGGTTCAAGAGCCGCGACCACGCCTGCTCCATGCCGGCGCCCTCGCGCCGGCAACTCCCCGATGGAGCAGTAGAGCCCGCCGATCGTCGGTACCGGATGGGCCGGGTCGAAGATGAAGCGGCGCGGCTCGGCGT
>CAVPOH010000003.1:0-198449 GCA_963706915.1 uncultured Actinomycetes bacterium
CGCTAGTACTCGCTGACGTCGGCGGCCGGGGACGGGGCCACGCTCGTCCCCGGGTGCGCGCCGGAGAGGCGCGTCGCGACGAACGGGTACACGAGGACGGAGATCATTCCCGCCCCGACGAGTGACGCGCCGACATCGGCGTCGATCGCGCCCCGGTCCGTCCCGATGTCGACGATCGCGACGATCAGCGGCAGCCCGGTGGCGACGAAGAACGCGAGGGAGAGCGTGCGCCGCGGGCCGAGCTCCCGGCGCCACAAGAGCGACGCGGAGCCACGGATCACGAACAGCAGCGCCAGGAAGAGCGCCGCGAGCGCAAGCCCGCTCGCCGTCAGCAGGCTGTCGATGTCGAAGTCGATCCCGGTCGTGACGAAGTAGATCGGGATGAGGAACCCGAAGCCGATTCCCTCGAGGCGCATGCGGACGACCTCGCCGTCGGGGGTGTCGAGCACCAGCCCGACGACGAGCCCCGCCGCGAACGCGCCGAGGACATAGTCGAAGCCCACGTCGCGGGCGAGGAGGACGAGCGCGGCGAGGACGAGGATCGAGAGCCGGACCGCCGCCTGCCCGGTCGTGTGCACGGTCTCCTGCAGCACGCGGACGACGTTGGGTGGGCGGGCGCGAAGCGCCGTCCACCCGGCAAGGGCGACGAGGGCGCCGAAGCCGATGAGGAGGAGCACCTCGGCGACCGATCCGTACACACCGGTGAGGAAGACCGAAATGACGACGATCGGCCAGAACTCCCCCGCGACGCCGTTGCCGAGAACCGCGGTGCCGAGCGGTGTCTTTAGCAGCCCGGCGTCCGACAGGATCGGGACGAGCGTCCCGAGTGCCGTCGTCGCCAGCGCGACGCCGAGGATCCACCCCTCGGCGTCGACCCCCGACTTCTCGAGGATCGTCCCGGCGGTGAGGCCGATTGCGAGAGACATGGCCCAGCCGGCCGTGCCGAGCCCGATCGCGCGGCGCGGAACACGCTTTTCGACCACCTCGAGCCCGGCGAAGAAGAAGAGGAACACGAGCCCCAGGGTCGAGAGGAACTCGATGTACGGGTCGCTGTCGGCGAAGCCGAGCGCCTCTGGGCCGATGAGGATCCCGAGGACGATCTCGACCACGACGGTGGGGAGGATCAGCCGGCTGTGCAGCCGCGCGACGATCGCCGCGAGGGTTGACGCAGCCAGGACGAGGACGAGCGAGCGGACGTCGGGTGCGACCACCGGCGGCTCAGTGCGCGCTGCGGGGAGAGATCCCCCAGGAGCTCGTAAACGAGGCGCCGGGCTCCAGGCGCACCAGCGCCTCGCCGCTGCGGAACGCGTTCGGCGGGCACGTCATCGGCTCGACCGCCAGGCTGCGCCGACTCACGTCCGGCAACGGGTCGCCCGTGAAGAGCATCAGGTAGCCATAGCGGTTGTCGGCCCAGAGCGCGAGCGCGTTCCCGCTCTCCGGGTCCTCGAGCTCGACGTGGGCGAGGCCGTCCGTGTCGCGCTCGAGGTCCGTGAAGCAGCTGTCGAGCCTCGTCGCGCCGATCCGCCGCGGCCGCCGGAAGTCGTACTGCGTCCCCTCGACCGGCGACCTCCCGCTCGGAAGGCCGCGCTCGTCGGAGAACAGGACGGTGCCGCCGGGGGCGCGCAGGACGAGCGAGTCGATCCGCTCGGTGCCGAGCGTGAGGTACGGATGCGCGCCGCACCCGTACGGGCAGGGATCGGGCCCGACGTTCGTCGCGGTGGTCGTGACGGACAGCCCGGCGTCGGAGAGCGCGTACTCGATGCTGAGCGCGAGCGAGAACGGGTAGCCCGGCCGCGGATGGAGCCGATGCTCCATCACGACGGATTCCGGGCCACGCCGGCCGACGGACCACGCCGCCCAGCGGACGAGGCCGTGGATCGCGTCGTTCTCCGCCGGGTCGTCGATGGGCGCCTGGTGGCGCCGCCCGTCGAACTCGTAGCTCCCGTCCTCGAGTCGGTTGGGCCAGGGAATCAGCACCTGCCCGCGGCCCGAGCGGGCACATCTCGTCGGCGCCGTAGCCGTCGAGGACTGCACGGCCGCCGACCGAGTACGTTCGCAGCCCGCCTCCCACCTCGACGACGACCACGTGCTGGTCGCCGTGCGAGATCTCGACCTGTTCGCCGGAAGGCCCGGTCACCGTGCTCCCGACCCGGGGAGCGCCATCGACGCCGAGTTCGACCGACGGCCGGCGACGACGAACGACCAGGCGCACATCGCGACCGCGACGATCGCCGCCAGCGCGTAGACGGTCGACAGCTCGACGCCGGCGTCGCGGAGCGGGCCCACGCCGAAGGCGGCGATGCCGTACCCGAGCTGGTAGAAGGCGATCACGCCGCCCGCCGCGGCGGCCGCGTAGGCCGAGAGCTCCTTCTGGCCGAAGCTGATCGTCAGCGGCAGGAGCGCCGAGCACCCGAGCCCGGCGAGGCCGAACGCGACGACGCCGAGCGCGGGCTGGTCGTCCGGTAGCAGCGCGATGAGCACGAAGGCGCCCGCGAGGACGAGAGGGAGCACGTGGTACGTCAGCCGGGACGGGAACCGCGCCTCGATCGCGGCGAAGAGGATCCGGCCCAGCGTGACCATCGCCCAGAACGCCGTGAGCGCGATCGCCGCCGCCGTGGTCGACGAGCCTAGGTCGGTCATGTCGAGCTGCGCCCAGTTGCCGTTGACCGTCTCGCAGATGCCGTAGAGGACGGCGAATCCCGCGTAGACCCAGAACCGGCTCGGGATGCCGCGCGGGGCGTCTGACGCCGTCGCGGCGTGCATCGCTGACCTCCAGCGGCAGGCGCGCGCTGACGAGCACGAGCACGGTGAGGAGGATCGCGGACGCCAGCGGCAGGCCCCACCACGCGCCGAGCCCGTCGAAGATCGCGACGAACACCGGGGCGAGCACCGTGCCGAAGCCGAGGAGGGCGTTCAGCACGAGGACCGCGCGGTCCGGGGCGTCGCGATGGAAGTCGGCGGTCATCGTGTTCAGCGCGGGGACCGCGAGGCCGAAGCCTGCGCCGAGGAACGCGGTCGCGAGGAGCAGCAGCGGGTACGCGCCCGAGTCGCCCGCGACGACGGCGCTGCCCAGGAGCAGGGCCATCGAGACCAGGCTGGCGCAGAGGCCGGCGAGGTAGACCCGCTTCGTCCCGAATCGGTTGCCGAGGCGCGCCCCGAGCAGTGCTGCGACGATCGCCGTGACGACCTGCGGCAGGAAGAGCGCCCCGTACTGGCTCGAGGACAGGTCGTACTCGGCCGGGTCGGTGAGGATCGTGCTCGCCGCCGGGAACGTGACGAGCGCGATGCCCTGCACGACGGCGGCGGCGTTGACGACCCTTGTCTCGGCTGACGTCGCCATCGTCCGCCGAGGCGGTGTTACCGCAGCCGCTCGAGCAAATGGTCGCCCACGCGAAGCGAGTTCGCCATCGCCGTGAGGGCTGGATTCACCGCGCCGATGCTCGGGAAGACGCTCGTGTCGACGACGTACAGGTTGTCGAGCTCGTGCGCCTTGCAGTTCACGTCGAGCACTGACGTCTCCGGATCGGTACCGAACCGGCAGGTGCCCGCCTGGTGCGCGCAGCCGGCGATCGGGATGTCGTTCTTCATGTACGCAAAGCGGTGGATCAGGTGGCCCGGGTTCATGTCCAACTCCCCGAGCATCGACTTGACCTTTGCGTAGAGCCGCTTCTTGGCCTCGAGGTTCGTCTCCGTGTAGGTCAGCTTGATGTTGCCGTCCGGCTCGAGGGTGACGCGGTTCTCCGGCTGTGGGAGGTCCTCCGTGGAGAGCCAGAAGTCGATCGCATGGCGCGCCATCCGATCGAGCGTCCACTCCGGCGCCAGCTTTGTGTCGCGCGGTCGCTCGCCGCGGAACATCGCGGCCGTCGACTTGCCGACCATCTGGACGTTGCCGAGCGGGAACTCGAAGTCGTCGCTGCCGAAGTAGAAGTCGTTGAGAGCCAGCGTCTTCTGGAACACGGTCGGGTTCTCCTCGCGCGAGAGCGCAAGGACGGCCGTCGAGTCGTGGAACATGTAGTTGCGGCCGACCTGATCCGAGCCGTTGGCGAGACCATTCGGGTGCTTGTCGCTCGCCGACTGCAACAGCAGCTTGGCCGTGTTGGCCGCACCGCATGCGACCACGACGACGTCGCACGCGAACCGCTCCTCGGCGCCGTCCCGCTCGACGACCACCTCGCTGACGGCGGTGCCTTCCCCGTTCGTCTCGAGCCTGACGACCTTCGCGTTCGTCCGAAGCGTCACGTTCGGGTGCTCGAGCGCCGGCCGAACGCCGAGCACCTCGGCGTCGGACTTCGCGTGCACGAGACACGGGAAGCCGTCGCAGGTCGCACAGCGGATGCAGGTCGAGAACGGCGGGTTCGACTCGTCGAGCATGATCCCGCACGGCGCGTGGAACGGCCGGTAGCCGGCTGCCGCGAGGTCGTCGGCGAGCTGCTGGATCCGCGGCTCGTGCGACACGGCGGGATGCGGGTAGGGCGCGCTCGCCGGCGGCTCGGTCGGGTCCTCGCCGCGGGCGCCGTGCACGTGGTAGAGCTGCTCCGCGAGGGAGTAGTAGGGCTCCAGCTCGTCGTAGGCGATCGGCCAGGCCGGCGAGATGCCGTCGTGATGCTGCAGCTCGCCGAAGTCCTCCTTGCGAAGCCGGTACAGGGCAGCGCCGTAGAGCTTCGTCGCATCCACCGACGACGTAGTGGACACCCGGCTGGAAGGGCTTGCCGCTCGCGTCGTACCACGTGTCCGGCGAGACGTAGCGGTTGTCCACGAACACGTCCTGGTCAGACCAGTTCTGCGGCTCGCGCGGCAGCCAGTCGCCACGCTCGAGGAGGAGGATCCGCTTGCCCGAGGGGGCGAGATGGCGGGCAAGCGTGCCGCCGCCCGCGCCCGTCCCGATGATGATCACGTCGTAGCTGTCCATCGTTGCCCTCCTCTGACCGTCGGGACGGCAGTCGCAGGTTCAGCGGTCGAGGTGATCGGTTTCGTCATCGTCTTCGAGCGACTTCCCCTCTGCCTTGATCCCGATCGCGAGCTCGACGATCCCGCCGAGGACCATGATCGCTCCCCCGACGACGTAGCCGATGAAGAGCCCGGTCCGATCGGAGCCGTCGCCGATCAGCGCACCGTAGAAGACGGGGCCGAACGCTCCGAAGATCTGCGCGATGGCGAAGAAGACCGCGATCGCCTCGGCGCGGATCTCGATCGGCCACGTCTCGCTGACGGTGAGGTAGGCGGCGCTCGCCCCCGCGGAGGCGAAGAAGAAGATGACGATCCAGCAGAACGTCTGCGTCGTCGCGTCGAGGTGGCCCTTGTCGAACATCAAGCCGCTGATCGCGAGCAGGACGCCCGAGATGATGTACGTGCCCGAGATCATCGGCTTCCGGCCGACGCTGTCGAAGAGCGGCGCGAGGATGAGCGGCCCGCAGAGGTTGCCGACTGCGAAGGCGAGGCCGTAGAGCGGCACCTTGTCCGCGCTCACGCCGTAGAACTGGACGAGCACCAGCCCGTACGTGAAGTAGATGGCGTTGTAGAGGAACGACTGCGTGATCATCAGCGTCGCGCCGAGAACCGCCCGCTTCGGGTACGTCCGGAAGACGAGGCCCAGGAACATGACGTAGCCGTAGCGCTTCTCGGGAGTGAGCTCGAGCGCCTGCGAGTCGTCGACGGGCTCGAGCTCCTGGCCCGACTTTCGCACGGCCTCCTCGATCTTCGCAAGCTCTCTCTCCGCCTCCTCCATGCGGCCGTGGGTCATGAGCCAGCGCGGGCTCTCGGGGAGGGTGCGCGCCACGATCAGAGACGACGATCGCGAGCACGGGACCCATCAGGAACGCGAGCCGCCACCCGACGTTCGGGGCGAACGCGTTCAGGAACACGAGCGAGGCGAACGAGCCGAGGATCGCGCCGGCCCAGTAGCTGCCGTTGATCCAGATGTCGACCCGGCCCCGGTACTTCGAGGGCATCATCTCGTCGATCGCGGAGTTGATCGCCGCGTACTGGCCGCCGATTCCCATGCCCGCGATGAACCGCGTCCCGTAGAACCAGGCGAGCCAGATCCAGCCGCCGTCGTTCACCGTGAACGCCGCAAGCCCGGTGCCGAAGAGGTACAGGAGGAGGGTGACGACGAGCAGCCGCTTCCGCCCGAGCTGATCGGACATCCTTCCGAAGACGAGCGCACCGACGACCTGGCCGACGAGGTAGACCGACGCGATCAGCCCGACCTGGGTCGAGGTCATGTCGAGCGTGTCGGGCTGGATGAGGACGCCCGTCACCGAGCTCGCGATCGTGATCTGCAGGCCGTCGAGGATCCACGCCGCGCCGAGTCCGGCCACCATGCGGGTGTGGAACGGCGACCAGCTCAGGCGGTCGAGCCGTGCGGGGATCGGTGCTGCGAATGGTCGCAGGCGCCGCGTCGGTGGCCATCGTGTCCTCTCTCTCGCGTTACTGCTGCGCCAGCAGCTCGGGGACGATGATGCGGGCTGCGGCCTCCATCAGTGCCAGGTGCGAGAAGGCCTGCGGGAAGTTGCCGAGGTGGCGGCCCGTGTCGGCGTCGAACTCCTCCGCATAGAGGCCGAGCGGCGATCCGATCCGCAGGAGCCGCTCCATCAGGTCGCGGGCCTGCTGCAGCTCGCCGACGATCGCAAGCGCCGAGACGAGCCAGAAGGAGCAGATCAGGAACGTCCCCTCCTTGCCCGACAGGCCGTCGTCGGTCTCGTCCGTGCGGTACCGGAGCACGAACCCGTTCTCGGTCAGGTCGGTCGCGATCGCGGCGACGGTCGCGTGGAGGCGCTCGTCGTCGCCGGGGAGGAACCCGAAGATCGCGGCGAGCAGCACCGACGCGTCGAGGGCGTCCGTGGCGTAGTGCTGGCGGAGCACGCCCTGGTCGCGAGACGCCGTGCTCGAGGATGTCCGCACTGGATCTCGTCCGCGGTCTCCCTCCAGGCGTCCGCCTTGTCCTGGTCGCCGCGGATCGTCGGCGAGGTTGGACGCGCGGTCGAGCGCCACCCAGCACATCAGCTTCGACGACACGTACTGCTGCGGCGC
Organism: uncultured Actinomycetes bacterium; assembly: GCA_963706915.1. Taxonomy (GTDB): domain Bacteria; phylum Actinomycetota; class Thermoleophilia; order Gaiellales; family Gaiellaceae; genus Gaiella. The sequence continues at coordinate 7,030 of CAVPOH010000003.1, forward strand.
CCCGCGGGCCTCCCAGATCCCCTGGTCGGGCTCGCGCCAGACCTTCGTGGCGCACTCGGCCTGCGTCTCGACGATCGGCCAGAGCCGCTGCGGCAGCCGCTCGCTCTTGCGAGTGTGGAGCAGGATCGAGTCGAGCACCGCGCCGAAGACGTCGTTCTGGCGCTGGTCGTAGGCGCCGTTGCCGATGCGCACGGGGCGTGCGCCGGCGTAGCCCGTGAGGTGGTCGAGGGTCGACTCCGTCAGGTCACGGCGACCGTCGATGCCGTACATGATCTGCAGCGCGCCGTCGCTGTTCGGCTCGAGGTCGGCGACGAACTGCATGAACTCGTCGGCTTCCCAGTCGAGGTTCAGCCAGTGCAGCGCCTGCAGCGTGAACGTCGTGTCGCGCATCCACGTGTAGCGGTAGTCCCAGTTGCGCTCGCCGCCCGGCGTCTCCGGGAGCGAGGTCGTGAGGGCGGCGACCGTCGCGCCGGTCGGCATGTAGGTGAGGCCCTTGATCGTCAGCGCCGAGCGCTGGATCGGGTCGCGCCAGCGATGGTCGGGGATCCGTGCGCGGCCGAGCCAGCCGCGCCAGAAGCGCGTCGTCGCGGCCATCGCGCTCCTCGGCCTCCTCGACGCTCCGCGGGCCGGCGAGCCCCTCGGCCCAGGTCATGCAGCAGAACGCGCGCTCTCCCTCCTGGAGGACATGCCGGCCGCGGACGCGGTTCCCCTCGATCCCGAGCGCGAGATCGGACAGGAGGCGAAACGTCTGCCCGGCACCCGTCGCGTCGGCGGCGTGGATGTCGTCCGCGGCCATCGTCCATTCGGCCGGCGCCCGGCCGTAGTCGAACGCCGGCTCGCAGATGAGCTCGACCTCGACCCGGCCCTCGATGCACTCGACCGTTCGGACGAGCATGTGGTCGCCGTCCTCGTCGGCCGGCGGCCGCGTGTGGGGCGTCACGGAGTCGGCGCCCGTGTACGGCCCCATCGTCAGGGCGTCGCGGACGACGATCCAGCCCATCGGCGTCTTCCAGGTCGTCACGAGGATGTTCGTCCCCGGCTCGTAGGTCCGCGCCGACGGATGGTTGATGCCGTACGGCCCGACGCGCATGAACCCGGCCTGCCGGTCGAGCAGGCTGCCGAAGACGCTCGGCGAGTCGAAGGCGGGGAAGCAGAGCCAGTCGATCGCCCCGTCTGCCGCGACGAGCGCGCCGGTGTGGCAGTTGGAGAGGAACGCGTAGTCGGCGATCGGCGGGAACGGCGACGGCGCGGCTGCGCTCTGGGCCTTGGCGCTTGGTAGCTGCGGTCGTGTCGCTCATGACGCAAGCCACGGTCCGTGCCAGCGGCCGAACCCGGCCACGAGCTTGTCGGCCGCCTCGGGGCCCCACGAGCCGGGCGCGTACGCGTGCACCGGCGGCGGCGCGTCGAGGAGCGGCTGCATGATCCGCCACTCTCCTCGACGCCGTCCTGCCGGGTGAAGCGCGTGGCGTCGCCCACCATCGCGGCGTGGAGGAGCACCTCGTACGGCGTTGCGCCCTCGCCGCCCTCGGCGGCGAACTCCATGTCGAGCTCGATCCGGGAGGCGCCCGGGGCATCGGCCCGGTGCGCTGCGAGGATCGTCTGGATCCCGGTAGAGGGGTCGAGCTTGACGACGATCTGGTTGGGCTCGGAGGAGGCGATCCCGAAGCCGAGCCGCGGCGGGTGCTTGAACACGACGCGGACCTCGGTCTGCGTGACGGGGAGGCGCTTCCCGGTGCGGATGAAGAAGGGGACGCCCGACCAGCGCCAGTTCTCGATCTCGAGGCGGAGCGCCGCGTACGTCTCCGTCGTCGAGTCGGCGGCGACGCCGTCGATCCCGAGGTAGCCCTCGTATTGCCCGCGGACGTAGTGCGCGGGGTCCGCCTCCAGCGACGGCGCGGAACAGCGCCACCTGCGAGTCCTTGATCGTCGCGGTGTCGCCGCGGGACGGCGGCTCCATCGCCGTCGCGGCCACGACCTGCATGAGGTGGTTGACGACGACGTCGCGCAGCGCGCCGACGGGATCGTAGAAGTGGCCGCGATCCTCGACGCCGAAGTCCTCGGCCATCGTGATCTCGACGCACTCGATGTGGTCGCGGTTCCAGACCGGCTCGAAGATCCGGTTCGCGAACCGGAGGTAGAGGATCTCCTCGAGGCCCATCTTCCCGAGGTAGTGGTCGATGCGGAGGAGCTGCGACTCGTCGACGTACTGGTGGAGCTCCTCGGCGAGCGCGCGCGCCGACTCGCGGTCGTGGCCGAAGGGCTTCTCGACGACGATCCGGGCGTTCTTCGTCAGGCCAGCCTCGGCGAGGCCCTGGACGACGCGGCCGAAGAGGAACGGCGGGATCTCGAGGTAGAAGACGGGGCTCTCGGCGCCGGAGATCGCGGCGCCGACGCGCTCGTAGGCGGCTGCGTCGCCGAAGTCGCCCTGCACGTACGAGAGCCGGTCCGCGAAGCGCTCGAACACCGCCTCGTCGAGCTGCTCGCCGGTGCCGACGATCGAGTCGCGTGCGCGCTGGACGAGCTGGTCGATCGTCCAGTCGTCGACGGCGACCCCGACGATCGGGCACCCGAGCAGCCCGCGCTGCTCGAGCCGGTACAGCGAGTGGAACGTCATGACCTTGGCCAGGTCCCCGGTGATCCCGAAGACCACGAAGACGTCGGCCTCCTTCGCCTCCGTCGACGCCGGCGCCGCGGCGGGCATTGCTGCGCTCGTCACCTCGTACCTCCTCGGTCGGCCGTGTCGCAGCACGGCTCGCTCGTGCATGCCGCCGCCACGCCGGTCATCGGCTCGCGTTCACTTCGGACTCGTACGTGATCCGGCCGGTGCGCTGGTGGGTGAGCCCTGAGCCGGCCCAGTCGACGATCGCCTTCGCGCGATCCTCGTTCGTCGGCAGGAGCGCGAGGTGCACGACGCCCCAGGCGGCCTGGGCCTTCAGGCCCTTCATCGTCCGCCCGCCGAGCATCTGCACGACGGCGGCACCGCGTCCGATCGTCGCCATCGTCCCCTTGTCCTTGTACTTGAACGGCTTCGGCTCCTTCCCCTGGAGGCGCCGCGCGATCGTCTCGCCCACGTGCTCGCCCGACTGGAGCGCGACCGAGCCGAGCTGCGGCAGGACCTGCTCCGTCTTCGCATCCGTGATCGCGGCGATGTCGCCGACGGCGTAGACCTCCGGATGACCCGCAACCGTGAGATCGGGCCCGACGCCGATCCGGTTGCCGCGCTCGAGCTCGAGCCCGAGCGACTGGACGAGCTGGTTGCCCTGCAGGCCCGCGCCCCAGACGAGCGTGTGCGCGGCGATCTCCGTCGCCGGACTTCAGCGCGACGCGGGTGGGCGCGACCGACGCGACGCGCGCGCCCGGTGACGACCTCGACGCTGCGCTTCTCGAGCGCCTCTCTCGCGTACGTGCGGAGGTTCGGCTTGAACATCCCGAAGACGTCCGGCCCAGCCTCGACCAGGACGACCCGCGCCTTCTCCTGCGGGATGCCCGGGTAGTCCCTCGCGAAGTCGTTGCGATAGAGCTCGGCGATCGCGCCGGCGCTTTCCACCCCGGTCGGCCCGCCGCCGACGACGACGATGTTGAGCGCGCCGTCCTCGACCAGGCTCGGGTCCTTGTCGGCCGCTTCCCACTTCCCGAGCACGTGCTCCTTCAGGCGGATCGCGTCGGGGAGCGTGTACATCGGGAAGGCGTGCTCGGCGGCGCCCTCGGTCCCGAAGAACGTGACCTCCGCGCCGAGCCCGATCACGAGGAAGTCGTAGGTCAGGGGCGCCATGTCCGCGAGCGTCACCTCGCGTGCCTCGAGGTCGATCGCGGTCACCGGCGTCTTGTGGACGGTGACGTTGTCCTGATGGTCGTGGTGGACGAGGTCGCGGATCGAGTGGCCGACGGCGCTCGGCTCGAGGAGGCCCGTCGCGAGCTGGTACAGGAGCGGCTGGAAGGTGTGGTAGTCGTGCCGGTCGACCAGGACGACGTCGGCGTCCGCCTTGCGCAGCTTCTGCGCCGCGCCGAGCCCGCCGAACCCTCCGCCGAGGATGACGACACATGGGCGATCGGAGCGCTCGGTCATGAGCGGGAGGCCGCGAGCCTGAGCAGGCATGAGGCGAGGATCGCCTTCCTCGCGCGGCTGTTCATCGTCCAAGCGGGATGACGCGGGTCGGGAGCCCGTGGGAATCACGCGTCCTCAGCGTCAGGGGCGCGGGCGGTCCGGCCCGAGCCGCTCGAGCGCCTCGCCGACGTCGTAGCCGATCGCCAGGCCGAGGTTAGGCGCCGCCGAGACGACACGCGCGACTCCGACGACGGTCAATACCGCGATCAACGTGCCGACGATCTCCTCGTGCGTCACGCCTGCGTCGGCGGGCGGAGTCGACGGCGCTCATGTACGACGGCGGGGCCGCGTCGATCGCGATCAGCGCCCCGATGCGAGCGAGCGCGTGGGTGCGGGGATCGAGCCCGGACCGCGCGGCACTCTCGCGCTCGTCAGCAAGCAGCGACGCGATGTAACCGTCGTCGCGCAGCGCCAGACGCCGGAGAGTGGTCCTGTAGTCCTCCACGACCCTGTCTCTATTGGAGGGCGTCGGCGGTCGCGCGACATCGTCCAGCGAGGGTGATCCCGTCGCCGTCAGGCGATGGACGGCGCGCCGTGCTCGTCCCAGACCCGCCGAAGCGTTGCTCGGCCGAACTCCCTCTTCGGTACGAAGGCTGCCGCGCCGCACGAGACGCAGACCGACTCGGCGACGTCGTCGGACGAGACGAGGATCACGGTCGCTGCGGGATGCGCGGAGCGCAGGCGACGAGCCGTCTCGAACCCGTCCATCCCCGGCATTCGCGCGTCGACGAGGACCAGCTCGGGCGAGAGCTCCGCGACGAGCTGCGAGCGCGGCCTCGCCGGACGCCGCCTCGCCGAGGAGCTCGAAGCCCGGGGTCGCCTCGATCACGTCTCGGATGCTGCGACGGAACGCCTCGTGGTCGTCGACGGTCACGACCCCGATGGATGAGCGCCTCATCTCCGGCTCTCCGGCCATTCGACCCAACGATGGCGGCGGCGGCGGCCGGTCGCAATGTGGCCGACTGGTGTCCGGGGAAGCAGGCGCGCACACACGGCGGGGGGAGGTGTGCACGGTGCGTCGCCTTCCGGCGACTATCGTGATCGTCGTGTCCGTGCGGGTCGTGATCGCCGACGACAACCTGTTGGTGCGGGAAGGGCTGGAACACGTCCTCACGGGGCAGGGCGCGATCGACGTCGTCGCCTCCTGCGAGGATCTGCCGTCCTTGCTCGAAGCGGTCGAGTCGACGCAGCCCGACGTCGTCCTGACCGACATCCGGATGCCGCCGTCCCGGAGCGACGAAGGCATACAGGCAGCGACCGCGCTTCGCGACAGCCATCCGACCGTCGGCGTCGTCGTCCTCAGCCAGTACGCGGAGCCGACCTACGCGCTCTCGCTCCTCGAGGCCGGCTCTGACGGTCGCGGCTACCTGCTGAAGGAGCGGCTCCACGACGGGGCGCAGCTCCGGTCCGCAGTCGAGACCGTCGCGGAGGGCGGGTCGGTCATCGATCCGAAGGTCGTGGAGCTGCTCGTCTCGGCGACCGCGCACTCGACGGACTCGCCGCTGGCGGAGCTGACGCAGCGCGAGCGCGAGGTGCTCGCCGAGATCGCCCAGGGGAAGAGCAACGCCGCGATCGGCGAGTCGCTCGTCCTCACGAAGAGGTCGGTCGAGAAGCACATCAACTCGATCTTCCTGAAGCTCGACCTCGCCGAGGCCGAATCGGTGAGCAAGCGCGTGAAGGCGGCGCTCCTCTTCCTCGCCGACGGAGGCCGAGGCGCGCCCGACGCCCTGATTCCGCCTCCGGTTGCACGTACGCGGACGCCGTGCGTGCACCACCGATAAGTTCGGTGCGAGCGTCATTGTCTCGGCGCGACCGGCACGCTTGACTTTTGGTTGACCGACGGTCGGCGTGGGGAGGCCGGCCGTGCCGCCAGGTCGGGGAGGTGTCGGGTATGTCGCAGCTCGAGAAGGTCAGCGAGCCCCAGGGCGCGCCGCGGAGAGCAGGCGCCCGCTTCCAACGGAAGCTCTGCGCCGGAGCCGTTCGACCTCTCCGCGAAGACCGTCCCTCCGCCTGTGCGGGCAGGAACGGTCCCACGGCCCGGACTGGTCAATCGCCTTCGCGCGGCGAGCGACCACCGTCTCGTCACGCTCGTCGCGCCGGCCGGCTACGGAAAGACGACGCTGCTGTCGCAGTGGGCCGAGCGAGACGACCGTCCGCTGGCCTGGGTGTCGCTGGACGAGGGCGACGACGGCTACACGTTGTTCCGGTGCGTGGTCGCCGCGTTGCGAGGGATCGGGTCGCGCGACGACGTGGCCCATGAGGACCTTGCGTCCCGACGAGGGCTCCGCGCTACCGGTCTTCCTCGGCTCTCGTGCGTCCTCTCGCAGGCCACCGAGCCGTTCCTGCTCGTGATCGACGATGTCCAGGCGGCTCGTTCCTCCGCATCGGCCGCCGTGCTCGCCACGCTCATCCGGCACCTGCCGGAAGGATCCACGCTCGCGCTCTCGGGCCGCATGCTGCCCGAGCTGCCGATCGCCCGCCTGCGCGCCGAGGGCCGGGTGCTCGAAGTGGACGTCGAGGAGCTGGCGCTCAGCCGACGTGACGCGCAGCTGCTCCTCCGCGTCGTCCGCCCGGAGCTCGCCGAGACGGAAGCCGCGGAGCTCTGGGAGCGCACGGAGGGGTGGGCGGCCGGACTTCATCTCGCGGGGCTCGTCCTCCGCGACAGGACGGGACATCGCCGCCCGGTGTCCGAGTTCACCGGTGAGGACCGGTTCGTGGCGGACTACTTCCACCTCGAGCACCTCTCCCAGCTCGATCACGCCGACATCGGCTTCCTGACGCGGTCGTCGATCCTCGAGTCGATGTCCGGACCGCTGTGCGACGTCGTCGTCGGCAGTGCGCGGGACTCGACGGCGAGGCTCGAGGCCCTCGAGCAGGCGTCGCTGTTCGTCGTTCCTCTCGACCGGCGCCGCGGTTGGTACCGGTACCACCACCTCTTCCGCGAGGCGCTCCGCGCCGAGCTCGGGCGGCGCGAGCCCGAGCTCGTTCCTGCGCTCTACCGCCGGGCCGCGGTGTGGTGCGAGGCGAACGGCGCCCTCGACGCCGCCAGACGGTACGCGGCCGCGGCGGGGGACATGAACGTGGTCGCGCGCCTTGTCGCGATGCACACACTGCCCGCGTACGCGGAAGGGCTGGAAGGACTCGACGGCTGGCTCGAGGGGCTCGGCGACCCGGCGCTTCTCGAGCGCCACCCCGGGACGGCGGTCGTCGGGAGCTGGATCCATGCGCTCTGCGGGCGCGCGGACCACGCTGCGTTGTGGTTCGAAGCTGCAGAGAGCGGCGAGGGGGCGAGCTCGGTCGGGCCGGAGGTCGCGTTGCTCCGCGCCGCGTTCTGCCGCGACGGCGCCGATCAGATGCTCGCGGACGCGGAGGCGGCCGTCGCCGGCCTACCATGGACGAGCCGGTGGCGCCCCACGGCCGTGCTGCTCAGCGGCGTCGCGCACCTGCTGCGGGGCGAGAACGACCGGGCAGAAGCGCTCTTCGCCCAGGCCGACGAGATGGCGGCCGGCGTCGGGGCCGTCGACGTCCGGCGTCTGGCCCTCGCCGAGCGGTCACTGCTCGCCGCGCAAGCCGGAGACCCGGCGCGTGCCCGGGATCTCGCGGCCGCCGCTCACGACCTCGACGGAGAGCGCGGTCACGGGCCCTACGGGCCGGGCGCGATCGAGCTCGCGGCCATCGGATGGGCCGAGCTGCGAAACGGCGACTGGCAGGCCGCTCGCGAGCCGCTCGAGGAAGCGCAAGCCGTCGTGCCCGCATTGACGCACGCCCTGCCGTGGTGCTCGGTGCAGGCGCTGCTCGAGCTCGCGCGCGCGCACCTGGCGCGCCTCGACACGGCAACGGCGGCTTCGCTCCTGGCGCGCGCGGAGGCGGTTCTCGAGCGTCGACCGGCGCTCGGCGTCCTGGTGTCGCAGACCGAGACGCTGCGAGACGAGCTGCGCGCCCTGCGCGAGCAGGACGGCCGGAGGGAGTCGATGCTGACCCCGGCGGAGCTACGGCTGCTCCCGCTCCTGACCACGCGCCTCTCGTTCCGCGAGATCGGCGAGCGGCTGCACGTCACGCGCAACACCGTCAAGACGCAGGCGATCGCCGTCTACCGAAAGCTCGGCGTGTCGAGCCGCGACGACGCGATCGACCGCGCCGCCGAGCTCGGCCTGACCGAGGGCAGGGCCTTGGCCGACTAGCCGTCTAGCTCAGTCGCGCTTCGACGAGGGGGACGACCTCGTCGGGCTCGGGGTAGCGGCCGAGCATCGATTTCGTGAAGACGAGCTCCCCATCCACGTGGACGTCGAAGATCCCGTTCGCACCGGGCACGACCTCGATCGTGGCGAGGTCTTCCTCGTGCTGCTCGAGCAGTCGCGCCACCAGACCGGCGGCGTTCCCCCGCGCCCCTCAGGGGACGCAGTACTCGATGCGTAGCTTGTGCGTCTCGGCCATGCGGCGATTCTGCCAGCAGGCGCGCGAGTCACGCAGCGGTTGTTTGGCCGAGCGCATGGGGTTGCCGTTCGGACATCGGTCGGTTGCCGCCTGGCGACCCGGGCGCCGACACGGATGCTCGATACTCGTCCGATGCGCAGCGCCCGGAGCGGGCGGAGCGCCGAGCGCATGGTCGCTTACCCGTTCATCTACGAGATCAACACCTGGGCCTGGCTCGACGAGCTGAGTCGGCGGGCGGGCGCAGCGGTCGACCTCGCGAGCGTCCCGGACGCCGAGTGGGAGGCGGTCGCATCGCTCGGCTTCGACGCCGTCTGGCTGATGGGTGTCTGGGGGCGGAGCCCGGCGGGGATCGGGATCGCGATGAGGAACCCGTCGCTCGTCGAGGGCTTCCGGCGCGCCCTGCCCGACTTCGCGCCGGCGGACGTCGTCGGGTCGCCCTACTGCATTCGCGAGTACGTCGTGGATGAGCGCCTCGGAGGCCCCGAGGGGCTCGCGGCAGCGCGCGACGCACTGGCTGCGCACGGGCTCGGGCTGATCCTCGACTTCGTCCCCAACCACGTGGCGCCCGACCACCTGTGGCTCGCAGAGCGTCCGGAGTACTTCGTCCGCGGCGACGAGGCCGACCTCGAGCGTGACCCGGCGTCGTTCGTCCGCGTCGGCGACGTCGTCGTCGCGAACGGGCGAGACCCCTACTTCCCGGCGTGGCCGGACGTCGTCCAGCTCGACGCATTCTCGCCCGATCTGCGGGGCGCGGTGACGGCGACGCTGCGGTCGATCGCGACCCAGTGCGACGGCGTCCGCTGCGACATGGCGATGCTCGTGACGAACGACATCTTCGAGCGGACGTGGGGAGGGCGCGCGGCCCCGCGGCCCGAGAGCGACTACTGGCCGACGGTGATCCCGACCGTGAAGGCCGATCGACCGGGGTTCGTGTTCATCGCCGAGGCGTACTGGGACATGGAGTGGGAGCTCCAGCAGCAGGGCTTCGACCATTGCTACGACAAGCGGCTCTACGACCGTCTCGTCCACGAGGGCGCCGAGCAGGTGCACGGCCATCTCGGCGCCGACCTCGCCTACCAGCGGCGGCTCGTCCGCTTCGTCGAGAACCACGACGAGCCGCGCGCGGCGGCGACCTTTTCCCGGCCCAAGGCGCGTGCAGCCGCCGTGGCGACGCTGAGCCAGACCGGCGCGCGGCTCGTCCACGAGGGGCAGCTCGACGGTCGGACGGTTCAGCTTCCCGTCTTCCTCGGCCGCCGGCCGGACGAGCCGGTCGACGTGGACCTGCGGGCGTTCTACGAGCGCCTGCTCGCGTTCCTCGGCGACGGCGTCTTCCGGGAGGGTGAGTGGACGCGTGCCGAGCGCGGCGGGTGGGACGGCAACGAGCGCTGGGGGCAGCTCGTCGGCTGGGGCTGGCGCGGCACGTCGCGCAAGCTCGTCGTCGTCAATCTCGGCGACGAGCCGGCGGAAGGCCGCGTCTCGATTCCGTGGGACGACCTCCGCGGCACGACCTGGCTTCTCGAGGACGCGGCCGACGGCGAGACCTACGAACGGACGGGCGACGACCTCCGCGACGGGATGTACGTCGCGCTGCCGCCGTGGGGCTTTCACCTCTTCGACGTCGCGCCTGTCGCCCCGGGCCAGGCAGAGTGACCGGCATGGCGAAGCAGCCGACAACCGCCGAGCACCGGCGACTCGCGGAGGCGACGGGTCGCGCCGAGGACGACCCCTTCACCGCGAACCCGTGGTACGAGTGGGGCCCCTACCTGAGCGAGCGGGCGTGGGGCACCGTCCGCGAGGACTACTCGGAGAGCGGCGACGCGTGGAGCTCGTTCCCGCACGACCACGCACGGTCGCGCGCCTACCGCTGGAACGAGGACGGGATGGCCGGCATCTCGGACATCCGCCACGAGCTCTGCCTCGCGCTCGCGCTCTGGAACGGCCGCGACCCGATCCTCAAGGAGCGCATGTTCGGCCTCACCGGGCCGCAGGGGAACCACGGCGAGGACGTCAAGGAGTACTGGTGGTACCTCGAGGGGCTCCCGAGTCACGCACTGCTCCGCTGGCGGTACCACTACCCGCAGGCGACGTTCCCCTACGAGCAGCTCGTCGACCACGGTCGGGGCCTCCAGGACCCGGAGCTCGAGCTGCTCGACACGGGCGTCTTCGACGACGACCGGTACTGGTCGGTCGACGTGACGTACGCGAAGGCGTCGCCCAAGGAGGTGCTCCAGCGCATCACGGTCGCGAACCACGGCCCGGACGAGGCAACGCTCCACGTGCTGCCGACCCTGTGGTTCCGCAACACCTGGTCGTGGGGTGAGACGAGGACGAGGCCGCGCATCGAGGGGGACGCCGGCGGCCTGATCGTCGCGGACCACGCGCTCGCGGGATACCGGCTGAACGCGGCGCCGGGCCCAGACGGCGTCGGTCCCCGAGACGCTGTTCTGCGAGAACGAGACGAACACCGCCCGCGTCTTCGGGACGGAGCCGGCACGCCGTTCCCGAAGGACGGCATCAACGACTACGTCGTCGCGGGCCTGCCGACCGTCAACCCCGACGGCGTCGGCACGAAGGCCGCGTTCCACTACGTGCTGAACGTCGGGGCCGGTGAGAGCGCCGAGCTGCGGCTCCTGCTCCACCGCCGGGAGGGGAAGTCGGGCCCGAAGAAGGCCGGCAAGAAGTGGGCCGCCGACGCCTTCGATCGGACGATGGCCGCCCGGGAGGCCGACGCGGACGAGTTCTACGCCGCGCTCGCGCCGCCCGAGACGACTCCCGAAGCAGATGCAGGTGCTGCGACAGGCGTGCGCCGGACTCGTATGGAGCAAGCAGATGTACCCCTACGACGTCCGGCGCTGGCTCGACGGCGACCCGGGCAACCCGCGCCGCCGTCGGCCCGTCTCCACGGTCGCAACGCGAACTGGCGTCACCTCGACTCCTTCGACGTGCTCGCGATGCCCGACCCGTGGGAGTACCCCTGGTTCGCCGCCTGGGACCTCGGCTTCCACGCGGTGCCGTGGGCGCACCTCGACCCGGCCTTCGCGAAGTATCAGCTTCTCGTCCTGCTCCGCGAGTGGTTCATGCACCCGAACGGGGCACTCCCCGCCTACGAGTGGAACTTCGACGACGTCAACCCGCCCGTACACGTCATGGCCGCGCTGCGCGTGTTCCGCATCGACGGCAGCCGCGACCGCGAGTTCCTCGAGCGGGTGTTCCAGAAGCTCCTCGTCAACTACTCCTGGTGGGTCAACCGCCAGGACGTCGACGGCAACAACGTCTTCGGCGGCGGATTCCTGGGCCTCGACAACATCAGCCCGGTCGACCGCTCGACCCTGCCCCCCGGCGTCAAGCTCGAGCAGGCGGACGGCACGGCCTGGATGGCGTACTACACCCTCTCGATGCTCCTGATCGCGATCGTGCTCGCACAGGAGAACGACGTCTACCAGGACATGGTCATCAGGTTCCTCGAGCAGTTCGTGATGATCGCGCGCGCGCTCGATCGGCAGGGGCTTTACGACGAGGAGGACGCCTTCTTCTACGACCGCATCACACCGCCGGAAGGGGAGCCGACGCCGGTCCGGGTGAAGACGATCGCGGGCTTGATCCCGCTGCTGCCTGCCGTCGCGCTCCCCATGCCGACGGCGGAGTGGGCTCAGCAGCTGGGAAAGCGGTTCGCGCGCCTGCGCGAGCGGTTCCTCGAGACGGGCGGGAGCCTCGTCGGCCGCGTCCGCGAGCTGGGCGAGCATCGCACGGTGCTCGTGTCCGTGCTCTCGCCCGACGACCTGAGGCGGACGCTCGGCGAGTTCTTCGACGAGGACGCGTTCCTCTCGCCCCACGGCCTTCGCGCCGTCTCGAAGCGCTACGAGAACGCGCCGTACACGCTCGAGGGCATCCCCGGCGCGACGATCGACTACGAGCCGGCGGAGTCGACCACGACGATGTTCGGCGGCAACTCGAACTGGCGCGGCCCGGTGTGGCTACCGGTGAACTACCTCGCCATCCGCCAGTTCGCGGTCAACCACCACTTCTTCGGCGAGGACTATACCGTCGAGTATCCGACGGGCTCGGGGACGCAGAAAACCTTCGGTGAGATCGCCCAGGATCTCGCCGACCGGATCGTGTCCATCTGGCTGCGTGGCGCGGACGGCCGCCGGCCCGTCTTCGGCGGGACCGACCGCCTGCAGGACGATCCCGCGTGGAGGGACAACCTCCTCTTCCACGAGTACTTCCACGGCGACAACGGCGCGGGGCTCGGGGCGATGCACCAGACCGGCTGGACGGCGCTCGTCGCCGACCTGATCCTCGACCCGCCGAGCGGGGCGAACCCGTTGTCGGGCGTGTAGGCGCGCCGACGTTCACCCACCCACGCACCAGGAGGCTCCGCCCGTGACGCTCAAGCACCCGAGAGCTCCGCAAGGCAGGACGAACGACCTCGTGACGGCACCGCTCTTCAGCCTGGAGACGGAGACGATGCCGCGTCACCGCATCCCCGAGGGGGAGCTCCCCGCCGACGTCGCATATCAACTCGTCCACGACGAGCTGATGCTCGACGGGAACGCGCGGCTCAACGTCGCGACCTTCGTCTCGACCTGGATGGAGCCCCAGGCCGAGAAGCTCATGGCGGAGTGCTTCGACAAGAACATGATCGACAAGGACGAGTACCCGCAGACGGCCGAGATCGAGATGCGGTGCGTGAACATGCTCAGCCGGCTCTGGAACGCGCCGGACGCGGAGGAGGCGACCGGCTGCTCGACGACGGGCTCCAGCGAGGCCGCCATGCTCGGGGGACTTGCGCTCAAGCGCCGCTGGCAGAAGCGACGGGCCGCCGAGGGCAAGCCGGCCGACCGGCCGAACCTCGTCATGGGGATCAACGTCCAGGTGTGCTGGGAGAAGTTCGCCAACTACTGGGACGTCGAGATGCGGCTCGTGCCCATGGACGGAGACCGGTACCACCTCTCCGCCGAGGAGGCGGTGAAGCGCTGCGACGAGAACACGATCGGCGTCGTCGCGATCCTCGGCTCGACGTTCGACGGCTCCTACGAGCCGGTCGCGGAGATCTGCGACGCCCTCGACGCCCTCGAGCAGGAGACCGGTCTCGACGTCCCGGTGCACGTCGACGGCGCCTCGGGCGCGATGATCGCTCCCTTCCTCGACCCGGCGCTCGAGTGGGACTTCCGTCTGCCTCGCGTCGCCTCGATCAACACCTCGGGGCACAAGTACGGCCTGGTCTACCCGGGCGTCGGCTGGATCGTCTGGCGGGACGCGGACGCGCTGCCCGAGGACCTGATCTTCTGGGTCAACTACCTGGGCGACAACATGCCGACCTTCGCGCTCAACTTCTCGCGCCCCGGCGCGCAGGTGGTCGCGCAGTACTACAACTTCATCCGCCTCGGCTTCGAGGGGTACCGCAAGGTGCAGGGCTACGCGCGGGACGTCGCCACGCAGCTGTCGTCTCGCATCGCGGAGCTCGGGCCGTTCGAGTTGGTGACGAGGGGCGACGAGCTCCCGGTGTTCGCCTTCACGCTGAGCGACGACGTGGAGAACTTCACCGTGTTCGACGTCTCCAATGCGCTCCGCGAGCGCGGCTGGCAGGTGCCGGCGTACACGTTCCCCGAGAACCGGACCGACCTCGCCGCACTGCGCGTCGTCGTCAGGCGGGGGTTCACGTACGACATGGCCGAGATGCTCCTGCACGACCTGCAGCGGCAGCTGCCGCGGTTGCAGAAGCAGCCGGCCCCGCAGCACGACGCGGAGACCGGTGCGGCGTTCGCGCATTGACCGATGAGCTCTCTCGATGCGTTCGACGCGCTGATCGGTACCTGGGAGACCGAGGCGACACACCCGGAGTTCGATGAAGTCGTGCCGGGCAGCATTGCGTTCGAGTGGCTGGACGGCGGTCACTTCCTCGTCCTGCGCTCGCACAGCGACCACGAGCTGTTCCCCGACTGGATCGGCGTCATCGGCGCGCCCGAGGAGGGCGGCGGGCTGGTCCTGGAGTACTTCGACTCTCGCGGCGTGCGCCGGACGTACGCTGTCTCGCTCGACAAGGGTGTGCTGCGCATGTGGCGCAAGGCCCCGGGCTTCGACCAGCGCTACTCCGCCACGCTCCGGCCCGACGCCTTCGACGGCCTCTGGCAGCTCGCCCGGAGGCCGGGCGACTGGCACGACGACCTGAAGGTGACCTACCGCCGCGCGACGGGGGTAGACACCTGACGCCGTGCCGGGGCGGAGGACCTTGAGGCTTGATGTGAAATTCGTGCGCGGTCGTGGATGCTGCCTCAGGCACGGCGCCACGCCGTCTCCGCGCCCTTGCGAAGGCGTCAAGCCTGCGCTGCGGACGCGGAGCCGACCTGGCTTGGCCTGAGACGGCCCCACGGGGCGCCCATTTCACATCAAGCCTCTAGCGGCCGGGCAGCTTCCGCTGCGGCCGGGCGAGGACGAGGTACGTGACGCCGGCGGCGCCGATCAGCACGAGAAGGATCGGCGCCGCCCACACTTGGTAGGCGGGGGCTCCCGGCGGGGCGAGCGACGTCCGGGGCCATGCGATGTTGACGGTCTCGAACGAGAGCCACGCCACGGCCAGGGCATTGACGACGACACCCGCCCGGCCGAGTCGCACGTGGCCTGCAGGCTTCCATGTCCCCCGGAGGCGCGCGACGAGGGCGGCGAGCGCGACGAGCAGGAAGGCCACGTAGATGCCCGCCGTGCCGAAGGTGATGAGGCTGCCGACGGCCGCGGAGTGCAGTCCGAGCAAGAGGCCGAGGCAGGCGACAACGGCGGTCGTCACGATCGCGCCGATGGGTGCACGCCGCCGGTCGACGCGGCGCAGGAACCGCGACCCCGGGAGCACGTCGTCGCGGGCGACCGAGTACATCGTCCGCGCCGTCACCGTCTGCGCGGCCATCCCGCAGGCGAGGAACGCCGCGAGCACGATCGCGGCGAAGGGCTTCGCCGACCACGACCCGAACGACGCCTCGACCGAGGTGCCAACCGGATCGGAGTCGTCCCCGGCCACGACGCCGGCGAGGTCGGGGTGCGCGAGCGTGACCGCGAATGCATTCATGATCACGAGGACGCCGACGCTCAGCAGCGCGAGCCAGATCGCCAACGGGACATGGCGCGCTGCCTGCCTCGTCTCCTCGGATGCCCCGATGCAGCAGTCGAAGCCGATGAAGACCCAGCCCGCGACGGCCAGGGCCGCGAGCATCCCTGAGTTGACGGAGCCGCCGGAGAGGGCCTCTGCGCCGAGCGTGTCGCCGAGGATCGAGACGTCCTGGGTTCGAAAGACGAGCAGGAGCGCAAGTCCGATGCCGACCGAGGCGATGATCTCGGCGGCGATCCCGGCCTTGATCACGCGCCCGAGCACGTCGACGCTCGAGGCGCCGACGACCGCGCAGACGCCGACGAGGACCATCCCGGTGACCACGATGGCGTTGGGCGTGGGCTCGATGCCCGCGAGCGTGAGGGCCCACGGCGCGCCGAGGTAGGCGATCGTCGTGTTCGCCGCGCAGTAGGCGCAGATCGCCACCCAGCCGCTGAGCCACCCGTACGTGCCGCCCATCAGCCGACGGCTCCACTGGTATGCGCCCCCGGCGATCGGGAACTCCGACGCCAGCTCGGCGTACACCACCAGCAACAGGCACTGGCCCACCAGCGCAACGGGCAGGACCCACACCCACGCCGGGCCGGCCACGGCCAGGCCGACGAGTGCCACTGCGTACAGGCCGACGACGGGTGAGATGCCGGCGAATCCGATCGCGGCGTTGTCGAAGAGGTGGAGCCCCCGCGCCAGCTCCTGTCGGTACCCGAGCTCCTCCAGGCGCGTGGCGTCGGGATCCACCGGCGGCGCGAGCAGGGTCACGCCTGCGCGGCCCGCAGACCCGGCGCGCTCCCGTTCGACCGCTCGCGCGACCTCGACCCGCGACGTCACGCCGAGCTTGTGGAAGATGTTGCGCAGGTGCGTTTCGATCGTCTTTTCGCTCAGGAACAGCGCCGCGGCGATCTCACGGTTCGTCAGGCGATCGGTGACGAGGCGCGCGATCTCGAGCTCGCGCTTGCTCAGCGCGTCGATGCCGCTGTCCCCCGGAGCCGCCGGGCCACGCGGCTCGGCGCGCGCACCGAGCCGCCGCAGTTCGCGCCGCATCTCATCGCGCACGCGCACTGAGCCGCAGGCGTCGAGCTCGCGCTCCGCCCGGCGGAGGGTCGCGACCGCCTCGAGCCGATCGCCTCCGGCCGCCAGCGCACGCCCCTCCAGGCCGCGGGAGAACGCTGCCTGAAGGTTGGCTCCGACCGAGCCGGCAGCCTCGGCCGACTCGTGCGCCACGCGAGCAGCCGCGAGCGGCTCCCCGCGTGCGAGCAGCACCGCCGCTCGCGCCCTGCCGGCGAGCGCAGACGGGAGCTTCAGCGCGAGCTGCGCCGCGTCCCGTTCTGCACGCAGTGCGTAGCCATCCGCAGCGTCCACGTCGCCGACGGCAAGCTCGGCGAGCGTGAGGCTCTCCCAGTCGAAGCAGCGTTCGACGGGCATCGTGCGCGCGACGTTCTCTCCACCGAGCTCGAGCAGCAGCGTTCGGCCACGCTCGATCTCGCCCGACTCGAGCCACGCGACACCGAGGCCCCAGCCCGGGCCGCCCCCGCCGTTCGGGATCGTGCCTCCGGCCAGCCGCGGGTCGACGCGGGAGCTCTCCTCGTGCGCTGCGAGCGCGCCGCCGAGGTCACCGGCGTAGTACAGCGTCCAGCCGAGCTCGAAGAGCGCGCGATAGAGCTCGTGCGCGCTCGTCGACAGCCGTGCCGCCTCGAGCGCCGTCTCGCAGAGCTCGATCGCGTCGCGCAGGCGACCCTGCATCTCGAAAGGAAAGTTCCTGGCGAGCGACAGCGGCACGAGCAACCGGCCCTGGCCGAAGGCGCGCGCGATCGCGATACCTCGCTCGGCGTGAGCGACCGCGTCCTCGTAGTGCTCGAGATACGTCTCGGCCCAGGCGAGGTGATAGAGGGCCTCGAGGCGTGGCGCGAGCTCGGCGTCCGAGAGGGCGTCGACCTCGGTTCGCGCCTCTCGCCGATGCTCGCCGGCGTCGGCGACATGCCCAGCCGTCGTCTCCGCGAGACAGAGGGCGGCCGCAGCGGCAGCGATGAGCGGTCGATCGCCGACCTCGCGCGCCGTAGCCAACGCACGCACGCCCATCTCCACTGCCTGCGCGAAGTCGAGCTCGTAGAGACCGTCGATCGCGAGCTCTATCTCGAGCACCGCGGCCTCGACCGTCGTGCGATCGGGAAGCTCCTCCCAGGCGCGTGACAGAAGTCGATGCGCTTCCTCGTGACGGCCGAGCGAGTGCTCGACCGCGGCGCAGTGCGTCGTGAGCTCGACCCTGCGCGTGACCGCGTCGGCCGGAAGGAGCTCGTGCGCCTCGAGCAACGCGGCCCGGCAACGGTCGAGCTCCCCAACAGAGCGCAACGAAGACGCAAGGGCCACGCGCACGTCGACCTGGCGTTCGTCCCCGTCGGGCAGCAGGCGCAGCGCCGACTCGAACCAGCGCGCCGCCGCGGCGGGCGCCCTCTCGGCTGCAGCAGCTCCGGCCTCCAGCATGAGACCGATTGCCTCCTGGTCGCCCCGCCCTGCGTACTGCTCGGCGTGGTGGGCGCGCTCGGCAGCTGGGGCTCCGCGCGGCGCGAGCGCGTCGGCCGCGCGTGCATGCGCTCCGAGCCTCCAACCGGCAGGCGCCGCCTCGTAGACCGCGCGTCGCACGAGGGGGTGACGAAAGACGAACCGCCGCGGCACCGACGTCGGACGAAGCAGATCGAGCGCCAGCAATGCGTCGAGAGCGTCGAGGCCGTCAGACGGAGGCAGCTCGGCGATCGCCGCTGCGAGATCCGGCTCGAACGGATCCCCTGCGACGGCCGCAGCACGCAGCAGCACGAGTTGCTCGACCGGAAGGGAGGCGAGTTCCTCGGCCAGCGACGCCGCTACCGCGGACGGCACGGGCGTCCCGGACACGGGGACGGCCTCGCCACTCTCGTCCACCATCGCGTCCAACCTCCCCTCCTCGCCCGCCCGTCTGAGCTGGTGGAGGTAGAACGGGTTGCCGCCGCCGTGACGGTAGATCGCTGCGGCCGTTCGCGGCTCGACGCCGGCGAGCAGCTCGTTTACCTCGGCCTCGGTGAGCGCCTCGAGGGAGATCTGGCCCACCGCGGGGCTCGCGAGCGCGGCGGAGAGGCGAGCCGGAGCCTTCCCGCGCCGGAAGGCGAGCGCGAGGAGGACCGGCGCGTCCGGTCCGCGCCGCAGAAGCGCCGCCAGCAGCTCGATCGATGCCTCGTCGGCCCAGTGGAGGTCGTCGAGCACGACGACCAGCGGGCGGTCCCGCGCGAGCAGCTCGAGCAGCGTTCGGGAGGCGCGGTGGGCGCGGTACCGCTCGTCGGGAACGGAGCCGCCCTGGCTCTGGGCGGGACGGCGTAGGGACGGAAGGATGTCGGCGAGCTCCCACGCGTTCTCCGTGCTCCACGATTCCCCGAGCTCGAGCTCCTGCGACGCAACGTAGGCGTCCAACGCGTCGGCCCAGACGCCGAACGGCAGGTCCCGCTCGAACTCCGTCGCCGAGCCACCGAGAACGAGGTACCCGCGCTCCTCCGCCCGGCGATTCAGCTCGGTGAGGAGATGCGTCTTGCCGATCCCGGGCTCGCCGTCGAGCGCGATACAACCGGACTCCCCTGCCTCGAGAGCGTCGAGCGTCGCGTCCAACCGCTCCAGCGCTGACTCGCGCCCGACAGTCGGCCCGACCCTGAACTCGAACGGCACCGTTCGACCCTACTGCGCCGCTGTCCGCAGCCCGGTTAAGGGGAAGTCCCCGATGTCTCGCAGCGTCGGGTGAGGCACGCTGAACGCATGCCGTTCTTCCTCCTGGAGCACCGACACGACCCGGCCGAGTGCGCAGCCGCCTTCGCGGCCTGGACAGGGTTTCAAAGCCCGCTGCGACACGGCTCGGCCGCGTCGACCTGCCTCGCAGGCGGGCATGCGCTCTGGTGGCGCGTGCAGGCCAAGGACGCAGCGGCCGCGCTGGCAATGCTCCCGCAGTTCGTCGCGCGACGCACGGTGTCGATCGAGGTCAGGGACGTCGAGATCCCATGAGCGTGCTCAACCGCCAGGACATGGGGCGCGCGAGCCGGGGTCCGCCCTGCCGGCGACGCGAGAGCGTCCGCTGCCCGGGAGCCGACAGGGTGGGACCGATCCATGGTCCCGCGGAGCGAGGAGCGGAATCCGTGCGGGACGATCGGCCGTAGGGCATTCTGATGAGGGCGATGGTCCGTCCCGACGTCGGCCGGCCGTGAACGACGACCGCGTGGAGCCACGGCTGACACGCGTGGCCGTCCTCCGGCTCGCTGTAGGGGGAGCCGCCGCCCTTGCGATCGGAGCGCGACCGGCATATGCGGCGGCGACGGACGCGGCTGCCGTCGAGGCTGCGGCGCGCGCCTTCCGCGAGTCGCTCTCACCGCGCCAGCGGGGCCTGGCCTCGTTCGCGTTCGAGAGCGCCGAGCGCACCCGCTGGCACTGGACGGTGCCGGCGTCGGTGCCGCGCAACGGGCTTCCGCTCGGCGACGTCTCCGCCGAGACGAGGCGTCTCGCGCTGAGGCTCCTGCGGACGAGCACCTCGCCCTCTGGCTATCGGAAAGCGCTCGACATCATGGCGCTCCAGGGCGTCCTGCAGCGCATGAACCCGGGCGTCGGTGACACGTTCGACCCCGACCTCTACTACGTCTCGGTGTTCGGCTCGCCGGGCGCCCGCGCGTGGGGCTGGCGGCTCGAAGGCCATCATCTGTCCCGCCACTTCACGGTCGTCGGGGACAGGATCGTCGTCGAGCCGTTCTTCCTCGGCGCGTGGCCCACCCGGGCAGGAAGCGCATACCGATCGGTTGCCCGCGGCTCTCGCACGATGCCCCGCGAGGAGGATGCCGCCCGAGAGATCGTGCTCCTGCTCGACGGTCGCCTCCGGAGTCAGGCGGTCTTCTCGTCGGAGTCGCTGACGGACCACGTCACGCAGAACGCCGCCTCGGTGCGGCCGCTCGAGCGGGTCGGCGTGCTGACGGCAGACTTGCCGTCGACAGCGCAGCGTCGTGTGCTCGAGCTGATCCGGACGTACCTCGCGAACCATCCAGGGACGACCGCGCGCGAGGCGCTGACGCGCGTCGAGCGAGCAGGGATCGGTCGTACGCGGTTCGGATGGGCCGGCAGCACGCGGCCCGGCGTGCCCCATTACTACCGGCTCCAGGGACCGACCTTTCTCCTCGAGTTCGACAACTCCCGCAACAGCGGCACCCACATCCACAGCGTCTGGCGCGACTTCGACCGAGACTTCGGACGCCACCTGCTCTAGGAGGGCCGTCGTGACCGAGTTCCAGCGCTACCTCGCCGAGGAGATCGCGGAAGACCACGCGGACGGGCTCGTCTCCCGACGCGAGGCTCTGCGCCGGTTGGGGCTTCTCGGGCTCACCGGCGCGGCGGCCGCCTCGTTGCTCGCCGCCGCCGTGGCCTCCGAGGCAAAGGCGCTCACCGGCAGGGCGTCGCATGGCGCATCGCCTACGGATCGAGCCGTCGAGGTCGCGGGGCTCCCGACGCGCGAGATCACGTTTCGCGGCCCCGGGGGTCGGCGGCTGATCGGCGCGTGGGCGTCCGCGCGCCGGCCACGCGGCGGTGTGCTCGTGATCCACGAGAACCGCGGGCTCACCGACTCCATCCGTGCCGTCGCCGGCCGGCTGGCGGCGAGCGGCTATTCGGCACTCGCGATCGACCTGCTGTCCGCCGAAGGCGGCACGAAGTCCTTCTCGGACGAGTTCGAGGCGATGGCCGCGCTCGGAGCCGTGCCTCCGTCGCGGTTCGTGGCGGACATGAAGGCCGGTGTCACCGAGATACGGCGCCGCCTCCCCGGGAAGAAGGTCGCAGCGATCGGCTTCTGCTTCGGCGGCGGCATGACGTGGCTGCTGCTCGCGTCGAAGGAGCCGCGCCTCGCCGCCGCCGTGCCGTTCTACGGGCCGTTCCCCGAAGCCGGGAGCCTCGAGGGCAGCAAGGCCGCCGTTCTCGGCGTCTACGCAGAGCTCGATGCGCGGGTCAACGCGTCCCGCGCTGCCGCGCGCGCGGCGCTTCGCACCGCGGACCTGAAGCACGCGATCGTCACCTTCCCCGGCGTCGACCATGCCTTCTTCAACCCGACGAGCTCGCGCCACGACCCGGCCGCCGCCGCGGCAGCGTATCGCCGCATGCTGAGCTGGTTCGGCACCTACCTCGCGACCTAGATCGGCCGGCGTCCGCCCACCCGAACGGCAGGAGCGAGTCGAGGGTTGGAGCGGTCGCTCAGGAAACGCGGAACGCCATCGTCGTGCGCGTGAGCGAACCACCGAGCCTCGCCGCGAGCCCGATGGTGAGGCGCTTGCCGCGCGCATCGGCGGGCACGCGGAAGAAGCAGCGCGCGATCGAGTCCTTCCACACGAGTCGGATGTTCCGGTATCGCTTGCCGCCGCTCCAGACACTGCAACGGATCGATCCCGGGGCCGGAGCGAACTCCACGCGCGCGACGAGCTCGAAGGGCTGCGCCGCCCTCGGAGGGCTCGGGGTCACGGAGAGCACCTCGATACGGACGTCTCCGGACGCGCCCTGCGCCGATGACGCAAGCGTGGCTGCCGCAGCCAACACCACCGCGGCAAGCGCGGCGAGCCAGCTGATCATGCGATTCAGACTACGCTCCTTCGGCCACGCGCGCCAGTCACGGAGCCGGGCGCGGGAATAGCAGCAGGCGACCAGGAGTCCTCCTGGGTGTGACCATCCGGGCAGACAGAGGCAGAGTGATCGGTCGCCATCACACGTGGCGTCCCGCGTTACCGTTCGTCCTGGAGTGTCCATGAGACGTTCTCGGCGAGAAGACGTCGACGGCGAGGAGCTCGCCGAGCTGGCTGCGCTCGCGGACGGGTCGCTCGCACCGGAGCGTCGCGCCGCGCTCGAGGCGCGGGTCGCCGCCTCTCCGGAGCTCGCGGCACTGCTGGCGGAGCAACAGCGCGCGGTCGCGTTCACGAGGTCCGCCGCGGCAGAGGTCGAGGCGCCCGACGGCCTGCGAACGCGAATCGACGCGCTCGCCCATCCCCGCCGCCGACCCGCCGGCCCTGGCCTCGCGCTTATCGGTGTCGCCGCGGCGGCCGTGGCGGCGGTCGCCATCGGCGCGGCGGTGTTCGGTTCCGGCGGCTCGGCGGACCGGTTCTACGCTGCGCTTGCGCCGACGGGTCTGGTACCGGGCGCGAGCGGTGAGGCGACCCTGACCAGGACATCCTCGGGCTGGCGGATCGAGCTCGACGCGACCGGCCTGCCCCGCCTCGACGGCGGGCGCTTCTACCAGGCGTGGCTGCGCAACTCCGCCGGCGTCCTCGTCCCGATCGGGACGTTCAACGAGAGCCGGGACGTCACGCTGTGGGCGGGTGTGTCGCCTGAGGACTTCGCGACACTCACGGTCACACGCGAGAGGGCCGACGACGATCAGACCTCCTCGGGCGAGAGGGTGCTCGTCGGGACGGCTGCTACCGGTGGCTGACGCGTTGAACGCCACGCGTGGTCGGGTGGTCAGGCCGAGTCGCCTTCGAGCCGGCGCACGACCTGCTGCCGGGCACGGTAGAGGCGGCTCATGATCGTCCCTTCGCGCACCCGGAGGGTGCGTGCGGCTTCCTTGTAGGTCAGGCCGGCGACGTCGACGGCGACGACGACGTCGCGGAACTCTATGGGGAGCGCGGCGATCGCGGCGTAGAGCTCGGCGGCCTCGAGCGCATCCTCGGGTTGACGCGCCCGCGGGTCGGCGACGAGGTCGAGCTGGTCCGGCAGCGCAGCCGGACGGAGGCGGCGGCTCTCGGCTCGCTTCTGGTTCAGGAACGTGTTGCGCAGCGCTTGCAGGAGGTACCCGAGGTCGTCTTCGTTGCGGAGAAAGCGCGGGCGGGAGAGCACGCGCGCGAACGTCTCCTGAACGAGATCCTCGGCATCCTCGCGGGACCCGGCGAGCGCCCAGGCGGCCCGGTAGAGCCGGTCGAGATGGTCTCCGAGCCGGGCGGGTTCGAGCTTCCGTTCCATCGCGGGTGACGGCCTGAATGACCTGAAACCTCCGGCCGAGCATAGAGACGCCGATGGTGAGGCGGCGCCCAGGTCCTCGGCGCCACTCGAGCAGCGGGTGGGGAATAGGCGGCCGGTCGTCGGTGTCCAGGGACACAACGAGTCAACGACGACGACGGTCGCGCTCCAGCCGACGCTCGGGGCACGACAGGAGGGAATGTCATGAGGAACCGAACGCGAATCACCCACTCTTCCGCCTCAAAGTCGATCCGGCGAGCGGCGGCTGCGGCCGCGGTCGCGGTAGTGGCGACCGGCACGGCGGGAATGGCGTCCGCGCACCCCGGTCTCGACCCGGCCGAGACCCGCGGCGCGTCCTACCCGATGAGGGAGGCCCAGTTCAAGGATCCCAAGCTCCGGCACGGCGAATTGACGATCACGGGCACGCATGCGGACGACAAGATCGTGCTTCGCCTCCAGGCCGGCGCGCCGGACCTCCTCCAGGTCGACGTCGGCGACGACGGCACGGCCGACTTCACCGTCGTGCGGGCCGCGGTCACGAGCGTGGTCGTCAAGGCCCGTGCCGGTGACGATCTCGTCCGGATCGACGAGAGCGCCGGGGCTTTCACGGACAGCATCCCGACGACGATCCGCGGTGGAGCCGGAAGGGACACGCTTGCCGGAGGCTCCGGCGCCGAGACGTTCCGCGGCGGTCCCGGGAGCGACTCGATCGACGGCAACCGGGGCGCGGACGTCGCGTTCATGGGCCCGGGCGACGATCTGTTCGTCTGGGACCCGGGCGACGGCAGCGACGTGGTCGAAGGCGAGGCCGGGAGAGACACGATGCTCTTCAACGGTGCGCCCGGCCTCGACCAGGTCGACTTGTCGGCGAACGGCAGTCGCCTCAGGTTCTTCCGCACCCAGGGCACCATCACGATGGACACCAACGGTGTCGAGCGGGTCGACTTCTCGGCGCTCGGCGGCGCCGACGAGGCCACGGTCAACGACCTGACCGGCACGGATGTCGACGAGGTGAACATCGACCTCGCGGGCGCACCGGGTGGTACCTCCGGCGACGGCGAGCGCGACCGCATCGTGGTCAACGGCACCGATCGCAACGACGCGATCGACGTCCGCGGTGACGCGGGCCGCGTGACGGTGAGCGGCCTCGCCGCACGGGTCGGGATCCTGCGCTCGGAGGCGGCGAACGACCGGCTCGCGATCAACACACTCGACGGCACGGACGCAGTCGATTCCGGCGGCCTGACCGCCGGCGCGATCCAGCTGGTCGTGGACGGAGCACTCGTCCCGTAGCCGGGCGCTCGTCCCCGTGGGCTGGTTGGCGGGGCCCCCACCTCCCCTGGGGGCCCCGCCGCGCGACGTCCTTCTCGGACAGTGGCAGCCGAGATGTGATGCGGATCGGCCGCGGTTCGGTGCGACTCAGTATTTCCGGCGTCGGTTCGGACAGGCGCCGAGACATGTACCGAACGACGTACCCGGCTTACACTCGACAACCATGGCGGCATGTGTTGGTTGCGGCGCTTCCTTGGCGGATTCATCGCGTTTCTGCGGTGAATGTGGTGCCCCGGTCGGGACGTCTCTGCGCCCGCCGCAGGAGGTGCGGAAGACGGTCACGATCCTTTTCTGCGACGTCGTCGACTCGACCGCGCTGGGCGAGCGGAGAGATCCGGAGACGGTGCGCCAGGCGATGTTGCGCTACTTCGACGAGATGAGGACGATCGTGGAGGGCTTCGGCGGTGTCGTCGAGCCGTTCCGCGGGGACGAGGTCATGGCCGTCTTCGGAGTCCCGACCGTGCACGAGGACGACGCGTTGCGAGCGGTGCGCACGGGGGTGGCGATGCAGCGCCGCCTGGAGAAGCTGAACGTGGAGCTGGGGGCGAGCTGGGGCGTCACCCTGCAGTGCCGGATCGGCATCAACACGGGTGAGGTCGTGGCGGGTGATCCGGCGACGGGCGCGACGTTCGTCACCGGTGACGCGGTCAATCTCGCCAAGAGGCTCGAGCAGGCGGCGGGCGCCGGGGAGATCTTGATCGGCACGGCAACCTATCCGCTCGTTCGGGACGCGGTGAAGGTTGGGCCCCGGGAGCACTTCAGCGTCAAGGGCAAGCAGGAGCAGGTCTCGCCGTTTCGCCTGCAGGATGTGGACGCGACCGCCGCCGGTGTCGCCCGACGGCTCGACGCTCCGCTCGTGAGCCGCGAGGTCGAGTTGTCGCTTCTACACGAGGCCGCCGAGGCATGCGAGGCTCAGTCGAGCTGCAGCCTGCTGACAGTCATGGGCGCGGCCGGGATCGGGAAGTCGCGTCTCGTCGTGGAGCTCCTCGAGCGGCTCGACGGACGGTTCCGGCCCCTTCGCGGGCGTTGTCTCCCGTACGGAGAGGCGATCACCTTCTGGCCGGTGAGAGACATCGTCCGCGAGGCGGGCGGCGAGCAGGGGCTGACCAAGCTCCTGGCCGGCGTGGAGGACGGGGCCCGGATCGCGGAGCTCATTCGCACTGCGGTCGGTCAGGTCGACGGCGCGGCGGCCGCCGAGGAGACGTTCTGGGCGATCCGCCGCTTCATCGAGGAGCTGGCCCGCGACCAGCCCCTGCTGGTCTGTCTGGACGACGTGCACTGGGCTTCGCCGACCCTGCTCGACCTGATCGAGTACCTCGTCGGCTGGCTGCGCGCACCGGTGCTTCTGCTCGTCCTCGCTCGACCCGACCTGTTCGAGCTTCGGCCGAGCTGGGCGGCACTGCGGCCGAATGCGCGCGTCCTGCGGCTGGAGGCGCTCGACGACGCCGAATCGGACCGCTTGCTCGAGCACCTGGCCGAGGGCGTCGAGCTCCCGGCCGCGTCGCGTCAGCGGATCCTCTCCGCGGCCGGCGGGAACCCGCTCTTCGTCGAGCAGATGGTCGCGATGGCAGCCGAAGCGGGGGCTGACGGCGATGTGCTTCGCACGCCACCGACGATCCAGGCGCTTCTGGCCGAGCGGCTCGACCGACTCACGACATCCGAGCGGAATCTGCTCGAACGAGCATCCGTGATCGGGAAGGAGCTGCCGTACCGCGCATTGATCGGGTTGACAGCCCTGGAAGACCAGGACGCAGCGCCGGGTCACATCTTCTCTCTCATTCGCAAGGATCTCCTCCAGCCGATTCGGCCCCGGAGAGGCGGCGATATGCTCGCCTTTCGACACGACCTCATCCGCGTCGCCGCCTACGACGCGGTGACCAAGGAGCTGCGGGCGCACCTGCACGAGCAGTTCGCCGATTGGCTCGAGGACGCCGCCGACCAGCAGATCAGCGAGTTCGAGGAAATCGTCGGGTATCACCTCGAGCAGGCCACCCGTTTCCGCCTCGAGCTCGGTCGCGTCGACCGCGCCACGGAGGAGCTCGCGCTGCGTGCCGGGACACGTCTGGCGGCGGCGGGTCGGCGTGCGTCCGCCCGCGGGGACATTTCTGCAGCGTCGAAGCTTCTGGAGCGCGCCGTCTCACTGCTCGAGGCGCATCCCGAGACGCGGGCGGAGGTCATGCTCGAGCTGGGCGTGGTCGCGCGGGAGCAGGGGACGGTCAAGGCCGACCAGGTCCTGGCCGAAGCGGAGGCTCTTGCCGGAGAGGCGGGCGACGAGCGGCTTCGGATGCGCATCGAGATCGAGCGGTCCGCGCTCCGCCTCTACCTCGATCCCGCGATCGATGCCCACCGAACGCTCGACATTGCGGAGCACGCGACGCCGGTGTTCGAGGCGAGCGGAGATCAACATGGGCTCTTGCGCGCGGCGGTGTTGGTCGCGGAGGCGCACTGGTCCCTCTCGCAGTTCGGAATGATGGAGGACGTCCTCGAGCGGGCGCGCGGGTACGCCGAGCACGCCGGCGACCGGCGGACGATGTCATGGATCCTGGGCACGATGTGCCGCGTCGCGCTGGTGGGGCCGCTGCATGTCGACGAGGGGATCCGCCGCTGTCTCGCGATTCGCGAGCAGAATCCCGGCGAGCCCACCCTGCAGCCCGTCATCGACTCGATGGTGGGGGTGCTGGAGGCCATGCGCGGACGCTTCGCAGCCGCGCGCGAGCACTACCGACGAAGCCACCTGGCCTTCGAAGAGCTCGGTCTCAGCGTCCAGCTCGCGGCGTTCCGGATGTATGCGGGCTGGCTCGAGCTGCTCGCAGGTGACGCCGCAGCGGCCGAGCGGGAGCTCCGAACCGGATACCAGGCGCTCGAACGCATGGGCGAGCAGTCGTACCTCTCGACCACGGCCGCGTTCCTCGCCCGTGCTGTCTTTTCCCAGGGGAGATACGCCGAGGCGGAGCGCCTGACACGGGTCAGCGACGAGGCCACTTCGGACGACGACATGATCACACAGGCGATGTGGCGAGGCACGCGAGCCAAGGTTCTCGCCACGCGGAGCGACGTGGACGCCGAGCGCCTTGCCCGCGAATCAGTCGCGATCTCGTTCGAGACGGACTGCCTGAACATGCAGGGCGACGCCCTCGTCGACCTCGCGGAGACACTGCAGCTGCTCGGTCGCGGCGACGGGTTCGCGTCCGTCCTGCTGCGGGCGATCGAGCGATACGAGGCAAAGGGAAATGCTCGTCTCCGCGACCGCCGTTCGGGAGCTTCTGTCGGCCGGGCAGCCTGTCGAGCTTGACCACGGTCCGACGCGGTAGGAGACTCGCCAAGGCCGCTCGGCGTCGAGCGAAAAAGGAGGCGTCATGCCACTTCCGTACGAGAACATCCGGGTGAACATCACTCGCGAGCGGGCTCAGCAGCTGATCGAGAAGCTCATCACCGACGACGGGGGATTCAGGAGCGAGTTCGAAACCAACACGTGGGAGGTGCTGAAAGAGCACGGAATCGACTGCGAGCCGGAGGCGTTGCCAGAGGAAGTCACGCTGCCGGCGCCGGAGGACATCCGGGCGTTCCTCGACGTGCTGAACGAGAGAGTCGTTCCCGAGGAAGCTTCCCCGTTCGGCTTCGCGCTCATGATCCTCGCCTTCGGCGCGATGCCCGTCCTGATCGGAGACCGTCCGGCGCTCGATGGCTCGGGTTAGACGCCCGCGCTACCTCTGCTTCTTCTTCGACGACTTCCCGTTTCTCGACGTCGGCAGCCTGCTTCGCGGATCCGTCGAGCCGGTGACGGCACGGCAGGCGTTCGCGCTGTCGATCCTGCGCGGGGAGGCGATCGAGCTCACGGCCGCCGAATTCGAACTCGTGTCCTCCACGCCGTCGGACGACTGGGTCGAGGCCGTGGACGAGGACACGGCGCGCGCGCTGGCGCGAAAGGGCGTCCTTCTGAGCGACGAGGACGACCCGGAGCTGGAGATGCTCCGTGCGCGCCACGAGACCCTCGAAAGCACCGGCTGGAACCTCGAAGCCTCGCTGTACTACTTCCTGTCCAGGTGGCGCGGAATCGACCTGCGGTCGCTCGCCGGGCAGGACGAGGCGTCGGATCTGTTGCCACCTACGGCCGAGGCCGTGCAAGCATTCGTGGACCGCTTCGGGCCGCCACCCCCGGCGTTCGCCTCCGTTGCCGCCCCGCGAGCGGTCCGCGAGCTTCCGCTCGTCGAGCGGGCGGGGGATCTCTACGACGTGCTCCTACGCCGTCGGACGACACGGAGCTTCGATCGGAGCGGTTCATTGGCCCTCTGGGAGCTCGCGGTCGTCCTCCGCTACGTCTTCGGGTACCACGGGTACGCGCCGCTGCTCGGCCAGGTGAACACGCTCAAACGCACGAGCCCTTCGGCGGGCGGGTTCCATCCCATCGAGGCCTATCCCGTGATCACGGCCGTCGACGGGCTCGACCCTGGGCTCTACCATTACAACGGCGCGGAGCACACCCTCGAGCTGTTGGCGCCGCTCGGGGTCGACGACGTGCGCGCGGTGGCGAACGAGTTCGTCTGCGGCCAGACCTACTTCGGCGACGCCCACGTCCTGCTCGTGCTCGCGGCGCGGTTCGAGCGGGCGTTCTGGAAGTACCGGAACCACCGCAAGGCGTTCGCCGCGCTCCTGATGGACGCTGCGCATCTGAGCCAGACGATGTATCTCGTCGCAACGGAGCTCGGGCTCGGGGCGTTCGTGACTGCGGCCGTCAACAACGCCGACATCGACGAGCGGCTCGGAATCGACGGATACCGAGAAGGCACGCTTGCCGTTTGTGGCTTCGGCAGGCCCGCTGCCGAACCCTCACCGTTCGATCCGGAGTTCCTTCCCTTCGTGCCAAGGGCGCCGGACGCATCGACTCACCCCAGGACAGCTGACACGTAGCGCGAGGCGGCGCGGCCGTGGGCGAGCCGACGAGTAGCCCGTGGCGTCTCGAGCACCGCGTCTCCGGCGTGACGGTTCTGTCTGGCCGGACAGCAGCAAGTCGGGCCAGTCCTGGGCTGCCCTCGAAGGAGGCGGCGTTCGTTCGCAGGGTCCGATCGCTTGACGCTGTCGGCGCAGGCTCCTAGCGTCGAGGGAGTGACGTGCCGAGTCGTCTGCATCTCGCACGCAACCGGCGCGGGCGGCGAGGAAGTCGGTCGGCTCGTTGCCGAGCGGCTCGGGTTTCTCTACGTCGACCACGACATCGTCGCTCGCGCGGCGGCGAGGGGAGGGATCAGCCCCGCTGACGTCGCGGACGCGGAGCGTCGCAAACCGCTCGTCAGCCGCCTGCTCGAGGCGTTGGCCCAGAGCAGCGAGGTGGGCGCGAGCGCGCTCGTCGACGGAATGGACAGCGAGAACGTGCGCGCCCTGATCCGTGAGACGATCGATCGCACGGCGGCACGGGGGAACGCGGTCATCGTCGCTCACGCTGCGTCGCACCTGGTCGAGGCCGGAGACGAGGCACTTCGCGTCCTCGTCACAGCCTCGCCGGCGACACGCGCGGGCCGCCTCGAGGCCGTGGAGGCACTCGATCCGGCGAAGGCCGTCAGGGCCGTGAAGGACTCGGACGCAGGGCGACGCGACTACCTCAAGCGCTTCTACGACGTGGGTGAGGAGCTGCCCACGCACTACGACCTCGTTGTCAATACCGACGCTCTCTCCGTCGAGCTGGCTGCCGAGCTCGTCATCCGAGCGGCCTCCAGGTAGCGGAGCGCAGAGCGCGCCGCGGGCCGGATCGCGCTCGTCGTGACGCGGCCCGAGACCGCGGATCCGACGCATCGTGCGTCGCCGAGGGGTCGCGTACCGCCTGGAAGCCCGACCCGAGCCATCGTTCGCCGATGAGTTTTCGCCCCCGAAGGGATCTCAACTGCACATGACCTCGATCGGGCTCGACCAACGACTGATAGCCGCGGCGACGACCGGCGACGCCGCCGCGTTCTCGGCGCTCGCCGAACGGCATCGCGCCGAGCTCCAGGTACACGCCTACCGGATGCTCGGCTCGCTCGAGGATGCCCAGGACGCCGTCCAGGACGCCCTCCTCCGCGCCTGGCGCAGCCGCGAGACATATGACGGGCGCTCGACCTTCCGAGCCTGGCTCTATCGGATCACGACCAACGCCTGCCTCAGGATCCTCGAGCGCCGGCCCCGGCGCCTATCGCCTTACGAGGCCGGCCCGCCCGCAGAGCTCGGCGCCCGTCCGGTTCCGCCCGCCGACCTCCCGTGGCTGCAGCCGTACCCCGACCTCCTCATCGACGAGAGTCCCGAGCCGGACGACGCCGTCGTGACGCGGGAGACGATCGAGCTCGCCTTCCTGGCCGCGATCCAGCATCTTCCGCCGCGCCAGCGTGCGGTCCTGATCCTCCGCGACGCGCTCGACTGGCCCGTGAACGACACGGCTGCGGTGCTCGAGATGAGCCCGGCCGCCGTGAACAGCGCGCTCCAGCGGGCGCGGGCCACGATGAAGGAGCGGCTTCCGGCAGCACGGCTCGAGTGGGACAGCGCCGCCGACGCCGAGGACGCCGAGCGGTCGCTTCTCCAGACGTACGTGGACGCATTCGAGCGACACGACGATCGGCGGCTCGTCGCGCTCCTCCGCGAGGACGTGCGGTTGGCGATGCCGCCCCACCCGACCTGGTACGCGGGACGCGACGCCGTCGCCGCGTTCCTCGCGGGCGTCGCGTTCGCACCGGGGTCGGCTCCGCACCGGCTCGTGCCGACTCGCGCGAACAGGCTCCCGGCGTTCGGCGTCTATCGGGGTGAAGGCCCTGACGCCAGACCCTTCGCGATCAACGTGGTGCAGATCGAGTCCGGACTGGTCGCGGACATGCACTTCTTCAAGTACCCCGAGCTCTTCGCCGCCTTCGGCCTACCGAGCACCCTCGGATGACCGCAGGAGAGAGCGCCGGCGACGCGCTCTTTCGCGATCCGCTCCCCGCGGGCTTCTCCAGGCGCGTCCTGCAGGTTGCGCCCGGGCTCGGGCTCGAGCTCGAAGCGAGTTGCCCAGCCGACGCGATCGTGGTCGTCGAGAAGGGAGAGGTCGAGGTCGAGTGCCGGTCGGGGACACGCCGGCGCTTCGGCCGCGGCGCGATGATCCCGATCGCACGGCTCCCGATAGCTCGTCTACGCAGCGTAGGCCCCGGCCCACTCGTCGTCGTCGCCGTCTCGCGAGCGTCGCTGCCGGGGACCGATGAGTTTCTACGCGGCTCCGGATCGTACAGCGACTGCTGAAAGCGACCTCGGGAGGTTGATGATGGAATCGTCCGCGCCGGTCGCGCGCTCCGCGCCTGCGCCCGCCCTCGATCCGCGCCGCTGGTGGGCGCTCGCCTTGCTCTGCGGGGCCTTCTTCATGGTCATCCTCGACGCGGCGATCGTGACCGTCGCTCTTCCCTCGATCCAGGAGGATCTCGGCTTCACGGCGCAAGGCCTGCAATGGGTGGTGAGCGCCTATGCCCTCACGTTCGCCGGCCTGCTCCTGTTGGGAGGACGAGCCGCCGACCTGCTCGGACGGCGGCGAGTCTTCATGGTCGGCCTCGGTCTGTTCACGCTCGCTTCGCTTCTCTGCGGGCTCGCCTGGTCGGACGAGGCGCTGATCGGCGCCCGCGCCTTCCAGGGGATCGGGGCCGCGATCATGACGCCGACCGCGCTTTCGATCATCACCGTGCTCTTCGCGGACGGAGCCGAGCGCAACAAGGCGCTCGGAATCTGGGGAGCACTGGGCGGCTTCGGCGCGACGACGGCCTGGCTGATCGGCGGTCTCCTCGTCGACGGTCTCGGCTGGGAGTGGATCTTCTTCATCAACATCCCGGTCGGCCTCCTCGCAATCGCGCTCTGCCCGGTTCTGCTCCCCGAGAGTCGCGCTGCGACGGTGCGGCGGAGCTACGACCCCGCTGGGGCGCTCACGATCACAGGGGCCCTCGTCCTGCTCGTCTACGCCGTCGTCGAAGCTCCCGACAGCGGCTGGGCGTCGACGCAGACGCTGCTCCTCTTCACGGGCTCGGCCGCCCTGCTCGGCTCCTTCGCCTTCATCGAGTCGCGCCATCCGGCGCCGCTCGTTCCGCTGCGCATCTTCCGATCGCGAACGATCGTCGGCGCCAATGCCGTCATGCTCCTCTTCGCCACCGTCGCGTTCGGCATGCCGTTCACCCTGACGCTGTATGCGCAACAGGTGCTCGGTTACTCCGCTGTCAAGTTCGGCTTGACGTCGGTCGTCTTCCCCGCGATGGCCGCGGTCGGCTCGATCCTCGGCCAGGCAATCGTGCTGCGGGTCGGCTTCCGTCCGGTGGCGGCCGCGGGCATGGCCCTGATGGGCGCCGGTGCCCTCGTGCTGACCCAGGTCTCGGTCAGCGGCAGCTACTTCGGTGACGTCTTCCTCGGGCTGCTCCTCTTCGGCCCCGGCATCGGGCTCGCCTTCGTGACCGCCACGGTCGCGGCCCTTGCGGGAGTCGCAGAGCACGAATCGGGGCTCGCCTCGGGCCTCAGCAACACCGCTTTCCAGATGGGCGCTGCCATCGGCACCGCCATCGTCGCGACCGTCGCGGTCTCTCAGACCGACGACTATCTGGCTGCCAACGCCGACGCGAGCCCGCTCGTCGCCCTGACCGAGGGTTTTCAGTCCGCGTTCCTCGCTACCGCTGTTCTCGCGGGGCTCGGGGTTGCACTCGCGCTCCTCCTGCTCGGCCGTCCGCGCAGTGCCGTGCAGAAGCCACTCGAGCTCGAGCCTTCACCCGCGCACGCCGGCGATTGAGAGCTCGCAGACGGAAACGACTCACGACCAGAAGGAGACTGCAAGATGACCGATCACAGGATTGGCACGCGCGAGGACTGGCTCGCCGCGCGTGAGCAGCTGCTCGTCCGCGAAAAGGAGCACACGAGACTCGGCGACGAGCTTGCTCGGGCACGACGCGAGTTGCCGCGGGTGCCGGTGGAGAAGGAGTACCGCTTCGACACGGACGACGGTGAGAAGGCGCTCGTCGACCTGTTCGACGGCCGATCGCAGCTCCTCGTCTACCACTTCATGTTCGGCCCGAGCTACGAGGCGGGTTGTCCGGTCAATTCGTCGATCGCCGACGGCGTGGACGGCCTGGTCCCGCACCTGCGCGCTCGTGACGTGTCGTTCGTCTTCGTCTCCCAGGCGCCCCTGCAGAAGCTGCAGGCGTACAGACGCCGCATGGGCTGGAGCTTCCCCTGGGTCTCGTCCGCGCCAACCGACTTCAACTTCGACCTCGGCTTCTCGCACACGGAGGAACACGGTCGCGAGGCGGTGGCACAGATGACGGGGAGCGGGCTACCGCCGATCGTCGAGCACAACGCCCGCTCGTCGGGAACCGACATCGCCGGCTACCTCACCGAGAGCCCCGGGTTCAGTGCGTTCGTGCGCGACGACGACGCCGTCTACCACACGTATTCGACCACCTGGCGTGGATTGGAGTTCCTGATGGGCTACTACCCGATCCTCGACCATGCACCGAAGGGCCGAGACGAGGGCGAAGCGTGGCAGCTCTGGATCCGCCGGCACGACGAATACGACGCCCCCGCGCCCGGGCCCGTCACGATCGCGACATCGAGGGAGCTGAGGGCGCGCTAGGGGATCGTCCACTGAAGGCCTGCCCTGGTGAGCGGTATGTCCGCCCCCCAGGGCAGGCAGTGGTGCTATCCGGCTGTCGTTGCGTCGACACGGACGAGGTGCGATGCGCTCGGGCTAGACGCTCTCGTTCCGAAGCTCCCGGAAGCCGCGGCCCGGGGCGATTGCTGTGTACCTCGGCGGGTCACATAGACTGCCACTCGATGTTCCGGCGACGGTACGGCGTGGCCGCGTTCGTCCTGGTCGCCGCGGCGCTCGTCGCCGGTTGCGGGGGCGATGACGGCGATGGGTCTTCGGCCAACACACCGGAGGTGGAGGGCAGGTCGTACGCGGACACCGTGTGTTTCATCGCCGTCTCCTGGGAGGCGGCGTCCGGGAAGATCGACGACTACCGGGCAAACACTGCCTCCTCGCAGGACGTGGTGGATGCGGTCAGCCAGGCGCAGGCGGCGACCTCCGACTACGTGCTCAACATCCGAGGGCTCCAGCAGCCGGATGATGCAACCGGCAAGGAGGCCTACAGCTCGTTGCAGACGACGGCCGTCGAGATCGCCGATCTCACCACGTCGATCCAAACGAGCGTCGACTCGCTCGAGACGGAAGCCCGGAAGGCCCAGGCACAGATCCAGAGCCTCTACGACGCCCTGAAGACCTCGGTGAGCGAGCTCGACGGGCTCTATCCCGATTCCGGAGTGGCTGCGGAAGTCGACGCGGAGAGCAACTGCGGGCCGCTCCAGGCCTCCTAGCCCGGCTCGTCAGGCTCACGTCGGTCAGCGTGCACGGTCGCGCTCCTGCCCAAGCGCGCGAAAGTACCCGTTGCCAACCCCACGCGATAGAGCCGGGGGCGCCCCCCTCAACGACGAGCAGCCCAAGCCGCGATCAGCGCCTCGCATCGACTCTTCCCTCCCTTTGGGTGCTGGTGGGCAGCCGGGAGCGGCTCCCGGCTGCCCGGCCCGGGTCGCGAGACGACCCGGTGTTCGTGAGCGACGACCCGGTGCCTCCCTCAGCCGCGGGCCCAGTCGGGCGACATGTCC
The DNA here is from genome assembly GCA_963706915.1 of uncultured Actinomycetes bacterium. Classification (GTDB taxonomy): domain Bacteria; phylum Actinomycetota; class Thermoleophilia; order Gaiellales; family Gaiellaceae; genus Gaiella. The sequence continues at coordinate 42,600 of CAVPOH010000003.1, forward strand.
ATCGCGCCACGGCTCAGCATCCGGACGCCCGAGCCGGCGGCGTTCGCGACGAACAGCCGCCGCTGCCGCTTCCCGATCCGCTCGCTGACGAACACGATCCGCTTCGAGTCCTGCGACCACGACGGGAGCGCGTCGAGCGCGGGGTGGTTGGTGACGCGAGTCTGCTTGCTGCCGTCCGCGTTCATCGCGTACACCTCGAGATTCCCGTCGCGTGTCGACTCGAAGGCGATTCGCCTGCCGTTGGGCGACCAGCTCGGGTTCTCGTCGAAGCCCGGGGTGTTCGTCAGCCGCGTCACCCCAGAGCCGTCGGCGTTCATGACGTAGATCTCACGATCGCCGTTGTCGCGCTCGGTGGTGAACGCGACCTTCGTGCCGTCGGGCGACCAGGCCGGATCGCCGTCGAATGCCGGCGAGTCCGTGAGCTGCAGCTCGTCGCTGCCGTCCGAGTCGATCGTCCAGATCTCGCTGTTCCCGGTCCGCTCGCTCTCGAAGGCGACCTTGTCGAGTCGCGACCAGGCGGGATCGCCGTCGTACGCGTTCGAGAACGTGAGCTCGCGGACGCCGCGGCCGTCGGACCGCATCACGTAGATGTCCGAGTCGTCCCGGCGACGCCCGTTGCCGTGCCGGTTGCTCTCGAAGGCGATCTTCCTGCCGTCGGCAGACCACGTCGGGTTGGAATCCGATGCCGGGTGCCGCGTCAGGCGGGTCGGCGCCCCACCGGTGGCGGTCACCACGAGGATCTCGTTGTTCCCGCCGCTGAGCTTCGAGTGGTAGATGATCCGGTCCGGGCTCGCAGCCGGTGCCGTCGCCGCGCCGATCGCGAGGGAGGTCACCGCTGCTGCAAGCCCGACTCCGATGATGGAACGCATGACGTTCTCTCCTTTCGTCGATGTGCGCCCAACATCGGAAGCGGCGCTCACACGTCGCTCACGCGGGAGATCCGGCTCGACGGCTCGGAGGGGGGCTTAGATCGCGCCGAGCATGGATCGGTACGTCTCCGCCCGGCTGCGGTGGTAGGCGGCGAGCTCGCTCGCCGTGCCCGCCCCCGGCCCCGTCACGGCGAGGATGCGCGCGAGCCGCTCGTGGAGGTCAGCCCGTACGGGGAGCGAGATCGACTCGTAGGCGGCGTCGCGGATGAGCTGGTGCCGGAAGAAGTAGCGATCCACGCTGGCCGCGTCGGGCCGCACGAGCTCCTTCTGCACGAGCTCGGCCAGGAGCGCCTCGAGGTCTCCGCGGGGCTCCTCACCGGAGAGCTCGGCGACGGCACGCGACGAGAAGCTCCTGCCCTCGACGGACGCCAGCTCGAGCACGGCCCGCTCCGCCTCGGGCAGCCGGTCGACACGCGCCGACAGGAGCGCCTGGATCGACGGCGGGACGGGGATCGCCTGCACCTCCGTCGTCGTCCAGCGGCCCGCCTTGCGCTGCAGGACGTCCTGGTCGACCAGCGTTGCGAGGAGCTCCTCGACGAAGAGCGGGTTCCCCCCGGACGTGTCGACGATGTGATCGCGGACGATGTCGGGGAGGTCGGACTCGCCGAGAAGGTTGTCGACGAGACGCTCCGATTCGGCCTCCTTCAACGGGTCGAGGAGGATCGAGCTCGCCTCGACGCTCCTCGCGCCCCAGGTGCCTCGCCCCTCCAGCAGCTCGGGGCGCGCGAGGCAGACGAGCAGGATCGGCGCGTCCTTCGACGTCGCGGCGACCTCCTCGACGAGGTCGAGCAGCGGCGGCTCGGCCCACTGCAGGTCGTCCAGGACGAGAACGAGCGGGCGCTCGGCCGCAAGCTCCTCCAGTGCTTCGCGTGCGTCCCGCGCCGTCACCTCGGCCGCCGGGTCGTTCGCGCCGGCGAGGAATGCGCCGAGCGGCCGGTACGTGATCGTCTCTCCGTAGGGGAGGCATTGCCCGTGGAGCAGGGTTGCGACGCTCTCCACGCTCTCGACGAACTCCCGCACGAGCCGTGACTTTCCGACGCCGGCGGCTCCGAGGACGGTGAGCAGGTGGAGCGCTCGCTCCGTCACGACGCCCTCGAACGCGCTCGACAGCGCTGCGAGCTGCCGCCGCCGGCCGATGAGCGGCGAGTCCAGGCGAAGCGCCCTTCCGTGGACGTCCGGGAGCAACCCGACGAGCCGGTGGACGCCCGGGGAGACGGCCTCGACCTCGACGAGCTCCCGGATGAGCGCATTGGCGGCGTCGCCGAGAAGGATCTGGCCGGGCCGGGCGGAGCGCTCGAGCTCGTCGGCGGCCGTGACCGGACGGCCGGTGGCGAGCTCGCCTTCGGCCTGGGTGACGAGAACGTCCCCCGTGTCGATCGCGGTCTGGACCTCGAGGAACACGCCGTGCTCCGGGAGCAGGCCGTCGTTCAGCAGACCGATCCCGTCCCGGAGCTCGGCGGCTGCACGGACCGCCCGGAGTGCGTCGTCCTCGCGCACGACCGGTACTCCGAAGACGGCGAGGGCCCGCCCTGACTCCACGCGCGCGACGCCGCCGTGCCGGTCGACTGCCGAGCGCACGCGATCGCCGTAGCGGTCGAAGAGCGCGCGGAGCACCTCGGGTTCCAGCCGGCGGGCGAGCTCGCCGGCGTTCGCGATCCGCGCGACGACAACCGTCACGGTCTTGCGCGTCGGCCTCGCGGGGAGGGCGCCCTTGAGTGCTGCATGGCGCGCGCTTGCCCGTTGTGGTGCGCGGAGCGAGCGATCCTGCCGGAGGATCGCCCGCTCGAGCTCCTGCAGCTCCTCTCCGGGGTCGATCCCGAGGTCCTCGACGAGCATGCTGCGGGCGTCCTGGTAGGCGGCGAGCGCATCTGCCTGGCGACCTGACCGGTAGAGCGCCAGCATGAGCAGTGCGCGCAGGTGCTCCCGGTATGGATGCACGCGGACGAGCGACTCGAGGGTGAGGACGACGTCTCCGTGGCGGCCGAGCTCGATCTCGAGCCCGGCGAGCTCCTCGCGCGCCGTGAGCTCGAGCTCCAGAAGCCGGGGTAGCGCTTCCTGCGCGAGCGGCTCGAAGGCGAGGTCTTCGAGCGGGCGACCGGGGATCACCGCGAGCTCCGCCCGCAGCTGGGCGGCGCGGGCCCCTGGCGCTTCGCCGGTGTCGTCGAGCAGGCGCTCCAGCCGCATCGCGTCGATCTGGTCGGGTGCAACCGAGAGGGCGTAGCCCGCGGGGTCCGTGCGGATGACGTCCCAGCCGAGCGTCCGCCGGAGTTCCGAGACGTAGTTCTCCAGCGCGTGCCGTGCCGTCTTCGGGGCGCTCTCGCCCCAGACATCCTCGATGATCCGATCGACCGACACCGGAGTACCTGCCCGCAACGCCAGCACGGCGAGGACGGCTCGTAGCTTGCGCCGGCGGATCGGCAGCAACCGCTCTCCGTCCCGAACCTCCAGAGGCCCGAGGAGCTGGAAGCGCAGCACGAGCCGTTTCTACACCCGCCGGGACGCGCCAACAAGCCTTGCCGGAAGACCGGCGCACGCCCATCATGCGCCCGTGCGTCATATCCCGCACCTCGCGCTGGTGGGCGCTGCGATCGCCGTGCTGCTCATCCATGTCGACCGTGCCGCCGCGGTCCTCCCCGGCGAGAACGGAAAGATCGCGTTCGCCGGCGCGCGCGACGGCAACTTCGAGATCTACGTCGTCGACCCGGACGCGACCGGCGGCGCCCGCCTGACGAACGACCCGGCCACCGACACCGACCCCGCATGGTCCCCGGAGGGGAGGCGGATCACCTTCACGACGACCAGGAGCGGGAACGACGACATCTACCTGATGAACGCCGACGGCACGGGCCAGGTCCAGCTGACGGCGAGCCCCGGCCGCGACTCGAACTCGACCTGGTCCCCGGGGGGGCGGAACATCGCCTTCGTGAGCACGCGCGACGGCGATGCGGAGATCTTCGTGATGAACGAGGACGGGACGGGCCAGGCACAGCTCACGAGCAACGACGTCCCGGACGCAACCCCGGCGTGGTCTCCGGACGGCGCACGAATCGCCTTCCGGAGCGAGCGGGACGGGAACAGCGAGATCTACGTCATGCGAGTGGACGGCTCGGATGCAGTCCGCCTCACGACGAGCGCGGGCTCGGACGTGAGCCCGAACTGGTCTCCGGACGGGCGGTCGATCGCCTTCGCGAGCAATCGTGACGGTAACTACGAGATTTACGTCATGAGCGCGGACGGAAGCGACCAACGGCGGCTCACCCGGAACCTCGACATCGACCTCGACCCGGCGTGGTCCCCGGACGGACGGAGCATGGCGTTCACGACCAACCGCGACGGCAACTACGAGATCTACGTGATGAATGCCGACGGGAGCAGCCAGACGCGCCTGACGACGAACGCCGCCGAGGACACGACGTCCGACTGGCAGTGGCAGGCCGAGCGCCTTCCTCCGCCGAAGCCCATCGACCGGGCCGAGCTGGTCGGCGTGCGGTGGAAGGAGAGCGTCTTCTCCGGTTCGCTCCGCGTAAGCGGGCAGGTCCCCGGGTTGTCGAGGCTGCAGCTCGCGCTGCGCCAGGGGAAGCGGGTGACCGTCGCCGCCGGCCTCACCGTGTCGAAGGGCGCGTTCACGAGGAGGCTCGCGCTGCCAAACGACCTCACCCCGGGGCTCTACGTGCTCGAGGTGACCGCCGTCGGCAGCCCGACCGTGCTCTCACCGCAGAAGCTGCCCGTGCGACTCGCCGCGCCGTCCGAGGGGGTCGTCTCGCAGGCGTGGGCGAGCTCGACCGTCGGCGGGCCGCCGCTCACGCGAGTGCCGAGGGCGAGTGGGATCGTCTGGGCGCACTTCCGGCTTGCCGCGCTCCCGCGAGGGGGCAAGCCGTTGACGACGACGTGGCTCGTGAACGGGAGCGACCGCCTGGTGTCGTGCCGCGGCCGAAGCCGCGGCGATCTCCCGCCATCGCCTGGCTCGGGCATCCGGAGGGCGCCGAGCTCCCTCGCGGGGTCTACACGTGTGTCCTGTCGGCAGGCAAGACCGTGGTGAAACGCGTGACGTTCCGCGTGTCGTAGCGCCGGGACGCTACCCGTTGGGGAACGGCGCGGCGCCCCGGGCTGGTCGGGCTCGGTGCGCGGCTTTGGCTCGGCTGCGTGGGCGTGCTGCCACCGACGTGGAGCTCGTCGTCGGCCCTGCTCGAGCCGCTCGGCGGCGGCGGCGGGGGGCCTGGTGACCGTGACGAGCACCGTGCTCCCGTCGACGCGCCGGACACGGACGCGGTCGAGCTTCTTCTCCGTCGCGAGGTCGACCCGAAGGCGGTTCTTCGCCTGGCGCACGCGGACGCGGAGGTCGGCAGACGAGGCGCCGCGCGTGCGGGCAGCCGAGCCGCGGCGCGCCGGAGCTCGAACCAGGCGTGGCCGTCGGAGATGTCTGCCATCTCGCAACGTGGACGCTCGCGCCGGGAGCGGAGGCCCCTGCGAGACGGAAACGCGCGGTCAGCGGGCTGCCGGCCGTCACGGCTGACGCGACGAGCAGCGTCCTCTTCGGGGTCGGGGACGTGGCTTTGGCTTCCGGGCCGCAGTCGTTTCCGGTGGTGTCGCGGTCGTCGTCGTCGAGGGGCCGCGCGGCGCTCGGCGTCGTGACTCGGTCAGCGCAATCCCCACGGCGCCGCCTCCGATGACGAGCGCGGCGGACGCGGCGGCAGCGGTGCCGAGCAGCCGAGCACGACGGGTGCGTCGCGGAGGCGGGCGCGTCGACGCGAGCGGCCCGTGTCGCGGTCGCCGGTGTGAGGGGTCACCGCCGGGAGGGCAGCGTCGGTCAGCCGGCTGTCGCGCCGCCATCGCGGGCCTGCCACACCGATCAGGAGCTCGTCGAGCTCGTCGCACGCGTCGCCGGCGCTTTTCGGGCGGTCTCCGGGTGACTTGGCGAGCATCCGCTCGACCCATGCGCAGAGCCCGGGATCGAGGTCGGTCTGCCCCGCACGGAGGGGCGGGACGGGCTCGTTCAGGTGCTGGAGCATGATCGCCATCGGGACCGTCGAGCCGCGGAACGGCACGGAGCCGCTCAGCATCTCGTAGGCGAGGACGCCGACTGCGTACAGGTCGGCCGGCGGGCCGACGTCCGTCGCCAGCGCCTGCTCCGGCGCCATGTAGGCAGGCGTCCCCATCGTCGTCCCCGAGATCGTCAACGGGTCCCCGACCTCCCCCTGGAGAACCTTGGCGACCCCGAAATCCGCGATCTTGATGCCGCCGTTCGCGGTCACCATGACGTTCTCGGGCTTGAGATCACGGTGGACGATCCCGCGTGAATGCGCGTGAGCGAGCCCGGACAGCGCGCCCTCCAGGACGCCGGCAACCTGAAGCGTCGACAGATCCGCCAGCCACCCGCGCAGCGAGCCACGCTCGAAGTACTCCATTGCGATGTAGCGCGGTGCCCTGGTGCTCGAAGTACTCGTGGACGGTGACGATGTTCGGGTGGTTCAGAGAGCCGGCGACCCGCGATTCCCGTAGGAAGCGTTCGACGAACTCGGGGTCGGAGGCGTGGAACCCGGCCAGCTCCTTGAGCGCGACGCTTCGATCGAGGTCGGTCTGCCGGGCGAGATACACGACGGCGGTGCCGCCCCGTCCGACCTCGCGCACGATCTCGTACCTGCCGACGGAACGCTGAGGCACCGTGCTCGCCATCCGCGCACATGGTGGAGGCTCGATCAGCCGTTGTCACGCGTCCGCGTGAGCGACGCGTGAGCAGCCGCTGTGCGAATCCCTGCCGGCGGGCGACGCATACCGGTGCTCCCAGTACCCGGGTCCTCTGTGATGATGTCCTCTCTGACCGACGAGCGATTCGACCGGCGCGGGCTCCTCGAAAGAGCTGGGTGGCTCGCCGTGTCCGCCGGTGCGCTTCCGGTTGTCGTGCGTCGAGGCGAGGCTCCGGACCTCGCGGCACTTCAGCGGCGCATTGCAGGCACGGTCGTGGCACGCGGAGCCGCGGGCTACGACGCCGCGAGGCTCCTGTACAGCCCTCGCTTCGACGGCACGCAGCCGCTGGCCGTCGTCTACTGCCAGAGCGCGGCAGATGTTTCGCGCACGATCCTCTGGGCACGGCAGAGCAAGGTGCCGATCGCGGCCCGCAGCGGTGGTCACAGCTACGCGGGGTACTCGACGACGCCGGGAGTCGTGATCGACGTCTCGAGGCTCGCCTCGATCACGCTCAACGCGGCGTCGGGGACGGTAGGGATCGGCGCCGGGGCGCGGCTGATGGCTGTCTACCGCGAGCTCGCAGCCCGGGGCGTGACGATTCCCGCAGGGTCGTGTCCTTCGGTCGGCATCGCGGGCCTCGTCCTGGGCGGGGGAGTCGGGTTCGCCGGCCGCAAGCTCGGGCTCACCTGCGACAACCTCCGGAGCTTCACGATGGTGACCGCGGACGGGGTCGTCAGGCAGTGCAACCCGCGGCGAAACCCGGACCTCTTCTGGGCCGGGCGTGGCGGCGGTGGCGGCAATTTCGGGGTCGCCACACGGTTCACGTTCACGACCCACCCGGTGAGCACCGTGACGATCTTCCGGGCCGGGTGGTCCTGGTCGGATGCGGCGCGGGTCGTCGACGCCTGGCAGCGATGGGCGCCGAACGCACCGGACGAGCTCTTTTCGCTGCTCTCTGTCGAGGCGACGGACTCCGGTGGGACACATGTCGGCTCGAGCGGCCAGTTCTTCGGGACGTCCTCCCAGCTCCAGGCGCTGCTCGCGCCGTTCTTCGCGGCCGGCGCGACACCGGTGAGCCTTGACGTCCGCACGATGCCCTACCTCGACGCCATGCTCCTCTGGGCGGGCTGCTCGGATGCCATGCACTGCACGCTCGGAGACGGTGTGGGCCGCTCGACCTTCGCGGCAAAGTCGGACTACGTCACCACCCCGCTTTCGAGCGCCGGGATCAGCACGCTCCTACGCGCGATCGAAGCTCGGGCGGCGGCGCCGGCCCGCGCGTCGGTCCTGCTCGATGCGTACGGCGGTGCGATCAACCGCGTCCCGAAGGCGGCGACGGCGTTCGTCCACCGCGACGCGTTGTTCTCGTTCCAGTACATCGCCGGCTGGGACGCGGCCGCGGGCGACCCGGCGGCATCCGCAGCCATCTCCTGGCTCCGGAATACGCACACGGCCATGCGTCCGCATGTGTCCGGCCTGGCGTACCAGAACTACATCGACGCCGAGCTTCCACGCTGGGGCCTCGCCTACTACGGGTCGAACTACGCGCGGTTACGTCGCGTGAAGCGCCACTACGACCCGAAGAACGTCTTCCGCTTCGCGCAGAGCATCGTCCCCGCTCCGGGCTGATCGCTCGAGGACGTCATCCCGTGCTGTCCCCGGTGCCGGCGCGAGCGTTCGACTCGAGGAGCTCGGCCTCGGGGTCGAAGAGCCCTACACCCCCCAGCCCTCGTGTGGAGCGTGATCACCTGCCTCGAAGAGCCACGTCTCCCGTAGGTCCGCGCAGCGACCGTCGTCCGTGAAGCGGAGGAAGAGAATCCCGATCAGGGTCACCTCGGTATCGCTGTTCAGCATCCTGACCCAGAACTCGACTGCGGCCCGCCGCCCGTCCGACGACTCGACCGGCCGGCCCATCCGCACGTCGACGCGGTCCTGCGTCGCTGTCGTGTTCGCCCAGTAGGATCGAACGCCCTCGGCGCCGCGGTGCGGCTCCTGGAGGGGGTGCTCGCGGTAGAGGCAGTCGTCCGCGAAGAGGCTCGCTGCAGCGTCGGCATCACGGTCGCGCCAGGCTTGGGCGTACGCGTCCACCCACTGTTGGACCGTCATGAGGAGACCCTACTGCGAACAACTCCGAGCGTCACGTGGGCTCCGGCGTGTCGTATGGCTGTACAGATCGTGGTCCGATGCGTTGAACGCGCCGCGAGCGCAGGCGAAGGGCGCTTGACCCGCTGCTCCGCTTCGTTTATTCATACTGGACAGTGCACACCACTCACGACCCGCACCCCACCGTGGGATTGGTCGGTCTCGGCAACATGGGCACGGCGATCGCGGAGCGCCTCCTCGACGCCGGCTATCCGCTCGTCGTGAACAATCGAACGCCGGAGAAGGCGGAAGCTCTCGCCGCCCTGGGTGCCGACGTGGCGGCCACGCCCGAGGAGCTCGTCGAGCAGGTCGACGTGGTCCTCACCTCACTTGCGAACGACGCGGCGTTCGAGGACGTGGCAGGCAGGGTCATCGCCGCTGCGCGGCCGGGCACCGTGCTCGTCGACATGAGCACCGTCTCGCCGGACGTCTCGGCACGCGTCGCGACGCTCGCCGAGACGGCGTCCGTTCGCTACCTGCGTGCACCCGTCAGCGGCAACCCGAGCGTCGTGCGCGCGGGAAACCTGAGCTTCATCGTCTCCGGTGCGCGCGAGACGCTCGACGACGTCGAGGCAGTGCTCGGAGCGATCGGTCCGACCATCCATCACGTCGGGGACGGAGAGCAGGCTCGGACCGTGAAGCTCGCGATCAACCTGATGATCGCCGTACTCGCGCAGGTGATGTCCGAAGCGCTCGTTCTCGGCGAGGCCGCGGGCGTCTCCGCGGGCGGCGCTCCTCGAGGTGATGGCGAGCTCCGCCGCCGGCGCACCGTTCGTGAAGTACAAGACCGAGGCTCTCCTGCGCGACGATTTCTCGGCGACGTTCACGACGGCGCTCATGGAGAAGGACATCGATCTCGTGCTCGACGCGGCCCGCGAGGCCGGCGTGGAGCTTCCGCTGGCGGGAGAGATGAAGACGCACCTTCGCGCGGCTATCGATGCCGGCTACGCAGACGACGATTTCATCGCGCTCTTCCTTCACCTGCGGAACGCATCCGGCCTCGCTCCGGCGGCAACGACGCCCTCGAGGGTGAGTGAGCTTCCCCAACAGGAGGTCGTGCGAGTGACCACACGAACGAGGTCCGTCGGCTCCCCCGACGCAACGCGCGCCGTCGACTGGGAGCAGCGCATCGACTTTCCGCGACTGCGCCAGGAGCGTCTCGACCGCGCGAAGGCGGCGCTCGAGGCCTCGGACCTCGGAGCCGTGCTGCTGTTCGACCCCAACAACATCCGATATGTCACGAGTACGCACATCGGCGAGTGGGCACGGGACAAGAACGCCCGCTTCGCGCTGCTCATGCGCGGCGCGGACCCGATCCTGTGGGACTTCGGATCAGCCGCCCGCCACCATCAGCTGTTCGCGCCGTGGCTCCCGCCGGAGAACTTCCGCGCCGGCGTCTCGCCCATGCGCGGTGCGATGCCCGTCGATACCGGGATCCCGGACCGGCTCGGCGAGAAGATCGCCCACGAGTTGCGCGAGCTCGGACTCCACGACGAGCCGCTCGGGGTCGATATGGCGGACCTCGTCACGATCGAGGCGCTGCAGCGCGCCGGGGTGCACGTCACCGACGGCTCCCAGGCACTCCTCGAGGCGCGGAAGATCAAGACCGCCGACGAGATTGCGCTCCTCGACCAGTCGGCCGGGCTCGTCGACGCGGTCTACGACGAGATCTACCGGATGCTGCGGCCCGGCGTCTACGAGCACGAGATCGTCGCGCGCGCGCACCAGCTCCTGTTCGAGATGGGCTCCGAGCAGGTGGAGGCGGTCAACGCCGTGTCAGGAGACCGTTGCAACCCGCATCCACACGTCTTCTCCGACAGGCTCCTGCGTCCGGGCGATCAGGCGTTCTTCGACATCATCCATTCGTTCATGGGTTACCGCACGTGCTACTACCGCACGTTCAACGTCGGTGGCGTCAGTCACGCGCAGCTGGACGCGTACAAGCAGTGTCGCGAATGGCTCGATGCCGCGATCGCGCTCGTACGTCCCGGAATGACGACGGACAAGATCGCGGAGGTTTGGCCGACCGCCGGGGAGCTGGGCTTCCCGGACGAGGAAACCTGCTTCGGTCTTCAGTTCGGACACGGCATCGGCGTCGGGCTCTACGAGTCTCCGATGATCTCGCGCGTCCATTCGCTCGAGCACCCCGTCGAGCTCGAGGAAGGGATGGTCTTCGCCCTCGAGACCTACTGCGCCGCGACGGACGGGCGCTCGGCGGCGCGGATCGAGGAAGAGGTGGTCGTGACCGCGACCGGGTGCGACGTGATCACCCGCTTCCCGGCCGATGAGCTGCTGGTCGCCGGCCGCACGTACGTGCGCGGCGCGGACCTCGTCGCGAGGAGCGACGACGGCCAGCACGACGGCGCGCCGGGGATGGCTGACAGCGGTCGCGTCCTCCGCGGTCGTCGAGCCCGCCGGCGTCCCGCGATGACCGGCGAGACCGGAACGCACGAGCTCGCGGACGGGCGCCCGGGATATCGCCTCGTCCGGCGCGAGGACATCGAGCTCACGGACGCCCTACCGGGCCGCTCGAGCGGCCTGACGACCTGCCGGCTCGTCGACGGCGCGCTCGGCTCGACGCACATGGCGCTGACGCTGGTCTCGCTCGTCGACGGCCATGTCGACGAGCACCTGCACTCGTACGAGACGAGCTTCTACGTTCTCGAGGGGGAGCCGCTGCTCTACCTGGAGGGGCGCGGCGTGAAGCTCGAGCCCGGCGCGTGCGGAGCACTACCCGTCGGCACGCCCCATGCGTTTCGTTGCAGCGACCGCGCTCTGTGGATCGAGATGGCCTCGCCGCGTCCGCGCGCCGACGGCAGCGACACCTTCTTCCTCGGACCGGCGCCGGACGGTCCCGCCGCCGCGCTCGACGCCCGCGATCCGCGCAACCACAACCTCTTCCTGCTCAGGGACGGCGAGATGGATCTCGATCTCCTGAAGCGAGGCCAGGCGATGGGTGCGCCGACCGTGTCGGGAAGCATGGCGACTGCCGTCCTCGCCTACAGCGGGATCGCCGTGAAGATGCTCGTCGACCAGCGACTCGATGCGCAGCTCCATACGATGTTCATGGTCGACTACCAGCCGGGAGCCTGCGCCAACCCTCACGACCACCCCTTCGAGGAGTCCTACTACATGCTCGAGGGAGAGGTCGACGTCGTTGCAGACGGCGACCGCTACACGCTCCGGCCGGGCGACGTCTTCTGGACCGGCACCGGGTGCGTGCATGCGTTCTACGAGACGCAAGGGCGCCCGGTGCGGTGGCTCGAGACATCGGCGCCCGGGCCGCCGCCGCGCCACTCGTACCGGCACGAGCGGGACTGGAACTACCTCGCGGAGCGTCTCGCCTCCGACGCCGGCGTCGGTGCGCTGTGAGCCACGTCAGCGACAAGCCGGCGGCGGGCGTCCTCGACGACCTCGAGCTGTACAGGCGGATCTACCGGCAGATGCTCCTCATCCGCGGCTTCGAGGACCTCGTCCAGTCGCTGTTCCTTGCCGGCGAGGTCTACGGGACGACGCACCTGTACTCCGGGCAGGAGGCGATCGCGACGGGCGTCGCGAGCGTCCTCGACGAGCGCGACCGCGTGGCTGCGACGTACCGCGGGCACGGCCACGCCCTCGCGGTCGGCGTCGATCCGCAGCAGCTGCTGGACGAGATGCTCGGCCGCGCAACCGGAATCAACGGCGGTCGGGCGGGCTCGATGAACGTCACGTCGCCCGACGATCGGCTGATCGGCTCGTTCGGGATCGTCGGTGGGAGCATCGCCGCGGCGACGGGGGCGGCGCTCGCGTTGAAGCGAACGACGGGCGGGGTCGCAGTGGCGTACTTCGGCGACGGCGCGATGAACCAGGGCTACGTCTTCGAGTGTCTCAACTTCGCGCAGGTCTTCCGCTTGCCCATCGTGCTCGTCTGCGAGAACAACGGCTACGGCGAGTACACGCCGTTCCGCTCGGTCACCGCGGGCGAGATTCGGGCACGCGCCGAGGTCATGGGCGTGACCGCCGAGACGATCGACGGCATGAGCGTCTGGACCGTGCGCGAGGCGGCCCGCAACGCGGTCGCGCATGCGCGCGCGGGTGACGGGCCGGTGTTCATCGAGGCGCTCACGTACCGCTTCGTCGGCCACTCGCGCAGCGATCCCGGCGCATATCGTCCCGAGGGCGAGCTCGACCGGTGGCGAGTGCGGGATCCCATCGTCGGTCCTCCGCGCGCAGCTCGAAGCGGAGGGAGTCGATGCGGCCGAGCTCGACGAGATCGAGCGCGAGACGACCGAGCGGCTGGACCGCATGCGGGCGAGACGGGCTCGCCGCGCCGTTCCCGACCGAGTTGACGCGCACGCGAGTTCAAGGACTGACGCCGTGCCGCCCCGCGAGCTGACGATGCCGAAGCTCTCCGACTCGATGGCCGACGCGGTCATCCTCCGCTGGCTGAAGTCGGCGGGCGAGGCCTTCGCGCGAGGCGAGGGCTTGATCGAGGTCGAGACCGACAAGGCCACCGTGATCTACGAGGCCGAGTGGGACGGGACGCTCGACTCGATCCTCGTCCCGGAGGGCGCGACCGTCGCCGTGGGAGAGCCGATCGCGAAGCTGGTGAACGGCGACGGCGCGGCAGGCGGCGACGCACGAGCCTGCGCCTCCGCAACCCGAGCGGGTGACTCCGCCGCCCGCTGCGATCCCGGCCGCCGAGGCGAGGCCCGCCGCCGATGACTCGGCCCCTGGACGTCCCGTCGCGACGCCGGTCGCGCGCCGGACCGCGGTCGAGCTCGGCGTCTCGCTCCACGGACTCGCCGGCACCGGCCCGGGCGGCCGGATCACCGTCGCCGACGTGACACGAGCGGCAGCCGAGGCGGGGACGACCCCGGCTCGGCGGGCGCAAGCGCCGGTCTCCGGCAAGGGCGAGGTCAGCGTCCACGAGCCGACTCCGACGCAGGCGACGATCGCGCGCAGGATGGTCGAGTCGGCGACGACGATCCCGGTCTTCAGCGTCTCGGCCGATATCGACGTGTCGCAGATCGTCGCGTCTCGGCGGGAGGCGCGCGAGAGGGGCGAGGACGGCGCCGTCGCTCAACGACTTCGTGGTCAAGGCGGCGGCTGCCACGCTGCGCGAGTTCCCCCGCTTCAACGCCTCCTACGTCGACGGCAAGGTCGAGTGCTACTCGCGGGTGAACGTGGGGATCGCGGTCGCCACCGACGATGCGCTGCTCGTGCCGGTCGTGCGCGACGCCGACCGGAAGTCGCTGGCCGAGCTCGCCGAGGAGACGCGAACGCTGGCGGACGGCGCGCGGCGGCGAGCCCTGAGACCCGAGGACTTCCACGACGGCACGTTCACGGTCTCGAATCTCGGCATGTTCGGAGTGCGAGCGTTCACCGCGATCATCGATCCGCCGCAGGTCGCGATCCTCGCCGTCGGCGGTGCCCGGCGCGCGCCCGTCGAGGAAGGCCGCCGACCGCATCGCCTTCCGCGATCTGCTGACCGTCACGCTGAGCTGCGATCACCGCGTCGTCTACGGCGCGGACGGCGCGCGATTCCTGTCCCGTCTACGCGAGCTGCTCGAGCGGCCGCTCGCCCTCGCCCTGTGAACGGACGATGACCGGCACCGTCGCCTTCCGCACCGCTATCCGCGACGCACTCGACGAGGAGCTCTCGGCCGACGAGCGGGTGATCCTCTTCGGCGAGGACGTCGCCGTCGCCGGCGGGGTCTTCGCCACCACCACGGGCCTCTACGACAAGTACGGCCCCGAGCGCGTCTTCGACACGCCCATCTCCGAGCTGGCGCTCGCGGGCGCCGCGTTCGGCTCGGCGGTGCACGGCCTTCGACCGGTCATCGAGATCATGTTCGGAGACTTCCTCACGCTCGCGATGGACAGCCTCGTCAACCAGTCGACGAAGTACTGGTTCCTCACGCAGGAGCAGGTCAGCGTTCCCCTCGTCATTCGCTCGGTGGTCGGAGCCGGGGGCCGATTCGGCGCGATCCACTCGCAGATGCCGGCGTCGTGGTTCATGGGCGTCCCGGGCCTCAAGATCGTCTGCCCGTCGACGCCCGGCGGACGCGAAGGCACTGCTCAAGGCCGCGATCCGTGACGACAACCCCGTGCTCTTCTTCGAGCACAAGCGCCTGTACACGCTCGAGGGCGAGGTGAACGGCGGACCGGGCCGGCTCGGCGAGGCCGCGGTGGTCCGCGAAGGACGAGACGTCACGCTCGTCACCGCGATGAAGGGCGTTCACGACGCGCTCGAGGCCGCGGCCGAGCTCGAGGCGGACGGCGTGTCGGTCGAAGTGGTCGACCTGCGCACGCTCAGGCCGTTCGACCTCGACACCGTCCTCGCCTCGGTCAGGAAGACGAACAGGATCGTCGTCGTGGAGGAGGGGCCGATGACCGGCGGCTGGGCGGGTGAGGTGCTCGCCTCGGTCGTCGAGCACGGCCTCGGCCATCTCGACGACGCATGGCGCATCGCGACGCCCGATACCCCGATCCCGTACAGCCCGCCGCTCGAGGACGCGTTCCTGCCCGGTGCAGGGCGGATCGCACAGGAGATTCGCGCCCGTGTCCGGTAGCGGCGTGCGTGCGCCGGCGGGGGCTCGCCGCCGATGAGCGAGCCGGCGCCGTCCTCCGGCTCGTTCGAGCGCGGTCTCGACGGCTCGAAGGTCGGCCATCGTCTCCGCGCCGAACGAGAGCGCCTCGGCATCGGTCTCCGCGAGCTCGCACGGCGGGTGGGCGTGTCTCCGAGCCTCGTCTCGCAGATCGAGCTCGACCGCGTCAATCCGTCGGTCAGCACGCTGTACGCCATCGTCACGGAGCTCGGCATGACGATGAGCGACGTCTTCGGCGAACGGCCGGAGGAGCGCGTGGTTCAACGGGGCGACGGCCTCGCGGAACGCCCCGAGACGCGACCGGTGATCAACCTCGCGTCCGGCGTACGCTGGGAGCGCCTCACCCATGAGCGCGACCCGGACGTGGAGTTCCTGTACGTGGTGTACCCGGTCGGAGCCGCGTCGTGCCCCGAGGACGCGCTGATGACGCACGGCGGCAGGGAATACGGCTACGTGACGAGCGGAACGCTCGGCGTGCAGGTCGGGTTCGAGGTCTACGAGCTCGGTCCGGGCGGCTCGATCGCCTTCGATTCGTCTTCACCGCACCGGCTGTGGGCCGTCGGCGGCGAGCCCGTCCACGCGATCTGGGTCGTCATCGGCCGCGAGGCCGATCCGCGGACGACGTTGGTGTCGCCGCCGCGCCCGGTTCCGGACTAGCGTCAGCCTGCCGGCGCTTCTCCCTCGCCCGCCTGGAGGCGGCCGACCCCGCCCCGGCTCGTACGCAGGCGGCCGAGGAGCTCGGGGCTCTGGTAGAGCACGAGCGCCAGCAGGATCAGCACGCCGATGGTGATCTGGGAGTACTCCGTCGGCTGGTGGAACAACGGCAGGACGTTGTCGATCAGCGAGAGGAAGAGCGCTGCGAGCAGGGTGCCCACGAACGAGCCTTTCCCGCCAGAGAGCGCTGCGCCGCCGAGGACGGCTGCGGCGATGCTCTCGAGCCCGAAGTTGCCGATGAGCGGCGAGCCGATCTGGACCTGGGCCGCGAGGTAGAAGCCGGCGAGCGACGCCATCACCGAACAGATGACGAACGCGAGGAATGACGATGCGGCCGGTTGCCATTCCGAGCCGGCGCGACGATGTCTCGTCGAGGCCGACTGCTCTCGCGGCGAGGCCCGTACGCGTGCGGTACAGCCACACGTCGGCGAGTACGGCGAGGACCACGACGGCGACGAAGGCGATGGGAAGGAAGCCGACGCTCGTCGTGAGACCGCTGATGACGTCGCTCGAGATCGGGCCTTCGGGGTGATCCCGGAGGAGGAGCGAGGCACCTTCGAGGATGCTGAACGTCCCGAGCGTCGCGATGATCGACGGAAGCTTGAGGACGCGGATGATCACGGCGTTGAAGATCCCCGTCGCCAACCCCACTGCGATCAGCGCCAGGCCTCCGGGAAGCAATGCCCACCCCGACGTGTCGAACGTCATCGTGTACGAGGCGAGGACGACGCAGAACGTCATGAGCGCCGCCACCGAGACGTCGAAGCCGCCGACGAGCAGCGCGCAGGTCTGTCCGAGCGAGACGAGAGCGAGCGGCATCGTCAGGAGGAGCAGGTTGTTGAGGTTGAAGCTCGTGAGAAAGGCGTCCTGACGGACGGTCGCGTAGGCGCCGACCGCGACGATCAGGACCGTCATCAGGACGAGCGGCAACGCGCCGCTGAACCTGCCGATCCTCACGCCGACTCCTCGGGGCTCGCGGCCGCTTGCGCTCTCGCACCCGCCCGCGAGCCGACGATCGCTTCGACGATCCGACGTTCACCGAGCTCGTCGCCGGGGATCTCGTCGACGATCTGCCCGCGCGACATCACGACCACCCGGTCGCAGAGGCCGGCGAGCTCGAGCGGGTCGCTCGACTTGACGATCGTGGCGACGCCCTCTTTCGCCTTCTCCCGCAGTGCGCCGTAGATGTCGAAGCGCGCGGCGACGTCGACGCCCTGGGTCGGCTCCTCGGCCAGGATGACCTTGACGTCTCCGCGCAGGAACGGTCGCGTCAGCGAGACCTTCTGCTGATTCCCGCCCGACAGCGTCTGCACCGGCTGCTCGATCGACGCCGTTCGGATGCTCGAGGCGCCGCACGAGATCGTCGACCGTCCGCCGCTCGCGTCTGCGACTGATGAGCCCGAGGCGTCCGAGCCGCCGCAGCACCTGGATCGTGGCGTTCGCTCGGACGCTCAGGACGGGGAAGAGCGATTCGGACGCCCGGTCTCCGCTCAGCAGCACCACCCCCGCGCGGAGTGGTCCGAGCGGCGAGCTCGAATCGAGCTGCTTCCCGTCGCAGCTCGCCGCTCCCGTGGCCCGCTCCGCACCGGCGAGCGCCCGGAGGAACTGCACCTGCCCGTTGCCCTCGGCGCCCGCGATTCCGACGATCTCGCCGCTCGCCACCTCGAGGTCGATCGGCCCGAACCGGTCGCCCCGGAGGCCCGAGACCCTGAGCAGCACATCGCGTCGCTCCTCACGGTCGTGTCGCTCCGGGAACGCGAGCTGAAGCGGACGCCCGATCATGAGAGCGACCAGGCTCTCCTCCGACATCGAGGCTGCCTCGAACGTCCCCTGGCACACGCCGTCCCGGAGAACGCTGATCCGATCGGCGATGCCGAGGACCTCGGGCAGCCGGTGGCTGACGTAGACGATCCCGACGCCGGCGCGGCTCCGTTCGTGAACGAGTGCGTGGAGTCGGTCGACGTCCTCGGGCCCGAGGGCCGTGGTCGGCTCGTCGAGGAGCAATACCTTCGGCCGGGCGAGCAGCGCCTTGACGACCTCGAGGAGCTGTCTCTCCGCGAGCGAGAGCGTCCCCGTTGGCGCGGCCGGCGAGATGTCGAGCTCGAAGTCGGCCAGCCGATCGGCCGCCCATTGACCCATGCGTCCGTACGTCGGTCGGAGGCCGGACGGTGCCGCGAGGTAGAGGTTCTCGGCCACCGACAGGTGCAACACGTGCGAGTACGTCTGATAGGCGATGCCGAGGCCGAGCGCACGGCTCTCGGCGGGAGAGACGCGCCGGCGCTCCGTCTCGCCCACCACGACGGTGCCCGCGTCGGGAGCGAGGAAGCCGCTGGCGATCCCCAGCAATGTCGATTTCCCGGACCCGTTCTCGCCGACGAGCGCATGGATCTCGCCGGCACGGCAGTCGACGCTGACCTCGCGAAGCGCCTGTACTGCTCCGAACGCCTTCGACACTCCACGAAGCGAGAGTACGAGGGGGCTCGCGGGCCCGGGATTCGACATCGTTTCGGTCTGTGTTCTGGCTTCCTCCTACGGATACATCTTCTTGAGCAGGCTCAGCGGGATCAGGGACGTGGCAGAGGCCTCCTGCGGATAGCCCTTGACGCAGGAGTCCCGCACGCGCTGGTTCTGCAGCTCGATCGGGAAGACGATCTTGGGCGGGATCTTCGCCCCCTTGAGCTTCATCATCGCCGCCGTGAAGGCGACCCGGATCTGCGTGTTGCCGGAGGTGTAGTAGTACATCTGCAGGTTCGGGTTCTTGAGCTGGTTGAAGAGGCAGCCCATGCCGACGTCGTCCGTGCGGAACGTCAGGACGCCGTTGAAGGTCTTCCCCGCGGCCTTGTACGCCGCGTAGCCACCCTGGCCCATGCCGAGCCCGTACTCGTAGCTCCAGCCCTTGATGTCGGGATTCTTCGCGAGGATCCCCGCCACGACCTGCTGCACCTTCGAGGGATCCCAGTTCGTGGGCTCCTTCGCGACGACGTCGATCGCCGATCTGAGCGCGGGCTCTTCGCACTTCTGCCAGCCCTCGGAGAGGGGGTTCCCCGGGAAGCCGCCGAGGAAGGCGATTTCGCCGGACTTGACCTGGTTGTTCATGACGTACGCGTACGTCTTGCCGAGCGCGCACGTGTCCTCGCCGACGACCGTGAGGTAGTTCTTGCCGGGATCGCTGACGAAGCCCCAGGCATACGTCGCGACGGGGATGCCGGCATCGGTCGCCTGCTTCATCACCGGGATCATCGCGTCGCCGAAGTCCGGATAGGTGACGATCAGGTCGACACCCTGCGCGAGCGCCGCCCTCCAGTCGGCGAACGCCTTGGTGAAGTCCGAGTGCGCGCTCGAGTAGATGATCCTGCCGACGTCGCGATACGTCAGCGCCTGGAGGATGAACTCCATCTTCGACATCTGGCGGTAGACGTTCTCGCCGAACTGCTCGATGTACGCAACGGTGAGCTTGCCCTTCGTGCCCGTGGTGCAGCCGTTGTTCTTCCAGCACCTGAGCGCCAGGGCCTCGTTGACCTTCCTGTCGGCTCGACCGAGCCCGGCCAACGCGATGTTGCGCGAAGCCCTGTCCTTCGGGAGCAGCGTGGCCTTGAAGAGCGTGTGCGCAAGCGTCGACGTCTTTGCGGCATAGACCTCGCCGAACCCCTTCCCCGTGCTGATGACCGCGGACGGCTTCGCGGCTGTTGCCTGCTCGCCGCGGGTGCTTCCGCTACTCGCCGAGACGAGCGCGAGCGCGAGTGCCGCCCCGAGCACGAGAAGTGCCATTGCGCCCACCCTCCGTGGGCGTTTCCATGACACCTGGGACTCCTTCCGACCCTCCATCGTGCCTCCTTTCACGAGCCTGCCTCAGCTCGTGTTTGCCTTCACTTCGGTGTGAGTGCCCGCGGAGGCTTCGACCCTCCGCAGGAGGCGACCCAGGAGCGACGCCACCCGGTCGCCCGAGACGAGCATTCCGACGATGATCGCGCCGCCGAACACGATGAACTGCAGCGCCGCCGAGAGTCCGAAGATGAGCAGCATCTGGGTCAGGAACGTGAGCGCGATCGCCGCCACCCAGGTCGACGTCGCGCTGGCCAGCCCGCCCGAGAGCGCCGCGCCCGCGATTACGACCGCGGCGATGGGCGCGAGGAGATACGAGGCGCCGAACGCCGGGTCGATGCTGATTCGCACGCCCGCGAGCAGGATCGCCGCGACCGCGTAGAGGAAGCCCGCCGCCGTGTACGCGAACACGACGTGCGAACGGACCCGCAGTCCGGCCATCCACGCCGCTCTCGGGTTCGCGCCGACCGCCTGAAAGCGCCGGCCGGGTGCCGTGTACCGAAGCACGAGCGCGACGGCGACCGCGATCGCGGCACCCGTCCAGAACACGGCGCTCACCCCCAGAGGCTTCTCCGCCGCCCACGACGAGAGCGAGTCCGGCACCTGCAAGGAGACCGTGTGCTCGCGCCCGTACTTCGAGCTGTAGGCGAGCACGACCAGCCCGACCGCGAGCGTGACGATGAGCGGGTTCAGCCTCACGATCCCGACCAGGATTCCGTTGACGAATCCCACGAGTGCCCCCAGGCCGAGACAGACGAGGATCCCGACTGTCAGACCGTGGTCGGAGCCCACGCTCACGCCGACGAGAACGTTCCCGCAGAGGGAGATCACCCCGGCGGTCGACAGGTCGATGCCCGCCTGCATGACGACGAGCATCTGCCCGAGCGCAGCGATCGCGAGGATCGTCCCGTACGGGAGGATGTAGGACCACGACGTGTTCTCGAGCGTGCTGGGCGCGAAGAGCGCGGCGACGACGAGGAGAGCCGCCATCGCGAGCCAGATGGGCAGGAAGCGCGCTGCGACGAGAGCGCCGGCGACAGCTTCCGCAGAGCGCCCCATCGTTGCGGCGCCGGCGACGGGATCCCTGTCACCCGGGGAGCTCATGGACCGGTCGATCCAGAGCGGCAGAACGGTGAAGAGCCGGCCGCGATCAGGTGTCCATTCTGCGCACTTCGTGCGGGAGGTGTCAACCGTGACCGAACGCTCGCTGCACACGGTCCATCGCGCTCCACAATGCCCGGCCATCGGTCACACGCGGCAACCCGCGTTCAACAGGGCAACTTCTCGACGCAACACCGGTTGACGCTCCATCTCCGAGGTGTTTATGCTCGCTGTACATCCGGCAGCGCGAGACGGACCTTGCTGCAGGCGAAGTGCGCCCACGCGCTGACGCGCTATCGATGTCCGGCCGGCCAAGGAGAGAGGTGGCATGAGCTCGCAGCGGCTTTTGATCCGGAATGGCTTCGTCGTCTCGATGGACCCCGACATCGGGGAGATCCCGGACGGCGACGTCCTCGTCGAGAACGGCACGATCGTCGAGATCGGCCGTGGCCTCGAGGTGTCCGAAGCAGAAGTGATCGACGCCTCCGGAATGATCGTCATGCCGGGTTTCGTGGACACGCATCGGCACACCTGGCAGACGCCGGTGCGCGGCGTCCTGCCGTGCTGCACGCTCGACGACTACTTCGCGGTGATGCTCGGCAGCGTCGGCGGCCACTACCGTCCCGAGGACGTCCACGTCGGCAACTACGCCGGTTCGCTGGAGGCCATCAACGGCGGCGTGACGACGTTGCTGGACTGGTCCCACATCAACAACACTCCCGATCACTCCGACGCCGCCGTCCAGGGCCTGAAGGACGCCGGGATCCGGGCGATCTACGCGCACGGTGTACCGACCGGCGGGGAGTGGTGGTCGTTCAGCGACCTCAACCACCCCGAGGACATCCGACGCGTCCGCGAGACGTACTTCTCGTCCGACGATCAGCTCGTGACGCTCGCGCTGGCGGCTCGTGCTCCGGGCAACTCGAACTTCGAGGTAGCCACGCACGACTGGGAGCTGGCGCGCGACCTCGGGATCCGGATCAGCGTGCATGTCGGCATGCGGCTGACGACGGTCCACGTGCACCACGTCAAGAACATGCACGACCTCGGCCTGCTCGGCCCCGACACGACGTACATTCACTGCACGGACTCGACGGACGAGGAGCTCGACCTGATCGCCGAGACCGGTGGGGCGGCCTCGGTTGCGCCGTACGTCGAGATGCTCATGGGTCATGGACCGCCGCCGACGGGCCGGCTCCTTCGACGCGGCGTCCGCCCGTCGCTGAGCGTCGACGTCGTGTCGAGCGTGCCGGGCGAGATGTTCACGCAGATGCGCACAGCCCTCGTGTACGAGCGGATCGGTGCGCACACGGACACGCCGGACGAGGCGTTCGCACCGACGCTGTCACACAGGGACGTGCTCGAATTCGCGACGATCGACGGGGCCCGCGCGTGTGCGTTGGAGGACAAGGTCGGGTCGCTCGCGCCGAAGAAGCAGGCCGACATCGTTCTCCTGAACGTCAACGCGATCAACACAGCGCCGATGGTCGATCCGATCGGAACGATCGTCGTCTTCGCAGACACGTCGAACGTCGATTCGGTGTTCGTTGCCGGGCGCGCGGTGAAACGCCACGGAAAGCTCGTCGACGCCGATCTCGGTCGGACCTTCCAGAAGCTCGACGAGTCGAGGAATCACATCCTCGGGGAAGGCGAGTTGCTGCCCGAGTGGGCGGCGGCGCCGACGGCGGCGGCCTAGATCGGCCTGACTGGGCCCGGCCCGATCCCGCGGGCCGGGCCTTCGTCCACTGCGCGAGAGGAGAGAGCGATGCCAACCAACACCGTCCTCGTCGTCGGCGGCACGCAAGGACTCGGCCGCGAGCTCGCGCAGTCCTACGCCGACGACGGGCGCGACGTCACCGTGACCGGGAGGGACCAGTCCCGCGCGGACGCCGCCGCCGAGGAGATCGGCGGAAGCACCCGGGGCATCGGATTCGATCTCGCCGAGCCGCATGCCATCGCAGGCCACCTCGCGGAGCGTTGGCGATGTCGACCACCTCGTTCTCGCCGCCATCGAACGTGACGTGAACAAGGTGCACGAGTACGACATCGCCGCCGCACTACGTCTGGTCACGCTCAAGCTCGTCGGCTACACGGCGGTCATTCACGCACTGTTGCCGCGGCTTCACGAGGGCTCCAGCATCCTCATCTTCGGAGGGCTCGCGCGCGACCGTCCCTATCCCGGCTCGACGACGGTGACGACCGTGAACGGAGGAGTGACGAGCCTCGTGCGCACGCTCGTGATCGAGCTCGCGCCCACGGCGGGTGAACGGGCTCCACCCGGCCATCGTGGGCGACAGCCCACAGTGGCGCGACATGCCTCCCGAGCGGCTTCAGGCGCTCGTCGACCGGACGCCGATCGGGCGGCTCGTGACGATGGCGGAAGTCGTGGGCGCGTCCCGGTTCCTGCTCGAGAACGAGGCCATGAACGGCATCAACCTCGTCGTGGACGGCGGTTGGACATGTATGTGATGCAAGCGGCACGGAACCCCGCCTGCATGCCTACGGCCTGGATCGGGCGGGTCGCAGATGACCGTGGCTGACGCACCTCTGGCGACGACCGTCGTCGGGAGCTACCCGCAGCCGGACTGGCTGATCGATCGCGAACGCCTCGGGAGCCGCCTGCCGCCGCGCGTGCGTGCACTCGAGCTGTGGCGCGTCTCCGAG
Source organism: uncultured Actinomycetes bacterium (assembly GCA_963706915.1). Classification (GTDB taxonomy): domain Bacteria; phylum Actinomycetota; class Thermoleophilia; order Gaiellales; family Gaiellaceae; genus Gaiella. The sequence goes on from CAVPOH010000003.1 coordinate 66,247, forward strand.
CCGTACCTCGAGCAGGCACAGGACGACGCGACGCGGCTCGCCGTGTCCGACATGGAGCGCGCCGGCGTGGACGTCGTGACGGACGGCGAGATGCGGAGGGAGAGCTACTCCAACAGGTTCGCGACTGCGCTCGAAGGCGTCGATCTCGAGGAGCCGGGAGTCGCCCTCGACAGGACCGGACACCCGAACCCTGTCCCCAGAGTCACGGGGCCGATCCGTCGTACGCGCCCGGTCGAGGTCCGCGACGTCGAGTTCCTGCGGTCGATCACCGATCGGCGGATCAAGATCACCGTGCCGGGTCCGTTCACGATGTCGCAGCAGGCGCAAAACGACTACTACGACGACGAGGGGAGCCTCGCGCTCGCGTACGCGGATGCAGTCAACGAGGAGCTCCACGACCTCAAGGCAGCGGGAGCCGACATCGTCCAGATCGACGAGCCGTACCTCCAGGCACGCCCCGATCCCGCGCGTGAGTACGCGGTCGAGGCGATCGACCGTGCCCTCGAGGGAATCGAGGGCCCGACCGTCCTGCACACCTGCTTCGGCTACGCGCACATCGTCCACGAACGCCTTCCCGGCTACCCGTTCCTTCGCGAGCTCGATGGGTGCCGCGCGACACATCTCGCGCTCGAGGCGGCACAGCCGAACCTCGCGCCGGAGGTGCTCCGCGATGTTCCGAGCAAGGTCGTCGTTCTCGGAGTTCTCGACCTCGGCTCGGAGGAGGTCGAAACGCCCGAGGTGGTCGCGACCCGCATTCGGAGGGCACTCGAGGTCCTGCCGCCCGAACGTCTCGTTCTTGCACCTGACTGCGGGATGAAGTACCTCCCTCGCGAGCGGGCGTACGGCAAGCTCGAGGCGATGGTCGCGGGTGCACGGCTCGTCCGGCGTGAGCTCGACCTCTGACGCGCTCGGCACGTCCTTGCTGACGCTGCGACGACACGACTGCCGTCCGAGAGCGCTCGTGGCCAATAGAGTGACGCGGGTCGAGGTCCACGGCACGGATCCGGAGGCCCGAAGGAGGTCCACGTGGTGGACGAAGACGTTCCCGTTCTGATCGTGGGAGGCAGCCTCGTGGGGCTGTCGACGGCGGTCTTCCTCGGACATCACGGCGTGCCCTCCCTCGTCCTCGAGCGCCACCGTGGCACCGCGATCCATCCACGGGCCGCACTCGTCAACCAGCGCTCGGTGGAGGCGTACCGGGCGGTCGGGCTTCAGGCCGAGATCGAGGACGCTGCGGCACGGGAGTTCGTCCAGAACGGCGCGATCGTGTCGGTCGAAAGCCTCGGTGGGAAGGAGCTCGACTGGTATTTCCGGTTCATCAACGAAGGCGTCGAGGACATCAGCCCCTCTCCTCGACTCTTCGTCACGCAGATCGGGCTGGAGCCGGTCTTGCTCGAGGCCGCGGAGCGTCTCGGCGCCCGAATCCGCTACGGCTCGGAAGCCGTCTCCGTCGACCAGGACGTCGACGGTGTGACTGCCGTCGTCCAGCCGCGCGACGGCGGGTCCGAGCGCACCATCCGGGCGAGATATCTGATCGCGGCCGACGGGGCACACAGCCCGATCCGGGAGCGTCTCGGTATTCGGAAGCTCGGGCACGGCAGCTTCTCGGACAGCATCACGATCTACTTCAGGGCCGACGTCCGTCAGCTGATGGGCGATCGCAATCTGAGCGTCGTCTATGTCTTCGGACCCCGGCTGCAGGGGTTCTTCCGCTTCTCGATCGATCTGCAGGCGGGATTCCTCGTCGTCAACTCCACGAGTGACGCCGACGGAAATCGCTCAGTCCGGATCGGTGAGGACATGAGCGAGCCGACGTGCGTGGAATACGTCCGCGAGGCGCTCGGCGACCCCGACATCCCGGTGGAGATCGAGAACGTTCAGCGTTGGTCTGCATCGGCGGAATACGCAGAGCGACTCCGGGCCGGCCGTGTGTTCGTCGCGGGTGACGCCGCCCATGTCATGCCGCCCACCGGAGGATTCGGCGGAAACGCCGGGATACAGGACGGATACGACCTCGCCTGGAAGCTCGCCTACGTTCTCGACGGCCGGGCGGAAGAGGCCCTGCTCGAGACCTTCGACGCCGAACGCCAGCCCGTCGGAGCATTGACGACCGAGCAGGCGTACACGCGGTACGTACTCAGACTCGACCCCGCGCTCGGCAAGGAGGATCTCATGGAGATCGTCGACGAAGCCACGGTCGAGCTCGGCTATCGGTACCGATCCGCAGCCATCACCCGCGAGCCGACCGACGCCGACGCCGTATGGGAGGACCCCCGCACGCCGTCGACACGCCCGGGCTTCCGAGCGCCGCACGTGGCGATCACGCTCGGCGGCGTCGAGCAATCGACCCTGGATCTCTTCGGGCGCAGCTTCGTCGTGCTCGGGGGATCGAACGGTGAGGGCTGGTGCTCCGAGGCGCAAGCGGTCGGCGGCTCGCTCGGCGTTCCAGTGAACGCGTACCGCATGGGGACGGACGTCGGCGACGCGGCTGGGCAGCTCGAGGCTATCTACGGCACCGGGCCGGAGGGCGCCGTGCTCGTCCGTCCGGACGGGTTCGTCTGCTGGCGAAGCTCCGCGCCGCACGCGGACACCGCGGGCGAGCTCGCGGCCGCGCTGAGTGCCGCCCTGGCCCGCGGCGGCTCCGCAGCCGCCAACTAGGTGTGGCTCGGGCGGGTCGCCACCGCCGCTCTGCCGCTACCCACGGGCGATCTCGATCCTCTTCGCTCCCTCCAGCCGCATCCGCCGGCAAACGGCGAAGAAGGAGTCGGCGTCGTCGAGTCGGGCGAAGACGTTGACGGCGATCGGCCCTTCGGGCATCGAGGGCGTCGCGTCGAGGTCGTAGAACCAGCAGACCTCCGAGTAACCCTCTTCGATGCCGTACCCCGAGCCCTTCTCGACTGTGAGAAATCCGACATCGCCGGGCCCGACGATCGTTGTCGCGTGCTCGCGCGGTGGCGCGAGCAGCACGGGAAGGACGAGGTAGACCTCGCTTCCCGAATAGATCCCGTGGCGCGCGGAGCCGGCGGCGGGCAGCGCGTCCAGCACCGCGCGGCACGTCTCCGGTGCCTGCTCCCGGAGGAGCCGCGCGGACGCGGCGACTCCCTCGTCGAGGAAGCGGCAGACGATCTCGTCCTGCACGCGCGTTCCTTACCACGCTGGCCCATCTCGAGCCAACCGCGAGCCGATGGATGGGCATAGGCTGGGCCGATGAATGTGAAGGGGATCCGCTGGATCGGGGTCGGGACCACACGCGTCGACGAGATGCGCGCCTTCGCGGTTGGTGTGCTCGGCCTGCGCGTCGTGGGCGAGGACAGCGAGCAGTTCGTCGAGCTCGCGATGGCAGACGGCGCGAAGCTCGAGCTCTTCGGCGGTGGTGAGTCGACCGATGCTCCGTGGCTGTTCGAGCGCAATTCGGTCGTCGCAGGCTTCTTGGTCGACGACATTCACACCGCACGGGACGAGCTCGCGCAGGCACCGGGGGTCGAGCTGCTCGGCGATCTGCGCGTCGTGCCTGGCGGGTACGCCTGGCAGCACTTCCGTGCCCCGGACGGACTCGTCTACGAGCTCACCGCGGATCCATCGGCCCGTTGACAGCTCAGCGATACCCTGGCCGCCCTCGGTCGCGCGTGCGCGGCCCCGCGGGCAAGGCAGCAGGCTCGTCCGATGATCCGTTCGTAGCCGGCGCCCGCCGTTGGGCCTCGCCTGTGTGCGCGTGCCAGGAGGAAGGCGTAGGCGTTCGGGTCAAGGTCAGAAGCTTGGCTTCGCGGCCATGTTCACCACGATCAGCAGGAGGAGCGCGGTGTCGAAGCGGAAGATCATGAACAGCCGCTTCACGCGTATCGCGACCTCGGGCGAGTCCGGCCCGTGCATGCGTGCGGCCTCGTCGATGCGGCCGAGCTCCGGGCCGACGAAGCCGACGCCGACCAGCGCGGCGATCGTCCAGCCGACGAGCGCAAAGATCACCCAGAACTGGCCCCACTCGAAGTTGCCCTTCTGCATGAGGATGATCCCGAAGACGAGCGTGACGACCAGCGTCGGCGTATAGACCCGTGTCCCGATCCAGGCGCCCATCCTGCCGAGGGCGCCGAGCGTCGCCCCCTCGCCGCGCCGCTCGAACACGATCCCGAGCACCGTGAGCGTCACGTCGCCACCGACCCAGATCACGGCAGAAAGGATGTGGATCGCGAGGTAGGCGTAGTACGCGGAGGGCGCGAGCGCGAGGAACAGGATCGCGCCGGCGAAGAGGAGGGTCCCTGCGAGAATCGTGTCGACGCCCAGCCCTCCGAACGGCCGTGGGGCCGGCGCCGCTGTCGTGCTCTCCTGGTCCATGGCGCGCTAGTAAACGACATGGCGCCGACGGGATCAACCCACCCGTCGATCCGAGGGGCAGGGGAGCCCGCGCGGCTAGGACGGGACCGGGCCCCATCGTCGTGGCGAAAGCGAGGGGGTGGGGGTACGGGCTGCACCCTGCAAGTCGGGGGTCGCGCGGAATCGCTGACGGATAGGTGCGTCGCGACGGCGTGTCAGACGCGTGTCAGATCACGGGCGCTCGAGCCGAGGCGCGGTGGCGCGGCGGGTAGTTGCACCGTGACGCGGAGCCCGCCAGCGGCGCGGGGGGTAAGGGTGAGGGTTCCGTCGTGTGCTTGGGTGATGCTGTTGGCGATTGCCAGGCCGAGGCCGACACCTGCGTGGTCGGTTCGTATGCGTTTGGTGCCGCGAAGAAACGGCTCGGCAAGCGTGGAAACTAACTGTGGGGTGAGCTTCTCGCCGGTGTTCTCGACAGCGAGCGACACGGTCTTGGGGTGAACGCGGGTCGTGACCCACACGGTGCCCTGTTCGGGCAGATTGTGGACGATCGCGTTGTGCACGAGGTTCGTGCTCAACTGCAGGAGGAGCGCGTGTGAGCCGATGGTGGGGGTCATGTCGCCGGAGGTCTCGATGGTGAGGCCGCGTTTTTCTGCGAGGGGGAGGAGCGTTTCACTGGCTTCTTCAGCTATGAGGGACAGGTCGACGTGTTCTCGGGTGAAGGACCGTTGGTCGGCGCGGCTGAGCAGGAGCAATGCTTCAGTGAGGTCGATCGCTCGGGTGTTGACGGTGTGAAGGCGGTCGACGAGTTCGCCGGTGTCGCGGTTCAGATCGTTGCGGGCCACGTCGAGAAGTGTCTGCGTGATCGCCAGCGGGGTGCGCAATTCGTGGGAGGCATTCGCTGCGAATCGCTGCTGTTCGGCGATGTGTGCTTCGAGCCGTGCGAGCATGGTGTCGAAGGCGTCGGCGAGTTCGCGGAACTCGTCTCTGCGGCCCGGTAGCCGGATTCGGTGGGAGAGCGATCCGTTGGCGGCCATGCGTGTGGCGTCTGTGATGCGAGTCAGGGGAGTGAGCATCCGGCCGGCGAGAAGCCACCCTCCCAGGAGACCGAAGACCAGCAGGAATGCCAGCGCGATGGCCGCTGCCGGAGCGAAAGCGCGCAGGAGGAAGGAGTTGTTCCCGGGCACCAAGCCCCCGATGGCGCTGATCGCACCGTCGGGTACGTATCGCAGGAGGAACTCAAACGATTGCCCGTGCTGGCCGGCGAGCCACGCGGCGGCGAGCATCAACGCACCTGCGAGCATGAGGAAGCCGGCGTAGCTGAGGGTGAGTTTGAGGCGAACACTCAAACCAGGGGCTCTATCCACGGTCTCCTCCCTCACGCCCGGTGTCTGGTTGAGTGCTGATGCGGTAGCCGACGCCGGCCACGGTGGCGATGATCCAGGGTTCGCCGAGGCGTTTGCGCAGTCCCGAGACCGTGATGCGCACGGCGTTGGTGAACGGGTCTGCGTTCTCATCCCACGCCCGTTCCAGTAGCTCTTCGGCGCTGACGATCCCGCCTTCGGCAGCGACGAGGACTTCGAGCACTGCGAACTGCTTCCGGGTCAGCGCGACGTAGCGGCCGTCGCGGTAGACCTCCCGGCGGAACGGATCCAGCCGCAGACCTGCGATCTCTCGCACGGGTGGCCTGTTGTGGGCGCGTCTGCGGTCGAGCGCTCTGAGACGGAGCACGAGTTCCTGGAGTTCGAACGGCTTCGTGAGGTAGTCGTCGGCGCCGAGCTCGAACCCGGTGGCCTTGTCGTCGAGACGGTCGGCAGCGGTGAGCATGAGGATCGGCATGCCGCTGCCGGAGGCGACGATGCGCCTGGCGATCTCGTCACCGGTAGGTCCAGGAATGTCTCGGTCGAGGACGGCGAGGTCGTAGGCGTTGACGCTCAGCAGCTCCAGAGCGGTGTCGCCGTCACCTGCAATGTCGGCCGCGATCGCTTCCAGGCGGAGGCCATCGCGGATGGCTTCCGCCATATAGGGCTCGTCCTCAACGAGCAACACACGCATGCCCCGATGCTACGAGCTGGCGCATGTCGTCGGCATATCGAAAACCAGATACGTGCTGGCAACACCACGCTGCCTTGACTGGAGGCATGACCGACAGCAAACGAGCACGAACAACGACCCGTCGGATTCGGATTCGCAGGATCCGTGCCGCCGGCCTGCTAATCCTTTTCGCGGCGATCACCGCAGCCCTCGGCTCCCAGTTGCTGGCGTCCTCGTCCCCGACGGCCGCATCACCCATCGACGTCCTTCGCAGTCAGCACCGTGGTGCGCTTGGCGAGGCGGACGGTGCCGTCCCCGACGGCACGACGGTCTTTGATGACGAGACCGCGGGTGTAGCCAACCTCGATCCAGCTCTCCTCGGTGCCCTGCGCCAGGCCGCAACGGATGCCGCAGACCACGGCATCGAGTTCGTCGTCGATAGCGGCTGGCGTTCCCCGGAGTACCAGGAACAACTACTCCATGACGCGGTCTCGAAGTACGGCTCAGAAGAGGAAGCTGCCCGATGGGTCGCCACCCCCAACACGTCTGCTCACGTGTCCGGGGACGCGGTCGACATTAGGCCCTTCGACCCCACGGCGTGGCTGTCCGAGCACGGCGCCGAGTACGGGCTATGCCAGATCTACAGCAACGAACCCTGGCACTACGAACTGCGCCCCGAAGCCATCGATCACGGCTGCCCGCCCATGTACGCCGACCCCACGCACGATCCAAGGATGCAGCAGTGACCCGCACGCTCGGCACAGAACCGGTGTCAACCCGGTCCCACACGCGGGCTGCGACCCAGGCCCCATCACGATCGCCGCATTGAGGGGGTGGGGTACCTTCCGGCGCCTCGCGTGCGTGCGCGGGATCGCGCGGGATCGCTGATGGCTACACGCTTCTCGCCGGTGTGTCAGACGCGTGTCAGATCACGTGTGTTCGAGCTCCGGCCCCGAGGGTAGTCCCTCACGTACGGCGCGATAAGGAAGACGTAGGCGTGCAGGACTTTGCCCGCGGCGCATGCCCGCCGGCACACTTTCGGTGATGGTTGATCGTTCGGCGTTCCTGCGGAACGCGTTTGCCGCGATCGCCGGTGTCGTGGCGGGCATCGCGCCGACCGGTTCCGGGGCTGGTCGTCTGGTGCGGCCGCCGCGGCCGCTGCTGCCGGCGGGACGCCAACGGGTTCGCGGCGTCGGGTGCTGCTCGCGTACTTCTCCCGCGCCGGCGAGAACTACTACTACGGCGGCCGTACGGATCTGACGGTCGGGAACACGGAGGTCGTCGCGCGGATGATCAGCAAGCTGATCCGGTGCGACGTGCACCGGATCAGGTCGGCGGATCCGTACCCGTACGACTATGAGGAAACGGTCGCGCGGAACGTCCGTGAGCAGCAGGCGGACGCCCGCCCGCGGATCGCAAACCCCTTGGCGACGATCGAGCGCTACGACGTGGTGCTGCTTGCGAGTCCGATCTGGAACGTGAGGGCGCCGATGATCATGTCGACGTTCGCGGAGCGCTACGACTTCGCAGGCAAGACGATCTTCCCGGTCACGACCTACGCGATGAGCGGGCTCGGGACGACGCCCGAGGACTACGCCGCCTCGTGCCCAGGGGCAACGATCAGACGTGGCCTCGCGGTGCGAGGCGAGAAGGCGCGCAACGCCGGGCCTGCGGTTGAAGCATGGCTGCGGCGCGTCCGGCTCTTGCCGAGCTGACGTAGAGGGGTACTGCGAGTACCCTGATCAATGGGGTCGCTCGCAGGCGGTTGGTCGGTGAGAGGGTGTGGAACACCGACTGTGGCCGCACAAGATCGTTGCCAGTCCGGAATCTCTTGCATTTGTCTTCCTGATGGGAGGGTCCGCGTATGCGCGCAGCACTGATGTACGGAGCCGGTGATGTCCGGGTCGAGGATGTCCCGGACGCGCGGCTGATCGAGCCGACGGACGCTCTCGTGCGGGTCGTCCGCGCCGCGATCTGCGGCAGCGACCTTTGGCCGTACAAGTCAATGCCGCACGACAACGCGGGCCGTCGTATGGGGCACGAGTTCATCGGTGCCGTCGACGCCGTCGGTTCGCACGTCGCGACTATCAAGGCGGGCGATCTGGTGGTCTCGCCGTTTCTCTGGTCGGACGGCACCTGTGTGTTCTGTCGCGAGGGTCTGCAGAGCGAGTGTCTTCACGGCGGACGTTACGGCTGGGGTGATGTTGACGGAGGCCAGGGGGAGGCGGTACGCGTGCCGCAGGCGGACGGCACGCTGGTCGTGTTGCCGGTCGGTTTGGACGATGCGCTGATGACGTCGCTGCTGACGCTGACCGACGTGATGGGCACCGGTCATCATGCCGCGGTCGCGGCGAAGGCTGGGCCAGGCAAGACGGTCGCGGTCGTCGGTGACGGTGCCGTCGGTCTGTGCGGGGTCATTGCGGCAAAGCGGCTGGGCGCCGAGCGGATCATCCTGCTAGCCGGCACGCTGGGCAGGCGCTCCCGGTGATCGTGCATCCTCGCCTGCCTCGATGAAAGACTGAAGACGTGCCAGGCCCGCTCCTCTACATCGACAGCGCTGAGATTCGCGAAGGAGCGTTGGGGAACCTGAAGCCGGCCATCGAAGAACTGGCTAGCTTCGTCGAGGCCAACGAACCCCAGCTCATCGCCTACAACATCTACCTCAGTGACGACGGCGCCCGAATGAACGTGATGCACCTACATCGCGACTCCGCCTCGCTCGAGTACCACATGGACGTGGCCGGTCCCGCCTTTCAGCGGTTCGTGGACCTAGTCACGCTGTTGTCCATCCACATCTACGGCGACCTGAGCGAAAGGGTATTGACGCAACTACGAGACAAGGCGCAGCTACTGGGAGGCGCGAGCGTTGTAGTGCACTCGCACCACGCGGGATTCAGTCGGTTCCTGACATAAGGGGTTGAAACTCACCGGCCGCTCGGCGCTTGCTGGGGGAGAATCCTGAGGGCGCGGGGGGTCAGTTGCCCAAGGCGGCTATGAAATCGGTCTGTTTGCAGGCTTTCTCACTGTTTGAAGGGAGCCAGACGTTGTTGTCGTTGACGAATGGCGCCGACGCCGCAAGTAGGAAAGCGGCGATCCCCTGTTGCACGACGTCGTCCGCATAAGCGTCGACGACCTCAGCCGCTGAGCCGTCAGAGATCGTCGCGATCTCACTCGCCCACCCAGGCGAGCATCTTACGGCGTCGCCGCGGCGAGGTGGTCGATCCTTGTCGGGGCGCTCGTCAGGCTGGGACGCCTGCTTATCCCATAACCCGAAGGAGGACGGCCGAATGAGCGGATACGCGGTGGCCCCGATTGACGAGATCGACGAGATCAGCGACGGCCGCTGTCCTTGGCGGCCTGTCCGGTTCCACTTCGGTATCACGTCCTTCGGCGTCAATGCGTTCACAGCTCATCAGGTGGGCGATCGGCTCATCAACGAGCACGACGAGTCACAGGAGCATGACCTGCAGGAGGAGCTGTACCTCGTCCAGCGAGGGCGCGCGACGTTCGAGCTCGACGGCGAGCGGGTGGACGCACCCGCGGGCACACTCGTCTTCGTTCGCCCCGAGGTGAAGCGGACGGCGTTCGCTGAGGAGCCGGGGACGACGCTCGTCGCAGTCGGCGGAACTCCGGGGAAGGCGTACGAGGCCCAGGGCCAGGGCGGCGAGCTTTGGATACGCCGAGGCTGCCGATCGGGGACGCGAGTTGATCGAAGCTCATCCTGAGTACGCAGGGCCGCTCTACAACCTCGCGTGCTGCGAGAGCCTCGCCGGCAGGACAGACGACGCGATCAGGCATCTCCGGCTCGCGATCGACCGCCACGAGCCATTCCGTTCGCTTGCTGCCGGGGACAGCGACTTCGACCCGATCCGCGACGAGGCCGCTTTCAAGGAACTGGTTCAGGGCAACGCAGCCGAGCCAACCACGGGGTAACAGACTTCGCGCCGGTCGCGTCAGGGGACATTCCCGAACGCTGGCCCACGCAAAACGGACTGCTTCCTGCATGAACTCGGCCGAAGGCGGGTATCGGTCTCACACGACTCAGGCGGGGTGCTTGCATGGCAGAGTTCGTCACGGTCGGATACGGAGACCGCGCGGGATACGACCTGGATTCGCGGTGATCGAGGCGGCCAACATCGAAGAAGCGGTTTCTCTTGTTTCCACCCCACCTCGCGCCGTGGCGCACGGCGTCGTGGAGGTGTGGCCAATCCAGTCGCCGCCGGAGCGTCAGTGAGAAATCCAGATACGGAGCTCGACACGCGCTTCAGCGATCCGGGCGCGGTCGCTACTGGATGGGAGGAGACCCGACGTGCGCTCGAGCAGGCCGAGTTGTCCTGGATCTCGACGGTCCGAGCCGATGGTCGACCCCACGTCACGCCCCTCGTCGCCGTTTGGCTGGGGGATGCCGTCCACTTCGCCACCGGCCCTGACGAACAAAAGGCCGTCAACCTGAGAAGCAACCGGCACGTGATCCTTACTACCGGCTGCAACCAGTGGGAGCGGGGGCTTGACGTTGTCGTCGAGGGTGACGCCGTCCAGGTCACGGACGAGGGCGTGCTCGGGCGTCTCGCCGAGGCGTGGGCGAGGAAGTGGGATGGACGCTGGCACTACGAAGTCCACGAGAATGCCTTCCGGCATGAGGGTGGTGCTGGTGCGGTCTTGGTGTTCTCCGTCACGCCCACCAAGATCCTCGCATTCGCCAAGGGGACGTTCGGCCAGACACGGCACCGGTTCTGAGTTCCTGCACTCCGTTACGGAACCGCGATCGCGATCGAGAGCTCTCTCCCGGACACGATCGACCGGATCGCCAGAGCGTCGCCGCGCACGAGCCGCGACCCATCGGTGACGGGCGCCACGGCGCCAACGAAGTTAGGGGGTGCATATCCCGGCACTCGCCTGCGCGCGTTCGCGGAGAAGCGCTCGCAACGGGGATAGGCGATTCGCGGGGACTACTCCCCCGCGGTCCGTGTCGGCTGGGAGATCTCCTCTAGCATCCCGCCCACGCCTCTTCTCCTTCGCCTCGATCGCGACGTCTGCATGGGCGAGGACACCGACAAGCCTCGATACAGCGCTCGCGCTGATGGCAGCGCATCGGGTGCGGCGGTTGCGCGTTTGAGGTTGGCGCCGTTGCCTCATGAGATCCCATATCTCCTCGTGTGTCGTCGTTAGTCCGGTACTCCCTGTCAGTCGACAAAATTTGCGCGCAGTACGATCGTGTGGTGCGCTTACCGGCGCCGCCCTTGTTGCCTCGGTCGTCAACAGCGGGACTAAACACGTTACGACGCATGACCTGTCGGGTGAGTCGTGCGTGACAACTCGTCCGCTTGTCGGACTTGGACAAGACGCGAGGCGAGGACGGTATCGTCTCGGAGCGTGCGGCGAGAGCCCAGTCTTCGCGAGCGGGAGCGCCGATGAGCCGCGTTGAGGTCCGTGACCTCGGCGAGCCGGAGGCGGTCGTGAGCTATCCGCTCGGGACGTCCGACCAGGTTCGCCTGGCACAGACAGTGGTTACCCGTCATGTCCTTCAGCCGGGTTGGAGCTGGGAGGAGCACGCCCGGCCGTTGGTCGGAACCGCCTCATGCGAGCTCTACCACCGCGGGGTGGTGCTCAGCGGACGGATGGGCGTTCGCACCGATGAGGGGGAGCAGCTCGTCATCGGCCCCAACCAGGTGTTCGACCTCCCACCCGGGCACGTGACCTGGGTGGAGGGCGACGAGGAGCTCGTGATGGTCGACTGGGCCGGCGGCGCCGGGTTCGAAACGCAGCCGGGCGAGGAAGCGCGCGTGCTGGCCACGATCCTGTTCACCGACATCGTCGACTCCACGGCGCTCGCGCGCGACAGCGGCGACGCGTCGTGGAAACGGACCATCGCCATGCACGACGACGTCGTCCGTAGCGTGCTCGCCGAGTTCGGCGGCCGAGAGGTCGACACTGCCGGCGACTCGTTCCTGGTCGTCTTCGACAGCGCCGAGGGCGCCATCCGCTGCGGGCTGGCAATCGGCCGAGCCCTAGACGCGATCCAGCTCCCGATCCGGGTCGGCATCCACAGCGGCGAAGTGATCGAGAGCGACGACCAGGTTCGCGGCCTGGCGGTGCACACCGCGGCCCGCATCCTCGACCAGGCCGGATCCGGCGAGGTGCTCGTGTCGGGCACGACCCGCGACCTCGCCGAAGGCGCCAGTGGGCTGACGTTCAACTCTCGGGGCCCGTACCGTCTCAAGGGCTTGGAACGAGAGTACGAGCTGTTCGCCGTTGTCGCGGTCTAGTAGCCGCCGCTCTTGCCTACGGCTTCGTGCGTGTCTTCAGCTTCTTCACCTCTTCGGCCTGTGCAAACTGAAGAAGCTTGACGGCGCGCTCGGAACCGCTCGCGGCCGCATTCGCGCATCGGTGGCAGGAGGCCGCAGCCGCCCTGCGACTCGAGGGAGCGAGCGGCTCCCTGTGACCCAGCGAAGGGCGGCTGCGGACGGAGACCACGGCGGTCTCCGATGTGGCGGGTCGCGTTCGATAAGACCTCGGCGTTTGATTGCCCCGTGTCGGCTACGCGATGCTGTCGAGAGCGTGGTACATGTGCTCGAGCACGAGGACGTCGTGGAGCTCGGCGAGCGTGTCTGGCGTGTCGCAGAGCACATCGATGATCGCTTCGCGGTCTTCGATGCCGAGCGCGACTCGTTCATCCCCGGAGGCGTTGGCGATGAGAAGCAGTGCCACGGTGTCCGTATGACCTGCGCGGGCCAGTCGTTCGGCGAGTTCGAGGACGTCGAGACGGTCGATCGCGATGCCGGCGAGTTCCATGGCCAACCCCCAATGACGCGGAGCACGTGGATCTACCCGGCGCCGGCAACGAGACCCGAACAGAGCCTCTGCGCCATAGCGCACGCCCTATTGTCTCGACGCGCCGACCCGAACCGGATCAGCTCGCCGTGACGGCGATGCTACTCCGACGAGGCGCCTCTGTCACTCCCCCGGATCGTGGCGACCGGCCCGATCCCGTCAGTGATAGGCGAGCCCGCGAAAACGGCTTGTACAAAGGACGGGAGCGACGGGACTCGAAACCGCGACCTCCGGCGTGACAGGCCGCGAGAGCGGGGAACAGCGAATGACGGTTGACGACGAGGAACCTCGAATGGCGCATGGCTTCAGGGATTGCGGCCTACTACGCCCGATGGGCGCTGGCGTCCGAATGAGGCGTCCTCGGAGCAATCTGGCGTCAAAGTGGCGTTCGGCCGGTGGTCGGCGACGAAGTCCGCGTTCAGTTCACGCTCGACTCTTCTGCCGACGAGCTCCTCGACCGGCAGGCAGCTGCCTTCGACCAGAAGCTCACGATCCCCTGCAACGAGCGAGGAGCTCGGAGCGGAGGCGGTTGAGACGAGGACCTGCGCCGAGGGCGGCGGCGGCGCCGCCCTAGACCTGTCGGAGAGCGGGCGACCGCGACTAGGCTGTGGCGGCCGGATCGGAGGAGCGGATAAGCGAGTACATGGTCAGAGCGCTCAGCCCGGACACCTGGGACGGGTTCGCCGGGCTCGCGCAACGGCACAACGGCGTGTTCGGGGGCTGCTGGTGCACCTACTTTCACACGATGCACTCCGAGAAGACGTTCGACGCCGACGACAACCGTAGTCTCAAGCGGCGCCTCGTCGAGGAGGGCCGGGCGCATGCCGCGCTCGTCTACGACGGGGACGAGGCGGTCGCGTGGTGCGAGTACGGGAGCCCCGAGGAGCTGCCGAACATCTACCACCGCAAGCAGTACGAGGAGGAGCTTGACCTCGTCCCCGACTACCGGATCACCTGCATCTTCGTGGACCGGCGCTACCGGCGAAAGGGGCTGTCGGCCGTCGCGCTGCAGGGTGCCCTCGACCTGATCTCGGAGGCGGGCGGTGGCGTCGTCGAGGGCTACCCGCACGACACGCAGGGCAAGAAGAAGTCCGTGCTCTACAACGGGACGCGCACCCTCTTCGAGCGGGCGGGCTTCACGTTCGTCCGCAGCAAGGGCACGGGGAACTGCGTCATGCGCCGCACCGTGCCCTGACCCACCGCGAGCATCACCTGGAACGCGCCGTGACGGCGCCGGTAAAGGTCCTCCAGGTCGGATTCCAAACCGCGCACACTCATAAGGGTGAGATCCATGGCGAATTCTTTAGTGAGATCTTCTGACCGCCGTCGAGGATGGCGACGGACTGAATCGCCGGCACTCGGCTCCAGGGGACATTCCCGGACTCTGGCCCATGCCAGACTCGTCGCCGCACCTGTTTCAGCCCAGGTCGGTGCCTGCGCCTGCGGCGGCTTTGCGGGCTGCTGCCGATGAAGGCGTTGAGCGCTTGCGAGGTGGCGCGTTCGCGTAGCCAGGCGAGGGTGATGCTGCGTGGCCGGAGTGGGGGGTCGATCCTGACCGCGCGAACTCGTCGGTCGGCTGGATCGACGCTTAGTCGGGGGACCACAGCGACGCCGACTCCCGCTGCGACGAGTGCGTGCACGGTCGGGTCGTCGTCGGTTCGAAACACCACGTGGTGGCGTTCGGGATGGGGTAGCTGCGACAGCGGCAGGAACTCCGGACGGAGCGAGCGGTAACCGATCAGCGGGAGTCGGGCTACCTCTGCGGGGCGCACGGCAGCCTGTTGGCCGAGCGGATTGTTCGCTGCCACGAGCAGCACGTACGGGTCTTCGAAGAGCGTCGCCGTCTCGAGCGCTGCGGGGGCACGAGACGGGCTCCCGAACGCCACGTCGAGCTCGCCCGCCGCGACTGACCGGAAGAGCGCCTCTGGATCCACCGACTCGGCGAGCACGAGCTGCAGGCGCGGGTGCTCGACCCGCAGTGTTTGCACGATCGGTGGCAGGAGGCGGACCGAGGCGCTGGGGAAGATGCCGAGCCGGATTACCTCGCCGCCGGTTGCGGACGCGCTGAGGTCGGCACGGCAGCCGGCAAGGACATCACTCACGCGTTCGGCGCAGCGGAGCACGATCGCACCTGCCTCGGTGGGCCGCACGACGCGCGCTCCGGGCGAGCGCTCGATGACCCGCGCGCCCACGACACCCTCGAGCGCGGCAATCTGTTCGGAGACAGCCGATTGCGAGTACCCGAGCGCGCGCGCCGCCGCTCTGAACGAGCCCGATTGGAGGACCGCCTCGAGCGCGACCAGGTGGCGTACCTCGAGCCGGTGCCACGTGCGATCGAGATCACCGATCATTATGGTCAAGTATTCCCGTTTGACCGGACATGATGTGCGGGGGAGAGTATCCACGTGACCGACCTCCGCCTCTGGAACGCTCGCGTCGTCGATCCCGCAGCGCACATGGTGCTCGAGCACGCGACGGTCGCGATCGAGGACGGCCGCATCACGGAGGTCGCCGCCGTACGCGGCAACGCCCCGGAAGGCGCGGTCGACGTCGGCGGCCGCACCGTTCTCCCCGGCTTCGTGGACGCCCACACGCACCTCGTCTCCGATGTCTCTCGGTCGCCGGGCTTTGGGCCGCCGCCCCAGCTCAACGGCGAGGACCCGCGGCCGCGCGAGCTCGGCTACCTCCTGCTCGCGAAGTCTTGCGAGGAGCTCCTTCGCGGCGGCATCACGACGATCCGCGACGTCGGCTCGTTCGACGACGAGGCGATCGTGATGCGGCGCGCCGTGGAACTCGGCCTCGTGACCGGGCCGACGATTCTCACGTGCGGACGGATCATCTCCGTGACGGCTCCCGGCGGACGCATCTTCGGGACGATGTACGCGGAGGCCGACGGACCCTGGGGCATGCGGCAAGCGGTGCGCGAACAACTCCGCCGCGGAGCCGACTACGTGAAGCTAATGGCAACCGGGGCACGATCGGTCGAGCGCGAGAACCCCGAGCCCGCGCAGATGACGCGGGAGGAAGTCGCCTCGATCGTGGACGAGGCACACCGACTCGGATTACGGGTGGCAGCCCACGCAGAAGGGCTCGACGGTGCCCGGATCGCGATCGAGGAACGGGTGGACACGATCGAGCACGGGTTCTCGCTGCACCGCGAGCCCCGACTTCTCGAGCTGATGGCGCAGCAGGGGCAGGTGCTCGTCCCCACCCTTACGACCTTCCACGACCTCGCGGAGCGCTTCGCACACGAATGGCTCCCGCGCCTAGTCGACCAGGCGAAGCGGCAGCTCGAGGAGGCCTACCTCACCCTCGCCGCCGCCCGGGACGCCGGCGTGACCACGGCAATGGGGTACGACTCAGGCCCGCCAGGCCGCGCACACCTACAAGAGCTGACACGCATGGCCCAGGGAGGCCTCGGCCCGTGGGCGGCGCTCACGGCCGCAACCGCCGGCGGCGCCGCAGCGACCGGCCTCAGCGACCGCGGCCGCCTCACCCCCGGCTCACGCGCCGACCTCGTGGTCGTGGAAGGCGACCCGCTCGCTGACGTGACGCTCCTCACCAAGCCTGGCACGGCCTGGCTCGTGCTGAAAGAGGGGCAGGCCCTGGCGGGGCGCGCCCTCGACCGGCCGACTCCCGGCAGGCAGGAAGACGAGGCGGACGATGAACTCGACGCGTTCGTCCCGCGCCTCCCCTGCTGCGGCATCCCCTCGGCCGCCTGAGAACACACCAGGACGCACTCCGGCCGAATGACTTGATCAGCTACGCCGAGCAGCTGGGGCTCGATGTCGAGCGCTTCACCAACCATCTTCGGGAGCGAGCGGGTGCCGCACGTGTGGCCGAGGATGTCGACAGCGCCGACCTGAGCGGGGTTTCGGGAACGCCGACGTTCTTCGTCAACGGCCGGCGCCACTACGGCGCCTACGACATCGGCACCCTTTCAGCGGCTGTACGCGCCGCCGGAGCCCGGGCGACCCTGACGACCACGACCAGCGGCTGAGCTCGACGGGATGTGCGCCTCGCTGCATCTTCTGCCAGGACAGCGCTGCGCGCTCGGCTGGGGTTCCGGGTCTATTTGGATCGTCGTCGGTCCATTCGGAGGGTCTGTCGTCGCGTTAGACAATTCGGCATGCGCGAAGCTCGTGCGTCCAGCGCTCGACGAGCTCGGATGCGGATGCGACTCGCGCGCCTCGGTAGGCGGTTCCGGCCCAGAGGTTGATGCCGTTCGCGTCTCCCTGCGCGCGCGCGGCGCCGCGGATCGGCGCGGTCATGTGGTGGATCTCGGGGTACGCGCGTGGTGCGAAGGCGTCGTGCTCGAGCATGAAGCGGTTGACGATGCCGCGGGCGCGCCGACCCGTGAACGCGCGGGTGAGCCGTGTCTCTGCCGGGTGCCAAGTGCTTCCCGGTGAGGCGGTGACGTTCCTGCCTCCGGCGATAGGAGCAGCGCCGAGCCGACCTGCGCGGCGGCCGCGCCGGAGACCAGCGCGCGAGCGATGTCGCGTCCGGTCGCGATCCCGCCGGCTGCGATGAGCGGTAGCGGCGTCGTGCGTCGGATCGACTCGAGCAGCTCGATCAGCGGCTGCGGCGCGTCGTCGTGGTCTTTGAACGAGCCCTGGTGTCCGCCGGCCTCGGCGCCTTGGACGACGAGCGCGTCGACCCCGGTTGCGGTTGCCTGCTGCGCTTCGGCGATGGACGTGACGGTGCACCAGATGTGGCAGCCGGCTGCCTGCAGCCATTCGACGATCGCTCGGTCGGGGCAGCCGAACGTGAAGGAGACGACCTCCACGCCTGCTTCGGCGATGAGTTCGAGCTTCGTCGTCCAGTCGTCGTCTGTCCACTGCGGCTCCCCGGGCGCGACGCCGTAGCGCTCGCCCTCGCGTCGCATGCGGTCGGCGTATGCGTCGATGGCCGAGGGGTCGACCTGCTCGCGGACGGGAGAGAAGAGGTTGATCCCGGCGGGCCGTGACGTCAGCGTCCTCAGCTCGTCGAGTTCCGCTTGGACGGCCGCGACGGTCTTGTAGCCGGCTGCGACGAAGCCGAGGCCGCCGGCGTTCGACACCGCCGCGGCGAGGGCCGGCGTTGACGGCCCTCCGCCGAGTGGAGCCCCGACGATTGGCGTTTCCCAAAGTCCCGCCGTACCGCGAACGTTGTTCACGCGGTCACGCCCAGACTCCCTGGCGCCTGTTACGTCCTGGAGCGGGCGGCTGCGGCGAGCTCTCCGGCCAGGGTCGCCTGGGGTCGGGTGACGCCGGCGGCCGCGTAGGCGTCGTCCTCGTCCAGCGTCTCGTGCTCGAGCAGTGCGCTCGCGAGCGCGTCGAGCCGCGGCCGATTCTCCGTCAGGAGGGTAACGACCTCGGCGTGTGCCTCGGCGACGATGCGGCGTACCTCGTCGTCGAGCAGCTTCTGGGTCTCCGGTGCCACCTCCGGCGACGCCGGGAAGGAACGGCCCCGACCCGTCGCGGGGGATCACGGAGATCGGCCCGAGCGCGTCGCTCATCCCCCAGCGCCCGACCATCTGCCGGGCGAGCGCGGTCAGCTGCTCGATGTCGGACTCGGCGCCCGTGCTGATCTCGCCAAAGACGATCTCCTCGGCGACGCGGCCGCCGAGAGCGACCTTGATCTTCGCGAGTATCTCCGGCTTCAGGTAGTTGAAGCGATCGGCGTCGGGGGCGGAGAACGTCACTCCCAGGGCCATGCCACGCGGGATGATCGAGACCTTGCGCACGGGATCTGCGCCGGGCGTCAGCATCCCGACGATCGCATGCCCACCTTCGTGGTAGGCCGTCCGCCGACGATCCTCGTCGCTCATCATCACCTGGCGCTCCGCGCCGAGCACGATCCGCTCGAGCGCGTCGGTGAAGTCCGCTTCCTCGACCACGTCGTGCGTCGCGCCTGGCGGCGGTGAGCGCCGCCTCGTTCACGAGGTTCGCGAGGTCGGCGCCGACCATCCCGGGCGTCGTCGCCGCGATTCGTGCGAGGTCGACGTCGGGGCCGAGCGGGACGCCGCGCGCGTGCACGCGGAGGATCGCCTCGCGCCCGGCACGGTCCGGCGGCTGCACCGCGACCCGGCGATCGAACCGGCCCGGCCGAAGGAGCGCCTGGTCGAGCACGTCAGGCCGATTCGTCGCCCCGATGACGATCACGTTCGTCGCCGAGTCGAACCCGTCCATCTCGGTCAGGATCTGGTTGAGCGTCTGCTCCCGTTCGTCGTTGCCGCCGCTGAACCCGCCGACGCCGGTCGTCCGCGCGCGGCCGACCGCGTCCAGCTCGTCGATGAAGACGATCGCCGGTGCGTTCTCCTTCGCCTCCCTGAACAGGTCGCGGACACGCGCCGCACCGACCCCCACGATCGCCTCGACGAACTCGGAGGCCGCCATCGAGTAGAACGGTGCGTTCGCCTCGCCGGCGACCGCGCGGGCGAGCAGCGTCTTCCCGGTTCCCGGCAGGCCCGAGAGCAGCACGCCGTGCGGAATGCGGGCACCGAGACGCCGGTACTTCTCCGGGTTGCGGAGGAAGTCGACGACCTCGCTCAGCTCGTCCTTCGCCTCCTCGATCCCGGCGACGTCGGCGAACGTGACCTTGTCGCCGGACGGCTCGTAGCGACGGGCGCGCGAGCGTCCGAACGATCCGAGGGCGTTCTGCACGTTGCCCGCCCGGCGGAGCAGCCAGAAGAACAGGACGACGAACAGGATCGTCGGCCCGAAGCCGAACAGCAGTGTCT
Source organism: uncultured Actinomycetes bacterium (assembly GCA_963706915.1). Classification (GTDB taxonomy): domain Bacteria; phylum Actinomycetota; class Thermoleophilia; order Gaiellales; family Gaiellaceae; genus Gaiella. The sequence continues at coordinate 86,138 of CAVPOH010000003.1, forward strand.
GCCACCACGGCGCACCCCGGTCGAGCGGCTCCGCGTTGAGCGTGACGTCGTTCTCCTGCAGCAGCTGGGAGAGCTCGTCGGTGTTGGCGAACGCGGGGATCTCCGTTCGGAATCGCGTCGTCGGCTTCGACTCCTCGAAGGTCACCTCTTTCTCGAACGTGCCCTGGATATCCGTCCCCTTGGACGTGATCTCGTCGACGTTGCCTTTCTTCACCTGTTCCAGGAAGAGCGGGCTGTACGGGACACGGACACGCGACTCGGGCCCCATGGCCCGGGCGCTGATGAAGAGGTTGACGGCGAGGAGGACGAAGAAGAGAACGATCCAGCGCGGGGACACCCCGAACCTCGGGGGCCGAGGCGGCGTCGAGGGCGATCCTTGGGATTGAGGAGGTGGTCTCGTCGCTGCGGGATCGGCGGACTGATCGGCCATCGTTTTCAGGCTACTCCTCGCCCTCGGTCGCCAGGATAAAGAGGGCTAGGAGGTCACCCGCCATCGCGTTGCCGTCGAGCGCGTCCACGGTCAGCCGCCCAGGAGGTCGTGGCCACGGCCGTCCGCGGCCTTCCGTGACGGGGAAGCGAGCGACCAGGCCCCCGGTCGGACTGGCAGAGACACTGCCGGATGGCCAGAAGGACAGCGCGCTCTACGAGGTGTCGGTGGTGACAAGCTGGCGCGCGCGCTCGAGGTCGTCACGCCCGACCACGATTTCGCGCGGGCCGCTGTCGCCTACAGCGTCGCCGGCGCCTGCACCCATGTCCGTCTGGCGGTGATCGCAGGCGATTCCTTCCGTCCGCAAGAGGCCGCAGATCGTCTCTGCTTCCATCGAGTTTCCGACAACCATGAGTCGCACGTCGTTCATCAGCCTGCATTCCTAGCCGAACGTGAACGCGTACGCCTCGGCGCCGGGCTCGCGGAAAGTGATCTCCAGCGTCCGCTCGCGACCGCCATCGCGCTGGCGCGCGAGCTGGTAGAGGCGGCCGTCGCCGAGGACGCCGTTCCCGTGCTCGTCGACGTCGACGCCGTGAGAGGGGCCGGGAGCCTCACCGTCGAGGAGTACCCGGAAGGGAATCGGCCCGTTTGCCCGGGAAGACAGCACGAGATGCGTGTCCCGCGCGTGGAATCGGTACGCGATGCTCCCGGCGGCCCCGCCGAGCACGACACACTCCCGATCGATCGTCCACTCGCCAGCTAGCGCCCAATGGTTGACGGGCAGGCGCTCCGGGAGCTCGTAGACGCGACGCTCGCGGGGTGCAGCGCCGTTCGGTGACACGAAGCGCTCGCCGCGCACGTAGCCGAGATACGTCTCGGGCGTCCGCAGGTGTTCCCAGTCGGCCTCCGCCTCCACCCCGAGCCCCTCGACAAGGACGGGCTCGCGGTCGACCCCGAGCAGCTGCTGGATGACGCGTTCTGATTGTTCGTAGCGCCCCTCGCCGAAGTGCTGGTCCCGAATCACGCCGTCGGGGTCTACGAAGTAGAGCGCCGGCCAGTAGTGGTTGTCGAAGTCGCCCCAGATCGCGTAGTCGTTGTCCACGACGACCGCGTAGTCGATGCCACGTTCCCTCGTCGCGAACCGCACGCGGTCGAGCTCGTGCTCGAACGAGAACTCCGGCGTGTGGACTCCGATGACGAGCAATCCGTCGTCTCGGTAGGCCTGCGACCACGCACGCACGTGCGGCTCCTGGCGCAGCCAGTTGATGCACGTGAGCGTCCAGAAGTTCACGAGGACGACGTGCCCTCGCAGCTCGGCGGGGCCGAGTGGCTCTGCGTTGAGCCACTCGGCCGCCCCACCGAGCGAGGGCATGCGCAGGCGTCCGATCACGTCCTGCTCCGGAAGCGCGCCGAGGACAAGGGCGTCATCAGCGCAGCGAGCTGAATGCCGCCCGTATCTCGGTCGCGAAGAGCTCCGGCTCTTCCCAGGCGGCGAAGTGGCCGCCCCTGTCGACCTCGTTGAAGTACGCGAGGCCGGGGTAGACCGCCTCCACCCAGCTCCGCGGGGCAGCCCAGATCTCGCCAGGGAACGTCGTGAAGCCGACGGGAACCGAGACCGCCGGAGGAGCCTGGCCGCTCGCAAGCGCTGCGGCCAGCGCTCGTCCGTCCTCCCAGTACGACCGGGCCGCCGACGCTGCGGTGCCGGTTAGCCAGTACAGCGTGATGTTGTCGAGGATGGTGTCCCGGGTGAGATTGCCCACGGGCTCGCCGTCGACGAACGCGCGGGAGATCTTGTAGTAGCTATCCGTGTCGTGGTCGAGCAACCATGCCGCCAGCGCGACCGGTGAATCCAGCAGGGCGTAGCCGATCGTCTGTGGCCGCGTTGCCATCTCGAGGAAGTAGCCGAAGCCGTCCTGCCTGAACGTCGCGAGCGCCTCGGCCGCTGCGCGTTCCTGTGCGGATTCCTTGGGCAGTTGATCGCCGATTGCGAGCACCGCTGTGAGCAGGTTCAGGTGGTAGCCGACCAAACCCTCGACCGCCTGGCGGCCCATCAGGTCCGTGACGAGGGCACCCACGTCCCCGCCCTGGGCGACGTAGCGGGTGTAGCCGACGCGGTGCATCAGCTCCGCCCACGCGCGTGCGGTGCGGCTGGCGTCCCAGCCGAGCTCGGTCGGCTCGCCCGAGAATCCGTAGCCGGGCAAGGACGGCAGCACCAGGTGGAATGCGTCGTCGGCAGTGCCGCCGTGAGCGGTCGGGTCGGTCAGCGGTCCGACGGTCTCGAGCAGCTCGATCACCGAGCCGGGCCAGCCGTGCGTCATGATCAGCGGCAACGCGTTCTCGTGCCGCGACCTGACGTGGATGAAGTGGATGTCGACCTCGTCGATCTCGGTCGTGAACTGTGGGAGCGCGTTGAGCTTCGCCTCGGCCTTGCGCCAGTCGTAATCGGTCGCCCAGTAGCCGGCAAGCGCCTGAATCGTCGCCGACTGCACGCCTTGCGACCGATTCTCGACGAGCTCCCTGGAGGGCCAGCGCGTCGCCGCGATGCGGCGTCGCAGGTCGTCCAGCTGCTCGTGTGGCACGTCGACACTGAAGGTGCGAATCTCGGTTGTGGTCTCGACAGCGGTGCTCATGACGACCTCCTTGTTCTCATGTCCATCGTTCCGAGCTACGCCGCGGGGGCTCGGGGCCCTCTGGGGACTCCGACCCGTGCGCGTTGCTCAACGCACCGGCCTGAATGCGGCTCGCACCTCCTCTGCGAACAGCTGCGGCTGCTCCCAGGCGGCGAAGTGGCCGCCCCTGTCGACCTCGTTGAAGTAGATGAGGTCGGGGTACGCCTGCTCGGCCCAGCTCCGCGGCGCTTGATACTGCTCGCCGGGAAACACGGTCACCGCAACGGGGATGGAGACGCCCTTGGCGTTGAAGAAGCCACCCTTGTACTCCCAGTAGAGACGAGACGCAGAGACCCCCGTGTTCGTCAGCCAGTAGAGCGTGATGTTGTCGAGGACCTCGTCACGCGTCAGTTCGCCCGCGTCGCTCGTGTTCCGGTCCAGAGCGGCGACGACTGCCGCGGCCGGCTGGCCGTCCGCATCGTTGTGGTCGAGGAGCCAGGCGGCCAGGCCGACGGGTGAATCCGCGATCCCGTACAGGGTCTGCGGGCGCGCCGCCATCATCCTGGCGTACTCAACCTGCGCGTACGTCCTTATCAGCTGCTCGTAGGCGCGTCGTTCCTCAGCAGAGAGACCGGCTGGCGGCGGCTCGCCTGCCAAGGATGCTTTGTCAACGTCAGCTGGCACGGTCGCAGGCATGTTGGTGTGGATGGCGAGCAACCCTGCAGGTGCCTGCACGCCCATCTGGTCGACGACGAACGCGCCCCAGTCGCCGCCCTGGGCGACATAGCGGCTGTAGCCCAGGCGCTGCATCAGCACTGCCCAGGCGCGACCCATGCGCTCGGGCCCCCAGCCCATGCTCGTCGGCTTGCCCGAGAACCCATAGCCCGGCATCGACGGAATCACCACATGGAACGCGTCCGCGGCGTCGCCGCCGCGGGCCGTGGGATCGGTCAGCCGGTCAATGATCTTCAGCTGCTCGATGATCGAGCCTGGCCACCCGTGGTTGACGACGAGCGGCAACGCGTCCTCGTGCTTCGAACGAACGTGAATAAAATGAATGTCCAGCCCATCGATCTCGGTAATGAACTGGGGCAGGGCATTCAGCCTCGACTCGATCTTGCGCCAGTCGTACTCCGTCGCCCAGTAGTGCGCGAGCATCTGAATCGTCGCCAACTGCACGCCCTGCGACTGGTCAGTGACCGTCTCCTTGTCGGGCCACCGAGTCGCCGCGATGCGACGACGGAGATCGACGAGTTCGTCTTCCGGAACGTCGATGTGGAAGGGGCGGATGGTGTTCTCTTCGGCTGCGTCCGGCTCAGCGGGACGCGGTCCAGAGGTGATCATCTCAGTCATTGCTTCGCCTCACATCCGTGCAGCGGCACAAACCGATCGAGCGGTTCAGCGAAAAAGAGGACATAGGCGGCTCCTTCGGACGCGTTTCCCGCGCGACCAGCTTCGTCACGCGCTAAGCCGACCAAGGGTCGGGGCCGGAGGAGATTGTCCGCCTGGGGCATGAGGCAGGACTACTCGACGCTATCACCTGCACGCGAGAAAACTCGCGGCGATCCACGGTCGGGCTCCGCCTCGACAGGAAACCTCCGCAAAGAGCAGCAAACGGGAGGGGACGTTCACGCGCTGGGGGGCAGAATTTGGCCCCCTGGCGCGGTGGGGCTAACTCGTTCGGCGATCAGGCCCCATCGTCATGATCGTCGCGAGGGGGTACCGGGGGTCGCGGGTGCGCGTGCGCGCGGGAGGAAGTGGTGGGCGTTCGCGGTGGGGACCTCCGGCGTGACAGTTCTGTCCGGAGCAGATCAGGCTTGGCCAGTGCATGTCAGGGCACGATGGCTATGCGGTAACGCGACTGGATGGTGCGTCTAGGCGGGGCGTCAGTGGTCAGCCAGATCTGACACGGATCTGACACGAGCCCGCAGCCCCGGGCGCGCGAACGTGACTTGGACGTCTTGGTCCGGTGCGGCTTACCGAGTGCCCGACGCAATCGCCTTCACGATGTGCGCCGCGTCTCGGCCGACGCCAGGGAGGAAACCGGAGGACATCGCGTAGAGGAAGAAGAGTCCGACGAAATACAACCCTGGCTCGTTGGTGACGACACCGCGGCGATGGATCGGCTCGATCGGCTCGTCTTCATCGCCGAAGACAGGCAGGTCGATCCAGGAGAAGTCGGGCCCGAACCCCGTACACCAGATGACGTTCGCCGCTTCGAGGACGCGGCCGTCCTCGAGCAGCGGCAGCCCGCCCTGCGCGCCGACGACGCGAGGAACCCGCTCGATGCCCGCGGCCGCGATGTCCTTGGGCTTGACGCGGACGAGCGGCGCGCCGTGGGAGAGGAGCTTTGGGCGCATCCTGCGGCCGATCGGCGTGCGCACCGTGAGCACGCGGTGGCCGATGAAGCGGAACAACAATGGCAGGAAGACGAACCGCGCCGGCGCGCGCTCGATGCGGAAGGGGACGTGACCGCTCTCCTTGCCCGCAAGCCAGGTCGGGTGCTGCTTGACGACTTCAATGGCAATCTCGGCGCCCGAGTTTCCGGCTCCGACGACGAGCACCGACCCTTCTTGGAGTTGCGCGGGGTTCTGGTACTCGCCGGAGTGGAGCTGGACGATGCCTGGGTTGAGCTGATCGGCGAATGCGGGTATCCGGGGGACCTGGTCGCTTCCCATCGCCACAACGACGTTGTCCGCCTCGAAGCGCCTGTCCCCCGCCTCGACCATGAAGCCGGTGCCGTTTCTCGACAGCCGGTCCACACGGATGCCGGTCCGATGGGGAAGCTCGAACTGTGTCGCGTACGCGGCCAGGTAGTCGGCTACCTCGTCCTTGGTGGAGAACACGCGCGCCGGACCGGGGAAGGCCGTACCCGGCAGGGCGTTGTAGCGGGCAGGCGTGAAGAGGCGGAGCGAGTCCCAGCGCCGGCGCCAAGAGTCGCCGATTCGCTCATTCGCGTCCAGGATCAGGAAGGGAAGGTCCCGCCGGGCGAGGTGGTACCCGACCGCGAGGCCTGCTTGTCCGCCCCCCAGGACCAGCGTCTGCACGCGCTCTGTTGTGGGTGGACACGTGGACGCATCGAACACAGCAGCCTCCCTTCCGGTCGTTCTCGGGGAGGACGCTAGGAGCGCGGGCCAATGGGCGCTATTGGGGATTCTCCCAATGTGGTGAGCCCGTGCTCCATCGCGAAGAGCGCAGCGGCTGCGCGTGTCGACACGCCGATCTTCCGATATGCGTGCTCGATATGCCGGTCGGCCGTCTTGGCGGAGATCTGGAGCGCCCCTGCGATCTGTTTCGTCTGCAACCCACGTGCGAGCAAAGCGATGACCTCCGCCTCGCGCTCGGTCAGTCCTGCCGGCCGCTTGATTTGCGGCACAGGCTGTCCGGCCGCCTCGAGAACCGCGGCCGCGGCGGCGGCGTCGAGTCTCCCTGCTCGGACCTCCTCATTCAGATTCTTGGCGGCTTGCTCTGGTGCGAAGGCGGGGCGGTGAGGTCTTGGCTCCGTCATTGCGTGATACACGTCCGCGGCAGCGAGCAACCGGGCGGGCGGTGTGAGCGATGCGGCGCCTATTCCGCGGTGGTAACCCGAGCCGTCGAGACGTTCGTGGTGGCAAGTGGCGATCGGTCCGAGCGCCGTCAAGAAAGGTGAATGGGCGAGGACGCGCTCGGTGTAATACGCGTGCAGTCTCACCTTTTCCCACTCGTCCGCAGTCAGCGGTCCGCGCTTCTGCCAGATGCCGGCAGGCACTGCAACGCGCCCCACATCGTGGACAAGCGCTGCCCGACGAACCGCCGTCTGGGTCTCGGCAGCGAGGCCCGAACACTTGGCTGCCGCCGTCGCCAGGTCTGCCACCCCGCTTGAGTGGCCAACGAGGAATGGAGACGCGAGGTCGGCGAAGTTGCCTATGGCAGCTAGCGCTCGATCGATCTGATCGCCGTCCAGGGTCAGCCACGGAGTTGGCTCGCAGGCCAGCGTGTGCTCCCACATCGACGCATCGATCGCGGGCGCAAAGAACTCCGCTGCGTCATCCGCTAGTCGATTGGCTATGGCGGGATCGAATGCGTGTCCGGCGCGCTCGCGAAGTACACCCGCTGCGAACTCCTCACCGCCCAGCATGTGCTGGAAAGTGGCATCTCGCGCGACGTGAACGATGCGCACGGGTAACGGGATCTCGTCGCGCTGCGAATGGCCCGGTTGCCCCTTCCCATCCCACCGCTCTGACGCGTAGTTGAAGAGTGTCCCCACCGTGGACGGGAGGCCGAGGCGGTCGATCAGCATCTGGGCCACCTCGCACAGAGCAGCGATCTGGACTTTGAAGAGCTTCGCCAACTTCGGGAGGCCTTGCGCGAGCTCCGCGCCGCGCGCACGGGGCCTGTTGCCGGGTGGGGCGATTGCTCGCATGAGGCCCCTGACCATCTCCGGCCGCGACCCGAACCTTGCGGGCATCCCATACGTGGTGAGTGACTCGTGGCCGCCGAAGATCTCTGCAGCGACATCTGCATTGGCGGTACAGCCGACATAGAAGAGGAGACACGCGTAGTAGGTCTGCGAGGCGGTTTCCCGGTCGACGCCCATCCCATCGGCAAGTCGCATTGCGAGCAACGTGCTCTGCAAGCCATGCTCGAGCGGCACCACGATGCCGAGGTCCGTCGCTAGCGAAAGCGAAGCGATCACTTCTGCGGTACGAACCTGCTCCGCGGCCGCCAACGATTGGGTTGCCACCCCGCGAACGTAGCCGACCGTGACCTCTAGATACGCCGAGGGCTCGGAGCAACTCCGAGCCCTCGTCAACTCACGGCAAACGGCGCCGCGACCAGGCCCCGTCACGATCACCGCTCCGAGGGGGGTGCGTACCGGACTCATACTCGCGGGATTGACCCGGGTGTCCGGCAAGGTCGAGCTCCTGGCCGACGATCCCGCCGCCGCGACCGAGCTCGGCACAGAAGCGTGCAGGCTGTTCTCAGAGGCGGGCGAAAAGGGCTACTTCTCCACCGCGGCGGGGAATCTCGCGCAGGCGCTCTATGCGGTCGATCGGCTGGAGGAAGCGGAGGCCTGGGCCGGCCGCGCAGCGGAGCTCGGCGCCAGCGACGACGCCACCACGGGTCTGCTCTGGCGCCAAGTCCGGGCGAAGGTGCTCGCACGTCGGGGCGAGCACGCAGAGGCAGAGCAGTTGGCAGATGAGGCCATCGCGATCGGAGAGGCAACCGACTTCCTCAACGCCCAAGCCGACGGGTACACGGACCTCGCCGAAGTGCTCCTGCTCGGTGGTAAACGGGTTGACGCAGTCGCCGCGCTTGAGCAGGCCCTCGAGCGCTACCAGCGCAAAGAGAACCTCGTGTCCGCAGAGCGCACGAGGGCACGGCTCGACGAGCTCGTGGGACCGCGCGCCGACCCCTAGCCGGCCCCCTTTGCTGCCTCACCTGCACGGCGAGCGCGGCCATCACGTTCCTGACCTGCTGGTCCCCCGCGACCAGGCCCCATCGCCATCATCACGACGAGGGGGGTGGGTACCGTCCGGCGCGGGTCGGGGCTCTCGCGTGCGCGCGCGTGCGCGCGCGCACGAAAGTGTGAGGTAGACGTTCGAGGCACGCCCCCAGACCCGGCCCCATCGGGATACCGACGTCGAGAGGGGTGGGCGGGGGTGGGTGACCCCCGACTCGCAGAGTCGGAGGTCACGCGGGATCGCTGATGGACAGACGCCTCCGAACAGCGTGTCAGACGGACGTCAGATCGTGCTGACGGAATGCCCGATACTCGCCGGACGCGGCAGCAGCCCTTCGCGATTACTTGCTCAATCTCATCAGCTGGGTATCCCAGCCTCGCCGACCCGCCGCGCGACCGCCGCGACGAGGAGGAACAGCGCCGCTGCGGCCGCGGCGCCGACGAGCCCGGTGGCGAGGCCGTGTCGGGCGGGAACAGCGGCCGCCAGGAGGGCGACGGTTGCGCCGGCGAACGCGAGCAGCGCAGCGACGAGCAGGCGCCCCACCAGGACGGCGGTGACAGCCGGTCGTTCGACCGCCGCGTCCGGCGCCGGGCCGCGGGACAAAGAGACGAGCTCGAAGAATATGAGAACGGCGGCGGCGAGGAGCGGAATGCTCCAAACGGGGAAGTCTTCGCCGTAGAGGACCGCGAGTGCACCGAGGACGGCGCCGAGGACAAGCGCCGCAGCTGCGGCGGCGCTCCGGAATCGTCTCCCGCTCATCGTGCCGCGGCGAGGGCTTCGACGGGAGACGCGATCAGCTCGTCCGGTCCCAATGACGCGAGCGCGATCCCCGCGCCGGCGAGCCTCGTTCGGACGGCGTCTCGCTCGAGCAACCAGGTTCGCCAGGCGATCGGCCCGGCGGTGGCCTCGGCGTCGGCGAGGTACGGGAGCGGATCGATCTCGACGATCGAGACCTGGTATCCGCGGCGGCGAAGATTGAGGAGCGCGCGCGTGACGCGCCAGTCGAGCCGCGGTGTCAGCGCGACGATCAGCGACTGGGGCGGGAGGATTCGACGCGGGATGAGGCTCGTGTCGTGCCAGCGATACGTTCGCGCAAGCTCGCTCTCGAGCAAGGCGTCCGCGATCCGATACTGCTGGCGCAGGCCCGAGCCGGGGATGATCCACTCGATGTCGCCGCCGAAGCGGAGGAGCCCGACGCGGTCGCGCCGGCGGAGATAGGCCTCGCTCAGCGAGGCGGCCGCGCGCACGGCGTGGTCGAGCGTGCTCGCCGCGCTCGTCGCGGCGGCCCCGAGCGTATCCAGGAAGATCACGACGTCGGAGCTCCGCTCGGGCAGCCGATCGTTGACGAGCAGCCGACCGCGCGCGGCGGTCGCACGCCAGTTGACTCGCCGGGCGCGCTCGCCGGGGGCGAGGAACCGGAGTTCCGCGAACTCGATGCCTTCGCCGGCGACCGCAGCCGGACGGCTGCCGGTTACCGGGCGTGTCGCGCGCGGCCCCGCGAGCCGTCGCAGCCTCTCGACCGACGGATAGACCCGCAGCACCGTGGTCGGCTCGACTACGTGCTCGGCGCGACGGAGGTGAAGCTGATCGCGCGCCGAGAGCCGGATCGAGGCGATGCGGAAGGCGCCCCAGCGAGGGCAGTTGATCGCGTACTCGAGCGTCCGCGTCTCGCCTGTCTGGAGGGCGAGCACGCGCCGCGTGGGCGCTCCGTCCCGATCGAGGCGTTCCGGCAGCCGCAGCTCGACGTCGAGCCAGGGGCATGCGTCCGACGCCGCGAGCGTCAGCTCGAGGGCGACCCGCCCGCCCTCGATCACGCGATCGGCCGACACCCGGACGGTCGCTTCGGGCAGCCGGGGCGGCCGCGCCGCGAGCCCGAAGAGCAGAGGCACGAGGAAACCGGCCCCGACCGCGACCAGCGCCGGCTGCGCGGTCGCGAGACCGGCGAGGAGCCCGGCCGAAGCGACGACGAACCAGACGACAGCGCGTGGCTCGAACGTCACGACGACTCGTCGAGGACCGGGATCGGAACCGACGCGACGGCCGCCCGCACCGCTTCGGCCGGGTCGATCCGCTGGACCCAGAGCTCGGGCGCCAGCGTGAGCCTGTGCGCGAGGGCGGGGATGGAGACCGCCTTGATGTCGTCCGGGGTTACGAAGTCGCGGCCGAGATACGTGGCGCGGGCGCGGGCCAGCTTCATCAGCGCGAGTGAGCCCCTCGGGGACGCCCCGACGGCGAGCTGCGGCGAGTCCCTCGTCGCGCGCGCGATCGCGACCGCGTACTCGGCGACCGGCGGGGCGACGTGCACCTCCTCGATCGCTGCCTGCATCGCCCGCAGCGTCTGCCGGTCGCAGACGGGCTCGAGCTCGATCCGCTCGCTCCGTCGACGGGAGCGTTCGAGGAGGATGTCGCGCTCCGCGTCCTCCGACGGGTAACCGATCGCGATGCGGACGAGAAAACGATCGAGCTGCGCCTCCGGCAGCGGGTAGGTCCCCTCGTACTCGATCGGGTTCTGCGTTGCGAGGACGAGAAAGGGGGACTCGAGCTGCCGCGTCGTGTTCTCGAGCGTGACTTGCCGTTCTTCCATCGCCTCGAGCAACGCGGCCTGCGTCTTGCCAGGCGCGCGGTTGATCTCGTCGGCGAGCAGGATGTTCGTGAAGATCGGCCCGGGCTCGAACGTGAAGCTGCCGCTGGAGCGGTCGTAGATCGAGGCGCCCGTGATGTCGCTCGGGATCAGGTCCGGCGTGAACTGGATCCGGGCGAAGTCCATCGCACACACCTGCGCGAAGGAGCGGGCGAGCAGCGTCTTGCCCAGCCCTGGGAGATCCTCGATCAGCACGTGGCCGTCGGCGAGCAGGGCGAACAGCACCAGCTCCACCGCCTCTCGCTTGCCGATGACCGCCTCTTCCACGGCGTCGGCCACCGCGGTCGCCAGCTGCTGGACATCTATGTTTGCGCTTGGCCCGTCGGTCACAGCTGCTCGAGCCGCTCGATCGCCGCTCGGAGGTCGTCGCCGGCGAGACCCCGACCGGCGCGGTTCGCGACCGACGCACGGTCGGGACGGACGATCTCCCACAGCCGGTCGCCGAGCAACTCCTGCGCGCGCCGGGGCGCGACTGCCATGTCGACGCCACGACGTCCCAGGCGTGCGACGACGATCGGGACGAGCAGCGGCCGGAGCGACCGGTCGACGCCGAACTCCGATTGCTCGCTCTCCCGCAGGACTTCCACGATCCGACGCAGCCCCGACGGCATCTCGTCATCCCGCGCGTGCGGCGGTGGCTGTTGCCTCTGCGCGGGTCGGAGCTCCAGCGCGGTCGCGGCGGCGAGCGCGGCGGCGAGCGTCAGCGCGGCGGCGAGCGCGACCGTCCTGCCCTGCCCGAAGACGAGTCCCAGTGCGGTCGCCGCGACGCATCCGGCGGCGACGAGGAGCAATGGGCGGCGGGCGATCACGGCGGCGCCACCTCCCTCTCGACCCGCCGCACCGACGCGATCGCGCGCCGGCGATCGCCCTCGTCCATCGGGTGGTCGCTGAACCGGGCGATTTCGAAGAGGCCGGTGAGGTCGGACGCTGCCGCAGCGCTCGCGCCGAGCACTCGGAGGACGCGGGCCGTGAACTCGGTCGGGGTCTCGTCCGGCGCCCGCGAGAGCTCGATCTTGCCGAGCGACTCCTCCATGTGCGCATAGGCACGCTGGACGGCAAGCCGCGGGTCTCCTTCTGACTCAAGGTCTGCGAGCGACCGGCTGAGGCCGGAGCCGATCCGCGCCGCCGCGTCGGGAACGACCGCCCGACGTTCGCGCCACGCGCGACGACGACGGACGAGGACTGCTGCCGGCGCGAGCAGGAGCAGCGCGGCCGTCGAGCCGACGGCGAGCCACGTCAGCGAGGTCGAGGTCGCGTGTCCGGCCGACGCGGAATCGCTCACCTCGCCGGGCGGCACGGCGATCTCGGTCGTGGGGTCGGGCGGTGTCGTCCGGTTGGGAACGAGGAACGGCAGGGCGAGGAGCAGGAACAAGCCGATCGCTCCACCGACGATCGCAGCGGTTCTCCCGGCGGACGACAGCGACGCGCCGAGGTGATCGAGGTCTTTCGCACCGAGCCGTCGCTTCCGTCGCCGGCGCATAGCCACCGAGGGCGTTCCGACCCAGACGAGGAGCAGCGACCCGATGAGGAGCGCGCCCGCGGCAGCGGCGAGTGCGCTGACGACGCCGGCCGGGACGTCCTGACGGCCGCCGGCGTGCCATGGTGACCCGCCGCTGGCCAGCGCGACGAATGACACCAGCACGAGCCCCACCGCGGTGGCGGCGATCGCTCGCACGTCGTTCAGAGGTCTGACTGGCACGGCTAGATCATCGTCGATTCGCTTTGCGGAATCCGACCTGGGGACTGCCAGCGAAGAAGCGCGAGACCGAGTCGACACCTCGAGGAGCATTCCCTAACACTCGGGCAGGGGGCGGTCTTGTAGCCCGGCAGCAGCCTGGGTCACCGCGCCAGCGGGTTCGGGCCGGTCGCGGTGACCAGGGCTGTGGCACCCAGCCGTCCTGGGGAAGCTCGGGATCGGGCCCCACATCGATGACGATCGCGAGGGGGTGGGGTACCCTCGCCTCGCAGCTCGGTCGCGACAGTTGACACGACACGTCCGTGGGCTGAGAATCGCGTCGGCTATTCCCGGAGAAGGGGGTCGACGTGTCCTGGAATCTCAAGGGCAGCTACTTCGAGACGTGTTCCTGCGATCTCATGTGCCCATGCAACTTCTCGTTCGACCACGGTGCGACGTACGACTACTGCCGCGTCACGCTCGTCTTCAACGTCGCAGAGGGTGACGTTGAGGGAACAGATGTCAGCGGACGTACGGTCGCCGTCATTGCCGACACGCCCAAGGTTATGACCGAAGGCAACTGGCGTCTCGGCATGTTCGTCGACGATGACGCGAACGACGACCAGGTGGAGAAGCTGAGCGCCGTCTTCGGCGGGCAGAAGGGCGGGCCGATGGCAGGGCTGGCCCCGCTGATTGGCGAGGTGCTCGGCGTCGAGCGAGCCCCGATCGAGGTTGTCGAGGAGGGCCTTCGCCACAGTGTCCGGATCGGAGATGCGATCGACTTCGAGGTCGAGGACATCGTGCCGTTCGGCATCGAGACCGGGGAGCCCGCTCGCCTGGTCGGCGTGTTCCACCCCGTTGGCTCGGAGTTGACCGCTGCTGAAGCCACGCGGTCACAGATAAGCGCCTTCGGCATCGAGTACGAGGGGAAGACGGGGCTGTCGGCACCGTTCTCGTGGGCCGCTTGAGCTGTTGATCACGTCGACCCAGGAACGCGCTCCCGGTACCGGAGGACTCGCGCCCGCTTTCGCCGCTGCCCGGACGCGGCTTGGGCTGATCGCCCTTCTCTTCGGTCTCGCCGCTGTCGGCTGGTTGTGGACGGCGGACGAGATGCAGGACATGGACGGTGGGCCGTGGACGGAACTCGGAACGCTCGGGTGGTTCGTGGGCGTCTGGATCGTGATGATGGCGGCGATGATGTTCCCGTCGGTCGCTCCGACGGTCGCCCTCTACTCGAGCATGACGAAGAGTCGCTCGCCGATCGCGCCGCTTCTTTTCACGTCCGGGTACCTCGCCGCCTGGACGAGCATCGGAGTGCTCGCCTTCGCGGTTGCGACCGTGGGCGACCGCGTATCGGGTGACGTGCTCGCATGGGATCGTGCCGGTCGCTGGATAGCAGGGGGAACGTTGATCGTCGCGGCCATCTACGAGCTGACGCCGCTCAAGGATGTGTGTCTTGGCAAGTGCCGAAGTCCGCTCGGGTTCTTGCTCGGCTCCTGGCGGAGCGGACGCTTGGGGGCACTCCAGATGGGAGCGAGGCACGGGGCGTGGTGTATCGGCTGTTGCTGGGCGCTGATGGCATCGCTGTTCGCGCTCGGGGTCATGAGCCTCGTCTGGATGGCAGTGGTCGCCGGGCTCATCGCGTTCGAGAAACTGATTCCGTCCCGTCGTGCCGCGACCTACGGGACGGCGACGATCCTGTTCGTGCTCGGCGTACTACTGCTCGCCGCTCCCGACGCGATTCCCGCACTCACCATTCCGGGGAGCGACCCGATGTCTCCGATGGACGAGATGAGCCCCTAGCGGGCCAGATCGGCTAGCGAGTCTCCGCGACCCGGGCCGAGTCGCCTCTGCCGATCAGATGGCCGCGGCGCTGGCAATTGATTGACACATCTCGTTGGTGGGCCGGAAGACGGCTGCCCCTCGCGTGGCGGGCGCAAGGCCCAAGAGGCGCCGACCATGTAGCGTCGCGTGAGCTGACTGCGACTCCGATGAGCCAGCCCGGCCCGGTGTCAGTCCGGGTACTCGTCCTTGCGCCAGGAGCGGGGCTCGGCCGGTTGGGCTTTCGGCGTCCGCTCGAGCAGGAAGCTGTAGAACGGCGCGACGAACGGGTCGGGCGCGGACACCGTGTAGGTGTGGTAGATCGTCCCGTTCTCGTGCGCGAAGGTGATCCAGGTCGGGTTCTCGCGCAGCCCGTGCTTGAGCTCGGCCCCGATCTGGCCTGACCACTCCTCGAGCCATGCGGGCGGGTCGTCGATCATCTCCTTGAGCTCAGGAACCTGCTGCGCCTGTTCCTCGGTCAGCGCGAGCCCGAAGTCGAAGGCGAACTCGCTGTTGTAGGTGGAGACGTAGGGGAACTGCCAGCCCATCCGCCGCTTGTAGGCGCTCAGCCGCTCGATCGGCGCCCGCGAGAAGCAGAGCAGCGTCACGTCGCGGTGGTTCAGGTGAACAAGCGAGCCGTCGAGCCCATCGCCCAGGTTGGTGCAGCCGGGGCAGGCACCGTTTTCGTAGTCGGGGCCGAACATGATGTTGTATGCGAGCAACTGCGAGCGCCCGTCGAAAAGCTCGGCGAGGGTCTTCTTGCCGTCCTCGGTGTCGAACTCGTACTCCTTCTCGACCGGGACCCAGGGGAGATCGAGACGCTTGGCCTTGACCTCCTCGTTCTGCTTCGCCTGCTCGGCCTCGAGCTTGGCGAGCTCGTCTCGGGCCGCCTGCCATTCCTCGCGGGTTCCAATCTTGTGCTCAGGCATCTTCCCTCTCCTCCTGTTGACCTCGCCGCTCCGCCGGGAGGGCGAGTCCACCGTCGCGCGGACGGCACTGCAATCAGGCATAGGACCGTATCCGGACGCCAACCTCATCGGAGCTGAGGGCGAATGGATGCGAAGACCGGGCGCCATCGACCGGGCCCCGACGCCCGGACGCATCGCGTGGGGGTGGGTGCCCTCGCCCCCGCCGCCGTCTCGCGTCCGTGTGTCCGTGCGGGGGTCGCCCACTCGTGCGCGAATACTCGATCGGAGCTGACGATCCACGACGGCGGGCAGGATGTTCATGTGAAGCGGATCGGTTTCCTGTCCTTCGGCCATTGGTCGCAGTCACCGTCGTCGCAGGTGCGTTCCGCGTCCGACGCGCTGATGCAGTCGCTCGAGTTGGCGGTTGCCGCCGAGGAAGTTGGCGCCGATGGTGCCTACTACCGCGTCCACCACTTCGCTCGCCAGCTCGGCTCACCATTCCCGCTGCTTGCCGCGGTCGGCGCGCGGACGTCGAGGATCGAGATCGGCACCGCGGTCATCGACATGCGCTACGAGAACCCGTTCTACATGGCGGAGGACGCGGGGGCGGCAGACCTCCTGGCCGGTGGCCGGCTGCAGCTCGGCATCAGTCGGGGGTCGCCTGAGCAGGTAATCGACGGCTGGCGCTACTTCGGCTACCAGCCGGCGGAGGGCGAGACCGACGCCGAGATGGCACGGCGCCACGCCGAGGTGTTCCTCGAGCTCCTCAAGGGCGACGGGTTCGCGAAGCCGAATCCGCGGCCGATGTTCCCGAACCCGCCGGGCCTGCTGCCGATCGAGCCCCGTTCGCCGGGATTGCGTGAGCGGATTTGGTGGGGCGCAGCGTCACCGACGACCGCGGCGTGGGCGGCCGCCATGGGCATGAATCTGATGAGTTCGACGCTGGTCTTCGACGATTCCAGCGGCGACCCCTTCCACGTCATGCAAGCGCGCCATATACACGCGTTTCGAGAGGCGTGGCGAGAGGCTGGCCATGAGCGCGACTCACGTGTCTCTGTCAGCAGGAGCATCTTTGCCCTCGTGAGCGATATGGACCGCGCGTACTTCGGCCAACGCGACAAGGACGGTGACCACGTCGGTTACATCGACGAGAACACACGGGCCGTCTTCGGCCGCACCTACGCGGCGGAGCCCGACGCGCTCATCCCGCAACTCGCCCAGGACGAGGCGATAGCGGCGGCTGACACGCTCTTGCTGACCGTGCCGAACCAGCTGGGGGTCGAGTACAACGCGCACGTCATCGAAAGCATCCTGAAATACGTCGCCCCGGAACTCGGCTGGCGTTGATCGCGTCCCTCTTCGTCGCGAAGAGGTGAGGTTCTCCCCCGACCAAGGCCCCACCACGATCGCAGCAGCGAGGGGGTGGGTACCGTCCGGCCGGGGTCACTGTCTCGCATGAGCGCGCGTGCGCGCGAGAGGAGCGCGCGAGAGGAGTAGGTAGGCGTTCGCGACGGGGCCACCCGCGACCAGGCCCCATGAGCACGACGATGACGGGGTGGGGACCTGGTCAGTCCTCGGCGCTTGCGCGCGTGCGCGATAGGAAGAGGTAGGCGTTCGCGGCGAGGCCCGCTCGACGAACTCGCCGATCGGGGGCGTCGAAGATCTCAAGTTCAGGCTGGCAGTAGGTCGCAGAAGACGAAGCCGTCCCGCTCGACAATCTCGCCGGTCTCGCAACCGATCGGCCGGGTGAAGATCGGTCCAGCGTGGACGAAGGTGTGAAACTCACCGTTCTCGCCGCAGGGGTCGACGCTCGCAGGCAGCTCGTCCAGCAGGCTCTGGTCGTACGCCCTGCCGGCGAAGGCGGGGTCGAGGGCGCGCGGGTCGAGGCAGACGATGACCGCCTGGAAGCCGGCGGCGATGAACTCTCGCGCCAGTTCGGTCGTGTTGCGTCCCCAGAGAGGGAAGAGGCCGCGCTTATGAGCTGAGGCGAGTCGCTCTTCGCGGTAGGCGCGAACGTCCTCGAGGAAGAGGTCGCCGAAGGCGACGGCGTCGACGCCCGAGAGGGGCTCCGACGCAAACGCTTGCGCCATCCGCGCCTCGTAGACCTCGTTCACGCAACCGGGCGGGATGACTACTTCGACAACCGGAATGCCGAGCGAGGTCGCCTGCAGGGCGAGCAGTTCGCGGCGGACGCCGTGCATGCTGATCCGCTCGTAGCCGTCGGTGATCGTCGTGATAAGCGCGTTCGGCTCCATCCCCTGACCACGGACCGCTTGGAGCGCCAGAGCCGAGTCCTTGCCGCCGCTCCACGAGAGCGCGAGGGATGTGCTGGTCTCCAACGCGCGTTCGACCGCCATGCACCGAGCGTACGACACCGCTGCACCGGATCCCTCATCAGTACAGGGATCTCACTGCCCCCGGCACCAGGCCCCACAGTGACCCTCATGACGAGGGTGGTGGTACGCTACGCCGTCCTCGCGTGCACGCGCGTGCGCGCGCGAGGACCTGGTAGGCGTTCGCTGCGGGCCCCCGGCACCAGGCCCACAGTGTGATCGAGAGGCATTACGGGGCGCTGCTTGACGGGGCACATGCCGCGATCGCCGACCGACTGGACGCCCACGCAGTCGATCAGCAAGCCGCGGCAGAATGACTGTCCGCTATGCGCGAGCTTGCCGAAGAAGAACGGCTGTTGTTGATCGAGGGCTTGGGTCAATGGGGCGGCCCGGCGCGACCCTCGAACCGGCTTGCTGGCACTAATGGGGCACGGCCGCCGGGCCATCCTGCGACCGCCCAGCCCGCAACCCGCACCAGCAAAGCGATCCAAAGAGACGGGAGCGACGGGACTCGAACCCGCGACCTCCGGCGTGACAGGCCGGCGTTCTAACCAACTGAACTACGCCCCCGAGCGCCCGGGGATTGTAGCGGTGGCGCAACACGAGCAGGCGGCCTCCATCGGCAGACTTTCAGGGTGAACAGCGCGGACTGGATCGCGGTGGTGGTCGTCGGGTTCACGGCGTTCGTCGGGGTGCGGCGGGGCTTCGTGGTGGGCGCGCTGTCGCTCATCGGGCTGATCGGCGGCGCGGTCTTCGGCGCCGAGGCGGCGCCGAAGCTCGTCGGGGACCTCAGCGGCTACATCCCCCTGCTCGCGCTCTTCGCCGCCGCGCTCGGCGGGATGATCGGGCAGATGGCGGGGATGTTCGTAGGCAGCACCGCCCGTCAGGCGTTCTCGGTCGTGCCCCCGCTCCGTGTGATCGACTCGGCGGGTGGAGTCATGCTCGGCGCCTTCACCGGGCTCGCGCTCGTCTGGGCGGTGGGTGCGGTATTCCTCTACGTCCCGGGCCAGAATGAGCTCCGGCGGCTCGCGCAGGAGTCGGCGGTCGTCTCCGCGCTCACGGAGGCGGTTCCCCCGGAGCGGGTCATGGACGCCGTCGGGCGGATCGACCCGTTCACCGCGTTCGCCGGGCCGGACGTCGACGTCGGCGAGCCCAACCCGGCGATCGCCGGCGTGCTGCCGGTGCGCGCGGCGCGCAACTCGGTCGTACGCGTGCAGGGGGTGGCGTGCGGGCTCGGCGTCGAGGGCTCGGGGTGGATCGTCAGGAGGGGGCTCGTCGTCACCAATGCGCACGTCGTCGCGGGCGTCGCCTCGCCGGTCGTCGATCGCGGCAGCGGGAACGGCGCCGCCGGCAAGGTCGTCTCGTTCGACGCCGAGAACGACGTCGCGATCGTCAGCGTCGCCGGCCTCGAGGGCCGGCCGCTCTCGCTGGGGAGCCCGACGTTCGGCGCCGCGGGCGCGCTCCTCGGGTTCCCGCTGAACGGGCCGTACGCCGTGACCCCCGTCCGCGTCGGGGGCAGCGCCGACATCGCGGCACGCGACGCCTATGGGCGGATCCAGGTCCGGCGCGCGGTGATCGGCCTGCGCGGCGACGTCCAGAGCGGGAACTCGGGCGGCCCGGTCCTCGACCAGACCGGCCGCGTCGTCGCGACGCTCTTCGCGAAGCGCTCCGGGTTCGACAACGAGGGCTACGCGCTGCCGAACGAGAAGGTCCAGCAGGCGCTCGCGAACGTCGGTCCGCCGCTTCGCACCGCCTGCGTCGAGCGCTAGCCCGCAGCGTCAGCCGAGCAGGTCGAGCGCACCGAGCGGCTGCTTGAACGGCGGGATGACGTAGATCCCCTGGACCCGCGTACGCGACTCCTCGACGAGCGCGCGCGCCAGGTCGAGGCCCACCGCCGGAGCGTCGGGGCCTGCCGTCTGCAGGTCGTCGAGCACGGTGGCCGGGACGCTGATCCCGGGCACCTCGTTGTGCAGGCGCAGGGCCATCGCATGGCTGCGGAGCGGCCACACGCCGAGCAAGACCGGGATGGGCCAGCCGCCGCCGAGCCGGTCCACGAACCGGTCGAGCAGCTCGAGATCGAAGATGGCCTGCGTCATCGCGAACTGCGCGCCGGCCTCGACCTTGCGCAGGAAGCGGTCGAGCTCGAGCTCGAGGTCGTCCGCGGACGGGTTGACGGCGACCCCGATGAAGAACTCGGTCGGCGCGTCGAGGCTCTTGCCGACGTAGTCCTCGCCACGGTTGAGGGACGCGAGGAGCTGGACGAGACCGATCGAATCGACCTCGTACACGCCGCGCGACCCTGGGTAGTCACCGACGTGCGGCGGGTCGCCCGTAACGGCGAGGATGTTCCG
The DNA here is from genome assembly GCA_963706915.1 of uncultured Actinomycetes bacterium. GTDB lineage: Bacteria > Actinomycetota > Thermoleophilia > Gaiellales > Gaiellaceae > Gaiella. Next base: position 106,347 of record CAVPOH010000003.1, read on the forward strand.
GACACCGTCGGCGTGCGCGCCCAGGAGAACGCCCTCGAGCCCCATCACGCTCGTGTCCCTCGGGGTGACGTGGGGGATCGTCTCGATTCCCACCTCGCGCTGAAGCGTCGTGGCGGTCATCAGCGCGTTCATCCGCGCCCGCGCCATCGGGTTGTCGTTGATGTCGACGAAGCCGATCTGCGCCGACGCGGCGAGGCTCCGCGTGACGTCGACGAGGCCTTCGAGCGAGCCGCCCTTCGGGGGGTCGAGCTCGACGCTGACGACCCACTCCTGCTCCCGGAAGGCTCGCGCGAGGCGTGTGTCACCCGCCTTCGGCGGCAGGGCGAGCGGGAGGGAGGGCTCGTCGACTTCGAGCATGGCGGCGGGGACGCGGCCGTCCTCGAACGCGTCGTGAATCGCCTCGATCTGCGCAGGCGTCGTGCCGCAGCAGCCGCCGACGATCCGCGCGCCGAGCGCTACGGCCTGGACGGCGAACTCCGCGAAGTAGTCGGGCGTCGCGTGCGGGTAGACGATGCGGCCGCCGGCGAGGCTCGCGAGCCCGATGTTCGGCAGGGCGGCGAGCGGAAGCCCGGCGTCGCGCATCCCGCGGAGCGCCCGGAGCGCGACGGTCGGGCCTGCGCCGTGGTTCGTGCCGATCACGGCGACGCCGAGGGAGAAGAGCCGCTGCGCCGCCGAGGCCGCGTCGACCCCGCCCGTCACCTCCGCCTCGTCGTCGAACGTGAGCAGGGCGACGATCGGCAGCGACGACACCGAGCGAACCGCCTCGACGGCGACGACGAGCTCGTCGAGATCGAAGAACGTCTCGACCATGAAGAGGTCGACGCCTCGCCCTTCGAGCACGCTCGCCTGCGCGGCGTAGAGGGGGCCGTGCCCGGAGAGGTCGAACACCTCCAGCTCGCCGAGCGGGCCGATCGACCCGGCGATGAAGACGTCGCGACCGGCGACCTCCCGCGCCTCCCGCGCGAGCCGTACACCTGCTGAGTTGATGTCCTCGAACGAGTCCTCGAGGAGCGCCCGGGCCAGCTTGCGACGGTTGGCGCCGAACGTGTTCGTCTCGATCAGCTCGGCGCCTGCGGCGATGTACCCCGCATGGACGGCGACGACGCTCTCGGGCGCGCGGAGGTTCGCTTCCTCGGGACAGCGGAGGCCGGGGACGGCGCCCGAGATGAGAGCTCCCATCCCGCCGTCCGCGACGATCGGCGGGCCCGAGGCGAGACGGTCGAGGAAGCGGCTCACGAACCGGCCACTCTAGATGCCTGACCCGGTCGGGCATCAGCGGTCGTTCGCTCGGCGGAAGCGGAGCCGCCGCCAGGCTCCGCTTCCCTCCGAGCAACCCCCCGTATAGGGAGCGACGCCCACCGTCGCGCGCCCGCGCGGCCGGTGAGCTGTCCGGACTATCGGCCGCCGCCCAGAGCGGGGATATCACCCTTCTGGTGGGGGCCTCGGAAACGGAGAGGGGCGGCCATCGCCGCCCCGCTCTCCACTCCACGGCCATGGAATTGATTGCCGTCAGTTCCCGACCAGGAGCTGCTGTCTGCATCGGCAGGAACGGCGGCGGGCTGTAGGGCGGACCTCCGGATATGGATGCTCCCTGCGTCCTTGCCTCCCGACGACCGGCGGTACCCTGGAGACGAGGCCATTTTCACCAAGCCCTCCTAGGCGTCGTGGAGGACGCGGCCCTCCATCCCGCCTGCGATCGTCACGAGCTCGCCGCTCACGTGACCGGAGAGGCGATCGCTCGCGAGCACGACGACTTGCGCCGCCACGTCCTCCGGCGTCGCGACCTTCCGCAGCGGCATCGTCCGCGTGATTCGGCGCACGTCCTCGTCGGTCAGGAGACCGCGGGTCATGGGCGACACCGTCCAGCCCGGCGCGACGGCGTTGACGCGCACGCCGGGCCCCAGGCGCGCCGCCTCGTTCTTCAGCGAGAGGAGCAGCCCGCCCTGGATCGCGGCCTTGGCGGCCGCGTAGTCCGCGTGCCCGGCCTCGCCGAAGCGCCCGGCGGTCGACCCGACGAGCACGAGCGAGCCCGACCCCGCGCCGCCGAGGCCGCGAAGGAACGCGCGAGCGGTGAGGAACGTTGCCGTGAGGTTCTGCGCGATCGTCTCCTCGAACCGGTCGAGCCCGAGCTCCCACACCGGGGCGTCGTCGCGGGGGTAGACGCCCGCGACCGCGGCGCAGACGTCGATCCGGCCGAGCGCATCCCGTGCTTCCGCGAAGAGCCGCGCGACGTCGTCCTCTCGCGTCAGGTCTGCCTGCGCGACGCGGGCGCCGTCGAGCTCGTCGGCGACGGCGCGCGCCCGCTCTTCGCCGCGGTGGTAGTGGACAACCACGCGCGCGCCCTCGGCGGCGAAGGCCCTCGCGCATGCGGCGCCGATGCCGCCCGAGGCGCCGGTGACGACGACGCCTGCCCCCTCGAGCCCGGTCTCCACGGCGGGAACCTAGTACGTCTCGAGCGAGGCCCGCCGACGGCCCTCCGCCTCGAAGACGCGAAACAGGGTGTATGCGGCGGTCGCGTAGACGAGGCCGATCAACGCCTCCGTGAGGAGGAGCCCGGAGACGTCGCTCAACGGCGTCCCCGCGACGATCTCGCGCGCGGCCTCGATCCCGTGGGTGAGCGGGAGGCAGTTCCCGATCGCCCCGAGCCAGCTCGGCAGCTCGTCGTTCGGGATGTTCACGCCGCAGACGAGGAGCATGAGGAAGTAGACGAGGTTCGCCCCGAAGAAGACGTCGCGCGCGCGGAGCCCGATCGAGCCGATGAGCATCCCGAGCGCGACGCACGAGCACGTCGTGACGAAGACGGCGACGACGAGCGCGGGCACGCTGCCCTGGGCCACGCGGAAGTCGAGCAGGAGCCACGAGACGGCGAACCCGAACGCCGACACGAAGATCCCGTTCGCGACGAACGGCAGCGCGCGCCCGGAGAAGATCGCGAGTCGGTTGGCCGGCGTCGCGAGGAGCGGCTGGAGCGTTCCGTACTGCCGCTCGTTCGCGATACCCATCGTCATCCCGTAGATCCCCGCCATCGCGGCGACCTGGATCGCGTTGCCGACGATGAAGAACGAGTCGTCCTGGGAGCCCGCGTAACGGCCGAGGTACGTGAAGAAGAGGATCTGGAACAGCGGGCTGCCGAGCATCGTCGTGACGTACATCCCCGGCGAGATCCAGTTGAAGAGCGCGCGGTACGAGATCGCGCCGCCGACGAAGAAGACGCGGGCGGACGCGGTCACGTGAGCGAGAGGGTCGCGCGGCTCCGCGCGAGGCGCTCGAAGTTACGCAGCGCCACGGCGCCGAGCCCGAGGTAGACGACGCCGAGGCCGACGCACATCGCCAACTCCGGCCACGCGTTGCCGCCGAAGGCCGCGTCGCGGATCGCACGCATGCCCCAGGTCGGCGAGAGCACCCACGAGATGGGCGTGACCCAGCCCGGGAGCAGCGACAACGGTACGAGCAGCCCGGTCGCAAGCCAGACCGGGTACTCGAGGAGGTTCGAGAACGCGTTCGCATTGCGGTAGAGGACGAACGTCGAGGCGAGGAGCAGCCCGAGCATGCCGAGGCTGAGGATCGTCGCCGGGAGCGCGACGGCGAGCTGGAGCGGATGCTCGAAGTCGAGCGGTACGCCGAAGAAGATGCGCCCCCAGAGAAGCGTCGCGAACACCGAGTAGACGCCGATCGTCGACGTTGCGACCGTGAGCGGGAAGAGGACCGCGACGAAAGGCGGCGGCGCGCCGACCAGGAGCTCGAGCGTCCCCTGCCAGCGCTGCCACTGGATCGCCCCGCCGGAGCCGAACAGCGTCGCCGACCAGATCCCCATCAGCCCGGCGCCGAGCGCGACGTAGAGGAGCGTCCCCGACTGGCTCCCGGTGTCGACCATGAAGAACGCGATCGACGCGAAGATCACGGGCTGCAGCACCGAGACGAGCAGGAAGAACATGGAGTTCGTCAGCCCTTTGAGGTGGAACAGCCACCCTGCCCAGAAGAGCCGCAGCGTCATGAGGGCACCGTAGCGAGCCGGCTGCGCCCCCCGCGGGACGCGGTTCAGGAGCGGTCGATGCGGGTCGCGAAGCAGCCGGGGCCCGCGTTGTGGACGTGGAGGTAGGCGACTGACTCGTCGTCGAGGAGCCGCTCGACCGTCTCCCGCAGCTCCACGCCCTGGATCACGACGCCGCCGTGCATCGCGTGATCGGAGGCGAAGCTGCGTACGGAGAGCTGCCGCCGCGTGAGCTGGTTCGGCAACTCGTCCGACGGCTCATAGGCGCACGGCTCTGCGTGCACGAAGATGGGCCCGGGCTGGCGGTACGCCGACGAGGCATCGTCGTCGAACGGGTCGTAGGAGAGAAGGACGACCTGCTCACCCGGCTGGGCGTCGCGCAGGCAGCGTCGGCACGGGTAGGAGTGCGCCTCGTCCACGACGACGGTCTTCGCACCCCGGGGAAGCGGCTCGAGTGACGGGAGCCGGACGGGCAGCGGGCTGAGCGTGAAGCCGGACACGGCATTCCTCCTCGACGTGCGAGTGGGTACAGGGAGAAACGCGGGCGGCGGCGCGGTTGTGAGACGGCCGGACTTCAACGTTCGAGCGCGGCGGCCGCCTCGCGGTCGAGGATCGCGACCGTGCGTCCATGCGCCGAGCGGACGAGAGACGAGGGCGTCGCCCGCGTCGGCTGCTCGCCGAACGCCCGCCGCGCCGCCTCGGCCTTCTCCGTGCCGACGACGAGGAAGACGACCTCGCGCGCGGACGCGAGCATCGGGATCGTCATCGTCACCCGCTCGACCCACGGCTCGAGGCCCGCCCGCGTGGCGACGGCGAGCGCATTCGTCTCCTCGAGCGACGGCGCCTCCGGGAAGAGCGAGGCGGTGTGCCCGTCCGAGCCGATGCCGAGGAGGACGACATCGAGGTCGACGGCCTGGAGCGCGCGGTCGTAGGCTCGCGCCGCCGCGGCGGGCGCGAGCGCGGTCTCGACGGGGTGCAGGCGCGGCGGCGCTCCTGCGTGGGCGAGGAGCGTCTCGCGCAGCAGCCGGGTGTTTGCGCGGTCGTCGTCGGCGGGGACGCACCGCTCGTCGGCGAGCCAGGCGTCCACCCGGCTCCAGTCGGGCTCGAGCGCGGCCGCGAGCGTGTACGCGCGTCGCGGCGTGGAGCCACCGGAGAACGCGATGTGCCCACCGCGGCCGGCCGCCTCGGCGAGCAGCGCGGCAGCCCGGGTCGCGGCGTCCTCGGCATCCTCCGCGAGGACGAGCTGAACCTCGCTCACGCCAGCTCCAGCGAGGCACCGCGCCGCCCCTCGAACTCGAACAGCCGGACGAACGGAACCGGCGCTGCCACCAGGAGCTCGAGCAGGCCGGCCCGCGGCGCCAGCTGAGCGCGGCCCGCGGAGCGGTCGTCGTGAGCGACCAGATGACCATCATCGCCGAGCCGATCGCAGCCGCGACGAGCGTCGAGCCGTCCGTGCCGCCGCGGAACAGGAAGTACGCCATCGTCGAGTAGATCAGCGGCGTGCAGACGAGGATCCAGAGGTAGAACGGGTTCCGCGCCTACTGCTTGAAGTGGAATTGCCCAGCCCATCGCCATCGTCCGCGCGAGCCGGCGACCGCGCGCCGGCAGCGGGGGCGCGGAGCCGTCAGCCATCCGCGCCGACGGGCTGCTCGGTCACGAGCGCGACGTACGCGTCCTCGAGCGTCGGCTCACGCGTCGTCACCCGGCCGAGCGAGACTCCATGCAATCGCTCGAGGATGGCGTGCGTGGGCTCCTGGCCCGCGGCGGCCTGGACGACGACGACCTGCGCCTGGTCCTGGTCCTCGACCGCGACCGAAGTGACGCCGTCGATGGCGCGGAGCGCGTCGACCGCGCGGTCCTCGATCCCGTAGACCTCGACCTCGACGACGACGCCGTCGGACACCTGGGCCTTCAGGTCGCGCGGCGTCCCCTCGGCGACGATGCGGCCCTTCGCGACGACGGCGATCCGGTCGCAGAGCGCGTCCGCCTCGAACATGTAGTGCGTCGTCAGGAGCACGGTCTTCCCTGCCGCCTTGAGGCCTGCGATCGTGGCGCGGAGCTCCCGGGCGCCGACGGGGTCGACGCCGATCGTCGGCTCGTCGAGGAAGAGCACCGGAGGGTCGTGCAGGAGGCCGCGCGCGATGTGCAGGCGCTGGCGCATGCCGCGCGAGTACCCCTCGACGCGCTCCTTCTCGCGACCCTCGAGACCGACCATCTCGAGGAGCTCGTCGATGCGGGCGCGCTGGTGCTTCGGATCGACGCCGTAGAGCTCGGCGAAGTAGCGGAGGTTGTCGAGCGCGGAGAGCCGCTCGTAGAGCCCGCGGTCGCCCCCGAACACGTAGCCGATCCGCTCCCGCACCCAGTGCGCGTCCTCGACGACGTCCCGTCCGAGGACGAGCGCCTTCCCCGAGGTGGGGATCAGCAGGGTGATCAGCATCTTGATCGTGGTGGTCTTCCCGGCCCCGTTCGGCCCGAGCAGGCCGAAGAGCTCGCCCTCGCGGATCTCGAAGGTGACGCCGCGAACCGCCTCGACATCGAGCGAGCGGCGGCGGAAGGTTCCGGTCGTCGTGCGGTAGGTGCGGTGGAGGTCGAGCGCTTCGACGACGGCGGTCACGGCGCGCGCCACCATAGCCACTCGGCTCGCCCACCAAGGTACGGTCGACACCACCGCAACCACCTTCCCTTCCACGCCCGCGCCGCTGCCGCAGGCAGCAGCCGGCTTCAGGATTTGCTTGTTGCGGTGCGGGATCCGCTCGGCGTATCGCGCACTCGCGCGCAGATCTGTTGACATGTCAGCTTGATGGCTGCGACAGTTCACCCGCTCTGTGGCGCGACGCACATGCCGTCGCTGCAACAACGGTCGGAGGAAAACGTCTCAGATGGGGATCCCACAAGGAGGGAACGGAATGAAAGGACGCGCAGGAGTGATGCTCGCGCTCGTCGCCATGCTGGCGGCGGCCGTGGCATCGACTGCGGGGGCGGGCTCCTCGGCCGTCACCGCCACGCAAGCGATCAACTGCAAGAGCACGCTGAAGCTCGCGTTGATCACACCGCTCACCGGCGGCGGAGGCTTCATCGGTCAGGAGCAGTCGTCGTGGGCGAAGTACGCCGTCAAGACCCTGCCCAAGCAGTACGGGCTCAAGGTGCAACTCCTTATCGGTGATACGCCGGTCGAGAAGGGGAACAGCGAAGGGCTCGTCGTCGCGCAGAAGTTCATCGCCGACCCTCGAGTGGTCGCCGTCATCGGACCCGCGACGTCTGGTTCCGTCGCTGCGGCTAGTCGGGCGTTGACCGCCGCGGGGCTCGCGCACATCTCGCCGTCGGCAACGCGGACATCCCTGACGTACGGCAACAACAAGGAAGCGACGTCCGCGTTCTTCCGCGTCGTTCCTGGTGACAACATCCAGGGGCCGACCGATGCGACCTACATGGTCGACAAGCTCAAGGCCAAGAAGGTCGTGATCATCGACTTCCAGGAGCCGTACTCGGTCGGTCTCGCGGATGCCGCGCAGGCGGTCCTGAGGCGGAAGGGCGTCGAGACCATCAGGCAGTCGACGTCGGTCAACACCACCGACTTCTCCTCGCTCGTCACCCGCGTGCCGAGCGATGCCGACGTGGTCTTCTTCCCGACCCAGCAGCCCGCCGACGCACAGACGTTCGGACAGCAGCTGCTCGAGCAGGGCAAGCGGGCGAAGGTGTTCGGCGGTGACGGCGCGAACACCCCGAGCCTGTTCAAGCTGCCGGGCTCGTACGTGTCGAACTTCGCACCCGACATCAGCGGCGTCGCCTCGAGCAAGGCTCTGATCGAGGGGTGGAAGAAGGACAACCCCAAAGCCCAGCTCGGCTCCTTCGGGCCTCCGGGCTACCTCGCCGTCCAGGTTGCTCTGAACGCGATCAAGAAGACCTGCGACGCCGCGAAGGGGCAGATCAAGAACCGGCGGGACATCATCAAGAACGTCAAGAAGATCAACCTCAAGACGTCGATCCTTGGCGGTCCGTTCCGCTTCTCGACGAAGACGAACGACCCGCTGAACGCGAAGTTCTACATCTTCCAGATCCAGTCGAACGGCACGTACAAGCTCGTCGGCTAGACGGAGGAGAAGGGACGGAGAACGGAAGGAGCGGCCCGGCAATGCCGGGCCGCTCCACGTTTCGACGGGTGACGTTCTAGACTCGCGCTCTCCGTGGACACGTTCATCCAGCTGACGCTCAACGGCCTGACGCTCGGGAGCGTCTACGCGCTGATCGCACTCGGCTACTCGCTCGTCTACGGGATCCTGAAGCTCCTCAACTTCGCCCACGGCGACGTCTTCATGGTGGGCTCGTTCATCGGGTTCGGCGCGCTGCAGCTGCTGGGCGGCTCGACCGACCCGGTCGTCCCGGTCTGGCTCCTGCTGATCCTGATCACGCTCGCGGCGATGGCGGGCTGCGCCGTGCTCGGCGTCGCGATCGAGCGGTTCGCCTACCGGCCGCTCCGCGACGCGCCGCGGATCGCGCCCTTGATCAGCGCGCTCGGCGTGTCGTTCTTTCTCGCTTACTCGATGCAGCTCCTGTTCGGCGCCGAGCAGCGCGACTACGACGCGTTCTCGATGGCGGACGGCGCGCTGTTCTTCAAGGGGTTCGACATCGGCAACGTCCGTATCCCGCTCCTCCGGATCATCATCATCGTCTCCGCGTTCGTCCTCATGGCGGTGCTCTGGGTGCTCGTCACCCGGACGCGAACCGGGAAGGCGATGCAGGCGACGTCCCACGACCGCGAGGCGGCCGCGATGATGGGGATCGACATCGACCGCGTGATCGTGTTCGCGTTCGTCCTCGGCTCCGCGCTCGCAGGGGCGGCGGGCGTCCTCTTCGCGCTCCGCGCGCCGACGTTCGCGGCGATCGGCTTCCTCGCCGGTCTCAAGGGGTTCACGGCGGCCGTGATCGGCGGCATCGGCTCGATCCCGGGGGCGATGGCCGGCGGGCTCATCCTCGGCTTCGCCGAGGCCTACACGCAGGGGTACATCTCGACGAAGTGGTCGGACCTGCTCGTGTTCGTGATCCTCATCCTGTTCATGCTCTTCCGTCCCCAGGGCCTCTTCGGCAAGGCCGACATCCGGAAGGTCTGACTGCGATGTCCGACTTCGACGACGAGCTCGACCCGACCGCTCGAGGGCGCGGCCGAGGCGTCCGCCGCCGAGGGCGCCGACGAGCCCCGCGGTCGGCCGCGACGAGTGGGTCGCGCGCCACGGCGAGCGCCGCGTGCGGCGCGGCGGGGTGCTCGGGACGATCGAGCAGCGCCTCGCCGCCGTCCCCTGGTGGGCCTGGCTCGCGCTCTTCACGGCGGTCATCTGCGCGCTCCCCGGCGTGTTCGAGAGCGGCTACGTGCGCCGGGTCGCGTTCGACACCGTCGTCTTCATGCTCCTCGCCCTCGGACTGAACATCGTCGTCGGCTGGGGCGGCCTGCTCGACCTCGGCTACGTCGCGTTCTTCGGCGTCGGCGCGTACACGTACGCGCTCCTCAGCTCCGACCAGTTCGACATCCATCTGCCGACGATCCTCACGATCCCGATCGTCGCGATCGTCGGCGGGATCGTCGGGTGGCTCGTCGGCCTCCCGTCGAGACGCCTGACCGGCGACTACCTGGCGATCGTGACGCTGTTCTTCTTCCAGGTGTTCCTCACGTTCACGAACAACGGCGACAACATTCGCGGTCACAGCTTCACCAACGGCCCGAACGGGATCCTGAACGTCGACGAGTTCGACTTCTTCGGCTGGAGACTCCCGCGGTCGACCTCGGAGGGCCTTTTCAACATCCGATACCTCTATGTCGCTGTCGTCTTCTTCGTCCTCGTCTACGTCGCGCTCCACCTCCTGAACGACTCGCGGACGGGGCGCGCGTGGCGGTCGCTGCGCGAGGACCCGCTCGCGGCCGAGGTGATGGGCATGCCGGTGAACCGGCTCAAGCTGATGGCGTTCGCGTTCGGCGCCTCGGTCGCCGCTCTGACCGGGACGTTCGCGACGGCGCTGAACGGGAGCGTCTTCCCGCAGAACTTCGAGTTCCCGCTCCTCATCACCGTCTACACGATGGTGATCCTCGGCGGCGCGGGTAGCCAGGCGGGCGTCGTCCTCGGCGCGGTGATCGTGAGCGTGCTGCTCGAGGCCCTGCGCGACCCCGGCGACTCGCGTGGCTACTTCTACATCCTCATCCTGCTCTCGCTCGTCGCCGTGTACCGGAAGTCGCTCAAGCTCGCCGTCGTGGTCGGCGGGACGATCGTCTTCGGCATCGTCGCGCGGCTCGTCGCCGGCGCGATCGACGACAGCTGGACAGCCGGGCCCGCCGAGCAGAGCGGACGGATCGCCGACTGGGCGGCGGACTGGGTCATCGTGCCCGCACGGCTCGCCGAGTGGGTCGGCCCGGTCACGTACATCTCGCTCGTCGCGCTCGCGCTCCTGCTCACCCTCGTCAGCGGGTGGGCTGCGGATCGCGCTGCTCGTCCCGACGCTGTACCTCGCGGCGTTCGTCTGGGAGAACGTCATGCTCCCGCAGCCCGGAGTCGACGCGCTACATCGTCCTCGGCGCGCTCCTCGTGGCGATGATGATCGCGCGGCCGCACGGGCTGCTCGGCGAGAAGCGCGTGGAGATCGTGTAGGCGATGGCGGACGCGAGAAGCTGCTCGAGCTGCGGAGCGTCTCGATGGCGTTCGGCGGGCTCAGCGTCGTCTCGATCTCGACCTCCACGTCGACGAAGGCGAGATCGTCAGCGTCATCGGGCCGAACGGCGCCGGCAAGACGACGCTCTTCAACCTCGTCACCGGGGATCTACGAGCCGACCGAGGGCGACATCGTCTTCGCCGGTGAGAGCATCACGGGGCTCGATCCGCACCGGATCACGCGCAAGGGGGATCGCGCGGACGTTCCAGACGCTCCGCCTCTTCCTCAACATGACCGTGCGCGAGAACGTGATGGCCGCGGCCTACGGCCACACCCGCGCCGGGGCCGTTCCGCTCGATCTGCCGCACGCCCGGCCAGCGCCGGGAGGAGCGCGAGATCCGCGAGCTGGCCGAGAAACGGCTCGCGTTCTTCGGCGAGCGCCTGATGGGCTACCGCTGGGACCAGCCCGCGTACTCGCTCTCGTACGCGAATCGGCGGCGGCTCGAGATCGCCCGAGCGACGGCGACGAACCCGCGCCTGCTGCTCCTCGACGAGCCCGCCGCGGGGATGAACCCGAAGGAGACGCAGGAGATCACCGAGCTGATCGGCCGGCTGCGCGAGGAGGGGGTTACACGATCCTCGTCATCGAGCACGACATGCACGTCGTCGAGGGCATCTCCGACCGCGTCGTCGCGCTCGACCACGGCGTGAAGATCGCCGAGGGCTCGTTCGAGGCGGTCGCGACCGATCCGCGCGTCGTCGAGGCGTACCTCGGGACCGGAGGGATGGCGCGTAAGTGACCGAGACGGCCGACGCCCCGCTGCTCCAGCTCGAGGGGATCAACACCTACTACGGGCAGATCCACATCCTCCAGGACTCGAACCTCGTCGTCGCGAGGGCGAGCTCGTCTGCCTCCTCGGCGGGAACGCGTCGGGGAAGTCGACGACGCTGAAGACGATCCTCGGCCTCGTCCGGCCGCGCACGGGCACGGTGCGGCTCGCGGGCGAGGACGTCACGCGGATGCCGACGGCGCACCGGATCCGGCGCGGGCTCGCGATCGTGCCGGAGAATCGGCGCCTGTTCGGCCCGATGACGGTGCTCCAGAACCTCGAGATGGGGGCGTACCTGCGCCCACGGTCGGACCTCAGGGAGGAGTTCGAGCGCGTGTACTCGCTCTTCCCGCTCCTCTACGAGCGGCGCTCGCAGCTCGCGGGGACGCTCTCCGGCGGCGAGCAGCAGATGGTCGCCATGGGCCGGGCGCTCATGTCGAAGCCTCGGCTGTTGCTGATGGACGAGCCGTCGATGGGTCTCGCGCCCATCCTGGTGGAGCGGAGCTTCGAGATCATCAAGCAGGTGAACGAGTCCGGCGTCGCGATGCTCGTGGTCGAGCAGAACGCGAATGTGTCGCTCTCGATCGCCGATCGCGGCTACGTGCTCTCGACCGGTCGTGTCGTCCTCGAGGGCAAGGCCGGAGACCTGCTCGAGAACGAGGATCTCCGGAAGGCGTACCTGGCCGTTAGGCAGGGCCGGCCACCGAACGGCTGCGACGCACCTCGCTTGACAGCCCGGCATGCCCTGACCTTGAATCGGCGCTGTCATGTCACAGCAGATTCCCGCGGTCGAGGGCCAACGACGATTGGACGGAGCTCGTCTCCTCGACCCGTTCCGGAACCACCCGCTGGCGACGCTGGGTTGGGGCCTCGTCGCCGTCGGCGTCGTCCTCGGGCTCGTGGAGGGCTGGCGGGAGATCGCCCAGGCAACGATCAACGGCATTGTCGCGGGCAACTACTTCGCGCTCGGCGCGGTCGGGTTGACGCTCATCTTCGGCGTGCTCCGGCTCGTCAACTTCGCGCACGGCGAGTTCCTCACATTCGGCGCGTACATGCTGATCCTGGGCAACGCGCTGGACATGCCGCTCGCGCTTTCCGTCGTCTTCGGCGTCGTCGCGACCGCCGCGCTCGGGCTCGTGCTGGAGCTCGGTCTTTGGCGGCCGGTTCGCCGCAAGCGCGTCGGGGAGCTCCAGTTGCTGCTCCTCGCGCTCGGGCTCGCGTTCTTCATGCGGAACGCGATCGCCTTCGTTGCCGGCCCCGAGGACCGGGCGACGGGGGCGAATGTCACGGCGAGTGTCAGCGTCGGCGAGCTTCGGATCGGCCGCACGGAGCTGATCGTCACTCTCCTCGGTATCGCGACGATCGCCGCTGTCGCTGTCGGGCCTGCGATACACGCTCCTCGGCAAGCAGGCCCGGGCGCTCTCGGACAGCGTGCAGCTCTCCGAGACAACGGGCATCAACACCGACCGGATCGTCCTCATCACCTGGGCGATGAGCGCGGGGTTCGCCGGCCTCGCCGGCATCTTCTACGCCCTTCCGGCGGGAAGCGTCAATCCGAATCTCGGCTTCACGCTCATTCTGAGCATCTTCGCCGCGGTCGTCGTCGGCGGCATCGGCAACGCGTACGGCGCTCTGGCCGGAGGGCTCCTGATCGGCCTCGTGCAGGAGTGGTCGACGCTCGTCATCGACCCGTCGCTGAAGGTCGCCGTCGGGTTCGGGGCGCTCATCCTCGTCCTGCTCGTCCGCCCGCAAGGGCTGTTCGGCCGGGGACGGCCGGTCGACAGATGAACCTTGAGCTCCTGGCCGTGTCCCTCTCGTTCCTTGCGAACGAAGACTTCTGGATCAACGTCGGCGTGCTCGCCACGACGTACGGCGTGTTCGCGCTCGGCATCCAACTGAACGTCGGAACGACGGGGATCATGAACTTCGGTCAGGCCGGGTTCATGGCGGTGGGCTCGTACGCGATGGGGATCCTCGTCGTGAAATCTGGGCTCTCGTTCTGGCTCGCGCTTGCGCTCGGGATCCCGGTCGCGATCGCGGCCGCGCTCGTCGTCGGGCTGCCCTCCCTCCGTCTCCGCGCCGACTACTTCGCGATCTCGACCCTCGCGTTCAGCGAGATCGTCCGCATCCTCGCAGACAACTGGGACGGGCTCACGGGCGGCAACCTCGGGCTGTTCGGCTACGGCGACGCATGGAGCGAGGCGTCCACACGGATCGACGGCTGGCTCGAGAGCCTCGGGATCGCGCCGCGCTTCCTGCTTCCCCTGCTCGTCGTGAACCTCGCGATCCTGCTCGTGCTGACGATGCTCGTAGCCGTGATGGTGCGCTCGCCGTGGGGACGTGTGCTTGCGTGCGATCCGCGAGGACGAGGACGCGGCTCGTGCGCTGGGTAAGAACACGTTCGTCTACAAGCTGCAGTCCCTGTCGATCGCGGCTGCGCTGGCGGCGATCGCGGGGTACATGCTGGCGATCAACATCTCGATCCTCTCCCCGGCGAACTTCGACCCGGTGCTGACGGCCTACGGGTACGTGATCGTCATTCTCGGCGGCCTCGGCAGCTACCTGGGCGTGGTGGTTGGCTCGTTCTTCCTCATCTTCGTGCTCGAGGCGACGAGGTACATCGAGCTTCCACTCTCCGACGCCCGCATCGCCGCGCTCCGCTTCATGATCGTCGGTCTCGTCTTGATGCTGCTCGTCGTCTTCCGGCCGCAAGGGCTGTTCGGCAAGCGACAGGAGCTGACGCTCCGTGCCCGCTGAGACACTGCTCCTGATCGAGGGCGTGAGCAAGCGGTTCGCGGGCGTGCTGGCGGTCGACGCAGGCGAGCTTCACGGTGGCGCGTGGCTCGATCACGGCGCTGATCGGCCCGAACGGCGCCGGCAAGTCGACGCTGTTCAACGTCGTCACCGGCTTCGAGCGCGGCGACGGCGGCGAGGTCCGTCTCGACGGACGCTCCGGTTACGGCGCGAGCCCGCACGCGATCGCACGCAAGGGCATGGTGCGCACCTTCCAGCTCACCAAGGCGCTCTCCGTCATGTCCGTGCTGGACAACATGCTGCTCGCAGCGCCGAACAACCCCGGCGAGCGTCTCGCGCTCGCGGCGCTGCGTCCGATGTGGCGCGTCGGCCGAGCGGAGCGCGCGCGAGCGGGCCATGGAGACTGCTCGACGTGTTCGGTCTCGCGGACAAGGCGAAGGACTACGCAGGGACACTGTCGGGCGGCCAGCGGAAGTTGCTCGAGCTCGCCCGCGCGCTGATGCTCGAGCCGCGGATGCTCCTCCTCGACGAGCCGCTCGCCGGCGTCAACCGGACGCTCGGACGCTCGCTGCTCGAGCACATCGAGCGCCTGCGTGCCGAGCGCGGCGTGACGATCCTGCTCGTCGAGCACGACATGGACGTCGTGATGCGCCACTCGGACGTCGTCGTCGTGATGGCAGAGGGACGGGTCGTTGTCACGGGTGCTCCCGACGGCGGTACGACGCGACCCGCGCGTGATCGAGGCATATCTCGGTGCCGGCGCCGCGTCGTGCAGGTTCCCTCGATGAGCTGACGCCGGATCCGAGGCCGTGCTCGGCGTCGACGGCATCGAGGCCGGCTACTTCGCCGACGTCCCGATCCTCAACGGCGTCGACGTCGCGGGTCGATGCGGGCGAGATGGTGACGATCGTCGGGCCGAACGGGGCCGGCAAGTCGACGCTCGTGAAGGTCGTGATCGGGCTGCTGCAGCCCTGGAGGGGGCGGGTGCTGCCTGCGGGGCGAGGACGTCACCGGCCTGAAGCCGCACGCGATCGTGGCCGCGGAGTCGGCTACGTCGCCCAGCGTGACAACGTGTTCCCGACGATGACGGTCGACGAGAACCTCGAGCTCGGCGGGCTCGCACTGCGCTCGGCCGCGCCGGCGGAGCGCACCGAGGCGATGTACGAGCTCTTCCCGCGACTCGCCGAGCGCCGCAACGGGCCGCGGGAACACTGTCCGGCGGCGAGCGGCAGATGCTCGCCCTCGCTCGCGCGCTGATCGCGGAGCCCGAGATCCTGCTGCTCGACGAGCCGTCGGCCGGGCTCTCGCCCATGGCGGTCGACCTGATCTTCCAGAAGATCGCCGAGATCAACGCCGGCGGGACGGCCGTGCTCATGGTCGAGCAGAATGCCCGCCGCGCGCTCGCGATGTCGCATCGCGGCTACGTGCTCGAAACGGGCCAGACCCGCTTCGAGGGTCCCGGGCCGGAGCTCCTGCGCGACCCGAAGGTCGTCGACCTGTACCTCGGCGGCAGGGGCAGAATCGACGCCGTAGCCTGACGGCGAATCAGCGGTCGAGCACGAAGAGCGGTCGGCCGATACGCGCCTCGAGCCGCAGGAACCGCGCGAGACTCGGACGTCCGGAGTCGATGCACGAGGCCGACAACCAGTGCGAGGTCGTCGACGTCGTAGAGGATGTGGATCGTGTAGGGCAGCGGCGCGGGCTGCCCGGTCAGGAACAGGTCGTCGTCGAACGACGCCAGGAGGCGTGCGCCGCGTTCCTCGGTCTCGCTCAGCAGGCGAGCGAGCTCGTCTGTCGCGGCCTCCCGTTCGGCGCGGTCGGCCACGTACCAGCCCTCGGTCGCCGCGATCAGCACGATGACCCGGTACGGCGGGTCGAAGCCGGGTTCCGGGTACTCCACGGCGCAGCGAGCCTACCAGAGCGATCCGACATATTGAAAACGGATTCAAGATCTTGTACGTTGGCCCCGCGATGCGCTCGAGCAGGTGCGATCTGACGCGCACGGGATCTAGCCGGGGTCGGCATGCGGTCGCGCACCACGCATGCGGCGCCGAAAGAGGAGGGTTTCATGAGTCGCTTCATCAAGCTGGCCGCCGCGTCACGCTGGTGGCCGTGGTTGCGGCCACGGCCGCGGCAACGACGGCGAGCGGTCGCAGTCAAGCGGGGTTCACGCTCCGGATCGGCGTCGTCGTGCCGTTCACCGGGGCGTCTGCCGTCTTCGGGCCTGCGTACGCGAAGGCCGCCGGCCTCGGCGTCCAGCAGGCGAACCGCGCACTCGACAGGCGGGCGTGAACGACGTCAAGATCCAGATCGAGTACGCCGACGACGCCACGACGCCCGGAGGGCGGCGTCAACGCGGCGCGCAAGCTGATCTCGAAGGGCGCCGACTGCATCCTCGGCGCGCTGACTTCAGGCAGCTCGATCGCGATCGCGCAGGCCGCGACCGTGCCGGCGCGGGTCCCGCAGATCGGCCCGAACAACTCCAGCCCGGCACTCACCGATCTCAAGGACAACGGCTACTACTTCCGCACCATGCCCTCCGACACGCTGCAGGCGCCGATCTTGGCGCGCCTGATCCGGGAGGAGATGGGCGCCGGCAAGATGATCTCGCTGGCGGGGCGGAACGACGCATTCGGCACGGGGCTGCTGCCGCCGCTCAAGCGGGCGCTCGAGCGATCGGGGATGAGGGTCCAGGGCCCGCTCCTCTACGACCCGACGGCTGCGAGCTACAACTCGGAGGCAGACGACATCGTCAAGGGGAACCCCGATGCGTACGTCATCCTCGACTTCCCGGCGAACTACGCGAAGATCGGCTCGGCCCTCCTCCGCACCGGCCGCTTCAGCGGCCGCAAGCTGTTCGTCGCCGGCGGCTGGCCGGCAACGATCCCGCCCTTCATCCCCACGGCGTCGCTCGAGGGCGCGCGCGGCACGGTCGCGGGCTCGCCGACCGGGACGAAGGCGGCGGAGGCGTTCGACAAGCTGTTCACGACGACGCCGGGGACGAAGGATCGGCAGACCCTCGAGCTGAACAACTTCGACGGCGCGCTGATCTGCGTCCTGGCGGCGCTCGCCGCCAACTCCTCGAAGGGGTCCGACATCGTGAAGCAGATCAGGCGCGTCTCGTCCGTCCCGGGACGGACGTACACGTACCTCAATCTCGTCGCCGCGATCAAGGCTGTCCGCGCCGGGAAGGACATCAACTACGAGGGCGTCGGCGGGCCTGTCGACTTCGACGCGAAGGGCGACCTGAAGGCGGCGCTCTACAACGTCTACTCGTACAAGGACGGCAAGCAGGACGTCGTCCGCACGCTGAGGATCCGGAAGTAGCCCTTCACTATCGTCCGTCGGGTGCCGATCGGGCACCCGACGGACCGCCTCGGATGACCGATCGAAGCCTCGCACACTGTGTCTCGGCGCTCTGTGACGCGCCTGCGGCGGACGCCTTCGCGTACCTCGCCGACCCGGACCGGATCGGCGAGTGGGCACTCGGCTGCTGGGATGCGAAGCGGGGCGAGGACGACGTCGTCCGAGGGACGTCACTGTTCGACGGCACGCAGACGTTCGTCAGGACTCAGCCGGCTGCGGAGAGCCTTACCGTCGACTTCGAGGTCGGAGGCGATCCGGCTCATCTCGTGCGGCGTATCGCCGCTCGGGTCGTCGGTGGGGACGACCTCGGCGGCGACGCGCGCCGGAGCCTCGTGATACTCCTCGCCTGGCGCACCGATTCGATGGACGACGAGCGGTGGTGCCGGCTGGCCGCATCGCACGACGCCGAGATCCTCATGCTCCGCGAGCGAATCGAGAGGAGTGCGAGGGCATGAGCGCGGAGCCGCGCGTGGGGGAAGCGACGGAAGAGCCCAGGGCGGACTGGGCGCCCGGCGAGTACGCGCTGGGCGCGAGGTTGCGAAAGCTGCGGAGGGGGCGCGGGCTCTCCCTCGCGGACGTCGCCGAGGGTACCGGTATCTCGGCGTCGTTCCTCTCGATGGTCGAGAAGGGGCAGAGCGACATCACCGTCAGCCGGCTGATGCGGCTTGTCCACTGGTTCGGCGTCAGTATCGCCGACCTCGTCCAGGCGCCCGATCCGGCGACCGTGCAGGTCGTACGCCGCGACCAGCGGAGGTCGCTGCGCCTCGTCGACGAAGGGATCGCGATCGAGATGCTCACCACGAACGGGCGCACCGGATGATGCCGGTCGTGAACGTCTATTCCGAGGGCGGGGCAATGGCGGAACCAGCCCGCCATGAAGGCGAGGAGTTCGTGCTCGTGGTCGACGGGAAGGTCGAGCTGACGGTCGGTGACGGCGACCCCATCGAGCTCGGCCCGGGCGACAGCGCCTACTACCGCTCCGATCTCCCGCACTCGTTTCGCAACGTCGGGCGGGGTGAGGCGCGATTCATCGGCGTCACGACGCCCCCGAACCTGTAGACCGAGGAGACCGATGATCAGCTTCACAGACCCAGCCCCGCGCCGTCGGCGCCGCGATCCGCGACGAGTTCCCGATCTTCGAGACCGCGACCTACCTCAACTCCTGCTCGCAGGGGGCGCTCTCGCACACGCGTCCGGGCGGCCGTCGAGGACTGGCTCTCCGGCTGGGACGCGAACGGGGCCGAGTGGGACTTCTGGGTCGAGCGGAACGAGGCGTTCCGTGCGGCCGTCGCGCGACTCCTTCGCGCCGACGCCGACGACGTCGCGGTGACGACCTCGGTGTCGCAGGGCGTCAGCGCGCTCGTCTCGGCGCTCCCGCTCGACGGCGAGCGGAACCGGATCGTGATCAGCGAGTACGAGTTTCCGACGGTCGGGCAGATCGCGCACGCGCAGGAGCTCCGCGGCGCCGAGGTCGTGCACGTGCGCCCGGACGCCGACGGCTGGATCACGGCACGAGCGGTTCGCCGAGGCGATCGACGAGCGGACGGCTCTCGTCTGCTGCACGACGGTCTCGTACCGCTCGGGGCACCGCCACGACGTCGCGGGGATCGCCGAGGCGGCGCACGCCGCGGGCGCGCTCGTGCTCGCCGACAGCTACCAGGCCTGCGGCGCCGTCGACCTCGACGTCCGCTCGCTCGGCGCCGACCTCGTCACCGGCGGCACCGTCAAGTACCTGCTCGGGACAGCCGGCCTCGGGTTCATGTGGGCGCGGCCAGAGGTCTACGAGCGGCTCGTGCCGACCCAGACCGGCTGGTTCGCCGACGAGAACATCTTCGCGATGTCGATCGCCGACTACTCCCCGCACCGGAGCGCCCGCCGCTTCGACTCGGGCACGCCGCCGGTCCCGGCCCTCTACGCCGGGGTCGCGGGCTTGTCGCTCGTCGAGTCCGTGGGTGTCGCCGGCGATCGAGGCGCACGTCGCCGGCCTCGTCGAGCGGCTCATCGACGGCCTCGACGAGCTCGGCGCGACCGTCGCGACGCCGCGCGAGCCGGCCCGTCGCGGCCCGCTCGTCTGCGTCCGCTCGACCGACGTCGACGCGCTCGTGTCCACGCTCGCCGACGAGGCGATCGTCGTCTCGTCCCGCGAGGACAAGGTACGGATCGCACTCCACCTCTACAACGTGGAGGAGGACGTCGACCGGCTCCTCGGGGCGCTCACCCGCCGCCGCGCGCTGCTCGCCTGACGGCCGTGGCGCGGACACCGCCGCCCGCGCCGTGCATCGCGTACGGCGACCACCCCGACCAGGTCGCGAACCTCCACCTGCCCGCGCGCGAGGGCGGGCCGTGGCCGTGCGTCGTCCTCCTCCACGGGGGCTTCTGGCGCACCGGGTGGGACCGCACCCTGATGACGCCGCTCGCGGTCGACCTCGCGACGCGGGGGATCGCGGCCTGGAACGTCGAGTTCCGGCGCGTCGGGCAGGAGGGGGGCGGCTGGCCCGGGACGCTCGAGGACGTCGCCGCGGGCGTCGATCGGCTGGCCGAGGTCGACGAGGTCGAGACAGCGCGCGTCGTGACCTGCGGCCACTCTGCGGGCGGCCACCTCGCGCTCTGGCTCGCGGCGCGCCCACGCATCCCGGCCGGTATGCCCGGCGCGGGGCCGCGCGTCACGCCCGTCGCCGCGGTTGCCCAGGCGGGCGTCTGCGACCTCGATCGGGCTCGGCGCGACGACCTCGGGGGCGGCGCGGTCGAGGGACTGCTCGGGCCGCCCGATGCGGCCCGCGCCGCCGCCGCATCGCCTGCGGCCCTCGCGCCGCTCGGCGTCCCGCAGCTCCTCGTCCACGGCGACGCGGACGACATCGTCCCCGTGTCACAGAGCCGGGACCACGCCTCGAACGACCCCGACGCGGAGCTGGTAGAGCTCGCCGGCGTCGACCACTTCGAGGTGATCGAGCCGGCGAGCACCGCCTGGGTCGCGGTGCTCGACCGGCTCGACGTCTACCTCGGAGGCTGAGCTGAAGCGCCGCTGGGCACGGGCCCGCGGGCCCACGGCTAGCCGCTGCCCTTGCCGCCTCCGGCTCGGAACTGCAGCCAGGCGTCGCTCATCCGGTCGGCCTGGCCCTGTGTGAACATCCACATGCAGGAGTCCTGCGTGTAGTCCATGAAGTTGTGGATCGGGTCGGGTCCCGGCGCGGAGCACGTGTCGGGTTCGTCGGGGCAGTTGAACTGCGGCATCGCCTCCGACGGCGTGTCGACCACCCAGTCGCCGGACGCCGCGCACCCGTGGGCGAACGTGTGCTCGAGCATCAGCCAGTGGCCGACCTCGTGCGTGAGCGTGTCGCCGAGCCCGTACTTGGCGTTCGTGCCGGCCGTGCCGCCCGGCATCGACTCGTCGAGAATCACGACGCCGTCGATGTAGTCCCGGCCGTTGTTGTAGCCCTTCGGGAAGTACGCCCACCCGAGGAGCCCACCGCCGATGTCGGCGGCGTAGACGTTGAGCGTTCGCGCGTCGCCCTCGTAAAGGGCCTGTTTCATGTCCTTCTCGACGCCGGCCTTGGCCGGGACGACGGTGAACCATTCGGCGTTCACCGTCCATGTCGTCCTCACGAGCTGGAACCGGAACGGCGTGTCCGCGGCACCCGTCCCCGTGAGGCCGGAAAACGAGTCGTTGAGCACGTCGATCTGGTCGGCGATCATCGTGGTCCAGCGGGCTGTCTCGGCGGCCGTGAACGGGTCGCCGCCGATCATGTGGAACACGACGGGAATCGTCACGCTGCCATTCGGCAGCGTCGTGCGATCCTTGAGCACGCCGTATGCGTTTGCCTGGTTCTTCGGGTAGAGCTCGGGCTCCACGGCCGTCGCGTCGTCCTTGACGCGGGCGATGCCCGAGAGCTCGGAGCACGCGGCGACGCCGGGTGACGCGGCGGCGGCCAATCCGCCCACACCACTCGCTGCCTCCCCCGCGAGCATGGCCGCCGCAAGCAGCACGGCGAGCACGCCCGCGTGAAGCGAGATGCGCTTACGCATGGGTCTTTGCCTTTCCTGTCGATTGCCTGACGGGGCTGCGCGCCGCGGACCGTACCTGCCCGGGCATCCCCAAATCGAGGGGTTAGCGGCCGGTTGGGCCGCCTCGTGACGCTCCCAGCTGCCCGAGAAAGATCGGGAGCGGCCCCGGCCGCGAATCGGGGTTCACCCGGATCCGCCCGGACGTCGCTCGCGCTTGACTCGGAGCATGACGCGAGAAACCGAGGAGGACGACGCATGACCGAGCACGACGCAGCGGGCAATGGGCTTTCGATGCGGCTCGACACGATCGAGCGCCGGATCGACGCTCTCCGCGAGGAGCTCGGCGAGGTCCGCGCGATCGCGCGTGCCCAGGCCGTCGAGCCGCATGCGCCGCCGGTGGAGCACCGCCGCGAGCCCGTCCCCTCGCCGCCCGCTTCGCCCCGCGTCGAGCCCGAGGTGCGGCGGCCGATCCATCCACCCGTCGAGTTGCCGCCAAGGCAGGAACCGCGTCCGTCCCGCCCGACCGCGGGCGAGCTCGTCGAGCGCTGGCAGCTCCTCGGCCCGCGCGGCTTCGCGATCGTCGGCGGAGCCGTGACGGCGCTGGGCATCGGCCTGCTGTTCGTGCTCGCCGCGAACCGCGGGTGGATCGGCCCCGCCGAGCGCGTCCTCCTCGGGGCGGTCGCCTCGGCACTCGTCTTCGGCGCGGGGATCGTCGTCCGCGCCCGCTACGGCCAGCTCCTCGCCGCTCTCGCCGCCGTGGGAGCGGGCACGGCCGGTGCCTACGCAACGCTTGCGGCGGCATCGGCGCGCTACGACCTCGTGCCCGACGCACTCGCTCTCCCGCTCGCCGGCGCCATCGCGGCGCTGACGACGGCGGTCGCCCTCGCGTGGGGCTCGCAGATCCTGGCGGGCATCGGGCTCGTCGGCTCCGCGCTCGCGCCGGCGCTCCAGGCGATCGATACGGGCATGACCCCCGCCTCGGCCGCCTTCGCGGTGATCGTCCTTGCGGCGACCGCGGTGATCGCGGCTAAGCGCGACTGGGAGCCGCTGCTGGCGACGGTTGCCGCGATCGTCGGCGCGCAGACGATCGCCCTCGTGGTGGATCGGGACTGGGTCGGAGACGACGGCGCCGTCGCGGTCGGGCTTGCGCTCGCCGCCGTCCTCCTGGTCTCGGGCATCCTCCTGCGCCTCGGCCGCAGCGAGACCGAGCTGCGGCCGCTGGCCGCGACCTTGCCTCTCGCCGGGACGGGAATGGCCCTGCTCACCGCGGCGGAGCTCCTCGAGGACGGGCCTGATCGCGGGCTCGTGCTCCTCGCCGCCGGTGGGATGTGGGCCGGCGCCTGGCTCGCGCTCCAGGGCCGAGACCGATCGCTCGCACTCGTCGTCGGCACGGCGTCCCTGGCGCTCGTCGCCGTGGCGACCGCAGAGCTCGTCTCGGACGACGCGCTGACCCTCGCCTGGGCGGCGCAGGCCATCCTGCTCTCGGTCCTGGCGTCGCGCCTGCGCGACGCGCGGCTCCAGGCGGGCGGCCTCCTCTATCTCGCGCTCGCGACCGGGCATGCCCTCGTGGTGGACGCGCCGCCGTCCATCCTGTTCGAGCCGACCCGTGCCGACGCCGCCGCGTCGATCGCCCTCGCCGCCGCCGCGCTCGCCGCGCTCGTCGCCGGCGTCGTGGCTCCCGCCCGTCACGTGGTCGCGACCGAGACCGGCGTCCTCGCCTTCCTCGCGTCGGTCCGGACGTTCCTCGAGACACATCGCGCAGGCCTCCAGGAGACGCTCCTCTTCTCGGCCGGCGTGCTCGGCGTGCTTGCGAGCGCCACGTTGCTGACGGGCATCGACTTCGAGGCGGGCCACATCGCGGCCACGGCGATCGCCTCCGCAGCGGGCGCCGCCGCGCTCGCGATCGCGGCGCGCCGGCGGTCGACCGGCCTGATCGTCGCCTCGCTCGTGGCACTACTCGTCGTGCTCGGCGAGTCGATCTACGACGTCGACGAGCTGGCGGGAGACGGCGATCGGTCCATCGGCGGCTGGTCGATGATCCTCGCCGCCGCCGGTCTGCTGGGCGGCGGGTTCGCGCTCCGGGTGCTTCATCCGACCCCTCGCCGACTCGGCATCGTCTCGGGGATCGCCGCGACGGCGGCGCTCGGGTGGTCGACGTTCGGCGTCGCGTTCCTCGCGCCCCAGAACGGGGACTACGAGCCGAGCGCCACGTGGGTGGGGATCGGCCTGCTCGTGATCGCGCTCCTCTACGCGGGGCTCGCCGGCTCGGTCTTCGGCCAGGGGAGGCTCCGGAACCTCTCGACGACCCACTGGGCGCTGGGGCTCGTCGCCCTCCTCGCAGCCGAGGGCTTCCTCCTCCAGGACGGCCGTGCCTTCGCCGCCGCAACCGCCCTGACGGGGGCGCTCGTCGCGCTCGCGGCGCTGCCGCTGCGCGAGCTTCGCCTCGCCCTCGCCGGCGCGATCGCCACCGGCCTCGCCACCCTCGGGACGCTCGCGTTCATCACGCCGCTCGACCACTTCCTCGAGGCGACCACGTCGCCGGCCGACGGGCTCTGGGTGCTCGTCGCCTGCGTCGCGGGCGCCGCGGCGGTGGCGATCGTCTGCCTCGCGGCCGGGCGCCCGGAGGTGCGGTGGGCGGGGATCGTGGTCGGCGGCCTCGCGCTCTACGCGGTCTCCCTCGGCGTCCTCGGCCTCGTCGTCGACCTGTCGGGAGCGAGCCTCGAGGCGGACTTCGAGCGCGGCCACACGGTCGTGAGCGCGCTTTGGGCGCTCGTCGGGCTCGTCGGCCTCGTCGCCGGTCTCGTCCGCGGCTCGAGCGTCCTCCGGTTCGCCGGACTCGGGCTCTTCGGCGTGAGCCTCGCGAAGATCTTCCTCTACGACCTCTCCGAGCTGAGCTCCGTCGCGCGGGCCGCCTCGTTCATCGCGGTCGGGGCGGCGATCCTCGCGGGCGGCGCCGTGCTCCAGAAGCTGAGCGCCCGTCTCGAGGAGGCCCGCGGCGAGCCCAACGGCCCCGCCTCGGGCGCTTCGGCGGGCTGACATACTCGGCGCATGAGCGACGCGGACAGCGCGACCGAGCTCGAGCGGATCATCGAGCGCTACAACGACGCGTGGAACGCGCAGGACCTGGACGCGATCGTCTCGTTCCACGCGCCGGGGATGGTGTTCGAGAACCACACCGCCGGCGAGCGCGCCGAGGGCACGGAGGTCCGCGAGCACATCGGCGGAGATCTTCGCCAACTGGCCCGACCTCTCGTTCCGGGGCCGCCGGCTGTACGCCCGCGACGGCCTCGTCGTCAGCGAGTGGACGGCGACGGCGACCGCCGCGGACGGGCGCGCGGCTCGAGTGGGACGGCATCGACGTGTTCCCGTTCGAGAACGGGCTGATCCTGCGCAAGGACGTGTACTCGGCGGGCCACCGCCCGCGCGTCCAATCCGAGTAGACGTCTCAGTCCGCGTGCCCCGGCCCCGCGTCCACGTCACCTCGCCCGTGCTCGACGAGGTGACGGCCGCTCTCGCGCGAGTCGTTCGAGCTCGTCGACGCGACCGGAGGGGGCCGACGGCATCCTGTCGATGCTGACGACCAGCGTCGACGGCGCGTTCCTCGACCGCGTCGGGCCGCAGCTCGAGGTCGTCGCGAACTACGCGGTCGGCGTCAACAACATCGACCTCGAGGCGGCTGCCGCGCGCGGCGTCGTCGTCGCGAACACGCCCGACGTCCTCACGCGCGCGACCGCCGAGCTCGCCGTCGGGCTGATGCTCGCCCTCCTTCGGCGCATCGCCGAGGGCGACCGGTTCGTCCGGCGGCGCGAGCGAGTGGGAGTTCTCCCTCGAGTTCATGCTCGGCGTCGAGCCTCGACGGGAAGCAGCGTGCTGATCGTCGGCCCCGGGCGGATCGGCCGCGAGACGGCGCGGCTCGCCGAGGCGTTCGGCGCGACCGCACGGTTCGCAGGTCGCGGGCGACGACCTTCGCGCGCCTGCTCGCCGAGGCGGACGTCGTCAGCCTCCATGTGCCGCTCACCGACGGGACACGGCACCTGATCGACGCCGCCGGCGCTCGCGGCGATGCGCCCGACGGCCGTGCTCGTGAACACGGCGCGCGGGCCGATCGTCGACGAGCGCGCGCTCGTCGACGCGCTCCGCGCCGGCGTGATCGCGGGTGCGGCGCTCGACGTCTTCGAGCGCGAGCCGGAGGTCGAGGAGGGGCTGCTCGAGCTCGAGAACGTCGTGCTCACGCCGCACCTCGGCAGCGCGACGAGGGAGACGCGGATCGCGATGGGAATGCTCTGCGTCGACGCGCTCCGGGCCGTACTGCTCGAGGGGCGGAGGCCGCGCGAACGCAGTCGGGTAGCCTGCCGCGCCGTGGCCGGGTACGGCAGCGCGTCGATGTGGGGCGACCTCCGCCGCGTGCTCGTGCGGCGGCCGCTCGCGGAGGACGCCGGAGCCTGGGGGGCGTACGGCTGGCGCGCGGCGCCGGACGTCGCGGCCGCGCAGGCGGAGCACGAGGCGTTCTGCGCGCTGCTCGAGGAGGCGGGCGCCGAGGTCGTCGTCTCCGAGCACGACGCCGGGCAACCCCGACGCGATCTACACGTACGACCCGACGCTCGTCGGGCGTCGACGGCGCCGTGCTGCTGCTCCCCGGGAAGGAAGGACGGCGGCGCGAGCCCGAGGCGACCGTCGCGGCGCTCGAGCGGGCAGGCGTGCCGGTCGTCGGGCGGGTCGAGCTGCCGGCGACGGTCGAGGGCGGCGACACGGTCTGGCTCGACGAGCGGACGCTGCTCGTCGGGATCGGCTATCGCACGAGCCCGGCGGCGGTCGACGCGCTTCGAGAGCTGTTCCCCGGCGTCGAGGTGATCGCGTTCGACCTTCCGCACTGGAACGGCGCCGCGCGAGGTGATGCACCTCATGTCGTTCCTCTCGCCGCTCGACCGCGACCTCGCGCTCGTCTACCCGCGCCTCGCCCCGACCCGGCTGATGTGGCTGCTGGCGGAGCGCGGGATCGAGGTCGTCGAGGTGCCGGACGAGGAGTTCGAGACGATGGGCACGAACGTCCTCGCTCTCGGTCCCCGGCGCGCGCTCGCGCTCGAGGGGAACGACGAGACGCGCCGCCGGATGGAGCGCGCCGGGGTCGACGTCGTCACGTACCGCGGCGACGAGATCTCGCGCAAGGGCGACGGCGGGCCGACCTGCCTGACGCGCCCGCTGCTGCGACGCCTGATCTCAGAGCGCCCGCACGTTGCCGGCTTCAGGACCGTGGTCGCGCTCTGCGGACGCGTGTCTTCGGTGCCTGGCGACGCGGGCCGATGCGACCCGCCGTCTTCGGCGGCTGAGTCAGAGCTCGTCGAGCGTCAGCTGGCGCACGGCCGTCAGCCCCGAGACGCCGACGCCGACGAGGCGGAGCGCTCCCGGGCGGTCGCGGAGGCCCCGGTCGAGAAGAGCGCACGCGAGCTCGCCGATCCGCTCCGGCCTCGTCGATCGGCGTCGGCAGGGTGGTCGACCGGGAGCGGATCGAGAAGTCGGTGTAGCGGAGCTTCGTCGTCACCGTCCGCGCCGAGAGCCCGTCGCGGCGCAGGTACGAAGCGACGTCGTCCGCCATCCGCCGGAGCTCCGCGTGGAGCGCGCTCCGGTCGCTGAGGTCGCGCTCGAACGTCTCCTCGGTCGAGATCGAGATCCGCTCGCACGTCGAGCTCGAGGTCGCGCGGGTCGATCCCCCGCGCGCGGTCGCGCAGGAGCCGCCCGACCTGGCCGGGCAGCACCGCCCGCAGCTCGACGTCGTCGAGCGTCGGCGAGCCCGCCGATCGTGGCGATGCCCGCCGCCGCGAGCCGCTCCTCCGGCGCGCGGGCCGACGCCGGGCAGCACGCGGGTCGGGAGCGGCGCGAGGAACCGCGCCTCGCGCCCGGGCGGCACGACCGTGATCCCGCCGGGCTTCCGCCGGTCCGACGCGATCTTGCAGACCACCTTCGACGTCGACACACCGAGCGAGCACGAGAGCGACGTCGCGCCGCGCACCGCGACCTGGACGGCCTCGGCGAGCCGGCGTGCTCCGGCGAACGAGTCGAGCACGGTGCCGAGGTCGAGGTAGCCCTCGTCCATCCCGGTCCGCTCGACGCGCGGCACGACCTCCTCGACCGCCGACCAGACGGCCTGCGAGTACTGCCGGTAGAGGGCGTGCCGCGGCCGCAGGAAGACCGCCTCCGGACAGCGACGCAGCGCCTCCGCGGAGCTCATCGCGGATCGGATCCCGAACCGGCGCGCGACGTAGTTCGCAGTCGCAACGACGCCGCGCCCGCGAGGGTCGCCGCCGACGACGAGCGGCCGCGTCCGGAGCGACGGGTCTTCGAGCTCCTCGACGGCGGCGAAGAACGCGTCGAGATCGAGGTGCGCGAGGATGCGGCACGAGAGGACAAGGCTACGGTTCGCCCGTGATCACCTCGCCGCCGCCACCGCCGCGCCGCCGGTGATCGAGCGGCCCGCTGCGTACCAGGTCTCGTACGGGCTCGTCGAGGGTCGGGCCGCGCCGGGGGCGACGCCGCGTGGTCGTCCGCGTCGACGGCCGCGTCGTCGCGCGATCCGCGCTCCGCGGCGCGAGCCTTCATCGTCGACGTCGAGCTGCCGCCGCGCGAGGTCCGCGTCCGGGTCGAGACCGTCGACGCGCGCGGCCGGCGCGCCGGGCCGGACGGTCCACCACGTCTTCGGGCTCCCGCGCGCTGCCCGGCCGCGGGTGCGCCTGCCCAGCCTCGACCCGGCGGCTGCAGCGGGACGTCCGGCGGCTCGTCGGCGCGTTCCCCGGGACCGCGGCCGCGTACGTCGAGAACCTCGCCACCGGGGCCGCAGCCGCATGGAACGCGCGAGCGACGTTCCCGGCCGCCTCGACCCTCAAGCTCGCGATCGCGGTCACGCTGCTGACGCGCACCGACGGCCCGCCGCGTGCCGGGAAGCCGGCCTCGACGGGCTCGTCCGGCGGCATGCTGATCGCGTCGGACAACGAGGCCGCGAACCGGCTCCTGCGTGATGCTCGGCGGGCTCGACGAGCGGCGGCGGCAGCGCTCGTCAACGCCTCGATGCGCTCGATCGGCCTCGAGCGGACGGAGATGTACGGCGGCTACATCCTCGGGACGGCCCTCGACCCGCCGACCGGGAGCATCGCAGCGCGTGGCGTGCCGCTGACCGTCGTGGACGCAGCCGGCCTGGGGGATCGGCAAGGCGACGACGGCGCTCGACCTCGCGCGGCTCCACCGTGCGATCTGGCTCGGCAGCGCGGGCCTCGGCCCGCTCGGACGGCCCGCCGGGGGTCAGCCCCGCGGAGGCCCGCTACCTCCTCTACGTGCTCGCGCACGGGCGCGACCGGGAGAAGCTCGGCCGGTTCGTCGGCACGGCGGCCCGGGGTGGTCCGTGCTCCACAAGGCGGGCTGGGTCGACCCGCGCGCCACGACGCGGGCCTCGTCGTGTGGCGCGGCGGGGTCTTCGTCGCGGCGGTGATGACCCACCGCGCCGCGGGCGCGGGCGTCCGCTCGGACGTCCTCGCGGGGCGGGTCGCGGACGCCGCGCTCCGCCGCTTTCGCGGCTGCGCAGGACGCCGCCCGCGAGGGCGCCTTCGGTGCAGACACCGATTCCGTCAGACTGTGCGGTCGCACCGTCGACGGCCGAAGGCCGGCTGTCGCCGGCCGGGAGGCCCGGTCGACGGGTTCACCGGTGCAGCGCGCTGGACAGGAGGGTGGCTCGTGAGGGAACCGGCTGGGTTCCCCCACGCCACAAGGCGCGAGGGCGCCACGCAGGCGCCCTCGCTAGCGGGCCGGCGTGCGCCCTCGGAGTGCGCTGCCGGCCCATCCGTCGATCCCGTGGGAGGCGGATTGGGATCGTGAATGGTCTCGCCTGTATTCGAGCGGACGGCTGCGAAGGGTTTGTGAACGTTCGGTTCGGTGCGGGTCAGGATCCGCGGCGGCTGCGATACGACTAGCTATAGTTTTTGTATCTACCTATGACTCGAGGAGCGTGAACAGCGTCGTGAGCAAGCTCTTGCTCGTCCCACTGGACGACATCGTCGTCTTCCCGCAACATGAACGTGACGCTGACGGTCGACGTCGGCGACGAGGAGCGCGTGCTGCTCGTGCCCAAGCACGAGGGCGAGTACGCCGCCGTCGGCACCGTCGCGCGCGTGACCGACCGCGTCCGGCTGCCCGGCGGCGCCGTCGCCGTCGCGCTCGAGGGCCTCCACCGGGGCATCGCCGGCGCGGCCGAGACCGACACGCAGGGCCGCCTGCTCGTCGAGGTCGAGGAGCGGCGGGACGGCGACCGCGACCGACGAGCGCATCCGCGAGCTCGAGACCGAGTACCGCGCGGTCGTCGAGGAGATCCTCGAGCTGCGCGGCGACGACGGCCGCATCCAGGCCTTCCTCCGCTCGATCGCCGAGCCCGGCGCGCTCGCCGACACGTCGGGCTACTCGCCCGACCTGAGCTTCGACCAGAAGGTCCAGCTGCTCGAGACGGTCGACGTCACCGAGCGGCTCGAGCTCGCCCTCTCGTTCCAGCGCGAGCGCCTCTCGCACGATGCAGATCCGGCAGCGGATCCGCGAGGACGTCAACGCCGGGATGGAGAAGCAGCAGCGCGAGTACCTCCTGCGCAAGCAGATGGACTCGATCCGGAAGGAGCTCGGCGAGGACGACGCGTCCGTCGTCGAGGAGTACCGGACGAAGATCGAGGAGGCGGGCATGCCCGAGGCCGTGCGCGAGCAGGCCGAGAAGGAGCTCGCCCGCTTCGAGCGCATGGGCGAGAGCTCGCCCGAGTCGCAGATGATCCGGAGCTACCTCGACTGGCTGCTCGCCGTCCCATGGGGCACGCGCTCCGACGAGGTGCTCGACCCCGTTCGCACCCGCGAGATCCTCGACGCCGACCACGCCGGTCTCGAGGACGTCAAGGACCGGATCGTCGAGTACATCGCCGTCGCGAAGCTCCGCAAGGAGCGCGGCATCGAGCCCGACAAGCGCGCCGGCGCGATCCTGACGCTGATCGGGCCGCCCGGCACGGGCAAGACGTCGATCGGCGAGTCGATCGCCAAGGCGCTCAACCGCGAGTTCGTCCGGATGTCGCTCGGCGGCGTCCGCGACGAGGCGGAGATCCGCGGGCACCGGCGGACGTACATCGGCGCGCTCCCGGGCCGCCTCGTGCGGGCGCTCCGCGACGCCAAGACGATGAACCCGGTGATCCTCCTCGACGAGGTCGACAAGGTCGGCGCCGACTGGCGCGGCGACCCGTCGGCTGCGCTGCTCGAGGTGCTCGACCCGGCGCAGAACTCGACGTTCCGCGACCACTACCTCGACGTCGAGGTCGACCTCTCGCAGGTCTTCTTCATCGCGACGGCGAACATGGCCGAGACGATCCCGGGGCCGCTGCTCGACCGGATGGAGGTGATCCGCTTCGACGGGTACACCACCGACGAGAAGGTCGCGATCGCCCGGGGCTACCTCTGGCCGCGCCAGCGCGAGCGGGCGGGCCTGAAGGAGGACGAGGTCTCGATCGCGGACGACGTCCTCGAGACGGTGATCTCCGAGTACACGCGCGAGGCGGGCGTCCGCCAGCTCGAGCGCGAGCTCGGCTCGATCCTCCGCAAGACCGCGACGAAGATCGTCTCGGAGGACGCCGAGACGCCCGTCGCCGTCGACATCGAGGCCGTGCGGGACGCCCTCGGACGACAGAAGTTCTTCCGCGAGGCGGCGGAGCGGACCGCCGTGCCCGGCGTCGCCACCGGCCTCGCCGTCAACGTCACCGGCGGCGACGTGCTCTTCGTCGAGGCGACCGCCGTGCCCGGCGAGGGCCTGGTGCTCACCGGCCAGCTCGGCGACGTGATGAAGGAGTCCGCGCAGATCGCGCTCTCCGCGGTTCGCTCGCAGGCCGACCGGCTCGGAGATCGAGCAGGAGGCGTTCGAGCGGAAGTTCCACGTGCACGTGCCGGCCGGGGCGATCCCGAAGGACGGGCCGAGCGCCGGCATCACGATGGCGACCGCTCTCGCGTCGCTGCTCTGCCGGCCGGCCCGTGAAGCACACCGTCGCCATGACCGGCGAGCTGACGCTGCAGGGGCGCGTCCTGCCGATCGGCGGGCTCAAGCAGAAGGTCCTCGCCGCGCACGCCGCCGGGCTCACCGACGTCGTGATCCCCGAGCGGAACCGCGCCGACCTCGACGACGTCCCGGAGCACGTCCGCGACGAGCTCGCGTTCCACCCCGTGATGTCGCTCGACGAGGTCCTCGACGTCGCGCTCGAGCCGGCGTCCGCGCCCCGGCCGCACGTCGCAGCATGATGCGCTGCCGCAAGTGCGAGCCCGTCCCCGAGGAGGTCCGCCGCGCGGCGGGCCTCCTCGAGGGGCGCTGGACCGTCTCGATCCTCTGGGCCTCGTCGGAGGGCGCGAGCCGCTTCAACGAGCTCAAGCAGGCCGTCGGGGAGATCCCGCCGCGCACGCTCGCCCAGCGGCTCGTCGAGCTCGAGGGCGCCGGGCTGCTCGAGCGGCGCGTGATCGACGCGCGGCCACCGCGGGTCGAGTACGCCCTGACGCCCGACGGGCTTCGGCTCCGCAGCGTGCTCGACGCGCTCGCGGTCTACGCGCGGGCCTAGTGCCCTTTCAGGCAATGCCCTCAAGGTCCCTCGCGCGCGATGAGCGGCGCCACGCGTCGTCCTCGGTCGCCCCGATACCTTCGGGTATCGGGTCTTCCTGCGTCCTAGCCCGGCTTGCTCCTCGCACGCGAGGAACGAGGCAGCATCACCTGAAGGGGCACTAGACGGCAGCGAGCGCGCGCGCGAGCGCGTCCCGGCCGTCGGCGAGCATCGGCGGGCCGTGCGACGTGAGCACGCGCTCGACCGGGAGGTCGAGGAGCGGAGCGAGGTCGCCGGCGAGCTCGTCGAGCCCGCCGCGGCCCTCGAGCCACGAGGCCGGGCACAGCGTCACGCCGTCGTCCGTCCCGACCAGCGTGTCGCCCGGGAACGACCGCCTTCGCGCCGGGCAGCCAGTAGACGACCTCCTCGGCCGCCCGCGCTGCGAACGCCGACGCCGCGCCCGGAAGCGCGTCGGCCGCCGTCGGCTCGACCACCCGGCCGTCGTACCGCTCGCGCGAGCTCGGCGGGCTGCGCGCGTGCCACTCGCAGGTGAGCAGGATCGCGACGGGCCGTCCGACGCCGCTCGACGTCGCGGTCGAGCGCATGCGAGGAAGCGCTCGCGGTCGGCCTCGTCCGACGGGACGAGCGGGTCGACGAGCACGACCGCGTCGTCCGCCTCCCAGTAGACGCAGCCCGACGTCGCTGGTCCCAGTCGGCGCCCTCCTTCCAGTCGGGGTGCGGCGCAGTCCAGCGCCAGAGCCCCTCGTCGATGCGCTGCACCTCCACGTCTCCGACGGTAGCGCGTCGCCCACGGGCCGGCGACGCCGCGCGCTAGCGTCTCGCGGATGGAGCCCGCGCACGCAGGACGACGAGCAGGACCCGAGGCCTCGGCCGCGCAGACCGGCGCGCCGTCGCCGAGGAGCGCCGGCGGATCGCCCGCGAGCTGCACGACGTCGTCGCGCACTCGGTGTCGGTGATGACGGTGCAGGCCGGAGCCGTCCGGCGGCTCCTGCGCCCGGACCAGGAGCGTGAGCGGCAGGCCCTCGAGGTGATCGAGTCGCACCGGGCGCGAGGCGCTGACCGAGATGCGCCGCCTCGTCGGGCTCCTCCGCGAGCAGGGCGCGATGCCCGAGTTCACGCCGCAGCCTTCGATGCGCACGGTCGACGTGCTCGTCGGCACCGTCCGCGAGGCGGGGCTGCCCGTCGAGCTCGAGATGGAGGGGGAGCCGCGGGAACTGCCGCCGGGCGTCGACCTCTCCGCCTACCGTGTCATCCAGGAGGCGCTGACGAACGCCCTCCGCTACGCGGGACCCGCGCACGCGTGGGTCACGGTGCGCTGGAAGGAGGACGAGCTGGAGCTCGAGATCGCGAACGACGGGCGCTCGGAGCCCGGTGACGGCGGTGGTGGCCACGGCCTCGCCGGCCTGCGCGAGCGCGTCTCGCTCGTCGGCGGCTCGGTCGACTCCGGGCCGCGAACCGGCGGCGGGTTCGTCGTCCGTGCGCACATCCCGCTCGGGGCGAGCGGTGACGACCCGGGTGCTCATCGCCGACGACCAGGCGCTCGTCCGCGACGGGTTCCGGATGATCCTCGAGGCGGAGGAGGACTTCGAGGTGGTCGGCGAGGCTGCCGACGGGCTCGAGGCGGTGCTCGCGGCCCGCGAGACGAACCCCGACGTGATCCTCATGGACGTCCGCATGCCGAAGGTCGACGGGCTGCAGGCGACGCGGAAGCTGCTCGAGCGCAACGACACGGGCGCGCGCATTCTCATCCTCACGACGTTCGACCTCGACGAGTACGTCTACGAGGCCCTCCGCGCGGGGGCGAGCGGGTTCCTCTTGAAGGACACGCCGCCGGAGGAGCTCGTCGAGGCGATCCGCACGGTCGCGGCCGGCGACGCGCTGCTGTCGCCCGGCGTGACGTGCCGGATCGTCGCCGAGTTCGCGAGCACGCCGAGCGGTGACGATCGCCCTCCGGAGATCGACGAGCTCACGTCGGAGGAGGTCGAGCTTCTCCGCGACGTCGCGCGAGGTCGCTCGAACGCCGAGATCGCCGAGAGCCGCCGAGATCGAGGAGGCCGTGGTCGGCGCCGACCTCGACCGTATCCTCGCCACGCTGCAGCTCCGGGACCGTGTTCATGCGGTCGTCTACGCGCACGAGCACGGCCTGATCGAGCGCTGATTCGACGCGACCGCCGCCTGCGCGGGTGATTCGGTCTATAGCTCGAACGAGGGACAGCCGATACACGGATCATGAGTCTCGCCCAGAGCCTCACCGCACGCATGATCGGCACGGTGTTCGTCCAGCGTGGCCTCCTTTCCGAGAGCCAGATCCGCGTCGCGCTCGAAATCCAGCGCGAGACCGGGCAGCAGCTCGGCCAGATCCTGGTGGAGCGATTCGGCGTGTCGCGCCAGGAGCTCGCGAGCGTCGTCGCCGAGCAGTGGGCGGACATGGGTCGCTCGATGCCCTCGGCGACGGATGCCGAGGCGAACGAGTCGTGGCGCCGTCTCGGCGACATCTTCGTGGAGCGGGGCTTCGTCACGCCCGAGCAGCTCGAGCACGCGCTCGAGCGTCAGCGCGAGACCGGAGAGCGTGTCGGCGAGGCGCTCGTGGCGCAGGGGTCGATCAGCAAGTTCGAGCTCGCCGGAGCGCTCGCGGAGCAGATGTCGGTGCTCGCGGAGGCCGAGCCGTCCACCGCGGAGGCGCCGGAGGCGACGGTCGTCGAGCTGGCGACGCGGATCGAGGAGCCCGAGGCCGTCGAGCCGGAGCTGGTGGCGAGCGTTGCGCCGGAGTTGGAGCCCGTTGCGATCCCGGAGCCGGAGCTGGTGGCGAGCGTTGCGCCGGAGTTGGAGCCCGTTGCGATCCCGGAGCCGGAGCTGGTGGCGAGCGTTGCGCGGAGTTGGAGCCCGTTGCGAGCCCGGAGCCGGAGCTGGTGGCGAGCGCTGAGCCGGAGTTGGAGCCCGTTCCGAGCCCGGAGCCGGAGCCGGTTGCGATCCCGGAGCCCGAGCCGATGCCTGAGCCCACGATCCTGTCGACGAGCCTGCCGTCGCTCGAGCCGAAGTCGCCCTTCGGATGGGTGGCGTTCGCGTCGACGACCGCCGGCTACCGGCTCGTCCACCTCTCCGGGGCGATCCCGATGGTGGGCGACACCGTCGAGGTCCCCGACGTCGGCGAGCTGGTCGTGCTCCGGCTCGGCCGCTCGCCGCTGCCCGGCGACCAGCGCACCTGCGTGTTCCTCGAGCAGCTCGTTCGCTCCGAGGCCTCGCTCGTCGGCTAGCTCCCTCACGCCGCTCGGCTCTCGGTAGTTCCCCGCAGCCGGCGGGCGGCAAGTCGCACCCCGCCCACGATCTATTGCCGATGGCGGCACAGCTCCGGAACGCGACGCTTGGGCCAGTTACTGCAAGCGTCTCGGGAGGAGGAGCGATGAGCGCAAGAAGGATTCTCGAGTGGGGAGGGCTCGCCGCAGGGATCACCCTGATCGCCTTCGGGATCGGGGCCCTCTACATGGGCATCGACGGACGGAACACCGTCCGCGACAGCATCGCCCAGGAGCAGATCTACTTCGGCGACGCGACCGACCCGGCCGTCGCCGAGCACGCCGAGCAGTGGGCCGGCGAGCAGGTCACGACCGGTGACCAGGCCCGCGCGTTCGCGCTCGTCATGCGGGAGCACACGCTCTCCTCGACCGACGGCCTGACGTACGCGCAGATGGGTCGCTTCCAGTCGGCGTCGAACCCTCAGGATCCGAAGGGCACGAGCGACGAGGCCGCCGCCGCGAAGGACGAGGCCGGCGCGCCGATCGCGAACGGCGCCCGCGAGATCTGGGTGACCGAGACCGGGCTCACGACCGCGCTCAACATGAGCTACATGGCGGAGCAGCTCTCGGTGTTCGGCATCGTCGTCGGGGTCGCGCTCCTGCTGACGGGGATCGGCCTGATGATCCTCGCGCTGGCGGTGCTCGGTGGACGGTTCCGTGAGGAGGCGAGACTGGCCGCCCCGCCGACCGCAGCGGCCGTCACCGGCCACTGATCGCCCGACCTCCCGGGTGAGCGAGGGGGGCGGCCGAGCCGCCCCCTCGTCGTCTGGTCATTCGCGGCAGAGATGCTCCGCCGCTATCCTCGGCGCGTCATGCACGTCCGCTCGTCGAGTACGTCTGCCTAGCCCGCCGCTCGAGCGGGCCTGACGCATCTCGGAGCGGTTACCGATCGTCGGCGGTGGCACCCGGCACAGCCGGGCGAGCGTCGTCGGGCCGCGAGCCCGCTCCTCTCTGTCCGCCGACCGAGCGAAAGCCGACGGGTTGAAGCCCCGTTCGAGGAGTGGCGAAACATGACCGCGCAAAGCAGGAGAAGCGGCAGCGCAACGCGCTCTACGCGCTCCGCTACAAGCAACGGAAGTGCAAGGCCTGCGGCCACCGCTCGTCGCGCCGTGGGAACTGCCGCCTCTGCGGCGGAGCGATGAAGTAAACCGTGCACGCGCGGCGCGGCGGCTTCGGTAACGGGGTCGCAGCGCCGCGCAGGCTCGCTTGCCGGAGACGTTCAGCGCCGATTAAGGGCGATCGGTGCGGCCGTCGGCCAATGGTCGGCTGTTTAGCATGGCTGAGGTGCCGGTGAGCGTAGAGCCCGGCGAGGCACCGCCCGCCGCACCCGATCAGCCGCCCGGAAGGCTTGGCCGATTGGGGAGGCGCGCACGGCTCGGGATCGCGGTGTTTCTCGTGGCCGCAGTGGCGCTCGTGGCCGTCGGTCTGGCGATGCGCGGCCCGTCGGACCCCGAGCTCGAGCGGGCGGACGTGGGAGCGATCGCGTCGGACGTCGTCGGGAAGGCGATCGAGGACCTTCGGTCGGCGCCGGCGACCTCGGTGGCCGTCTATCAGCAGATCTTGCCGTCGCTGGTGCAGATCGAGGCGCGCCGGGAGTCGTCGAGCGGAGACGGCGCGCGGCTCGGGACAGGGGTCATCGTCAACCGGAGTGGGGCGATCCTGACGGTCCTCCACGTGGTCGACGACGCGACGACGATCCGCCTGTCCTTCGTCGACGGGACGCAGACGAACGGTCAGATCGTGTCCGCCGATCCGGACAACGACATCGCGGTGCTGGTTCCGGAGCGTCCTCCGCAGCCGATCGTTCCCGCCGTGCTGGGGGGCGCCGGTCAGGTCGGTGACGAGGCGTACGCGGTCGGCCATCCACTCGGCTTCGTCGGCTCCATGTCCTCCGGTGTGATCTCCGGTCTCGATCGCAGCATCGAAGCGCCGGGGGGACGGACGTTGCGCGGGCTCATCCAGTTCGATGCGGCCGTCAATCCGGGGAGCTCGGGCGGGCCGTTGCTCAACCGCGGCGGTCAGGTGATCGGGATCGTCACCGGCCTCGCCAACCCGGCGCGTGACGGGTACTTCTCCGGCATCGGCTTCGCCGTGCCGATCGGCGCCGCGGGTGGCGCCGCGGACGCCCCACCCAAGTGACGAGAGGAGCCATGAACACACAGCCCACACTCGATGCGTCCCTCGAACAGGTCCTGTACGAGGTCAAGCGCGTGATCGTCGGCCAGGACGCGCTTCTCGAGCGGATGGTCGTCGCCCTTCTGGCGCGAGGGCATCTGCTCGTAGAAGGCGTTCCCGGGCTTGCGAAGACGATGGCCGTGAAGACGCTGGCGCAGGCGATCGGCGGGGAGTTCCAGCGCATCCAGTTCACGCCGGACCTCGTTCCGGCGGACATCGTGGGCACGAGGGTCTTCAACCAGAAGCTCGGCGAGTTCCAGGTCTCGCTCGGCCCGGTGTTCGCGAATCTCGTCCTTGCCGACGAGGTCAACCGCGCTCCGGCGAAGGTGCAGAGCGCGCTGCTCGAGGCGATGCAGGAGCGGCAGGTCACGATCGGCCGCGAGACGCATCCGCTGCCCGACCCGTTCCTCGTGATGGCGACGCAGAACCCGATCGAGTCGGAGGGGACGTACCCGCTGCCGGAGGCACAGGTCGATCGCTTCATGCTCAAGGTACTGATCGGCTACCCGAGTCCGACGGAGGAGTTCGTGATCGTCGAGCGCATGACAACCGCGCACGACTCGGCCGGACGCGCGTTGGACGGAGCGCAGCTCGGCGCGCTCCAGCGGGCCGCCGACGCGGTCTTCGTCGACCCCGGACTGGTCGAGTACGCCGTCAAGCTCTCGAACGCCACGCGCGACCTCGGCTCGGTCGGGCTCGGTGAGCTGGCCGAGTACGTGACCTACGGTGCGAGCCCGCGCGCGTCGATCAACATGATCCTCGCCGGCCGTGCCCTGGCGCTCGTCAGGGGACGCGAGTACGCGCTCGCGCAGGACCTCCAGGAGATCGCACACGACGTGCTCCGTCACCGCCTCGTGCTGTCGTACCAGGCGCTCGGAGACGGGATCGGAGCCGACACCGTGATCGACCGCGTCCTTGCGGCGGTCCCGGTTCCGGAGCTCGCGCTGCGCGAGCGCATGATCACCGGACGCTCCTGACACATGGGCTCCGCGGACGCCACGCGACCTCTCGGCACGCCGACGCCGGAGCAGCTCCTGCATCGGCTCGAGTGGCAAGTCGTGCGTCGTCTCGACGGCATCCTGCAGGGGAACTACCGGACGGTCTTTCGCGGGGCGGGTCTGGACTTCCTCGACCTTCGCGAGTACGAGCCGGGGGACGACGTCCGGCACATCGACTGGAACGTGACGGCGCGGATGGACACCCCGTTCGTCCGCCAGTACGCGGAGGACCGCGAGCTCACCGCATGGCTGCTGCTCGAC
The DNA here is from genome assembly GCA_963706915.1 of uncultured Actinomycetes bacterium. GTDB lineage: Bacteria > Actinomycetota > Thermoleophilia > Gaiellales > Gaiellaceae > Gaiella. Next base: position 145,254 of record CAVPOH010000003.1, read on the forward strand.
CGATCGCCCTCGATGGGCTTCGGGCCGATCGACCGGCCGAAGGAGCTCGTCCTGTGCGAGCTCGCGACCACCTTCGCACGGCTTCTCACGAGGGGCGGCAACCGGGTCGGGGCGATCCTGTTCGACAACGACCTCGAGGAGACGCTGCCGCCGCGCAGCAACCGGAACCAGGTGCTCGCGCTCGCGCGGAGCCTCCTGCGACCGCCGCCCGGGACCAACGGGGCGGTCACCGACCTGACGCGGCTGCTGGAGACGGCGGACCGGACGATTCGTCGGCGGTCGCTCGTCGTTCTCGTCTCCGACTTCATCACCGGGCCGGGGTGGGAGCGGCCTCTGCTGCGGCTGAGCGAGCGCCACGAGGTCGTCGCCATCCGGCTCGTCGACCCTCGCGAGTACGAGCTTCCCGACGCAGGGCTCATCGTGGTCGAGGACGCGGAGACCGGTGAGCAGCTGACGGTCGACTCGAGCGACGACGAGTTCCGGAGCCGGCTGCGAGCCGCCGGCGAGCACCGCGAGGCGGAGCTGCGGGCGGCCACCCTCCGAGCAGGTGTCGACATCAGCGAGGTGTCGACGGCCGACGACCTCGTCACCGCAATCGTCCGAATCGTCGAGTCGCGGAAACGGCGCCGCGCCTGATGTCGCTCGGCTCGCCGTGGATGCTGCTGTGGCTCGCGGTCGTCCCGCTCCTGGTGGTCGCGTACGTCCGGCTCGTTCAGCGACGCTCGCGGCGGGCCGGTCGGCTCGCCTCCGAGGGGCTCGTGCCGACCACGTCGTCGGGACGCGGGCTCCGCTGGAGACGCCACGTTCCGTTCGCGCTCTTCGCGTCCGCGCTCGTTCTCGTGTGCGTCGGGCTGGCCCGTCCGACGATGAGCTTCGCCCTGCCGCAACGGGAGGGGACCGTCATCCTCACGTTCGACGTCTCGAACAGCATGCGGGCGGACGACCTCGAGCCGACCCGGATCGAGGCGGCGAAGGCGGCCGCGACGGCGTTCGCCGAGCGACAACCGAGCACGATCCGGATCGGGGTCGTCGCGTTCGGCGACAGCGCCGTGACGGTGCTCCGGCCGACGAAGGTGAAGGAGGACGTGGTTGCGGCGATCCGGCGGCTCGCGGTGAGCGGTGGCACCTCGCTCGGTCAGGGCCTCTTCACCTCCCTCAGCACGATCGCGGGGAAGCCGCTGCAGATCGACGAGTCCGCGCTGGAGAGCGATAGCGGCGAGGTCGACATCGGGTTCTTCGGGTCGTCGGCGATCGTCCTGCTTTCGGACGGAGAGAACACGTCGCGCCCCGACCCCCTGGAGCTCGCAGAGGTCGCGTCCTCGGCAGGTGTCCGTGTCCATGCGATCGGCATCGGGACACCGGAGGGAACGGTCGTGGAGGTCGACGGATTCAACGTCGCGACGGCCCTGGACGAGGAACAGCTGACCCGGATCGCGGACGTGACCGACGGCAGTTACCAGCGCGCCGGCGACGCCGCCGCGCTCGAGCAGATCTACGAGTCCGTCGACCTCAAGCTCGCCTCCGTCGAGCGCGAGCGCGAGATCACCGCCCTGTTCGCGGCCGCGGGCGGGCTCCTGCTCGCGCTCGGATCGCTCCTCTCGATCGCCTGGTTCGGGCGGGTGATCTGAATGTCGTTCGCCTGGCCGCTCGCTCTCGTCTCGCTGCTCGTCGTACCGCTCATCGTCGGGGTCTACTGGTGGCTGCTCCGACGACGGCGCCGACAGGCGGTCAGCTACTCGAGCGTCGCGCTGCTCCGGTCCGTGCTGCCGAGGCGCAAGCGCTGGCAGCGACACCTCCCGATCGCCCTCGTCCTCGCGAGCCTGGTCGCGCTCGGCCTCGCCGCAGGGCGACCGCACGTCGAACGCGACGTTCCTTTCGCGCGGACGTCGATCATCCTCGCGCTCGACGTCTCGGGGTCGATGTGCTCGACGGACGTCCAGCCCAACCGGCTGGCCGTCGCCCAGGAGGCGTCGCGCGAGTTCGTCGAGGACCAGCCCGATGACATCCGCATGGGCCTCGTGGTGTTCTCGGGGTTCGCGGAGCTGGCGGTTCCGCCGACGACCGAACGTGAGGAGCTCATGGCGACGATCGACTCGGTGACGACCGGTCGCGGCACGGCGATCGGCAGCGCGATGCTCAAGGGGCTCGATGCGATCGCCGAGGTGAACCCCGCCGTCCAGCCCGTCGGCGACGTGTACGCACTCGACGACGAGCCGGTCGCCGAACCACCGCCCGGCGGCGAGGCGCGCCCTTCGGACGACTACGTTCCCGACATCATCGTGCTGCTCACCGACGGCCGGAACACGCGCGGGATCGAGCCGCTCGACGCCGTCCCCCATGCCGTCGAGCGGCGTGTCCGCGTCTACACCATCGGGTTCGGCACGACCGAGCCCGCAGACCTCTCGTGCACGCGCGAACAGCTCGGCGGTCAGGTCTTCGGCGGCGGATTCGCCGGCTTCGGTGGCTTCGGAGGCGCCCGCATCGCCGACACCCCCACGCTCATGGCGGTCGCGGAGCAGACCGGCGGCACCTACCACGCCGCGGAGGACGCGGATCAGCTGCGTGAGGTCTTTGCGGATCTACCAAAGGAGGTCGCCACTCAGAGGCAGCAGACCGAGATCACATGGATGCTCGCTGCGCTCGGCGCGCTTCTCGCTGCCGCGGCCGTCGCCGCCTCGATCCGCTGGAGCACGTACCCCTAGGCAGAGCACACTCGCCCAGGGGCACAGGGTGCCCTCCTCCCGGACGAGCCCGAGGATCTCCCGGATCCGCATCCCGGTGTACACGGCGATCGCGAGCAGTGGACCGTACCTCTGGGGGCGTCGCACATGCCCGTCGATGTTCTCCCAGCTGTCCGCGTGCGCTCCAGGCTTACGCGGTGTCCGCACGCCGAGGACGAGGTCGGCCGCTCGGAGCTGGGTACGACCAAAGGATCGGTCCCCCACACGCTCCCAGCTCGGCCGCTATCGAGCATGGTAGGGTGGATCGGTCCTGCCCTAGAACTCGGCGGGCGATCTTTCCGGCTCCAATCACTCGGTCGGGGTGGATGAGAACCTCAGGAGCCGCGTATGTCGCCCGACCCCTCGCTGCAGTCTGACCACGTTCTGGTGCTCAGCTCTGGCTTCGGTCGGGGCACGGATCAACGCCGCCCGGAGGTCGACGCGCATTCCGCGCAGCAATCCGACGGGAGGAAGCTGATGAAAGGCTCGAACGAACAGAGACTCTCACGACCGGGCGTGATCCGAATGCCCACGCTCTTGTCCGCGATCCTCGTTTCCTGCACGGCACTGGCCTGCATCCTCGCGGCGAGTGCAACGGCCAAGCCCATCGGGTCGGACGCGACCAACCTCCAGCAGGATGTCGACGCCCTGGTGGCAGCGGGTGCCCCGGGCGCGATTCTGCTCGTGCGTAACGGAGGCAAGACGACACGCCTCGTCAGCGGTGTTGCCGAGCTCGCGACGCAGAGAAAGATTTCGCAAGGCGACCACTACCGCATCGCCAGCCTGACCAAGACATACGTCGCGACCGTCGTCCTCCAGCTCGTCGCCGAGGGCAAGCTGCGCCTCAGCGACACCGTTGAGCGTTGGCTGCCCGGCCTGGTCCCGGATGGGAACAAGATCACGATCCGCATGCTGCTCAATCACACCAGCGGCCTGTACGACCACGAGCGGGATCCGGAGGTCCTGGCGCCCTATCTCAGCGGAGACCTCGGCTACTACTGGTCGCCGATCAGATTGGTCAAGCTCGCGACCTCGCGTCCCCCGCTCTTCGCCCCTGGTGCGACGAAGCTGTCGGTGTATTCGAGCACCAACTACGTGGTCCTCGGTCTCGTCGTCTCGGCCGTCTCGGGCCGCTCGCTCGGTGCCGAGCTGAAGCAACGCATCTTCCAGCCGCTCCACCTCGCAGAGACCACCTACCCGACGAGCATGACGCAGCTTCCGAACACGTATGCGCACGGTTACCTCATGCTGGAGCCGCCGACACTGGCCGACCTGTCGGCCTTCAGCCCGTCGCTCTCGGGCCCAGCGGGCGCCATCGTGTCGACCGTCGGTGACGTGGCCGGCTTCTACCGCGCTCTGCTTTCCGGCCGCTTGCTGAAGCCTGCCCAGCTGAAAGCAATGAAGACGACGCTTCCGGAAGCCAAGGGGGATCTCATCCAGCGGATGGGGTACGGCCTCATTCGATTCTCGACTCCCTGCGGTGCCGCCTGGGGTCATAGCGGCAGCTTCCCGGGCTACTGGACCCACGCATGGGCAAGCGCGAACGGGCAGCGGCAGGTCGTCCTCATGGTGAACATTGACCCGATGTCGGTCACCCCCGAAGCCAATGCGGCCTTCTACAAGACGCTCGGCAATGCCTACTGCGGCACTCCCTAGCCGCGGGTGTCCGGCTCGCCCATCTCCGGCTAACCGGTGAAGACACTCCCACGAGAGGAAGAGGAGTAACCATGGCAAGCAACACGACCACTGCAGCCCCGGTGCTGAAGATCGTGGCTGCGACGTTCGACAGCGAGACGGCAGCGCAAGCTGCGAAGGCTCAGCTCGTTGCCGACGAGGATGCGGTCGGAAACATCGCGATCGTGACGATGGACGATGAGCGGAAAGTCAGGTTCAAGGAGACTGGCGACATGGGGCCGGGCAAGGGTGCGCTGGTGGGGGGAGGCGTGGGCCTCGTGATCGCGCTCTTCACGGGACCCGCGGCGATTCTCGCCGGCGCCGGTGCCGGCGCACTTGCGGCGAAGTTGCGCGACTCGGGGTTCGACAACACTCAGCTCAAGGGTCTCGGCGAGGATCTCACGCCAGGGTCGGCGGCGATCGTCAGCATCGTCCCGGAGACCGCGCTGACCGCGGTCGAGACTGACCTGCGGGCCTCGGGCGCGAGTCGCCTCGTCGTGAAGGACGTGGGCTTCGACCTCGCGAATATGCTCGACGAGGAGGCATCGGCGGCGGGAATCACGCCTGAGGCTGCGACGGAAGGCATCGAACTCGCTCCGACGACCGGCACGACCTTCTAGCGAAGCCGAAGCCGACAACGCGAGGGCTCGGAGCGAGTCCGAGTCCCGTTAGGACCCATCACCGCTGTGACGGCACGACCGTCGGTTTCCGGCTGCGGCGGAAACCCCCCGGTCGCGCCACACCCTAGTACGGGGACGACGATCCGGGGCCTGGTCGGCGCCGCCCGAGAGCCTCCCATAGGGTCGGCACATGGACGAGACACCGGGCGCAACAACCCTCGGTGGCCTGATCGTCGGGCTCCAGGTGAGCCAGGCGATTCACGTCGCGACGCTCGGCGTCGCGGCCTCCCGGCCACGATCCGAAGCAGCGCCGAGAACGCACGCCCGTCACCTCTGCGACGGCGCGACCGTCGGCTTCCCGGCTGCGATCTGCACGAGCGCCCAGAGGTTGCGTCGGGTCAACGTGACGGCGCCCCCCGCCGGGGAGATCCCGGTCGCATGTCGCGGGACGCGGACGCGGAGTGCGCCCGGTAACGAGGCGAAGACCAGGGGCGGTGTAAGCAGCAACGCCTCGCCGTCCAGGCCGACGGCGACCGGCTCACTTGCGTGGACCTCGAACTCGATGGACGACCATTGGAGCACGCCGCCGAAGCGCCGGTGCTGGCCGATCGTCCCGAGCGTCACGAGCTTCGCGACCGCCGCCGCCCCACGGATGCGCGTCGCGAAGATTCCGAGATGCCCGCTGTCGAGCCGCGGTCGCGTACCCGCGCCTCGAAGACGTCGCAGCTGGTACGGATTGTTCGAGACGATCACGAGCGACGCGTTCGGCCAGTCTCTCCCGTGCGGAGCGTCGAAGCGGAGATCGATGTCCGCCGCGCCCCGCCCGAGCATCTCCGGCAGCATCAGCTTCCACGTCCCGAGCTTGGCGTCCCGATAGGAATCCGACTGCACGATCTGGGCGTAGACGCCGAGGGACGCGTTGTTGACGAAGATGCGCTCGTTCAGAGATGCCAGGTCGATGCGTCGCTCGACACCGTCGGTGAACGCATCGAGCGCCCCGACGACATCGTTCCGGTCGAGTCCGAGATCGAGTGCGAAATGGTTGCGCGTGCCGGCGGGAACGCAGACGTGGGCGACGTCGCGTTCCATGGCGACCGTCGCCACGAGCGCCTGGGATCCGTCCCCGCCGGCCATGCCGATGACATCGGCACCCCGTTTCACCGCGTGCGTTGCCAGTTCACACAGATCGTCGCCGGGCCCGAGCACCAGGGGCTCGATGGAGCGCTTCCGTGCCTCCTGCTGCAGGTTGAAGCGCTCCGCCTTCCCGCCACCGGACCTCGGGTTGATGATCAGCACGCCGTGTCGGGCCGGCTGCGCCCGGCGCGTGTGCCTGTGCGCCGTGTGCACCGTCGTCCGGTGGTTGCGGACCGCATAGCGGGCGAGGAGACCGAAGAGGGCAAGCACGACGGCCAGCACGACGAGCATGTACTTCTGGTCGTACGCGTAGGTGAGCAGCGCGACGAGCGCAAAGAGAGCGAGAGGCAGAACGAGCAGCCTTACGACGCCGCGCCTCGTCACGAGGAACCACGCGGAGTACGCGACGAGGAAGATCGCGGCGAACGAGATGACGAGGCCGACCGGGTCGTTGGCCACCATCGAGAGAGCGAACCAAACGAGGCCGAGGGCCAGGATCAGGGCCGCGACCGCGGCAAGTTGTGCCCGGCGATGTATGCCAGGCGCGGACTGGTCCTGGCTGCCGGGCTGCGACGAGTGCTCGGACGAGGTCATGCGCGACTCCTGAGTTCGCGTCCAACCCGACCGAGTGCTGGAGCCGGAAGGTCGCCCGCCGAGTTCTAGGGCAGGGCTAGGTGCAACGGTATCACCTGCTCCGCCGAGGTCGACGCAACGCTAGGAATGGGACACGTCCGTCGCGACGTTGCCGACGGGCTCGCCGTCGGCGATGTTGGGGAGCAACCGGTGGCCGTCCACGACGGCGGACGCGATGTCCACCAGCTTCCGGTTCGTCGAGCGCGAGTGCTCGCGGAGCATGTCGAACGCACTCGACTCGTCCACGGAATGGCGCTCCATCAGGATTCCCTTCGCGCGCTCGGTGACGGCGCGGCGCCCGAACGCGCCCTCGAGCTCGTGGAACTCGGCGAACCGCCGCAGGACGATGTCGATCGAGCTCTGCCAGTCCAGTGCGTCGGCGTCCGTGATGTAGGCGAAGACACCCCTCTTGGACGCCTCCTTGACGAACGCCGGATCGGGTGCGTGGAGCAGGACGATGACCGGGCAGGCCGCCTCCTGGACGATCTTCTCGATCAGGCCGAGCGCGTGATCGGAACTCTGGCCGAGGCCGACGAGCGCGACGTCCGGGCGCTCTCTGGCCGTGACCGGGCCGACGTCCCGGACGTCGATCTCCCGGGCGATCACCTCGTGGCCCAGAGCGGCGACGATCGGCGCCACCAGCGCCAGACGATCCTTCCGCTCGTTGGCGATGAGGACACGGAGATGGTCGGTTTCGAGATAGCTCATGGATGCTCCTCGAAGGGTCCTGGCTAACCCGTTTCCAAGCTGCCAAACCTCACGGCGCTGGTTCCCGCTGCCACCCGGTGATAGCATCTTCCGTGCCTCGCCCCAGCATTCGGCGGGCAACCTTTAACGGCTCCAACCCTCGGCCGCGGCGCGTCGCCCGACAGTTGGCGGCGCTGAACCCAGAGCGTTAGGAGCCACATGTCCGCCTCTTCGCCCGCTCCTCCCACCACGATGGAAACGCCGTCGGCGCTCGCCGGGTCGCACGTCCAGTTGGCGCCCGGAGTGGTGGTGAAGGTTCGAAATCCCATCGTCGTCGTCGTCTTCACCATCATCACACTCGGGATCTACCAGATCTTCTGGTGGTACTACGCGAACCGCGAACTCGCGGGCTACGGCCGTGCACGCGGAACGGGCGAGCTCGGCGACGACCCGGTGAAGTCGACCCTGGCGCTCTTCCCGGGAGCATTGGTCGTCGTGCCGGCAATCTGGACGATGGTCACCACGTTCAAGCGCATCCAGGCGGCGCAGCGTCTGACCGGACAGACTCCGATCAACGGCTGGCTCGGATTCGTGCTCGTGCTGGTGTTCTCCCCGGCCCTCGTCGGCTACATGCAGAGCGGGCTCAACTCGGCGTGGAACGCGGCGACGCCGGCGGCGCAGCCAGGCCCGATTTCCGGCTGACATTCCATGGCGGGCGCCGAGACGACCAATCCCCGGTCCATGGCGGGCCGGATGGCCGATCGGCGCCTGCCGAGCCGACTGGCGGGTCGCCGGGCGCCCAACCTTGTGGGAACGATCGAGGGGGCGATCGTGGCGACCGCCCTCGTCGCAGGCCTGGACGAAGCCGACTCGGTCTCGCCCGGCCGCGCGCTGTGGCTCCTCCTGGCGACCGGGGCGTTCTTCTGGCTCGCCCACGCGTATGCGGACCTGCTCGCGGGCCGCATCCAGGGGCATTACCGCATGAAGCGCCAGGACATCGTTCGCGTCGTGTCCCGCGAATGGCCGCTCTTCCAGTCGACCCTCCCACTCGCGGTCCCCCTCCTGCTGGGCGCACTCGGCGTGCTGCGGAAGGGAGATGCGCTCAACCTGGCGTGGCTGATCGGTATCGCCGCGCTGATTGGCTGGGGGGTGCTCTTTGCGCGGCGTGAGGGGTACGGACTCGCAGGCGTCGTGGCGACCGCGAGCATGAACGCGTCCGTCGCCGTGCTGATCATCGTGCTCAAGGTGGCGGTGCGGTGAGCGGTTTGCATACCCGCTGCGTGCACGCGATCACCACCGCGCCCGACCCGCAGACAGGAGGTTAGACGTGTCCGGAACGATCGCTCCTCCAGCGGCCCACGCGACGAGGGGCCTGACGTGGCAGAAAGTGATCCTCGGCGACTGGACGCGGCTCGTGCGCGATCCGCTCGACGTCGCCCGCATCGTGTTCATCGCGGGCACGATCGTCTGGTGGCTGGCGGGAGAGCCGGTCACCGTCCTCGTTGCCGCTTGCGTCGTGCTCGTCGTCGCCCGGATCGTGAGCCTCCCCCGCTTCTACGACCTCAGCCTGATCGTCGTCATGGTCCTGATCGCCTGGGGCGAGGTGCTCGGTGTGTACGACTCGTGGACGTTCTACGACAACGTCGTGCACTTCACGGTGCCGCTGCTCGTGACGGGGATGATCTACCTCCTCCTCGTGCGCCTGGGCGTGCTGCCCGAGCTGAGCGACCTGAAGCAGGCGCATCAGAAGTTCGGCTTCTTCCTGACCGCCGTGATGCTCGGCATGGCCATCGGCGCGGGATGGGAGATCGTCGAGTGGTCGCTCGACGAGTGGGCGGGGGCGAATCTCGTCGGGAGCGCAACGGATACCGCGACCGATCTGATCTGGGACACGATGGGTGCGACGGGGAGCGCGATCATCCTCACGCTCTGGAGCCTCGGCGGCCATTCGCTGAGACGCCGCCCGGGCGCCGCGCTCGCCGACAAGAGGTTCACGAGCTTTCTCACGGTGCGCGCCCGCTAGCGACCGCGCCGGCAACCGATGGAGAAGGAGCGACACGATGGGTGAGGTGACGAAGGCCGTCTCCGAGATCAACACGCAGGCCCCGGTCGTCGGCGAGTGTGAGATCGAGATCGCCGCTCCTCCCGAGATCGCCTGGGACGTGCTGGCGGCGATCGCTCGGTGGCCGAGCTGGAACCCTGCGGTCAAGTCGGTGGCTGTCGACGGTGTGATCGAAGAAGGATCGACGTTCCGTTGGAAGGCCGGGCCGGGCACAATTCGATCCACCGTCGAGGACATGGAGAGGCCCACGCGGATGGCGTGGACGGGCATCTCGCTCGGCATCAGAGCGACGCACGTGCACGTCTTCGAGCCGCGCGACAACGGAAAGACACTGGTCACCACAAGGGAGTCGTACGATGGAGTGTTCGCGCGGGTCTTCAAGCGGCGTCTCCAGGTCATGCTGGACGACACGCTCCAGAGTGAGCTCAACCACCTGAAGGCCGAAGCCGAGCGGCGCGAAAGCCGAGGGTGATCGGAGCGCCGTGAGCGGGCCCCGATCACCCACCGCGGGCCCGCGGAGCCCGGTCGGGTCGCGGCCTGCATGGGTCGCTCACCGCCCGAAGGTCGGGCTTCGAAGCGTGCTCGTCGCCTGGACGCTCGCCGCCGCCGGGCTCCTGGCGGCGACGGTCGTGCTCCCCGGACTCCGGGTCGACAGCGTCCTCGGGGCGTTCGGCGTCGTCGGGGTCGTCGGCGTCCTCAACGCGCTGGCCGTTCCGGCGATCGCCGCGATCCGCCTGCCGTTCACGGTCTTGAGCGGCTTCGTGCTCGTCCTGGTCCTCGACGCAGTCGTCCTCTGGATCGCCGCCGACGTTGTGGGCGCCGTGACGATCGATTCGTTCGGCTGGGCCTTGGCGGGTGCCCTCGCCGCGGCCGCTGCGACCCTCGCGTTCCAGATCGCGCTCGGCGTCAACAACGACGACATGTACTCCCTGCGCACGATCGAGCGAATGGCTCGCGGCTCTGGCGAGCAGGTCCGCACCGACGCGCCCGGCATCGTCTTCGTCGAGATCGACGGACTCGCGTTTCCCGTGCTCCAACGGGCGGTCCGGGACGGCCACACACCGGAGATGGCCCGCTGGCTCGCCGCGGGCACGCACAGGCTCGTCGAATGGGAGACCGACCTCTCGTCCCAGACCGGAGCGAGCCAGGCCGGGATCCTGCTCGGCTCGAACGACGACATCCCCGCCTTCCGTTGGATAGAGAAGGAGACCGGCAGGTTGATGACCTGTTCGGCCCCCGGCGACTGCGAGGAGATCGAGCGTCGTCACGCGAACGGCTCGGGCCTGCTCGTCGACGGAGGAACGAGTCGCGGCAACCTCCTCTCCGGTGGAGCGACGGAGACGATCCTCACCGTGAGCCGGATCGGCGCCGAACGACGGGCGAATCCCGGCTACCGCGCGTTCTTCGGAAACGCACACAACGTCACCCGAGCGTCGGTGCTCTTCCTAGGAGAGATCGTCCTCGAGCTGTGGGCCTCTGCCCGCCAGCGACGGCGCGACGTGCAGCCGCGCGGACACCGGGGCGGGATCTATCCCGTTCTGCGCGCCGCGATATGCGTGATCGTCCGCGACCTGATCGCGTTCTCGGTGATCTCGGACATGCTCCGCGGCCGCCCCGCCGTCTATGCGACGTTTTCGAGCTACGACGAGGTCGCGCACCACTCGGGGCTCGAACGCCAGGACACGCTCGAGGCGCTCCGCAAGGTCGACAAGCTGCTCGGCCGCATCGCGCGCGCGAGCCATTACGCCCCGCGCCCGTACGAGATCGTCGTCCTCTCCGATCACGGGCAGACCCAGGGCGCGACGTTCAAGCAGCGCAACGGGCACTCCCTCGACGACCTCGTCCGTCGCTCGGTCGGATCGCTGCCGGTACAGACCCTCCTCGGTGGGGACGAGAACGACACCGCTGTCGGACTGGCTCTCGAGGAAGCGCGTGAGCGAGGGACGCGGCGGAGCAAGAAGCCCGGGAAGCGCTTCGAGGACGGGGCCGTTGTCGTGCTCGGCTCGGGCAATCTCGCGCTCATCTACCTGATGGAGGAACGGCATCGGCTCACGCTCGAGGAGATCGAGGCTCGCCACCCGAGGCTCGTCCCGGCGCTCCGCGGTCATCCGCACGTGGGGTTCGTTCTGGCCCACTCGTCGACGCATGGGCCTGTAGCCCTCGGAGCTCACGGAGCGCACTACGTGCGAGAAGACCGCGTCGAGGGCGAGGATCCTCTCCGCCCCTTCGCCGTGACCGCCGCTCGCCACCTCGTGCGCGCCGACGGCTTCGACCATGCTCCGGACCTCTACGTCAACAGCTTCTACGACCCACAGGTCGACGAAGGCTGCGCGTTCGAGGAACTGATCTCCTTCCACGGTGGGATGGGCGGCGCGCAGACGCGCCCGTTCGTCCTCGCGCCCGTCCACCTACCACTTCCGGCCGACCGTCTGATCGGGGCGGTTCACGTCCACCATGTGCTCAAAGGGTGGCGCCTGTCGCTGCAGGAGGGCCGCCCGGAGCCCGAGACAGACAGGGCATTCGGACCCGACGCGACCGTAGCGGTCGGTCACCCAGCCGTCTAGCTCTCGACAGCCTCGAGGGACGAACGCCGCCGCGTGGCGGGGACGGGCGCTCAACGAGGCGACGCTGCCGGCGATCGCGCCGCGGTGGAACAGGAGCCCTCCGTCGCTCGACACCGCAGGGCATTGGGTGTTAGGGTTGACGTTGCCTTGCCCTAGCCCTCGGCGGGCAGCTCTCGTCCGGCTCCGACACCTGGCCGGCGTTGCGCGCGACATCTCGGTCGTGCGGAAGCGCAAGCGTTAGGAGCCGCTCATGATCCCTTCCTCTGGGTCCTTCATCGACCGGCGCGCGTGGCGTATCGCCGTCCTCGCGCAGCCGGCTGCCGTGTGTTCCCGCCCCGGCCACGCTCGCCCGGACCGGTCTCGGAGAAGGGAGGAGCCGTGAGCCAGGCGACGCCCCCGATCAAGGTGTCCGGTGTCCCGCTCGATTCGCGGGCATCACGAAGGATAAAGCCGGGCGAGGGAGGTCTGGCCGAGCGCCTCGGTGATCGGATGCACCGAATTCATCCGCTGGCCGTGTCGTGGATCGTCGCGAACGCCGGAGCGGTCCTTCTCGCAACCGTGATGGTCGCACTCGGCTTCTTCGTCACGGAGGTGCTGCTTTCGAGCCAAACCATCGAGGATGCAGACGCGTGGCTGCCGAGATGGGCCGAAGACCAGCGGACCCCGTTTCTGAACGACGCGTCGTACGTCACGTCGCACATCGCGGACCGCTGGGTTCTGATCCCCCTCGTAGGGATCGTCGTACTCTCGCTCGCTTTGCGGAAGCGCTGGAGGCTAGGCAGCTTCTACCTGCAGGCGATCCTTGCCGAGGTGCTCACCTACGGGCTCGTGACCAGGTTCATCGAGCGCCCTCGCCCGGAGCCGGTCGAGCAGCTCGACAAGTTCAACCTGCTTCACAGCTACCCGTCCGGGCACGTGGCGGCGTCCGTTGCGATCTACGGTTCGCTGGCGCTGCTACTGGCTGCGCACTTCAAGGACATTCGGGCGCGAGTCGCCATCTGGACGGTCGCGGCGGGATTCCCCCTCGTCGTCGCCGCGTCTCGGATCTACCGCGGCGAGCACCATCCCATCGACGTCCTCGCCGGCGCGCTGATGGGAGTCGGCGCAATCTGTATCGCGCTCTTCGCAGCGCGCACGGCCCGCAGGGTCGCGGAATTGCGGACCGTGCGGCATGCCGAGCGGCGCGCGGCTGAGGTGCCGGCATGAGCACCGTCGCCGTCATCGCACACTCGGGCAAGAGCCTCGACGGGGGTCTTCCGGCGCTCCGGAAGGAGCTCGACCGCCGGGGCATCCACGATCCACTATGGCTGGAAGTCCCCAAGAGCCGTCTGGCACCAAAGAAGCTCCGGTCCGCCCTCGAGCAGGGCGCCGACCTGATCTTCGTCTGGGGCGGCGACGGGATGGTGCAGCGGTGCGTCGACGTCGTCGCCGGTACGGACGCGACGATGGCCATCGTTCCGGCGGGGACCGCGAACCTGTTCGCCTCGAACCTCGGCGTCCCGAAGAGCATCGCGCACGCGGTCGAGGTCGGCTTGCACGGCACCCGTCGGAAGCTCGACGTGGGCCGCATGAACAACGAGCGGTTCGCCGTCATGGCCGGCGTCGGCTTCGACGCACGCGTGATCCGCGACGCGACGATCAAGATGAAGCGGAGGCTCGGCCGCAACGCCTACGTGTGGGCGGCGGCGAAGAATCTTCGGGCTAGCCCGTTCGAGGCGCACGTCGAGGTCGACGCGAAGGAGTGGTACCAGGGCCCGGCGAGCGTGGTCCTGTTCGGCAACGTCGGCGAGGCGTTCGCCGGACTCAAGCCGTTCGACGACGCTCAGCCCGACGACGGACTCCTCGAGATCGGAGTCGGAAGCGCCGACGGCGTGTTCCAGTGGGGGCGCACGCTGGCCCGCAGCACCTTCAGCAGCGCGAGCAAGTCTCCGTTCGTCCACGTGACGAAGGGTCGCTCGGTCGTGGTCAAGCTGAACCGCAAGGTCATCTACGAGCTCGACGGCGGCGACCGCGAGAAGAAGAAGACCTTCCGCGTCGACGTCCAGCCGAAAGCGATCACGGTCTGCGTTCCGGACGGGGTGTGAGCCGGGGAAAGGAGCGGCGCCCGATCTGCTCGAACCGCGTTCCGACCCATGCATAGGTGAGAACGGCGAGCGTCTGGGTGTCCGTCTCGATCACGTTGAGGCCGAGCGCCTCGCCCTTGCGGTGGGGTCGCACGCGGCTGAACCCGGGCGCGGTCACGAGTACCAGCGACCGAGCTCGTGCGCCGTCGAGCGCTTCGAATTCCCGACGCTCGGCGATCGAGGCCTGATGCACATGGCCACCGAGCACGAGCTCCGCGCCGGCCTCCGCCAGCTGATGGAGCACCTCGTCCCGACGGTGGAGCGGTCGTTTCCGCGGCGCGCGCCACGGGGGTGCAGCGAGATGGTGGTGGAAAGCCACGACGCGAAGCGCTCCATCGTGGGCACGCCCGAGCTTCGCTGCGACACCGACGAGCTGCGCGCGTTCCAGCGCCCCTTGCTGCTGACGCCACGGTCGGACCGAGTTGAGGCCGGCGACGGCGAGGTCGGTGGAGGCGTATTCGGGCTCCGTGGCGTCGAAGACGCGTTCCCATTCGGCGAACGTCGTGGTGAACCGTGCCGGCAGCGTGTACGGGATGTCGTGATTTCCGGGTACTGCGAGTACGGGAGCTTCGAGTACGTCGAGTTGCGTTCGAGCGCGCTCGAGTTCGCTCCGCCGGCCACGATGTGTCAGGTCACCCGTGACGACGATGAGTTCCGGGTCGAGTTGTCGCCGAAGGTCCTGCAGCGCGGCGTACGGCTCCGGACTCTCGTGACGTCCAAGATGAAGATCCGAGATGTGGAGGATCCGCGCGACCATCGCCGGGGCAGGCTACCTCGCGGCTGTTCCTCGCCTGTGCCGGCCGGACAGCTGATAGGGCTCCAAAGAGTCCGACGCAACGACAGGGGGCGGCGTTGCCGCCCCTCGCTCACCCGGGTGGTCGGGCGATCAGTGGCCGGTGATGGCCGCTGGGTCGGCCGGGCGGACCGGCTCGGCTCCTCACGGAGCCGTGCGCCGAGCACCGCCCGGGCGCGGACCATCAGCCCGATCCCCGTCTGCAGCAGCGCGACGCCTACGACGATGCCGACGCTCGAGCGCCGCCGGGCTCTCCTGGCCGGGCCCGAACGAGGATCGAGCGCACCTCGCGACCGGCCGGGCGTCGCGCCACCAACTCTAGAAAGACCGCCTGATCCAAACCGCGAAGAGCAGGCTGCCCGCGAGTGGGCCGAGACCGATCGCCCGCGACGCTGCCCCCGTCCAAACCGCGATCCCCTTCGCCCGATCGATCCACTGCAGCGTCGAGCCCTCAGCACCGAGCTGACCGGGAAGCGACAGCAGCGCACCGTTCATGATCGTGTGATCGAGACCGATGATCAGGCCGGCGAAAGAGAGAACAGCGAGCACCGTCCATTGCGTCGCGTACTTCGTGAAAGAGGCACTCACGACGCTGTCCCCGAGCGGCTTGTGGAGGTGCTGGAGCGCGTTGCGGAACATGGGTTGATCGTCGCGCTGACGCGCCGCGCCGACATCAGGCGCACACCCTGATCCGACACCCTGGTCTTTCGATGCGGATACCCTGGTCTAGGGTGTGCTACGGCTCAAGAACGCCCTCGCCAAGCGCCTCTTGGCCTTCCCTACGTCGATTCTGGGCATCGCTACGCATCGCTGAAAGCCCTCCGTCTCGGACGTTCGGGGGGCCTTGTGGGGGACTCCTGCGCGGGGGTCCGTGGGCGAGAGATGGGTGCTCGAGGGTCGGAGCTTTGAAGTGCTAGGGTAGGCAGATCCCGCCTTAGCCTCTCGGCGGGGTTGCTTTCCCGGCTCCAGCAACCCGGTCGGGTTGTGAGCTGACTGATCGTTGGCTCGAACGCAACCGTCAGGAGCCGAGCATGTTGGAGTACTGCGGGCACGATGGCGCAGGTCGCCGTGCGATCGCGGGCGCTCTTCAGCGTCGCTTGCCCGGCGGAGAAGGCGTTGGCCCGCAACCCCTCAACACGGTGCGCCCAGTTCATCGATCCTGAACGGAGGAACATCGATGACCCGCATGACCCGCCACCAGAGCTCGTCACGAGGCCTGCGCCGACGATTGGCGATTTCCGCATCCATCCTCGCGTGTCTCGCAGCCGCCGCGCTCGTGGCCGCGTCAGCGCCCGCGCAGTCGACGATCACGACAGACACCCATGCGACCGGACTCCAGCAGGACCTCGACGCACTCGTGGCCGCGGGTGCACCCGGAGCCATCCTGCTCGTCCGAAACGGAACTCACACCGTGCAGCTCACGGCCGGAATGAGTGACATCGCTCACAAGACTCCGATCGCTGCCGGTGACCACTTCAAGATCGCGAGCCTCACCAAGACCTACACGGCGACCGTCGTCCTCCAGCTGGCCGGCGAAGGCAAGCTCAGTCTCGACGACAGCGTGCAGCGGCGCCTGCCCGGAGTCGTGCCAAACGGCAGCAAGATCACGATCCGTCAGCTGCTCAACCACACGAGCGGCCTCGCCGACTTCGAAACAGATCGACGCTACCTGAAGCCGTATTTGGCCGGAAACTTCGCCTACTACTGGTCGCCTCGCCAGCTTGTGCGGATTGGCGTCTCGCACAAGCCGCTGTTTGCACCCGGTCGCGGCTGGTCGTACTCCAACACAAACTACGTCGTCGCTCAGCTGATCGTGGAGAGGGCGACCGGCAAGACCCTCGGTGCCGAGCTGAGACGCAGGATCTTCCGGCCACTCCACCTTGACCAGACGACCTACCCGACGACCCCGGGCCTGCCGAACCCGTATGTGCACGGGTACATGCTGCTCGGCAACCCGCCCTTGACCGACGTGACCAGGCTGAGCCCGTCTCTGGCGCCGGGATCGGGCGGAATCGTCTCGACCGTAGGGGACATCGCGGACTTTTACCGGGCCCTGTTCTCGGGACAGTTGCTCAAGCCCGCCCAGTTGCAGGCGATGAAGACGACAGTCTCCGAGCGCACCGGCAAGCTCGTCACCAGTGGCCCGGGATACGGCCTCGGCATCGGGCGGACCGGCAGCTCCTGCGCCGGCTGGGGTCACACCGGTGAGCTTCCGGGCTACGACACCAGCATGGCGTCGACCGCGGACGGTCGGCGCCAAGCCGTCCTGATGATGAACCAAGACGCGACGACGCTTGCGAAGCCCGCGTACGCGCTCTATGTCCGCCTTATGCAGAAGGCGTTCTGCGGCTCAAACACAGCGACCACGCCCAAGACAACGAAGGCCGCGTTCGTCGATAAGGGTGACGCGATCCTATGCGCCAAGAGCAAAGCCGTAGCCACGGCCACCAAGACCATCTCGCAAGAGAAGACGCCTTCGGTCAAGCAGCTGAAGAACTTCGTTCTCGGGGAGGTGCTTCCAGCCGTCCAGCGGGCACATGACGACCTGGCGAAGCTGGCGGTTCCGGAGGGGGACGAGGATCAGGTCGCAGGGATCCTGAAGGAAATGCAGAGGGCCACCGACGCCACCTCAGCGAACCCGCGTTTACTTCTCAGCGGACCCGATCCGTTTGCCAAAGCCGATCGACTGATCTCCGGTTACGGGCTTACGGGGTGTCCGGGCTGAACGCGGACTGCGAGACGGACCGTGCACTCGACCTCACCGAGCTACTTGCCCTTGCCTGGTCACCAAGCGCGTCATCTACCTCGGCAACGGCGAATGACAGCCGCTCGATGAGACGCCGAACCACGCGAGCGACGGAGGAGTAGTGGAGCAGCGGCGGTGGCATCGAGGGCGTTAGCTCATTGAAGTACGGGCGGTTGGAAGGAGCCAAAGACGATGGGTGCGCGTGTACTCGGCCCGAACGAAGGAAAGGCCGGATTGCTCGGCTCGATCGGCGTACGGTTCATGCTCGCCGGCGAAGAAACGGGTGGAGGGGTCGTTCCAGAAGGTGTGCCACTGGCCTCGTGGCTTGAAGATCAGATCCTGAGGTTGTGCGTAAACCGCCCCACAGTTCGGCAGGCGATCTTCGGCTCCAGCATTCGGTCGGGATGGATGGACGGACGGTAGGAGCCGCGCAATGTCTTCTCCCGAGCAGTCGCCGCAATCCAACGGTACGGGTCGTTCGCCGAAACCGTTCCGCGCGCATATTGCAGCGGTTGGAGCACTAATCGTTTCGGTTTGTTTCCTCTTGGTCGTTCTCTCCGTCGTTGCGGACGATGGCGGGGGCCTGGTCCTGGCGTTCGTGTGGGTGTTCGCTTTCGCGTTCTGTGGCTGGTTTTTCGTGACCCGGCGCGGCTACCGACGTCTACTTGTCTTGCCCGTCATGGTGTGGGCGCTCATCAACCTGATCGGCTTGGCTTACGACCACAAGGTGGTTCTGCCCGTGCTGATCGGAGTGCTGGCGCTGTTCGGCGTCGTTGCGCGATACGCGGTGCGGCATGCCCGTCCGACGGAACACGTCGCGCGCCGGCATGCGCACCTCGCGGAGCCTGCCAAACGAGGCGTGCTGATCATCAATCCCCGGTCAGGTGGCGGCAAGGCGACGCGCTTCAATCTGTCGGAGGAGGCGCGCAGCCGAGGCATCGAGACGTTGCTGCTCGGTCCCGGTGACGACCTCTGCGAGCTGGCCAAGCGAGCGGTAAAGCGCGGTGCCGACGTCATCGGGATGGCCGGAGGGGACGGATCGCAGGCATTGGTGGCGACGGTCGCCATGGAACATGATGTCGCCCACATCTGCGTGCCAGCTGGGACACGCAACCACTTCGCACTCGACCTCGGACTCGACCGCGACGATGTCGTCGGGGCGCTCGATGCGTTCACAGACGGAGTCGAACGGCGCATCGACCTCGCGTCGTTGAACGAGCGCATCTTCGTCAACAACGCCTCGCTCGGCGTCTACGCACAAGTCGTGCAGTCGGATGCCTACCGCGAAGCAAAGCTCGGGACCTGGCGACGGATGCTCCCAGAAATGCTCGGTCGAGGTGCGATGGACATCGATCTTCAGTTCGACGCTCCGCACACCAAGGATTGGGCCGACGCGTCGCTCGTGATCGTCTCGAACAACCCCTATCAGTTGCGACGTTTTCGAGGGGCCGGCACGCGACCCCGCCTCGACACCGGCCGACTGGGCGTCTTCGCGACACGGATGCGCGGTGCCCACGCCGTGGCCAAGCTGGTTACCCTCGGCACGATCGGCCAGCACCGGCGTTTTGGCGGCGTGCTCCAATGGTCTTCACTCGAGTTCGAAGTCCGCGCAAGTTCGCCCATTGCCGTCGGCCTCGATGGTGAGGCGCTCATGCTCGAGCCGCCACTACGGTTTGTCTCGTTGCCGGGCGCGCTCCGCGTCCGACTGCCGCGGCATGCGAGTGGCGTCTCACCAGCAGGAGCCGCGGTCACACTTACACCCCGCAACCTCTGGGCGCTCCTTCGGATCGCAGCCGGCAAGCCGACGGTCCCACCGTCGCAGAGGTAGGAGTCTTCTCGCCCTAGAGGCGGACGCGCGCGGCGTAGACGATCTCGCTTTCGGGCTCCCAGACGTCGAGTGAAGAGACCCAGGGATCTCGTGGCCGGGGCCGGAACGAGTATCCTCGAGACGCCTGTCAGCGAGGCAGAACAACGGATTCGAAACCCTCGCCTCGTTGCTCCCACCATCGCGCGAAATTCTTCGCCGCCGCCTGGTCGGGGAACACCTTGTAGTGCGCTTGGTGAGCACCGCTCACGGTGTACCGAACCGTCCATGTGGTGGTGCCGTTTGACACGTGCCGCTTCTGTCACACGGAGGCCGCGCCGTCACGATCCTTCCACAGGCGGGCGCAGAAACACTCCGCAAGGTGCGGAGAACGCCGGTCAGCTGTTCACACATTTCACAGGGGTGTCGTGCGGCTGGGGATGATCTTGGACTCCGTGCGCACAACGTGACGCAACCTCGTCGCGCATGCCGTACACGACGCGGGGTATGAGCTAGGCCGAAGCCGGACGAGCCACAGTACGACCTGGCCTGGGAGGCGCCGGTGATACGACCTGGGCGGATGTCAAGAGCATTACGCGGCAGAACGAGGAGCGGCAGCGCAGGACCGCGCTCGGCCAGGTCCTGCAGTTGTTGGAAGCGGACGGCCCAACGGTGAACGCGATGGTCGTCACCGAAGCTGAGCCCTCGGACCCGTCCTGGGCGACTCTCTGCGAGCGGGAAGGCATCGTCTCGGCCGGCCAACCTATGGGTCGCCCAGGGTCGCTGATCGACAACTGCTCTTTTTGCCGCAGCCGACCCGCGTTTGAACTATGCGTTCCCTACCACCTCGCGAACTTCGACGCTTTCGAGCGTCACCGTTTCAGGACGCATCGCCTCGGGCCCTTGAATCATCTCCGCCGCTCGGCGAGCGGACTCCTCGGAGTCGAAGACGATCATGGACAGGCCGTTGTGACCGTCATCGGAACGAGTCCAGTATCCGCCGACGAACCCCGGCGCTTTGGACACTCGCGGTATGACCTGGTCTCGCAAGCCTTGCTGCGCGGTGTCCGGATCACCGATGTTGACCTTCACGACGACTGCGTGCATCTTGCACCTCCCGTCAGAAGACGGTCGGGAGCCTACGACCCTCGGGTATACGAAACAAGTCTTCTGCGTTCCTAATGGCGCGACTCCACAGCCAAGTTCTATGTGGCGACGTCGCGGATCCGCCGGTTGGCGTCGGCCAGGAGACCAGGTCCCTGCAGCGCGGCGTGGGCCTTGTCCCCTTCCGGGGGAACTTCGCGAGGAGCGCGCAAGTTTCCGGCGCGTGCTGGAGCTCCCGTCGTTCTCCTCGAGGTCAGGGTCTGGGATCAGGGTTGCGCACTGATGAAGCCGCGGCGCGTCTGCGACAGGCTCAACCCATGTTCGGTCACCTGCTCAACCGCCTCCAGCAGCCCCGCGAATCTCGCGTCGAGCTTGCCTCCAGTAGGCGCCATGTGCGCTGGACGGCGCTCGCTGCTTTCTCCCTCGTCTTGCTGCTCGTCGGGCTGGAC
This sequence comes from uncultured Actinomycetes bacterium, assembly GCA_963706915.1. Taxonomy (GTDB): domain Bacteria; phylum Actinomycetota; class Thermoleophilia; order Gaiellales; family Gaiellaceae; genus Gaiella. The sequence continues at coordinate 166,367 of CAVPOH010000003.1, forward strand.
ACCACGATCCTGAACGTTGCGTTGCCGCTTCCTGATCAGCTCGGCGCCGAGGGCTCGGCCCTCCGGTGGATCGAGCGTGCCGAGGCGATCGCGACCTGGTCGTGGACAGCGACGGTGGAGATCGGTCTCGTCGGGAGCGACCTGCTCAGGCTGATTTCGGTGAGCATGCCGTCCTTCTCGTCGGCGTCTGCCGCGCTCTCGACCCTCCGCTCCTGGTAGCGCCGGCTCGCTGGCAGTCGGCGAGGTCGCCGACGAGACCACGGCCAAGCACATCAAGCCCTCGAATCGGTTGTCCACTGCCAGTCTTGACGTCGGGGTCGCCTCGACTCGAGCCGTGGCACTCCGTTGGATCAAGGGATCGGGACGGAGAATTCAGGGTCTGGGATCAGGGTTGCGCACTGATGAAGCCGCGGCGCGTCTGCGACAGGCTCAACCCATGTTCGGTCACCTGCTCAACCGCCTCCAGCAGCCCCGCGAATCTCGCGTCGAGCTTGCCTCCAGTAGGCGCCATGTGCGCTGGACGGCGCTCGCTGCTTTCTCCCTCGTCTTGCTGCTCGTCGGGCTGGACACCACGATCCTGAACGTTGCGTTGCCGCTTCCTGATCAGCTCGGCGCCGAGGGCTCGGCCCTCCGGTGGATCGAGCGTGCCGAGGCGATCGCGACCTGGTCGTGGACAGCGACGGTGGAGATCGGTCTCGTCGGGAGCGACCTGCTCAGGCTGATTTCGGTGAGCATGCCGTCCTTCTCGTCGGCGTCTGCCGCGCTCTCGACCCTCCGCTCCTGGTAGCGCCGGCTCGCTGGCAGTCGGCGAGGTCGCCGACGAGACCACGGCCAAGCACATCAGGCACGGGGCACAAACACTCGGATGGGCGAGGTCACGCGCCAGATGCGCGTCTGCTCGTCTCCCCGCGTCAGGGCAGCGGCTCGCAGGCACGCAGAACGCCGCACAATGCCTCTGACAACGGGTTCCAGTTCGTGCGAGAGAAGTCGCGGGTTCTCCGGGCCGTAGGACAAGTGAGCGATAGCGATCTGCCGGAGCTCGATCGAGCGCCGCGAGGCCCACAGCCGAGATGTGGTGGGCGGACTCGTCGGCCACGGCTCAGGCCCGGTTGTGGTTGACGACCTCGACGTTGTGCCCGTCCGGGTCGAGCACGAACGCGCCGTAGTAGCCCGGGTGGTAGACCGCGCGCTCGCCCGGCGCGCCGTGGTCCTTGTAACCGGCCGCGAGCGCGGCGGCGTGGAACGCGCGCACCGCGGCGTCCTCGTGCGCGGGGAACGCGAGGTGGACGTGCTCCGTGAGCGGCCGCTCGTCCCGGACGAGCGAGAAGCTGTAATCCGGGCCGGAGAGCTGCACGCGGCCGGGCTCGTCGTGCGCCAGGCGGAGCCCGGCGTGCGGGGCGATCGTCGTGTAGAAGCGCCGGGACGCCTGCGGGTCCCGGACGCGGAGCCACAAGTGGTCGACGCGGCCGTCGGGCACGGCGTCCTCGCGGTCGGCGTGGACCGCCTCGACGCTGTTGCCGTCGGGGTCGAGCAGGAACCCGCCGTAGTACGTCTGGCTGTACTGCGTGCGCGGCCCGGGCGCGCCGTCGTCGCGGTACCCCGCGTCGACGCCCGCCTGCCAGAACGCGTCGACCTGCGCGCGGTCGCGGGCGCGGAAGCCGACGTGGAGCCCGCGGGTCACCGGGTGCTCGCGGTCCGTCGGACCAATGTCCCAGTCGTCCCACTCGACCAGCTCCGCGTCCGCATGACTAGGCTCGGCGCCCAGGACGCTCAGGACGGTGCGGTAGAAGCGCTCGGAGGCCGCGAGGTCCGAGACGGCGATGCCGACGTGGTCGAACACCCGGCCGAGGCTACCGTTGCGTGTCCGGCGGGTGCACGGGGGTGTGCATCAGGCGCGCAGACCCGGCACCCCTGACACACATGACCCAGCATCCAAGCGGGTCGCGAGTAGATACTGGGGTCTTCATTGGGCCGTGCTGGGCTCGAACCAGCGACCTTGGGATTAAAAGTCCCCTGCTCTACCAGCTGAGCTAACGGCCCTCTGGGTGAGTGTAAGGCGCGACGTGCACGTTCCCCCGATCGGGTCCGGCCGGGTCGAAGCGTGCGTGCGACAATAGGTCGGATGGAGCTCGAGCTGACGCCGCGCCTCCGTGGGCTCTTCCACGAGTGGGCCTTCTTCGCCGCCCTGGCGGCGGGGGCGATGCTCGTCGTCCTCTCGGACGGTGCGCTCGCGATGTTTTCGTCCTGGGTGTACGCGGCCGCGCTTGCCGCGATGTTCGGCGCGAGCGCGCTCTACCACCGCTTCCCGTGGAAGAGCGCCGCGAGACGGTTGTGGGCGCGGCGCCTCGACCACTCGATGATCTTCGTCTTCATCGCCGGGCTCGTACACGCCGTTCGCGCTGCTCTGCTTCGAGGGCACGACGCAGTGGCTCGTCCTGGTCATGGTCTGGAGTGGGGCCGCGCTCGGGCTCTGCTCGAGCTCGTCTGGATCGACTCGCCGCGTTGGTTGAGCGCCGTCGCGTACATCGCGGTCGGTTGGGTCGGCGTTCTCGCGATCCCGCAGATGTTCTCCGGCGTCGGCATCCCGGGCGCGGTGCTCCTCATGGTCGGTGGCGGCTCTACACGCTCGGCGCGCTGATCTACGCCATGAAGTGGCCCAACCCGTTTCCCGTCGACGCTCGGCTTCCACGAGATCTTCCATTTGCTCGTGGTCGCGGCGGCCGTCACGCAGTTCGTCGCCGTGTCGTTCGTGGTGCTCTAGGTATGGCGCGACAAGGTCGAGCTCACGGACGAGGAGTGGCGCGCCCGGCTGACGGCCGACCAGTACGCGGTCCTCCGCCGGCAGGCGACCGAACGGCCCTTCACGGGCACGTACACGGACACCGAGGATCCGGGCGTCTACCGCTGCGCCGGCTGCGGCGCGGAGCTCTTCCGCTCCGACGCGAAGTTCCACTCCGGGGTCGGGGTGGCCGAGCTTTGTCGAGCCGGCCTCGCTCGACTCGGTCGAGAGCGCGTCGACACGAGCCACGGCATGGTGCGCACCGAGGTCGTCTGCGCCGCATGCGGCGGCCACCTCGGGCACGTGTTCGACGACGGGCCGCAGCCGACCGGCCTTCGGTACTGCATCAACTCGTGCGCGCTCGACCTCGAGCGCGCGGACACGGATGGGTGAGCTCCCGGCGGACGCCCGGCTCGGGGCGATCCGGCTGCGGGTCGGCGACGTCGACCGAATCGGGCGGTTCTACGAGGAGTCGATCGGGCTCCAGGTGCTCGGTCGCGACGGCGGCGTCACGGCGCTCGGCGTCACCGACGGGCACCGCTCGTCGAGCTCGAGGCCGATCGGGACGCGCCGCGCCGGCCGCCGCACACGACGGGGCTCTTCCATCTCGCGATCCTCGTCCCCGCCCGCGCCGACCTCGCGCACGCGCTTCGCCGCGTGGTCGCGACGCGGCTGGCGGCTGAGCGGCGCCTCCGACCACCTCGTCAGCGAGGCGCTGTACCTCTCGGACCCCGAGGGCAACGGGATCGAGCTCTACCGCGACCGCCCGCGCGACGAGTGGCCGGTCGCCGGGGGCGACCTGCAGATGGACACGCTGCCGCTCGACCTCGGGAGCCTCCTGTCCGAGGCCGACGGCGCCGACGGCGAGGCCGCATGCCGGTCGGGACGACACTCGGGCACGTCCACCTTCAGGTCGCCGACCTCGACACCGCCGAGCGCTTCTGGGCCGACGGCGTCGGCTTCGACGTCACCGTCCGCGGCTACCCGGGCGCGCTGTTCGTCTCGGCGGGCGGCTACCACCACCACGTCGGGCTGAACACCTGGGCGGGGGTCGGCGCGCCGCGCCCCGCCGGAGGGCGCGCAGGGTCTCGACCGCTTCGAGATCGTCCTGCCGGACGGCGGCGCGGTGAGCGAGACCGCGGAGCGGCTCGCGACGTCGGGGGCGACGGTCGAGCTCCTCGAGGACGGGGTCGTCGCGGCGGATCCTTCGGGGAACCGAGTGCTCCTCCGCACCTGACCCGCGCATCAGACTCGGGGAAGGCCGCTCACCGCCTCCCCCGGTGACAGCGGCCGGCTACCCGGCGACGCCCTTGCATGTTCCGCTCGACCACCTCGAGCGACTTCGCGAGCTCGGCGGTCGGATGGAACTCGACGACCTCGGAGCCGGCGTAGAGCCGGGGGCGTGGCCGGTGGGTCGAAGTACGCATCGCCCGTCTCGTACGTCTCCTCGTGGCCGTCGGTGAACGTGAACGTGACGCGCCCCTCGAAGGGATTTCGCGCTGGAGCTCGTCGCGGTGGGGCGAGCGGTGAAAGCCTGCTAGTCGCCGTCGTCGGATTCGGTGGGAATCTCGAATCCGGGAACACGACGGTCTTGAGCGACACCCACGTCGATGTGCTCGATGACGCCGTAGGGCAGGAAGATCATCTTGTCCTCGCGCGTGTAGAGCGTCGTTCCGGTGTCGCTGGCGGTCATGCGTTGAACGTCGAAGTCCCGGCCACCGACCGTGGAGATGACGACCCTGACCGGAACCGATTCCCGCTCGTCGCTGAACCGCTGAAGCTTCTGCGGGAATTCCCGCCGAAAGAAGTCGCGATCGAACACAGCCCCAGGGACGTTAGTCCTTCGAGTGAGAGGAGAGGGGGCTCCCTGGCCCCCTCTCCTCAACGGTAGGCGATGTGGGGCCTATTAGTCGAAGTAGCCGCAGAAGGCGTCGACCGACCCATTGAGGAGATCGTGTTGGCCAGCCTCGAAGACGAGGTCGCCGTTTGCGTCGAAGATGAGGTGTCCGGCGTCGAGCAGGACAACTCCTGCCCCCGGAACGTGGTACGCGTTGCGGAGTCCAACGCGGATGTCCGCGTCATCACCCCGGGTGATGAAGACGAGCGGATAGTTGGTGCTCAGCGTCTTGCCGTTTGCCGATGCGGTTGAGAGTGAATCTCTGGTTGAAGTTGCTGAGGATGGTCTTGACGATGTTCCCTTCGCGGTCGTAGAAGGTCCTGGTCTTGAACGTGCCGTTCTCGACGAACTTGACGGCAAGCCGAAGTCCGCGCAGATCTCCGTATCGTCAGCGACGGCGTCCACGACCACCGTGACCTCGTTCGTCGGCGGAGCGGCGAGAGCCGCCGCAGCGAATGCGAGCGGCAGAACGATCAGAGCAAGCGCTAGGAGCCGCTTGGGCATCAGATTGCTCCCTTTCGGATCGTGTTTGGGAGTACGGATGGAGGGCGCAACCCAGTCGACCCGCTGCCGTTCGCCAACGGAAACCAAGAAGCAGCAGCCTCGAACGTGCCCACCGAGCTAACACCGCAGCTCGCCACTCTTACCCCCTGGGAAGCAGCGATGGTCCCACCCTCGTTCGGCGATGTCAAGACTGCGGGACAGCGTGACGACCGTTCTCGAGGTCGCCGGCCCGGCAGGCGGCTTCCGAACCCCGAACTCCCCGCCCGTCATGCAGCCGTCAGTTCCGGCCGGGGTTGCGGCGAGGGCTCGGAGCCGCCGTGGGGAGTGTTTGCCCGACGTGGCGAGTGTCAAACGGCCAGGGGCTGGTTGCCGGTGCTTGTGTTGATCGCCGCATCCAGAGACAATGGCCTGTGCGTGGGGGCGCGGGAGTCCCTGTTGCGGCTGGCGTTGCGGGGGACTCTTCTTCGCTCCTTGACGCCTGGGACACCTGGGCCCGCGCCTCCGCGTTGAACACGAGCCACGCCTTGCCCGGTCGCTCGTCTCGAGCCGTAGCCGCGCAGGACTCGAGAGACGGGCGCGCGGCGGTGTTTGGGCGCCGCACCCGTTCACCCCATGAACGAGACGTTGTCCCTCCCCCCAGAGTGCGGCGCGTCGGAGGTACACGCACGTTGTACTCCTGTCCGCGACCCAAGCCAACCCCTCGCGTAGCCAGGTTTCGTCCGCGGCTCCCGCGGGTACCCCAAGAGCCGGCGAGGGGGAGCTCGGTTCGGCCGCAGAGGCCGAGGCTCGACGTTCCGAGAGTGGAGTCGCTCGCGTGAGACACGAAGCAGAGAGCTACGAGGTCGTCGTGGGTGTCGCGTGGCTGTGGTGCATCGCCGCCTGCCTGGCCTGGTGGGTGCTTGTCGCCTGGACCCTGGAGCGGTTCGTCTAGCTGATCCGCCTACACAGGTTGTGAACGGCTGAGGAGTCATCCGGCCCTCCTTTGAGGCTGTGCGGGTCCGCCAAGACCTGCATCTCAAAGGAGGGCCGTGATGGATCTGCACGCTAACGCGAAGCTCGGATTGGCTGGGCGGCGCGAGCTCGTGCTCGCGATCGAGCAGGGGTCGTCGCTGAAGGCGGCGGCAAACGCCTTTAGCGTCTCGCCGGCGACCGCGCACCGCTGGTGGCATCGCTGGCTGGAGGGAGGCCGGATCAGCTCGGCGCTTGTTGACCGCTCCTCGCGACCGCTGCATCAGCCGCGTCGGTTGACGGTGGCCGAGGAGGAGCCAATCTTGCGCGCCCGGCGCGAGACAAACCTCGGGCCGGGACGGCTGGCTGGGATCGTCCGCCGCGCCCGCTCGACGATCTGGAAGGTGCTCCACCGGCACGGCCTCTCGCGACGGGCGCGCGGACACAGGCAGAGCTATCGCCGCTACGAGTGGTCGCGCCCGGGAGCGCTGCTGCACATGGACGTGAAGCGGCTCGCCCGCTTTAGCGTCCCCGGCCACCGCGTCACCCGAGACCGCAGTACGAAGGACCTGCACCGTGGGATCGGCTACGACCACCTGCACTGTGTCGTCGACGACAACTCGCGGATCGCCTACGTCGAGCTGCACCCGCGCGAGGACGCCGACACCAACGTGCGCACGCTCACACGGGCACTCGCCTTCTTCGGCGAGCTCGGCCTGGAGGCGCCGAAGCGGTGATGACCGACAACGCGATGGTCTACCGCAACAGTCACCGCTTCCAAGCGCTGCTCGACGGCCATGGCATCCACCACATCCGCACACCCGCATACACGCCGCGCTGGAACGGCAAAGTGGAGCGCTTCATCCAGACGCTGCAACAGGAATGGGCATACAGCCGCACCTGGCCGACCTCGAGCGCTCGCGCCCGCTCGCTTCTAAGCTTCCTCCGCTACTACAACCGACAACGACCGCACAGCTCACTCGGAGACCGGCCACCCATCAGCCGCGTTCACAACCTCTGTGGGCAGGACATCTAGCCGACGCCCGTTGTCGCCGCGCGGACAACGGCGCGCCCCTGGCTCGCTCGGGCTGGACTAGACGAGGCAGTCTTGCACTCGACCGACGTGCTGATATGCGCCCAGCGGGATTCGAACCCCCGTTACCGGAGACCCGCGCGTGTCCTCGCCGAGGTGGGCCGAGCCGCTCGCTGCAGCGGGACCCTGGTCTCCGGCCTCGGGTGGCTATTAGTGTCGCCACATGGACGAGACGCCGGGTTCAACCCTCGGTCGCCTGATCGTAGGGTTCCAGGTGAGCCAGGCGATTCACGTCGTCGCTACGCTCGGCGTCGCCGACCTGCTCGCCGACGGCCCCCGGACGAGCGATGAGCTCGCTGCCGCCACGGACTCCGACGCCGGCTCGCTCTATCGGCTGCTCCGCGCGCTCGCGTCGGTCGGCGTCTTCTACGAGGACGAGGGGCGTCGCTTTTCGTTGACGCCGATGGGGGCGCTGCTCCGGTCAAGCGTCCCGGGCTCGCTGCGCGGCTGGGCGATGTATGTCGGGAGGCCGTACTTCCGAGAAGCCTGGGGCCACCTCGAGCATTCCATACGCACCGGCGACAACGCTTTCCAGCACGTGCACGGCACCGACGTCTGGGACTATCGGGCCCAGCGGCCGGACGAGAGTGCGATCTTCGACCTGGCGATGGAGTCGCTGACCGGGGCGTCGAACCAGGCTCTTCTTGACGCCTACGATTTCGGTCGCTTCGGAACTGTGGTGGACGTCGGCGGCGGGAACGGCGCCTTTCTCGCAGCACTCCTCGGCGAGTTCCCCACAATGCGCGGCGTCCTTCTCGATCAGCCGCATGTGGTTGCGAATGCCGCCGCCGTCCTGGAAATGGCGGGCGTTGCCGATCGATGCGAGATCCGGGGCGGAAGTTTCTTCGACGAGGTTCCCGCAGGCGGTGACGCCTACACGCTGAAGTCGATCATCCACGACTACGAAGACGAGCGCGCCGTCTCGATCCTTCGCACCTGCCGACGCGGGATGGCTGCCGACGCGACGCTGCTTCTCATCGAGCGCATCGTCGGCCCACCCAACGAGGATCCCCGATCAAAGTTCTCCGACCTCAATATGCTCGTCGCACCCGCAGGCCGGGAGCGGACGCTCCACGAGTGGGATGCCCTAGCGGCGCGCGCCGGGTTCCGTCTCGTGACGGCCAGTCCCAGTACCTCCGGTCTTGCCGTACATCGAAGCCGCGTCCGCGAACGCCGACTAGGAATCTCGGTTACAAGGGGGTTGCGCGTCGCCCGGATATCGCCTTGCTCTATCGGGCGGCTGTCCTTGGCCTCACGGTCGAGCGCGGAGGGCGATCCTCGCCGCCCTCGAGAAGCCGCCAGCCGGCGGCAAAGCGAAAGCATCTGGACAACGGCTCGATGTGCCTCAGGGAGTGCCCTCGGGGTGTTGCAGTTTGCAGCGGATTGCTGTGGGTAGCCCCGCTGCACCTGACCCGCTCACGTTCGCACGACCGGAGGCCCACCATGTCCACACCCGAACGTCAGCAGGACCCCGGCGCACACGGATACGGCGGCGTGAAACAGGACCCCGCGAGGGAAGCTGACCGCCACGACTCGCCTGACCATCCCCTGGAGGACGCGGACAACGACTCCGGACAGAAGTCGGACGAAAGGGAAGAACGGCCGGACCGTAGTGCTTGGCGCAGCGTCCCGTAGAGCAGCCTGAACGCCCGCCAGGGGGCTTGCGCTCATCGCGCAGCACCGCACCGTATTTCGCGACCTCGTCAGCGAGCTCGCCAAGACGTACTCTGGCTCCTACGAGGCATGCCGCATCCCAGAAGTAGGTGACCGGCCGCCCGTTCCAGAGTCGCTCGCCGTTTCCAAGCAAAGGGAGGACGTCGATGACAGACCAGCTGGCGACTGAAGCGCCGCTCGACCCGGAAGCGCGTCAGGCTTTCATCGACGCTGTTCGCGGGGTCGTCCTGACCCCCGGCGATCCGGGCTATGACGACGCGCGCGCGATCTGGAACGGGCTGATCGATCGCAAACCGGCGCTGATCGTGCAGTGCACCGGAGCCGCGGACGTCGTCGACGCCGTCAACTTCGCGCGCGAGCGGGGCCTGCTGCTGTCGGTCAAGGGCGGTGGACACAACGTGGCCGGCAACGCCGTCAACGACGGCGGCCTCGTCATCGACCTCTCTCCGATGCGCGGCATCCACGTCGAGCCCTCGGCCCGGACGGTGCGCGCTGAGGGCGGCGCGCTCTGGGGCGACTGCGACCGGGAGACGCAACTGTTCGGGCTCGCCGTCCCGGGCGGGGTCGTCTCGACCACGGGCATCGCGGGCCTGACGCTGCACGGCGGCGTCGGCCACCTGCGCCGCAAGTACGGCCTCTCGGTCGACAATCTGCTCTCGGTCGACATCGTCACCGCAGACGGCCAGCTCCGCAGGGCGAGCGCCACAGAGAACGAGGATCTCTTCTGGGCCGTGTGCGGCGCCGGGAGCAACTTCGGCGCCGTCACATCCTTCGAGTTCCAGGCACACCCGGTCGGCCCGACCGTCATGGTGGGCGCTGTCTTCTACCCACAGGAGGCCGCGAGGGACGTGTTGCCGGCGTGGCGCGACTACATGGCCTCCGCGCCGGAGGAGCTGAGCTCGCTCGCCTTCTTCTGGAATGTTCCCCCGCACGAGCCCTTCCCGCCCGAGCACCATGGCAAGCCCGTCCTCATCCTTGCCGGCGTCTACTCCGGATCCGTGGAGGACGGCGAGCCCGTCGTGCAGCCGCTACGTGAGCTCGCTCAGCCGCTCATCGATCTGAGCGGCCCCTGGCCGTGGCTCGGGCTGCAGAGCGGCTTCGACGCCCTCTTCCCGTCGGGCGAGCTCCGCTACTGGAAGTCACGCGCCTTCGCTGCGCTGTCAGAAGACGCGATCGACGAGATTGCCGACTGGGCGGCTCGCCGACCCACGCCGCTCACCGATATCACCATCTGGCATCACGGCGGCGCCATGAGCCAAGTCGACGAGAGCGCGACCGCCTACGCCGGCCGCGACGCACCCTTCCTCGTCACCGGGGAAGTGAGCTGGACCGACCCGGCCCAGAGCGACGAGGCGATCGAATGGGGCCGAGACTTCTGGACCGCGATGGGCCGACACTCGACAGGCGGCCTCTACCTGAACTTTCCCGGCCTGGGCGAGGAGAAGGAAGAACTCGTCAAAGCGGGTTACGGCGCCAACTACGAGCGGCTCGCAGTGCTCAAGGCCAAGTACGACCCGGCCAATCTCTTCCGCATGAACCTCAACATCACGCCTGCGAGCTGAGACCAGCGCGCCCGGTCGCCCTGAAAGGCCCCTCGACACCCGGGTCGAGGCGGGAAAAATGCCACCCTTCGTCGCCGTGATCACGGTGCGCCCGGAGCGGGCCCGGATGTCCACCCGACGGTCGTCGCTCAGGCTATTGCCGCGCGTACTCCTCCGCGGACTTCTGCTCGAACTCGAACCCGACGAACCGTTCCTGACTGATGACCTCCGCGTCATGGCCCGGCTCGATCACATACGCGTCTCCTGGCCCGAGCTCGAGCACGGTGCCGTCCTCGTGGGTGACCCGCATCGTTCCCGACTGGACGACTCCGACATGTCGATGCTGGCAGCTATCCGTGCCTGCGACGGGCTTGACGCACTCTGACCATCTCCATCCCGGCTCCATCGTGAACCGCGCAGCGGTGGTGCCGCCCATGCTCACCACGTCAACGCGCGTCTTGTCCGGAGTGCGTGTCTCGTCCGGGGAGTCGAAGTCTCGCTTCTCGACACCAGCCATCTCAACCTCCTCAGACCGCAGTGACGGCCACCGTCTGTTCGTCGTGGCTCGTTGACCGGTAGGCCGGCGGAGTATGTCCTGCCCGACCCGACTGGTCAACGCGCCTGGCGTAGCCGCCACGACATGATGGCGCGTCGCTGCAAACCTGTGGATAGAGGCGAGACGGCCGCCGCCTGGCCGCTGCTCGAGGACTCACTCCGTACATTTCGGCACCTGCCAACAGGCGCGTGCTCCTTTACGAAAAGCTCACGTCTTTCGCGCACCGTGCGTGCGATCACCTACACGCGCCGCAGCGCTCGACGGAAGGGGATGACGCGAGATGCGCAGGCTGACGTTCGTAGCAATTGGGCTCGTCGTTCTTGCGACGGCTGGGCTGGCCGTGGCGAAGGGACTGGAGACGAAGAGCATCCGGTCGGTCACCGGCACGTTCTCTGCGGCGACGGTGACGCCGATCGGGAAGGCCAAGACGTGCACGACCTCCGACGGTAAGACCCTGGTGACGGCGAAGGCCCGCTATAGCGGTGTCGCGGCGGGAGACGGGAACCTTGCCGGGGCGATCACGATTGATGCGCGGGTCGTTGCCAACGCGACCGACAACATCGGTGTCGTTGACGGCAAGCTCCGCATCCATGTCGCCTCGGGTGGCGTGACGACCGCGAGGTTCACGGGCGTGTTCGCGAACGGCAAGCTTGTCGGGTTCGCGACGGGCCATACGCCTAAACCGCACGCGAAGCTGTTCGCCAACTTCTCGTCCGGCTTTGCGCCGGCAACGGGGTTTGTCGGGGGCAAGATCGGTGCCGCCGACGGCGGCTCTGCCGTGGAGGTTGGGCCGGGGAAGTGTGCTCCGCAGAAGTCGTCGGATAGCTCCGGGGACTCGAAGAAGAAGGATCAGGACGAGAGGGGCAAGGACAAAGGCAAGGACTAGGCGGCTCCGACGCAGGCTCAGACTCGAACCTGGTACCACCGGTGTCGGAGACGACCCGAGGGCGGCCAGCACGGTCGCCCTCGACCGTCTCGGTCACCTCCGTCGGCACGATTGGGGCAAAAGCGCGCGTGGGCTCATGTCCCTTCATTGAAACGGTGCTCGTTGAACACTCCGCGCGACACGCGGCGCTGGGTCAGGTCGTATGACGAACTGCGAGCGTGAGCATCGCGGCGCCGTTGGGGATGATTACTCCGATTGGAGCTCCGTTCGGGACGACGACGAGCCAGCTGCCTGGGCGCTGGAAGCGAGCGACGCCGCGCCAGCGGTTCGGTGCCGTCCGCGTGAGGTGAACCTCGAAACCGCGGCGTCGGACGTTCGGGACGGGGCGACTCGTGTCACCGGTGATCGTGGCGACAACGCGGTACACGGGCTGGCCCGGGGCAACGGCGATCAGTCGCAGGTCGTAGTCGAGGGCTCGCTCGCTTTGGACGACGAGCGTGACCCGCTCGCCCACCGCTGGCGCCGTGTCGCTGGCCGCGACCGAGATGCCGGACTTCGCCAGCGCGGACCCACATACGACGAGGGCGATGAGGCCGACGGCGAAGAGTGACTTCATGCCCGTACTACACCGGAACCGCGCGGGCGGGTCGCACGCCTTCCTCCCACCTGAAACCTCCGCGACGGAGCCAACAGACCAACGGACGTCGCATGGACCGTACGTCGAGCGGCCCTACCGGTGTCTCACCGCTGGCACGACGACCCGCCCATCGACACGTCACTCATAGCCTGATCCGGCGGAATAGATGGCTCGCAGCTCGTCACTCGGATACCCGGTTGCTGGCGAGGAAAACGACGAGCGCGTCAGCTACGTCGGCAACGGAATGGCAGCCATTGGGTGAGACGCCCAATCCATCGACGGCGGTCGATACGTAGTACCGGATACCAACCACCACTTCCGAGGAGGTCGCATATGACTCGGACGGCAACCATCGCCAAGCTGATGGTTCCGGTGGTCTTGGCCGCCGCACTGGTTGCGGTGTTCGCCGCACACTCCGGCACTGCTGGGAGCATGTCGAAGCAGCTGGTAGTCAGGACCGCCACCAACCCGACGCTGCACAAGAAGGTGCTCGTGAATCTCAAGGGCTTGACCCTCTACTCGCTGAGCGTCGAGCAACGAGGAAGGTTCATCTGTACCGACCAGACCTGCCTCTCCCTGTGGACCCCGCTCGTAGTCCCCAGGGGCACGACCCCGACCGGAGGACTCCACCTGGGCACCGTGAGGCGTCCTGACGGCCGCACGCAGGTCGCCTACCGCGGACGTCCGGTCTACACGTTCACCCAGGACCGCAAGCCGGGTGACGTCAGGGGCAACGGCTTCAAGGACGTCGGCGTTTGGCGGCCGGCATCTCCTGCTCGCAACGGGAGCGCCGCACCACCCACGCCGAGCCCGAATCCGGGGTATCCCGGCTACGGGGCATAGTCAAGAAATCAGGACTGCTACAACGATGCGCGTTCGTCCCTCGAGGGCGGGCGCGCATCGCTACCCGGAGAACCGTCGCGTCAACAGGAGTTCTTGACGTCGACGGTTGGGCGTAACCGCGCCCTCATCGTTTCTCTCCCCGACCAAGGCTGGGTATTGCGGTGGTGTTGTTGGGCTCCCGGAGCCTGCTCGCTCCAACAGGGCGACGAACGATGACCGGCGGGTTCGCGCATCTGGTGATCGGCACGCGCGCGACTCCGCTCAGGAGCATGGCTCATGAACGGAAGATGGCTTTGAGCCGGTCTAGCCGACTGTTATGGCGGTTCTGTGGAGCGGGAGCGGGAGCGAGCGACCGTGCCTGCACCTCGCGGTGCTGGATGTTCGCGAGGCTGGCCTTGAGCCGCTCTCTCTCGGTGTAAGGCGTCTCGCCCCACGCGAGCAGGGCGCGTATCTGATTCGCGGTGAGAGCCCCGAAAGGGCTGCGCCAGAAGTCGAGGTATTCACCGAGCCTCTCTGGCGTGTGCTTCTCGCCCGGGCGTTCGTTCTCGTCCAAGTCGTCTAGATGCTCTCGCATTGCCGCCACGCCGCGTCCTGGAGCAGGATTTCCCGTAAGTCTTCGAGGCCGGCAGGCGGCTTCGCAAGCGCAGCGAGGATCGCTTTCCGCTCATCGACCGTGAGGCCAAGGACAGCTGCTCGATAGAACAAAGCCGTATCCAGGCGGCGCCCAATTTTCAGAGGGACAACTCCAGAGAGTTGCTTGAGAAGCCGCTCATCAACAGCGACGCCGCTGACCAACACTCCCAGTTCCTCCCACCCGCAGTACCGAGATACTGCCCGAAAACCGGGCGGCGCGAAACGCGCTCGCTCGGGGGCGCGGGTGGGCAGCCCGAACGCGTTGGCGCGGCAGCCCGAACGCGTTGGCGCTTCCAAATGGCACATCCGGCCCGAGCCGCAAGACTGATCGTGGCGGCACGGGCACCGATGACCACCCGTCAGCGCAGATGGAGATATCGAAGAACCTCTTCGACTGGGTCGGCGTCGGACGAGATCCGGACGAGAAGGCCACCGAGCAACGCGCCGACAATTCCGGACAAAGCCATCACCAAGAAGTGGCCAGGGTCGCCACCCGGTTCCGCAATTGCTACAGCGATCAGATCCAGATCGACGAATGCGATTGTGCCCACGCCGTTCCGTCCGTCTGAGAGATGACAATCGTTCCCCACGACGAGGCATGTGAAACAACGAACGCCGCGTCGCTAACGCGTCTCCCGTGGGCCAGGAGCGGGCCACGCCGGGCCAGGGGCGAGATGTCTCTATCCGGCATGAGCACTTAATCGGACGCCGATGCGACTCGGGACCTCCGACGTGAGGAGCCGAGGCGTCCGCGTTCAGGCGGCCCACCCGGCCCCGATCATCCCCAGCCGTACGAGCCCCCTGTGGAACCCCTGTGGACAGTGACCGGCAATCTCCGCACTTTGCGCGGTGTTTCTACGCCCACCTGTGGAAGGGTCGTCACAACGCGGGCTTCGCGTGAGAGAACCGATCCTCCCCCGAAGACGGCCCGGGCGATCCTCTCCCTAAGACTGCGGTACTGCTCGGGCCGTCTTCTCTAGCACCGTAAGCGTTGCTCCTTCGCAAGAAGCGCCCGCACCGGTTCGGTGCCGGGGATCGCGCCCGTGGTGCCCCTCGCAATCGCCGGGATGCCACGCAGCTTCCGCTCGTCGCCGCCGGCTGTCGCTCCTGCCGAGCTCGACGGCTTCGGCTCCGGTGGGTAGGGGATACGAGTCCCTGGTGAGACGACTTGGTGACAGGTCGATTGAGCGGACAGCGAAACGGGGCGGTCCTTTCGGACCCGCCCCGCCTCGGTTCCCGTGTCGAACGGTCGCTACGGGAGAGCGATACCGCCGCGGCGCCTGGTCGTCAGCACGACACCTGCGATTGCGGCGGCGAGCAGGGCCGTCATCCCTGCTCCGAGCCCGAATGACGACCAATCGATGCCGTCACTTGCAGACGACGCGGTCGGCAGCGTGGCCGTCCCGGGATGCCTCGTCAGTGCGCTGTCCCCGGTGAGCCCGACCGCGCGATCCTCGATCGCGCGGCGGATCGCCGGATCGAGCGTGTTTTCCATGGCGGCGGGGCGAGGCGCACGATTCGCGAGCGCCGCGTGCACGCCGGTGAGCCCGGACCCGCTTCCCTCGACATCCATCAGCACCGCGTTCGCCCCGCCGGCGAACACTGCCGCGACTGCGGCGAGTACCGCGGTCGACAGCAACATCCTCATGGTCGTCATGTTGTTCATGTCCCGTCTCCTTCTCGACCGTTCGACCATGGGCGGGACGCTATGAGGGGCACGCTCCGCCGTCGTTCACCGCGGCGCCACAGCTTGTGTAACGCTTGCGACACTGCCGGCCAGCGGACGCACTCGGCCTCTCGGCGACGATCCGCGCCACCTCTCCAGTCAAGCGTTCGCAACCGGAGACGGAGATAACGCGGAAGCGGCTCAGGCACGACCGAGTAATCTATAGCCGATAATCCCTATAGAATATATAGGGAATGAGAATCATCTTCGCACCGGACAAGTGCAACGTCTCGACCTATCTCGACCGCGGACAACCCGACGAACTCATCAGGGCGCCACCGCCGGCGACCGCAGCCTCAGCGCCGAAATCCGCCGCGCCTATTGACCATCGCGGCCCGTTTGACCTGCACGACGTCAAGCGAGCCTCCGCTCTCATGTGCGGGCGTCCTCACTGCTAGACGCGCCGACAGGCATCCAGGACGAACGATTTTGAGCGTGACGGACGAGCATGACCGCGCCTCACCATTTCTCTCCCCGTGAGGGTTCCCGCCACTACGACGTGAGGCGGTTGACGTAGTCGACGCATTCGGCCTCGTTCTTGAACTGCGGGAAGTCTTTCCATCCGCCGTCTTCGCAGTCGGCGAGCGTGGTTGGCCAGGACTGCGGGGCGGAGGGAGTCGGTGGAGTCAGTGGTTCATATGGAGTTTGCTGCATCTGTTCGCCACCCGACTGGTAGTCGTCGCGCAACACGACCCCGAAGTACAGAAGTGCGACGACGCAGACGAATGCGATCAGGCCGACGACGATGGCGTATTCGCCCAAGACCTGCCCTCGCTCGGTGTCGCCCCTCTTCGGGCGCGTCGTGACGAGCGGGTTCACCATGACCCACGCCGCTCATCGACAGCGATGCCGCTGACCAACACTCCCCGTCCTCCCCAACCGCAGTAACGAGGAGTTTTCCCGAAACCAGGAGCGGCAAAACGCCCCGGCTCGTCACGCTAGAACCCCTGTTCGGGGCGGTTTTGGGTTGCCCCAACGCCCTGGCCGTTCCAAGTTGGCACACCCGGCCCGAGGTGAACGGCGTCAGCGCCGTAGGTGCAAGACTAAAGCGGCGGACGCCGATTCCTCCGTGCCCTCCCCCGGGACGGGACGGCGCACCGTCGCCGCACGGCCCGCCGGAAACCAGCTCCCCCGAGCTGTCCGGCGGGCCTCGCGGCTATCAAAACGCGCCCCATCCCCCGGGCAGCGCGCTATCAAGTCTCTGCCGCAGCCGGACGCGCCACACGGGTCATTGGTCTAGGGCGGTTGCTCTACCCCCGGCGGTTAGACGAGGAGCCGGCGTGGGTCTTCAACCTCGGCGTGGGTGCACGGGTGGTGCACAGGTTCCCGCAAACCCGCATGGGCCAGCCCCTCATTTCCCGGCCGTGCTCACATCTCGTCAGGGCGTAAGCGCAGCGCAGAGAGCGGCCTCAATCTCTGGCGTGAACGGGAACACCAGTGTGGTTCCATGGTGTGTTCCGTCGGGGTACGTGATACCCGCGTCGTGGTTGATCACGCCGAAGCCAGGCGCGCTGATCTTGAAGCTGTTGCCGCTGTTGCGCGTGGTGACGGCGGTGGAATCATCTCCCGGCGTCGTCCAGACGGTCCACTCGCTTGAGGATCCGCTGATCTTCACGGGTGGGACAAGGGCGCCCGCCGGCCGTAGACGCCCGACCGACAGTGACTGGAGCTTCGGTCGTATGGCGGGCGCCCAACCCTGGTAACGGCCGCACCCGGTCATCCCGCAGGCCCGGGCCTCGTGCCCCAGTAGTGCCTGACCTCCGACGGGCCCGCCAGGATCAGCGCCGATGACCGAGCCGAGGAAGCCCCGCAAGGCGTCCTGGCGCGAGCTGCCGCCTGCCGAGATGGCCGCTCACCTGCTCGCCACGCCCACGATCAGCGACGGCGCCTGGACGTCGGAGCCGCGCCTGCCTCGCGAGAAGCGCTCGGACTTCGTGCGCCGCGTCCTGCTCGGCGAGCAGCAGGAGTCCGAGCCGGAGACGCCTGAGGCCGGGGCCGCAGAGCTGGCCGGCCCGAATCACGCGTACTACCTGCTCAACACCGATGGGGGCAACCTGCGACGCCGCCCCGGAGAGCCGTTGACCCACGCGGCGATTGGTGCGCTTCTGCGAACGCGCCGTCTAGTCAACGTGGCTCAGATCTCGAAGAAGATCGGTCCTGCCACCCACAACGTGGCGGAGTACCAAGCGTTGATCGAAGGATTGATGCTTGCACGCGCTCACGGAATCGAGCGAATCAGGGTCTACACGGACTCTGAGCTCGTGGTGGAGCAAGTAAACGGTGACTCCGCGGTGAGACAAGCACATCTCCATGAGCTGCACGAAGTTGCCAGCGGTCTCCGCGCTGGGTTCAAGAGCTTCCGCATCAGTTGGGTGCCTCGGGAGTGGAACCTCGAGGCAGATCAACTCGTGCGGGACGCTCTCGCAGTAATCCCCTAGACGTCCGCCGTGCCCCTCGCCGCCCGAGCGAGCTCGGCTTCGAGCGCATCAGGCCGGGCTCATCCTGCATCTTCCTGTCGTTGCGTCCCGCGCTTCATGCAGGACGGCTCCGTGGCCGACTTCCTCTCCGGAGAGACGAGGGACGAACTTTCGCCTGACGGTCCGCGTCGAACCGGTGGACGCGAACGGGGCGGTGGCGGGGTCGAGAGCGTGCCTCAGTGTGACGGATCGCCATGGCCGTGTTGCCAGGCTGGGCGAATTTCCATCCATCACCGGTCCATCACGGTCTCGCAAATCCCGCATTGCTCGCACAGACGGTTTGCCTCAACCATGCGGTTTCCGCATGGCCGACTGGTGTCGGAATGCCCCCAGCGGGATTCGAACCCGCGCTACCACCTTGAAAGGGTGATCCGGCGGACGTACGCCGATCCGCGAGAACCTGCACGAAGCCGCATGAACACAAGTCGCGACCCGGTTCCCGAGCCTTGGCCCCGCAGCCCTAGTAGGGGCAGGTTTCGGACGTTTGGGGCATGAATGGGGCACGCCGGCCCGGACGATTCGAGGCGTTTCGTTTCGCACTCGCTTACGATCACCCGCACTCAGCGGACAGGGAGGTTGCGGTGAGCGAGGCACCATTCATCGTCAAGACCATCTCCAGAATCCATCCCGGCAAGGCAGAGGCCTACCGGCCTGTGGTCGCAGAGTTCTGCCGACTGGTCGAAGAGAGCGAGCCTCGACTGTTGGCCTTTCACATCTATGTCGATGAGGCCGAGGGTTCCGAGGTCGTGATTCAGATCCATCCCGACGCCGAGTCGATGCGGCATCACCTTGAAGTCATGGGGCAGAAGGTCAGGGAGACGTTCGCGTTCACGGACTTCGAGACCCTCGAAATCTACGGTGAGCCTGACGATGCGTTGAAGGAGTGGATCGCCCGCGTTAGCGAGGGCATCCCGTTCAGCATCCACCCGGTTCACTGGGGAGGATTCACTCGAACCTGAGTCAGCTGTTCGGGACGGGACACGTCCTCACCGGCCATCTAGCCAACCCAAGCGTGTGGGTGGCATCGTGAACGTGGGCCGGGTGAACCGCGGTAAGAGTTGAGGCGTCCGGCGTTCAGGCAGCCCACCCGGCCCGCGCCGTGGCGCTTGACAGGCGCAACCTCACCGGCGTGAAGACGGGGCGGCGGACGCCCCGTCTTCTCCCCTCGATGTGGCTCGCCTTCTAGGGACGGCCGCGGTAGCCGTCGGGGAACGGGCCTGTACCCATCCGGTCGTTGCCGAGGTAGCGCGAGACAACATCCGAGGTGTCAGGAAAATGTGCCGTGTCGTTTGCAGCCGTGCCCCCACTCCCTTGCGGGGTCGCCATTGCCGTCTTGATTGCCGTATCGAGCTGGTCGCCGCTCGGGAACGCGGGCGCTGTCGCGACCGCCTGGGTCGCCAAAGCCGTCCCGATTGCCGTCTTGATTGCCGTATCGAGCTGGTCGCCGCTCGGGAACGCGGGCGCTGTCGCGACCGCCTGGGTCGCCAAAGCCGTCCCGATTGCCGCGTTCGCCCCACCGGCAAACACCGCCGCGACTGCGGCAAATACCGCTGTCATCAGCAGCATCCGTGTCTTCGTGATGTGGTACATGCCCCGCCTCCTTCTCGACCCATTCGAGCCTAGGAGGCGGCCTCTCCGCCGTCGTCGCCGTCCGCGACACAGCCTGTGTATCGCCTGCAACAGAGGGCGGATTGACCCAATCGTGTCCCGACCGGCCATCTAGCCGACCCAGCCTGTGGGTGGCATCGTGAACCTGGGCCGGGTGAACCGCGGTAAGAGCCGAGGCTTCCGGCGATTGACTGTCGGAAGCCTTCGTGGAACACTCGTCTGCGACAGACGGGGAGGGGATAGGGGGAGAGGGGATTAATACGGGGAGTGTTCCGTCGATGCGGCGGACGGAGGTCTGCATTGGTTCCCGACACCCGGTCGGGCCGTGACCGCATTTCCCCTCTCATCCCTACCGGCGGGCAGTCCACCCGGCCTCCGCGGAATCACAGCGGCCCGACTGGACGCACTCGACACCAGGACCGACGCGGCGACCGGCGACGTTTAGGGCACTTGTGGGGCACGGCCGGTAGTCGGTGATCCGCGACTATCGGCCGCAAAGTCGCATGAACACTGGGATGCCCCCAGCGGGATTCGAACCCGCGCTACCACCTTGAAAGGGTGGCGACCTGGGCCGCTAGTCGATGGGGGCGGCCCGAGCGAGGATACCCGCCGCCGGCGCTACCATCCGTGGCCGCCCGGGCGGTTAGCTCAGCTGGTAGAGCGCCTGCCTTACACGCAGGTGGCCGCAGGTTCGAGTCCTGCACCGCCCATTCTGTACCGCATGGTTGAGCGGAAACGGCTTGAAACCATAGGTCAGGTGTGTCAGGGAAGTCGGGTTTGGCCGCGTGGTGCCTACCTGGGTGCCTACCTGGCTCGGCGGGCAGCAACGGCGGACAACGTCGACGCCGGCGGCCGCCGCGGGCTCCGGCAAGGCCGGGGCCGCCTCAGTATGTCGCCGCTCGCTCTGGTCGATCTCGGCGTGCAGCTCTCTCGCGCGCGCCGACACCCACTTCGTGTACCCCTTCCGTCGGGGCGGTAGCGGAACGTGGCGCAGCTCGGGCTGGTCGCGCTGGAGCGCGAGCGCAATCTCGTCGTAGTTGTAGCCCGCCGCCTGCCGCAGCACGACGTGCTTCACGACTTCGCCGACGCGAGCGAGAGCTTCGACCACTCGACCTGCTGCGCCGCGGGCACGCCAAGAAGGTAACGCCGCGGCTCGGACGAGTACGAACCGCGCCGGCCGGCTGGCGGGTTGGAGCCGACTTCCGGCTCCGCGATCGCCCGCGCGGAGCTCAAACCTGCCAATCCGCTATCCGGATAAAGGACGCTCGGGCTACGCGTCGGTCAGCAGGTGGAAGACCGACCAGGCGACGAGCACCGCCGAGAAGATCAGCAGCCAGAGCTGCCAGCCCGGCAGCACGATCGCGAACAGCCAGATCGCGAGGCCGACGCCGACCATCGCCTTGAGCGTCATGCGCTCGCCGCTCACTCGTCACACCCGGCGCGATCGTCCGCGAAGCTGTGCAGCGTCAACTGGGTGCCGCGCTCGCGCGCGCCGGGGTCGCCCAGGCTCGGTGTCCAGGCGCGCCGCAGCTCGGGCAGGACCGCAGCCCTATCAGCCAGGGTGTGTGCAGGAGGCGGCCGGTCGCCTCGTCGTGGTGGTCGCTGATCGGACGGCGGATCCGGCCCGTCTCGCAGACCGCACACACGAGGCCGTCGCAGAGGCAAAGGATCCGGCGGGCCGGGTCGCGCCGCTCGCCACAGACCGGGCAGGGCGTCACGAGATTGCCCCCGAGCCGTCGTCGTCCTCAAGCGGATCCTCGACTGGCCGCGGGCGCCGAGCAGCGCGAGCGTGCTCGTCCGTCGACGGGAGAGGCGGCTGCGGCCGGCGATCTTCCGCGGCGCACTCGCGCTCCTTCGCATCCGCCTCGGTGAGCCTCTCCTCCACACGGCCAGCGTAGCGCCGGTCAGGCGCGCTCTTGCGGCGAGTGTCGCCGAGACCACCCTCGATGACCAGCGTGCTCGACGCGGTCCGGTTGCTTAGCTCGTGCGAGGCTGCCGGGCAGCTCAACCCCTCGATCCGGTAGCTCGAAGGTCGTCGAGGCCGGGGTGCTCCAGCCGGTTCGGTTGACCCCGGGCGGGGCACCACGATGGGAGTGGATCTTCATCCTTCTGTCCGCCGTGTTCCTGCTGGGCGGCCACCCCTCACCGCAAGGAACGCTTGCGTTCGGCAGCTTGTTCATCGCCGCGCTGCTGCACGAGCTTCGCGCTGGGGCCGGAAGGCGCGATGCGATCTGACTACGACCTCCTAGTCATGGTCGGGCCCCCGGCCAGAGCGTCGCCCCAGATTGGATCGAGCACGGTTCCGGCCAAGACCGTGATCACTTCGCCGAGGGCTGCGGCCGTCGCATCCCCTAGCGCAGGTGTGCATGGCTGGGGCGTGCTCGCCCGAGTCGGTCGACTCGCCATGGCCGAGCCGTGGCGCCGAGCTTCGTCTCCGCGAGCCGACGTCGATATTGCTTATTTCTATAAATCTTTCAACTTTAAGAGATTTATGTAATCATCCTCCCAATGCCATCGAATGTCCGTCCGGTCTACGAAGTGAAGGCGGGCCTGTTCCGCGTGTTGGGACATCCGGCGCGCGTTCGGATCATCGAGCTGTTGCGTGAAGGGGAGCGGTCGGTCGGCGCTCTCCAGGAGGGGCTGGGGCTCGAGTCGGGGGCGACGTCGCAGCATCTGGCTGCGCTCCGTCGGGTGGGGCTCGTGGAGTCGCGGCGTGAGGGAACGAGCGTCTACTACCGAGCATCGGATGAACGGGTCTTCGAGCTTCTGGAGGCTGGCCGGGCGCTCGTGACGCGCCAGCTCGAGGAGCAGCAGTCGATGCTGAGGGAGCTCGCCGGCCCGTGAGCTTCGCGGTTGTGCTCCTCCTCGGCGTCGGAGCGGTCGGTGCCGGGAGTCTCGTGGCACTGGCTCGGCGGACGTTCGCGGTGGGGATCTGGCTGCAGGCGGCGGGCTGCACCCTCCTCGCGGTCGGCGGCCTGTGGTCGCTCGCGGCCGGTGAGGTCGCCGGGAAGGCCTTCACGAGCTCGTTCGATCCCCGCATCGGGGTCGATGGGCTATCGGGTCTGTTTCTCGGTGTGCTCGGCGTCTGCGGCGCCGCGGCGCTGGTGTTCGCCGGTCGATACCTGGAGCCGTCGGGCCGTGGCCGGGCGATCGCCTCGCTGACGGGGCTGTTCGTGTTGGTGCAGCTCCTCGTGCTGGTGGCCCGCGACCCGCTGACCTTCCTCCTCGGCTGGGAGGCCATGACGTTGGTGCCTGCGGCGGTGATCCTCGTCGGCCGCGCCGATGAGGCTGCGCGGCGCACCGTGTTCTTCTATGTCGCGCTGACGCACCTGGCGGGCGTCGGAACATGGGTGGCGGTGCTGCTTCTGGCCCGCGAAGGCGCGATCGGGGACGCGACGGTGATGACGTCGGGGTCCAGCGTGCAGATCGCGGTCGCGCTCGCCGCGCTGGTCGGCATGGGCGCGAAAGCAGGGTTGATGCCGCTGCACGTCTGGCTGCCCCTCGCGCATCCGATCGCACCGGCGCCGGTATCGGCGTTGATGAGCGGCGTGATGATCAAGATCGCGATCTACGGGCTCGTTCGCGTGCTCGTCGACTGGCTCGGAGTCCTTCCCGAGTGGCTCGGCGTTCTCGTGCTCGGCCTCGGCGCGCTGTCGGCGGTCGGCGGGGTGGTCTACGCGTTGTTCCAGCACGAGCTGAAGCGGCTGCTCGCCTTTCACTCGATCGAGAACATCGGGATCATCGTCCTCGGTCTCGGTGCGTGCCTGGTGCTGCGGGCACGGGGCGCGGACGAGTGGGCGGCGTTCGCATTGGCGGCCGCACTGCTGCACACCGTCAACCACGCAGTGTTCAAGTCACTGCTGTTCCTCGGCGCCGGCTCGTTCGAGAGGGCCGTGGGCTCGCTGGAGCTCGACCGGCTGGGGGGCCTGATCCGGCGGATGCCGTGGACGGCGGCGGCGTTTCTCGTCGGCGCAGTCGCGATCGCCGGTCTGCCGCCGCTCAATGGATTCGCGTCGGAGTGGGTCACGCTGCAAGGGCTCCTCCGGGTGCCGATGTACGGCGGGATCGCGGACGGCACGGCGGGCGCGCTCGCGCTCGCGGCGCTCGCAGCGACAGCGGCGCTCGCCGCGCTGTGCTTCGTCAAGGTCGTCGGGCTCGTGCTGCTCGGCCCTCCGCGCCGAGACGTCGTTGCTCACGCCGAGGAGGCCCCCGTCCCGATGCGGGTCGCCGTCGTCGGCCTTGCAGCGGGGTGCGTGGTCCTCGGGCTTGCCCCGGGGCTGCTCTTCGGCTCGCTCGTCGGCCTTGCGCCCTGGGCGGACGAGACGCCGACGACGGTCGGCCTGGAGCTTCCAGGGACGGGGTCGCTTCCGACGGGCGGGATCGCGCTGGTCCTCGGCGCGGTCGTCGTCGCGCTCGTCGCGCTTCGGGGGCGGCGAGTGGCGGCGCCCGCGCCGACCTGGGCATGCGGCCAACGCGTCGAGCGCTCGCTCGACTGGACGAGCGCCGGGTTTACGAAGCCGCTGCGGCTCGTGCTCGAGAACGTCCTGCGTCCAGAGCGGGAGATCGTGGTGCGGGCCGAGGGAGGGATCGTCCAGGAGGTCACCTACGAGGGACACGTTCCGCACCTGTTCGAGGACCGTCTGTACCGGCCCGTCACGGCCCTGGCGATGTGGGGCGCCCACCACGCACGACGGACGCAGAGCGGACGGCTCGGAACGTACGTCGGCTACCTGATCGCGCTCGTTCTCGTCGTCCTTGCCGCCGCGAAGCTGGGGGTGATCGGGTGAGCGGTCCGGCGGCCGCGGCGACGGTCGCCCAGGTGGTGGGCGGGGTTGCCCTCGCTCCGCTCCTGCCGGGGCTCGTGCAGAACTGGAAGGCGCGCCTTCAAGGCCGGCGGGGCCCGTCGCCGCTGCAGCCCTACCGTGACCTCCGTCGGTTGTGGGGCAAGAGCGCCGTGGACGTGGAGGGAGCCGGGTTCGTCTACCGCTTCGCGCCGGCGGTCGCCGCCGCGAGCCTCGCCGCGGCCGTGCTGCTGGTGCCAGTGACCTCCGACGTGCCCGATCTCGGCGTCGGCAGGGACGCGCTCGTGCTCGCCGGGCTGCTTGCCCTGGCGCGGTTCGCCGTCGCCGCCTCGGCCTGGGAGGTTGCGAACGGGTTCGCGCTGATGGGCGCGAGCCGCGATCTGACGATTGCGGTCTTCGTCGAGGCCGCCCTGGTGCTCGCGCTCGCCGTCGCAGCACTCGTCTCGGGCACCACCGATCTCGTGGAGATGATCGGCGGCACCGCCGGTACCGGCGCCTGGACGGATCCGGCGCTCGCGCTCGGCGCGGTCGCGTTCGCGCTGGTCGTCGTCGCCGAGACGGGACGGCAGCCGGTGGACAATCCCGACACCCATCTCGAGCTCACGATGATCCACGAGGGCCCGCTGCTCGAGTACGCCGGACGCGACCTGGCGCTGCTGCAGTGGGCTGCGTCCGCCCGTCACTGGCTCGTGCTCGTGCTCGCCGCCCAGCTGTTCCTCCCGCATCCGACCGACCCCGTGCAGCAGCTAGCGCTGCTGCCGTTCGTCCTCGTGCTGCTCTGCGCGGCGCTGGCGCTGACCGAGACGCTCGTCGCCAAGATGCGGATCCTCCTCGCTCCGAGGCTTCTCGGGGTCGCAGCAGTCGTCGCGCTGCTCGGCGTCGTCACCTGGCTCGTGGAGGCGGCGTGACCGGCACGCTCGCCTGGGCAGTGGTCGCGCTCGGCATCGGTGTGGTCGTCGTGCGGCGACGCTCCGTCGCGGTCGGGCTCGTCACGACCCAGGCGCTGCTGCTGGCCGCCGTCGCGATCGCCGATGCCTCGTCCGCCGACGAGGTGGCCGCCGCGGTCGCGCTCGCCGTGCGCGGGGTCGCTCTCGCATCCCTCTTCCTCGTGATCGTCGCGCGGACACGCGAGCCGCGCCCGGTGCGCGCCGGTGTCGCTCCGCTCGCGCGTGCCGGGCTCGCGGTCGGGCTGGCGCTCGCCCTCACGTGGCTCGTGCCGCGGATCGGCCTCGAGTCGGGGGAGTCGGAGCGGGCGATGCTCGCGCTGGTCGCGTTCGGCACCGCGGTCGTCGCGACACGCCGTGCGACGCTGCACCAGCTACTCGGCATCGTGATGGTCGAGAACGGGCTCGTGCTCGGGGCGATCGCGCTTCCCGGCGGCGCGTCGCTCGCGATCGAGCTGGGGGTGGCGCTCGACCTGACGCTCATCGCGATCGTCGCGATGGTGTTCCACGAGCGGATCTTCGCCGAGTTCGGTTCGGGCGACACAGCCGTGCTGGAGACCCTGCGTGACTAGCCGCGAGACGATCGCGCTCCTCGCCGTCGGCCTTCCGTCCCTCACGGCGATCCTGGTCGCCGTTGCGCCGCGCCGCGCGGTCCAGCCGGTCGCACTGACCGGACTTGGCCTCGCGGGTGTCGCCTCCATCGTGCTCTCGATCGTGGCGCTCGCGGATCCCGGGCGGCTCGAGGTGTCCGACTGGGTCGTGATCGACGCGGCGGGCGGGCTGATGGTCGGCGTGGTCGGGCTCGTCGCTCTCGCGAGCGCGATCGCCTCGCCGGCGTACCTCGACACCGCTCCGTCGGGGCTCTTCGGCGCCACGAACGGTCCTCGTGCCTACTACGCCGCGTTGGCAGCATTCGTCGCCGTGCTCACAGCGGTCCCGCTGGCCGGCAATCTCGGCGCGGCGTGGCTGCTGGTCGAGGCGACGACGGCCGCCTCGGCGATCCTCGTGGGGCTGAGCGGCAAGCCGCGCGCGCTCGAGGCCGGCTGGAAGTACCTGCTCCTCACCTCGCTCGGGCTCGGCTTCTCCCTGCTCGGGATCGTGCTGCTGGCGTCGGTCACGCCGGGCGGGACGCTCGAGCTGCTGTCGTGGCGCTCGCTGTCCGCCGACGTGCCGGCAGGGGAGACCACGCTGGTCGCATTCCTGCTCGTTCTCGTCGGGCTCGCGGCCAAGATCGGCTGGGCGCCGGTGCACAACTGGCTGCCCGACGCTCACTCCGAGGCGCCGCCGCCCGTGTCCGCACTGCTCTCCGCCGCGCTCCTGCCCGCCGTGCTGCTCGTCGCCTGGCGCGTCGAGCGCGCGCTCGAGCCCGCGGTCGGAGCCGACACGGGGCGCGTCGTGCTGATGGGCTTCGGACTCCTGTCGTTGGCCGTCGCCGTCCCGTTCCTGTGGCGGCCGCTCGCCTGGAAGCGGCTGCTCGCCTACTCGAGCCTCGAGCACATGGGCGTGATCGCACTCGGGGTCGGATTCGCGACGCCGATCGCGCTCGCCGGCGTCGCGGTGCACATCGTCGGGCATGCGGTCGCGAAGGCACTCGGCTTCTACGCCGCGACGCCGCTGCTCGGGCACGAGCCACGCTCGGCCGGCCACGCCGTCACAGGCATCGCGCGCACCCAGCCGGCCCTCGGCACGACAATGGGCCTCTCGCTCGGGACGCTCGCCGGGCTGCCGCCGTCCCCGCTCTTCCTCAGCGAGATCCTCATCATCGCCGGCGGCTTCGAGGCGGGACACCCGTGGGCGGCAGCGGGAGCAGCGGTCCTGCTCGCGCTGGGGTTCGTCGGGCTGGCCCACGCCCTGGTTGAGACGACGGGCGGCAGCACGCGCCGTCGCGAGCGCGCCGAGGCGCCCGGGCTCCGCGCAGTGATGGGCCTCTCCGCAGCTGCGAGCCTGATCCTGCTCGTGCTCGCCGGCGCCGCGTTCTGGCTGCCGGACACCGACATCGTCGAGGCGCTTGTCAAGGGGCTCGGGTGACCGTCCACGCAGCCCTCTCGTACCGCGAGGCCGTGCAGGAGGCCCTCACAGGCGGCTCCCGCTTCGCCGGGCTCTACGCCTCGGAAGGCGGAGCCGTCGTTCGGGCTGCGCTCGTCGCGCCGGACGGCGCCGTCGCGATCGAGTCCGTCGCGGCCCGAGCCGGCGTGGTGCCGACGATCGTCGATCTCGCGCCGGCCGCCGACTGGGACGAGCGCGAGGCACACGACCTCTACGGCGTCCACTTCGACGGCCACGAGCCGTTGCGGCCACTCGTCGAGCACGATCCGCTGCTCGCCCACTGGACGGTGCCCGTACGCGGCAAGGACGTCTATCAGGTCGCGGTCGGCCCGATCCATGCCGGGGTCATCGAGTCGGGCCACTTCCGCTTCCACGTCGTCGGCGACAGGATCCTCCACCTCGACGCGCGCCTCTTCTACAAGCACCGCGGCCTCGAGCGGGCCGCCGAGGGGAGCACCCTCGCGGACGGGGCCCGCTACGTCGGCCGCGCCTGCGCAGCCTGCGCGGTCGCGAACGGCCTCGCCTACGCCCACGCATGCGAGGCGGCCCTCGGGCTCGCGCCGACACGGGAGCTCGCCCGCGCACGGACGATCCTGCTCGAGCTCGAGCGTCTCTGGAGCCACCTCAACGACATCGCCGCCGTCTGCGCCGGTGTCGGCCTCGCCGCGGGCAACAACCACTTCGCGGCGCTCACCGAACGCGCGCGCCGACTGAACGCGGTCCTGACAGGGCACCGCTTCCTGTTCGGCACGATCGAGCTCGGCGGCAGCTCGCTCGAGCTGGACGCCGATACCGTGCGACACGCCCACGAGGAGCTCGACGCGATTCGCGCCGCGACGGAACGTGGCTGGCGCGAGCTCCAGTTCAACGCCTCGTTCCAGGATCGGCTCCCGGACATCGGGGTGCTCCGACCCGACGACGTCGAACGGCTCGGCACTGTCGGGCCGGCGGCACGCGCAGCCGGTGTCGCCGTCGACGTCCGCGAGCACAGTCTTCGCATGGAGTACCCGGACTTCGAGCCACGGACCCCCGACCGGTCGGACGGGGACGTCCGCGCCCGGCTCGACCAGCGCATCCTCGAGCTGCGCCAGACGCTCGATCTCCTCGACCGGCTCCTCGACGGGCCCGTCAGGCCGACCGGCTCGACGCCGACCGGGCCGAAGGCGGCGTGCGCCGAAGGGCTCGTCGAATCCGCGCGGGGTGCGACGCTCTGCATCGTCGAGCGCGACGGCGACCAGCTGACACGCGTCCATCTACGCACCGGCGCGTACGCGAACTGGCCGTCGGTCGCCTACGCCGCCTCGGACAACCTGCTCCCCGACTTCCCGCTCATCAACAAGAGCTTCGAGCTCTGCTACGCCTGCGCCGACCGCTGATGCTGACCCTGCTCCGCGACCTCCGACGACTCCGCCGCGCTGCTGCGCTTCCGCGGCCCGATCACGGCCGCAGCCTCGCGATCCGTCACGTCGATGCGGGCTCCTGCAACGGGTGCGAGCACGAGCTGACCCTCGCCTCGAGCCCGTACTACGACCTCCAACGATTCGGGCTCGGCATCGTCGCGTCGCCGCGACACGCCGATCTGCTGCTCGTGACCGGGCCGGTCACCACCCGCATGCGCGAGCCGCTCCTCACCGCCTACGAGGCGATGCCGGAGCCGCGTCTGGTCGCTGCGCTCGGCGACTGCGCCCTCGGTTGTCACCTCCTCGGCACACCCGAGGCCCTCGTCGGACCAGTCGACACCGTGCTCCCCGTCGATCTGCGTATCCCGGGCTGCCCGCCGACACCCGAAGCGATCGCGACGGCGCTGCTGGAGCTCGTCGACCGCACCTCCCGCTGACTCGAGCCGGTCACGAAATGGCCAAGCTCTCCGGCCGTCGGCTCCCCGGGCGATGATCAGACCTTCGTCGCGTCCGCTCGACGGGCGGCCTTGTGCGCCCGCTTCCACCGACTGCCATATCTCGGCCGTCACATGCGTCACGGATTCGGCCAGAACCATGATTGAACCGCGTCGTCGCGGTTCAGCGGCCTCGCTGGGTCAGCACGTCCGGTGCCCTACCTCGGGGCTATAGGGTCAGCCCGTGCATGACCCCAAGCCGGGCATGAACAGCAAGCGCGAGGTGATTTTTCACCCACGCTGGGGAACGGTGCACGAGCTGTGGCCAAACGGCACGACTCGTTGTGGCAACGGCCACACAATTCCGGTGGTCGCCTACGTTCGGATGAAGGCGGATGAGCTGCCGTCGAAAGCACGCGGTTGCAAGACATGCCGCCGGGTCGTCCAGAGCGCCTGAGCGAGCCGCACCCCAGCGCGAGCGAGCGCACTCCTCCGACGCCGTACCGCCGACTCCGTACCTCGCTCGATGGGGCGTAGCTGAAGTCCCTCTGCGCTATCAACGGTGACGTGTTTGCGATGCGCGTCAACATCGGTCGCGCCAGAGGGATAGCCCGCTGGGGCCACGCTTCAGCGCCTCCTCGATGTTCGCGACGACCGTCGGCACGGCGCGACCTGCGAACTGCGCGTCCTGACAGGCGCGACCCCTGCCCGGCCATTCGCGGCCGACGCCGCCGGGGTCGAGACGAGCGAAAACGCGAACACCGCGACCGCGACAGCAATGCCGTCCTGATCCCCCCGAACACGTCGCGGCATGGTGCCTGAGTTCCCGGCAACCGCAGGGCTAGGTTGACACCGCCAGGGGGCGGGGGTCACATCACCCAGTACGGGCGGTGATGAACGCCAACGCGTCGGGCTCGCCCCGGGCAGGCATCGCTTCGCTCCTCCTGTCTTGGGGGACGGACATCACTCGGGCCGTGACTCTGCCGACTACGAATCGGCCGGCAGGATCGTTCCTTCGTCTCGCGCCTTCTTGAGTAGCTCCTCGAAGTCTTGGGAGGGGATGAACGGTGCGAATTGACCCCAACACCACTTCCCTGTGCGGCTCAGGATGAAGTAGCTGATGCGGTATTTTATTTCGTCACCCGGGGCGCGCTCACGGATGGGCTTGGCTTCGGGGTAGGCCGGCTCGAAGCGTCATACTGGAGCCGCTGCAGGATGAACACCTTTTGCGGGTAGTTGCTCTGAACGTGGAAGGTCGTTTGCTCGCGTAGCCAGTAGTGGCGGCCGTTGCGTTGAATGTCCTGGGTTCACATCAACGGCTTGCGTTCCCACCGCTCCCGCTGGCGCTCGATGAATGCCTCTGCGCTCTCCGCGATGTTTCGAGCTCGCATCGACCGGCTCCCTGATCAGACGCGCCGCGTGCTCCTCCTCGCCGCGGCCGACGAAGTTGGGGCTTCACGCCCACGGGCACGGCCTGTGGCTGCGCAGCCAGACGGCGGCGACGAGTCCGAGCGGCGGCACGACGACGGCCACGGCTTCGGCGAGCTGGCTGGGGACGCTCGTCCGCTCGCGGACCGTCTTGATCTTCACGTCCGGCTGGGTCATCGGCGTAGACAGCATGTCCGGATCCTCACACGGGCTCCTCGAATGGCCGGCCGAGGACGAGCTGCATGTCGCGGATTGCGCGCGTCCTGAACAGCGCCTCGCAGAAGGCGAGGTAGAGCGTCCCAGGTCCGGACGAAGCGGTCGTCGAAGCCGAGCGCCCGCACCTCGCCCAGGTTGGTGACGAACCGCTCGCGCCAGACTTGAGCGCGTCCGCGTAGTCGGGGCCGATCTCGTCGTGTCCGACGACCATCAGGCCGGGGGCGCGGCTCACGCCGTCGGGCCTCAGCGACGGCAGACGTGCCGGGGAACATGTAGCGCTGGATCCAGTCCGCCTTGCGGCGGTAGCGCGCGAAGCGGTCGTCGGGCATCCTGATCGCCTGGATCGCAGCCGGCCGCCGGGCGCGAGCAGCCGGCCGCAGGCGGCGAAGAAGTTCGAGGTACTGCGCGTGGCCGACCGCCTCGAGCATCTCGATCGAGACAAGCTTCGAGAACTGCCCGCGAGCGCGCGGTAATCCTGGAGGCGGATCTCTACTTGGTCGGCGAGTCCGGCCGCGGCGACCCGCTCGCGGGCGAGGTCGCGCTGCTGCGGGATAGCGTGACGCCGGTGACCCGGCCCCGGTACGCGCCGGCTGGATCAGCGCGAACCCGCCCCAGCCGCAGCCGAGCTCGAGCAGGCGGTCGCGCGGGGCCCAGCCGGAGCTACGCGCAGAGCGTCCGCAGCTTGCGCGCCTGTGCCAGGGCGAGCGTGGCGCCCGCCCGCCACAGCGCGCACGAGTAGGTCATCGATCGTCGAGGAACAGGCGATAGAGGGCGTTGCCGAGGTCGTAGTGGTACTGGAAGTGTTCGCCCGGGCTTTGCGGAGGCCCTGGCGCGGGGAGACGTGGGGGCGGTGGCGGTCGAGCCGCGCAAGCCGCGAGCCGGCACGCCACCTCTCGAGGTTGCGCACGACGAGCGCGATCAGGCCGGGCAGGTCGTCGGTGTGCCAGTCGCCGGCGGCGTAGGACTCGCCGAAGCCGAGGCCGGGGGAGCGCGCGAGCCGGCGGAAGACGT